>JBEKTQ010000008.1:0-109240 GCA_049515895.1 Bathyarchaeia archaeon | reverse complement strand
ACGCTTGCAGGAAGTTTAGTAATCTTCATCATACGGAATTTGGTTGATTGTCTTTTTGACTTTTTCAAGTGTCATCTCAAACAGTCCTAGGCTTTTAGGAATCAGATAAGCTTCTTTTGTAGTCATATCAAAAAGCATGCCATCCCCGCATTTCCGACAGCGGTAAACGGCAAACGGCAGCAAGGATTTTGCGCCCTCATCTTTTGGCAACAGATGGCCGCATTTCATACAATGGAGTTTCATGCTTTCTCACCACATCCTGACTCTATAGACATAAGGCGATTTTATGTTTTTGTGTGTGTGTATTAAAATTTAATCCTCTCTCTCTCGAACCTACTGCTACACCCACTTGTTGCATCACTGACTCTGAGCATCACTCACTCCCACTCGATCACTCAATTTCTCTGTCACTCAATCACTTACTCCTACCTACCCTCTCACTCTCTAGGAGCAAGCAAGCATGCATCTAGGCAAGCGAGCATGCAGGCGAGCAGGAGCACACACAGACAAAAAACGGCTACAGGAAAATCAGGCAATATCCCTTTTGCTTGTTGCAAAAGGAAAAAAGGGCTGAGAATAGAGATAGTGGATTACTTAAACTACGTATCCAAACGCTAGTCTGCAGTCCGCTGGTCAAAACCTTCACAAACCTTTTTAGATCACAAACCTTTTTAGATTGAAAAGACATAAATTGAATAGTTAGGAAGAAGTATCCCAACTGCTAATTTGCTTATTCTTGCAACAACAATATTTATCGAAGCTACTTCTTCCCAACAAAAAAATAAGGAGAAAAATGAAAATGCTGAAAAACAAAATTGCAGCGATAACGATTTGTATATTCTTTATATTTTCAATGACAGCTTCAATGGTACTAATACCAAACGTAAACGCGCATTCGCCTGCATGGAATATTCCAACATACGCTTACCTTGAAGTAAATCCTAACCCCGCTGGTGTTGGCCAAACAGTTAACGTTGGCTTCTGGCTCGGCATGCCGACACCAACCGCCAGCGGCGTTTATGGCGATCGATGGACCGGTATGGCGGTAACAGTCAAGTTGCCTGATGGAACCACTACAAAACTAGGAACCTTTACAGCCGACGATACTGGAGGGACACATACAGATTATACACCTAGTCAAGTCGGCAACTACACTTTCCAGATGACCTTTCCGGGGCAAACATTAGCAGGAACGAATCTTATCTCCACAGCAACTGCCGCAACAAAGACATTCATCGGTGATTATTATGAACCGAGCACTAGCCCAACATATACGCTTGCAGTGCAACAAACTCCAGTACCATCGATACCCCAAACTCCACTTCCGACAAGCTACTGGAGTCGCCCAATAGAATCAGTAAACGGCTTATGGTATAGTATTAGTGGGAATTGGCTTGGTTTCGGTACATCGACATTTGCCAACACCGGAGAGTACAATATCACTGGAAACTATAATCCGTACACTACAGCGCCAACGACTGCTCACATCCTATGGACAAAGCCTGAGGCGTTCGGAGGCCTAGTTGGAGGAGAATTCGGCGGATCTGAAACGAGCAATTTCTACTCGACCTCGCAGTATGAACCCAAATTTGCACCAGTAATTATAAGTGGTATCCTCTACTACACCGAGTACCCGAACTCTAATCAAGATCCAGCAGGTATTACCGCCGTGAACTTACAGACTGGACAAACATTGTGGACTGATGCTAATCTTAACTATACAGTGCCGCTTCTACAACAGGGTTTGCTCGAGACCGGAGGAGGCGTAACATCTTCAGGCGCAGTACCTTATACTACGACACTTAGGTGCGGTCAAATATACGATTATGTGTCACCCAATCAGTATGGAAGCTTAGCATACCTTTGGGTTCAAGAGCCAGCAATACCCCCGAACACCGGAACTACGTATGGAATGCTAGATGCTATGACTGGAGAACCCATACTGACCATCGTCAACGCACCTGGCGCATCCGGACTTGCACCAATGACGATTGTTGAAGATCAAAGTGGAGACTTGATAGGCTACTATGTCAACGCTACTACTCCAAATGCACCAACATTAAATATGTGGAATTCGACGCAAGCAATTCTGTACCCTAATGGTCAAGCTCCAGGTTACCAAAATTGGTCTTGGAGGCCTGTGATGGGATCCACTATTCAATTCTCGGCTGGAATAATGTGGACAAAGCCACTACCTACAACTCTTAATGGTGTTCCTCTACCATCGACTTCGACTACACTACCTGGAACTCTAGCGATTTCCTCAATCAATAGCGGCGTTATACTGATGGTTGATGCAGGTTACACAGGAGAATCGTACTTCCAATCAGGCTTCGAAATTGAAGCAGGCTACAATGCAAATACTGGAGCGCAGCTATGGATAACTAATAGAACAGAAACCTCATTCTCAAGGATAGATATTGCGGCAGTTGGAGATGGAGTCTACACTGTACTTAACCAGGAGACGTCTACAATTGTTGGTTACAGTTTGACTACAGGGACGAGCATATGGACAACAAATCTTGGCAATGCTAATCCTTATGACAGCATCGGAGGCTATCAAGCTGTTCTTGCCAATGGAGTACTTTACTTGTGGGGCTTCGGAGGAGACATATGGGCCATTAACATGGCAACAGGAGCCATCGAGTGGCAGACAAATACTAACACCCTATCTGGTCCTGCTGGGTCTGACACTCCTTATGGTGTGTGGCCACTGTGGACCTTCACCTGCGGGTCTGTTGCTGGTGGAGAACTATTCGTTCCAGAGGGTCACATGTACAGTCCGCCGTTATTCCGTGGAGCTAGTGAACTTGCCGTAAACTGTACCAATGGGAAACTGGCATGGAGTATATTGGGTTTCGACATTACGAGTGCCCCAGCAATTTCAGACGGTGTAATGACAACGATAAACGACTATGACAACCTGATATACGGCTTTGGCATGGGACCTAGCAAAACTACCGTTACTGCACCAGATGTTGGCGCCACAACTTCTACACCGATAACCGTAACAGGGTCAGTGATGGATATCTCCGCTGGTTCACAGCAAGAAGCAGTCGCAGCAAACTTCCCCAACGGCTTACCATGCGTATCCGACGCAAGCATGACAGCGTTCATGGAAGGCGTTTACATGCAGCAGCCAATGCCACACAATGTTACTGGTGTTCCGGTGACATTCTCGGTTATAGATTCTAACGGCAACTACCGAACAATCGGCTCGACAACCACGAACGGTTTAGGCGACTACTCATTTACATGGAAACCCGACATAACAGGCAACTACACCGTATACGCAACTTTCGCAGGCACACAATCATACTATGGATCCACTGCTTCAACAGGATTCTACGCCAGCGCCGCAGGAGCGACACCTGCGCCGACCGCAACACCGCTCACCGGCTTAGCCTCAAACACCACGGTCATGTACATAGGAATCGCGATAATCATCGTGATAGTCATAATCGGCGCGGCAATCATGCTGATGCTCAGCAGAAAACGACCATAAAAAAGGAAGCAACAAAGCCTTCCCTTTCCCTTTTTTCAGCTTTCAAAAAGCAAACGCTCGCAATTTGTAAACTGGAGCTAGAATGTAAAGCAAAGTGTGGTTCTCGCGGATTTAACCTTCAGCAATGTGCTGACCCAATGATTCTGGGCTTTATCGAAAGCACATAAACCTCATTGTCTAAGGTGTTGAAGCGTATTTGTGTGAGAACTATTTTGCAGCGCGTTGTTGCTCTGAGAGTAATACAAAAGCTATTCAAGTCTGGGTCGCTCAATTAATAACAATGTCATGAAAAAGATAAAAATTTTGGGCGCTGGTCTTTCAGGTCTGACCGCTGCAATAAATCTCGCAAAATCGGGTTATACGGTTGAGGTTTATGAAAAGAACAAAGATGTAGGCATGAGGTTTAACGGCGATATTCAAGGCTTGGAGAACTGGTCTGATAAGAAAGACATTATTGAAGAATTGAGAGAAATTAATGTGGACGTAGATTTTGACTACACCCCTTTCTACAGCGTAATTCTTACAAATGGCTCTAAAGGTAGCGAAGTCCGTTGGAAAAAACCAATATTTTACCTATTAAGACGAGGTTCCTTTTCTGGAACAATTGACTATAGTCTAAAGGCGCAAGCGCTGAAATCAGGCGTGAACATTCACTTCCAAGAAGGGCTTGCCCAAAATGAAGCAAACATCGTAGCGATTGGTCCCATCGTCGATGAAGCTGTTGGGATGGTTAAGGGAATAGTTTTTAAAACAGATATCAAAGATACTGCAATTCTAGCGTTTAATGATGAATTGGCTTTCAAAGGTTATTCCTATCTCCTAGTTATGAAAGGATATGGCTGTTTGTGCACTGTAGTGAGGCGAGATGATGTACGAAGAATTAATTGGTATTTTGAAAGAACAAAAGAGTTCTTTTTAAAGAAAATTGGCTTCCAAATAGAGCTCATTAGAGAAGTGGGCGGTATTGGTAGTTTTTCATTGAGGACTGTTAAGAAAGGAGTTACATTGTACGTAGGTGAAGCCGCAGGGCTACAGGACTTTCTTTTGGGCTTCGGGATGAGATTTGCCTTTGCTTCTGGCTACCTTGCGGCTCAAAGCGTTATTTGTAAAAAGGATTACGAAAAAATCGCGGACGAGCGTTTTGGAAAGCGGTTAAGAGCTGGAGTTATTAATCGATGGCTGTGGGAAAATATTCTATCAAAAAACGACTATTCAGTCTTGATCAACTTTCCGCAACTTATTGAGAATATCTATTCAATGCATGATTATACTCTATTGCAACAAACGATGTATCCTTTAGCCCTTTTCAGCTTAAAGAAAAGATATTTTAAGCTTAAATCTTAGCACTCTCTCTTTTGCGTCCGTTTATATAGCATCTCTGTTTCAAGGTTTTGTGTGAAAAAATATGCTCCATTTTAAATTAGCTAAGACAAAGACAAAGACAAACAGACAGACTGACAAACATTAAGGAATGTGTGGGTTGTTGTGTTGTGTCGTATAGTGTTGTGTTGAGGGCGTGGGTGCTTAAGGGTTAGTAGTATAGTAAAAGTAAAAGCAGTTACGGTTAGCAATTAGTTTCAGCACAGAAAGAGAGAAAGATTAAATTTTAATTCCACCAAATATTAAGAAAAAAGGGTGGAGAAAACGAAAATTGCTGTAGTTGGGGCTGGAATTGCAGGTACCACATGCGCTCGTGAGCTACGCAAACTTGGCAACGAAGTAGAGATTTTTGAGATGTCAGCAAAAGATAAATCAACGAGACCGAGACAGATGGAAGGAAGCATCAATCTGCTTCAAAACATTCCACAAATAGAACCTGACTGCTTTATGAAAAAAATTGAGCTACATTCGCCTAATGTCACAGCTTCCGTCAAAGGAAATCTAGGTTTCTTTTATGAAGTTGGGGGAACAAATGGCATCGATGCAAGAGCTAGAAAGAATATTGAGAAACTGCTGCCAATTCACTATTCTACGAAAATAGAGAGCAAAATCCAGCTTCAAGATGAGTTTCAGATTATTGTCGCCGCTGACGGTTACCGTTCCACAATTGCGAAAGAAGCGGGACTTATTGTTTCAAAAGAGCCAAAACGAGTTGGGGTTGCGGTTGGTTTTACCGTAAAAGGAGACTTTGACCCTGAATTGGTTGAAGTATGGTTTGACAATTATTTTTCTTATCGCGGCTATTCTTATATCATTCCTTTCTCAAAGCATGAAGCCTCATTAGTATCGGCTTCAACGGGCGTGGCAATAAATCGGGAAACCTACGCAGACCGGCTTAAAGAGCTTGCACAGTTAAAAAAATGGGAGTTACAGGGCGGATGGAGCGATTTTGAGAATTGGTACGATTTTTCTTCCTACGCTAAAGATAATTTGTATGTCGTTGGAAACGCAGGGTCTTTTACTGAACCTGCTTTTGGTTATGGCTTGAAATGGGCGATACAATCAGCCAAGGTTTGTGCAAAGGCGATAAATGAGAAGCTTGACTATGATTGTCTGCTTCGTAAAAAAGTTCTTGCAGATTTTGAGTTCTTCGGACTCTTAAGAAAGTTCTTTGATTCTGCAGAGGACGACGACTACGACAACTTCGTTAAAAGCTTCACGAATCCATTGGTGAAAAAACTGGCAGGATCAGGAACTTCACTTTTCAAAAATAAATGGATGATGCATATGATATTCCCAAAAATTAAGAGCTAACATCTGAAATTGTGAGAGACACTCTTATCACGAATGTTTTTACAGTTAATCATTTTAAGCCTATCGCGAAAGTAGTTAGCAGGAAAATGCAACTTGAAGATCAATAGGCTATCCCGCATTTTGTTGTTCTTGCTTTTTGCTTCTTTGATTGCAAACGGATTGCAGCAGACGACTAGTTTAGGGCAAACTGTTGGCGGCTCACCTATGGTTAGCGGGGTGTTAGCGCATGGAATGACTCCTGCTGAAGCTCAAACGCTGGCAGCCTCGAACATTACTTGGGTCAGCTGCGACGTAACGTTTAACGGTTCTGACATTAGCAATTGGCAAACGGTTTACTCTTTAGCGCAGCAATATCATCTCTCGTTGCTCGGTGTTCTCGACCAGCATCTCATGAATTACAGCAATACTTTTACGTTAACTGATTGGAGCAACGCGGTAACACAGGCAGTAGTTGCGTTTGGAAGTGTCGTTAAAACTTGGGAAATATGGAACGAACCCAACTACTACGAAAACGACTTGGGCTACTTTAATGGAACTGCACAAGCATACGTTAGCATGCTTCAAGTAGCCTACAATGACATAAAAGCCATTGCCTCATCAGACACCGTAATTGGCTTGGGCGGCATGCCACTTTACACAAGTGACAACCCAACTCTAAACGACACATATGCTATGCAAGCATACGTTTGGGCGCAGCAAGTCGTGCAATTAGGCGGCATATCATTTTGCGACGCCATATCTGTCCACGCTTACCCCTACGGACAATATTACCCCGCAATAGCCGGAGCATTATTCACCAGCAATCTGCAGCAGTACAATCAATTGTGCAACAAACCTATCTGGGTCACAGAAATAGGGCAAGAATCCTACAGCACAACCTGGGCCGCCACAGAAACCCAACAATCAACCTTCCTTGCACAAAGCTACACCCTGTTCCAAAGCTTAGGCGTTAAGGCTTATATATGGTACGAACTCAGCGATAACTATACGGCTATCCCAAATTCTAATTTTGGTCTTTTTGACAATAATGGGAATCAGAAACAAGCATTTGACACATTCGTTAAAGTAATCAACGGATTAACGTTTCCGACCGCTTCCCCCAACGCAACACCCACGGCTTCACCAACACAAAACCCAACAAACCCCACATCAACCACTTCACCGATACCATCTCCCACACAATCAACCCCCGCAACAACCCAATCTACACCCACTCCCACCGCCACGCCAAAACCTATTTTCGAGGAAAACTACGTAATTGCCTTAATCGCTGGTTTAGTAATAGCGTTTGCAGTAGCAATATCGGTTTATGTAAAAAGACTTGGGCACCCTAAGAACTTGAACGCTCAATAATAACTTCATTAAGACCTAATAACTCCAACAACATTACAAACCCAAGTTTGGACGACGTAGGTTCATTGGAAGCGAAAAAGAGCGCTGCACGAATAAGAGAAGATTAATACCAAATATCTCTAATCGGCAGCTTGGGTGCATCAGGTTTAGGATATGCTTAGATGTGGCTAATTGTGGTCTTCGATTTTTGCGGTGACCCAGACGAACATGGGCCCGATCACGTTTATCGTCTTCTTGTTTGAACGCAGGAATCTTCTAATCGCGTCGTCAATCTCCATGTTCACATCCGTCAGACTTCGAATCATCTTTGCTTCCACCACGACTTCCTTTTCGCCTTTTGCGGCGGCTTGCTCTATTTCGTAGGCTGCCTTGTTTGCCAGTCCCATCATGTAGCTGTAAGGAGTCTTTAGGGCGTCCTCAGGAATTTTGTTCGGCATTGCCCCGATGATGTTAGAATCTTTCACCACAATTGGGTTGAGAGCCGCAGGTCCGAGAAGCCGTTTTTTCTCTTCATTCTTGACTATTTTTACTATCAGTTTCTTGTTCATGATTTTCCCGTCAAAAGCTGTTACTTTTGCTGGGGTGGGATCATTCGCATGTTTCACTGCAGTTTCGTAAATGAGGTTTGCTAGGTTTTTGCCTTCGTTCGATTTGGGGGTATCTATCATTTTTATAGAGTTGGCTACTTCTTGAGAACTGAACATCTTGGTCTGATACATGTATGGGTAAACGACTTTTCTTATGTCGTTTTCGCCAGAAAGGATCATAAGCATTCTTTCAAGCCCGAAGCCGAAGTTCCACACGGGATGGGTAATCTTGTATTTGCTGAGGGGAACTGGGCTGTAGAATCCAGCGTCTCCTATTTCCAGCATTTTTTCCATGTGTGGGTGCTTAACGAAAATCTCGTATTCTGTCTGCGGGGCATAATACTTGGATGTTGCAGTTTTTCTGGTGAAGCTGACTTTTTCAAATCCAAGTTTCGCAAATATTTGCCTAACGACCTCGAGTCCGTCTTCCACGCTGAACTCGTCAGCCATTATTACAATCGAAGCAGTTTGTGAATCGTAAAGGTGGGTTGCATCAAGCTTCTGCTCCCGTCTATATTTCGGTCCAATCGAGAACAACTGTATCGGCAAAGGCTCCCTGTTTTGGTACTCTTGCAAGACACCGAACCAACCCGCCGTCGTGTGGCTCCTTAACGTCATGCTCAGAGGCAAAGGCTGCAGATCCTTCAGTTCCTTAAAAACCTCGTTAAGTAGCCTTGTCGCCTGCTCCTCCTTAATCTTCAATTCGTTAACCATTCTTTCCACTAAGTCATCCGAGGCAATCTTGCCTTTCTTGTATTTCCGGAAGATTCCTTGCAGCTTTTCTATATCTTTGAAGCTGGGAACTATTTTTTTGATTTCTTCAATCCTCTTCTCGCTGACACCTATATCGGGTCTGTCGAGGCCAGCCAAGAAAAATATTCTGTCCAAAATCACTGGCGCTTCAGGACCATACTGAAGATAGACTTCGCCTTTTTCAATTATGACGGGTACGATGGCTTCAGTGAAGCCTATGTCTAAAAGGGTGTTTCTCACCTTGAAAATGAGGCTTACTAGGTCGTTTTCTTTTCTTTTGTTTTGCAGGTTGAAGTAGCGTCCTTCCTGCTTCAGCAAGTTGGCTGTTTCTAGCCAGGTCTTTTCGTAGTCCAGTTCAGCATCCTTCTTGATTTTGTGAACATTAAATTTTACCAAACAAATCCCAACTTTGATTCTCAACTAAGTTAAGAGGTTTTTACTCTAATCTTCAAAAACCTATGAATGGAGATAATTATAAAAGCATTCCTAACAAGTTAGCTAATGATGATTATATGACTACTGAATCTCTTGACACTTCTATACTGAAGAATTTGTGCCGTGAAAGAGAAGGCTTTATCAACGTTGATCCACTGCAGACAGGCGGCAAACTCTATCCAGAATCCAAAGTGGCGCTGCAGAATTGGGGCGACGGCTACTCTGTATGCGACTTCTGCGGCGGAAGGCTCGATCAAATAAAGAACCCGCCAATTTACGATTTCGTTTATTGCATTTTACCTAAATTTCTAGAAGTTGACATTGCAAGAGTAACAAACGGCGCAAGGGAAGGAATCGACACGGTTATGCATTCCATGTGCAGTCCCGGCGACACAGTTGTAATAGACAAAAATGCGCACTACACAACTTACGTTGCCTTGGAAAGAAACCATCTGAATGTGCAGGAGGTTCTTAACAGCGGATACCCTGAATTCAAGATTGACCCTGAAAAATACATTGAGGCAATAGAAGAAGTCAAGAAAAACACAGGCAAACTCCCAACCCTAACTCTCTTGACGTACCCGGATGGCGCCTACGGGAACTTGGTCGACGCAAAACGGGTCGCTGAAATCTCGCATCAATATGGCATCCCATTTTTGGTTAACGCCGCCTACGGCATCGGAAGAATGCCCATCTCGGTGCGAGAACTGGGTTGTGATTTCATTGTTGGCTCCGGGCACAAAAGCATGTCGGCTTGTGGACCCGTTGGCGTCTTAGGATTGAAGAAGGAGTACGAAGGAAAAATCCTGCGTCGGTCTAAGTTTTACAAAGTCAAAGAAGTGGAGCTCTTAGGTTGCACCGCAAGAGGCGCTTCATTGATAACTCTGATGGCTAGCTTTCCATATGTAGCTGAAAGAGTTAAGAATTGGCCAGAGGAAGTCAAGAAAGCAAGATGGTTCTCTGGCGAAATTGAAAATTTGGGGCTTAAGCAGTTGGGTGAAAAACCGCATAATCATGACCTGATGTTTGTTGAGTCGGCTAAGTTCTTTGAAATCTCGCAGACTCATCCTAAACGAGGTTATTTCCTGCATTCTGATTTAAAAGAGAGGGGGATAGTGGGCATTAAGCCTGGATTGACGAAAAACTTCAAGATGTCGACGTTCATGCTGAAAGAAGACGATTTGAAGAAAGTCGTTAATGCGTTTAAAGAAATTTTAAGTAAATACGGCGTCTGAAGCATCATAGGGTTCCATGGCAGGACGTTAAGCTTTTTCTTTGTGCCACTTTACGCCTTGAGCCGTATCTTCAAGCATTATGCCCATTGCTTTCAGTTGCGCTCTTATGGCGTCGGATTCTTTCCAGTTCTTCGCTTTCCGCGCTTGTTCCCGCTTCTGCACCAAGGCGTCAATGTCCGTCGATAGCTCTTCTTCACCTTCCACTTTGCCTATGACACCTAAAACCTCATCCACCCGCATCATTAGACCGCCAACGTCCGATGCCTCCTGCTTACTCACCATGTTCTCATCAAGCAGATTGTTTATTTCCCGCACGAAATCAAACAGCGACGCGACCGCTGTTCCGATGTCGAGGTCATCATCCATTGAGCGGCCAAAGCGGGCTTCCATCTTCTCGGATAGGGTGGCGACTTTCCCCTTGCTGTCCTTGCCGTCGTCGACCTCATGTAGTCGTCGCACAAAGTTGCGTAGCCTGCTCACTGCGCTTTTCGCAGATTCCAAGGCTTCAAAGGTGAAGTTGAACTGCTGCCGATAATGCACAGACATCAGCAAGAAATGAATCGCAATTGGGTCGCAATCTTTGGCAAGAAGGTCGCGGAGCGTGTAGTAGTTGCCGAAGCTTTTGGACATTTTTTTGCCTTCAACCTGCAAATGCTCGTTGTGCAGCCAATAGTTGACAAACTTCTTGCCTGTTGCCGCTTCGCTCTGCGCAATCTCGTTCTCGTGATGCGGGAAGATGTTGTCTACGCCGCCGCAGTGGATATCGAAGGTTTCGCCAAGATATTTCATAGACATCGCTGAGCATTCGACATGCCAGCCGGGTCTGCCTTTGCCAAGTTCTGTTTCCCAGTGGGTGTCACCGTCTTGAGGCGTCCAGGCTTTCCATAACGCGAAATCTTGCGCTTCTTCCTTTGCGTATTCGTCTTGACTGACTCGTGCGCCGGCTCTAAGTTCGACAGATTTCAGTTTTGAAAGCTTACCATAGTCTGGGAACTTGTTGATGGCGTAGTAGATTGAGGCGTCTTCGCTTCGGTACGCGTAGCCTTTAACTATTAGGGTCTTGATTAACGTGACCATTTCTGGTATATTGTCGGTGGCTCGTGGGTAGACGTCAGCTGGCTGAATGTTCAGGGCTTTGAGGTCTTCAAAGAAAGCTTTGATGTAAAAGCCTGTGAACTGCCTAAGCGGCAAGCCCTGCTTTTGGCTGCCCTTAATGGTCTTGTCATCCACGTCAGTGAGGTTCATCACATGCGTAACCTTGAAACCCCGCTGCATAAGCCAACGTTTCAGCAAATCCTCAAAAAGGAAAGCACGAAAATTCCCGATATGCGCGTAATCGTAAACTGTGGGTCCGCAGGTGTAAATTTTCACTTTGCCTGTCTCCAACGGCATGAAGGGTTCTTTTCTGCGGGTTAAAGTGTTAAAAAGAATTATTTTCGGTGGTTCGGTCATTCTTACACGGGAAAAATACAAGAGTCAAAAATTATTTAAGGGTTTAGCAATCTTTATAACAACGTTATATCTGAAATAAAGCGTACGCATCAAGCGCAAAACTGCACAAACAAAAAAACGAAGCCCCCAATATTTTTATGAGGGACACAACCCTAGAATTCTGTGCTGGGGTGGCCGAACGGTTCAGGCGACAGCCTGCAGAGCTGTTATATGTGGGTTCAATTCCCATCCCCAGCTCTTTGGCAGAATCCTCAGCTTCTCGGCGGATAACTTCAGTTTATTTACGTTTTTTAAATAGCTTGGCGTCGTCCATTGCACAGACATACTCAAAGCCGCTTTCTATTAGTTCGCTGGCTTCTTTAACAGTCTTGGCAACTTTGCAGACAAATTGATCGTTGTCATCAAATTCTATCAGTTGTGTGTAGATCAAAGTGTTCTTAATGCTCTTATGCCCTAATAGTTTCATTACGTAAAGGATGTCTTTGGTTTTGTGGTATTCCATTGTGGCCTTCCAATGTCTAAAGGTGTGAAATGTTATCTGTAGCAAGCGTGGATTCCCCAGCTTCCTCGCAGCTTTTTTGCGTTGCCTTGTAAAGCACGTTCTGTAGCCGCGAAGAGGGTAGCTTCCGAATATGCAGTTGCCTTTACGTGGCAGTGCTAACAGCATTGACATCAGTTTCGGACTAATTTTGAATATACGAGGATTGCTTCCTTTTTCTGGTGTAATTCTTAGCGTTCTATTTTCAATGTCAACATCTGTCCACTGAAGCGCCCATGCTTCTCCAACTCTGGCCGCTGTTTCCTTAAGGGTTTGAAGTAGTGTTGCCGCTTTTGGTGCGCAGCTTGCTATTAGTGCGTCAATTTCTTCTTCTTTTGGTATGAAGGGGAGTTTTTGTATTCTTCCGTAGATGGGTGGGCTCCATGTTCCTCCTATCATTTTTAGAAATGTGGAGTAAGCGTTTACTGCGTTTTCTTTTCTGCCTTCAGACCAGGTTTGTTTCGCAATAACGTCTTTGATTGTTTCGGGATCATACAGGTTTGCACCTCTTTTCACCATGACTTTAAGGAGTTTTGACCTGCATACAACAGTGCCTTCCTTGTAGCCTTGTTTTTTCATCCACCAAGCGAATTCAATGATTTTGCCTTTGTTGTCTTGGAGATTTTCACCCGCAACAGTATTGATTTCTGTTTGCGGTTCCAAATTTTTCGCCTCTAACGCGCATATTTGGTTGCTAAACTGTAGAGCATCTGCCGTATTTAACCGCCGTTGCTGAATTTTTCGTAAGCGTAAAGGCTTGCTAAATCTGTAACCACATTCTCTGCAGAGCCAACGCTGAACTTTAATAGCATTTTTAAGAGTACGAAAACCGTCCCTAAAGAGCTTTGTTGATCTGCATTCGGGGCAAAAGGGGGCGGGGGCGAAACTAGACATTTTACGGTCAGCTAGCCGGACCATTATTTCTTAAGGTTGTCATTTTCTTCTAAACCACAGAGTTGGTTTTTCAGGAAATATCCTGCCCATCATGTCATCGTATTGCGATAGCAACTTGCTATATGTTAGAATGTCTTTAGTCGTTAGAACTTTAAGTTGATTCAATAGTTCGGCGAAAGAATTTGCGATTATTTGTTGTGCTTTTTCAATGTCTTCCTTTTCGATAACCAGATAGAGTAATGGATTTCCAAATTTAATTCTTGCAGCTCTTAATCGAGCAACAGCTATGGAAATGTCACGAACTGAGCTAATTTCAAAAACTGCGAATGGACAAGAATCTGCACGTTTTCGCCATACAACGTCGAATCTGTAATTATCAATTGTTACCTCTTTATAGCCACGCAATTGGAGATTTTTGGCCATTTCAATAATGAACCCACTGGAGCTGTTTATGAACACCTTCTTCCATATTCAAGCCTTCTTTTGGTTGGTCGCTTTTTTTACCGACGTTTTAGTCTCTAGCAGTACACCGTTTCTAACACAAAAAACGCGAATATTCGGGTTTTTGGCGTGCGCTTCTTTGCATTTTTCCGCCGCTTGAATAAGGTCTTGTCCGTTTTGCGTTAATTTAGGCCATTTTTTCAAAAGTTTTGGTCTGCAAGCTACTGGTTCATTATGGAAGTCAGCATAGCTATCAAACGTCGTTTTGTTATAATAACAGGACAGGTTTAAGCAACGATGCCCTGCTGAGCATTCATCCGTTGTTTTGTTAATGTAGATAAACGGTAATGTAAGCAGGTTTCCGATACTCATTTTTTCAAAGGGCCTGCCTTCTAAACAGCAAACAAATCGTCTCTCGGGTTTTTTCTTTTCAGGCACTTCGGCTACCACAAAGATAATGGGAACTTCTTGTTCGTTTGTTTCATTACTTTTTTGCATTTTAGTCACTGATTACTAATTTTATTCATTAAATATACAAACATTCTCTGACATTTTGTATATATTACAAATTGTTTACTTGACACTTGAAGATACTTGAAAGCTATGGAAACATGGTTAATTCAGAAAATTCCTTGTTTCTAAGCCAACCCATTAGCCTTCTGATGACAATGTAGTTTTTTTATAAGTTTGTATATGTCAGTACATCCAAATTGAGGTCAAAAAGTTTGCGCGGGAGCAAATTAGACAAGGAAATTCTCCAATTATGGACTGGAGAAAATGAAAGTGAGGAGTTTGCAGCCAGCATTATCGTCAACAAGTTTGAAGAAAATGAAAAACGGACAGCTTGGAGGCGATTGAGTATTTTGAGGCTACAAGGCAAACTTGAAAGAATTGAAAAAGGCCACGGACAAGTGGTTTACAAGCTTAGTGAAGAATATAAGAAGACAAAGGGCCAATTTGGCCTTATCGGCAATTACATAATAGAAGCTCTTGGCAAGTCCATCGCTGAATCCAAGGAAATGACGGAACATATATACAATCAAGTTTGGCGTGAAATTGATTCAAAGACTCATTATAACGATGAAGACAACGATGAAGCATTTGTCACAGCGATCAATAACATCCTTAACAGAAAGATTAGCAAGAAAGAAATGAAGACCTTTTACAAACAATATGATGCGCTAGTGAAAGCTTGTCTCCAGCCGTTAACAGATCCAACGGTTTTTGCTCGTTTGGTCAAAGATGAAGAACTGCCGGATATTCTTCAGAATCAAATTAATAATTTAGTGCGCGAATTCATGACTATGTGGGATTTCTTGTATAAGCATCCAAGGACAGTATCAGAATTAACAAGGATACTTGAACAAGAAGACGCAAGGCGGCTAAAGGCAAAAATGCAGATACAGCACCCAGAAATTGAGTAACAGTCGTTATGCAGATGAACAATCAGACCCCAATTCTCCCGCTTGTTGGCTTATAGTACGCCATAGAGGATAGCGTTCCATTGCACCAACATTCGAAAGCACAAAATTACTTACACTACTTTGTGCCATATCATCGATGATATCGTAGAAGCAGTACCAGGCCAAGCCTCAAAGCGCATGATTACCCATCACTTAAAGGCATATTTTGCAAAAGACGCTACTGTTGCTTTATGCCAAACCATCGATGGTATGACGCGTTCAGCACTAGGGTGCAAACGTTGCAGACCAAGCGATGGTCGACTCCAACTTTAGACCTTAACCCAGTTGAGCTGCTTAAATATTCGACCGATTTTCTGGCAAAGGGAATTCTGGACCAGATGTGGGAGCCTGGCCGCCCAGATTAAGCTTATTTGAAGTCTAATATGTTTAAAGTAAGTACGCACCTTAAAGCCCTAAAGACGCATCGCACATTCCGCCTGTTCGCACTTTACTTTTACCACGCCATCGATGGCTTGATGGGTGAGGGATTGTTTGGATATTGGTATGCTTGCTCGGTAAAAGGAGTGGCAATTGTGTTTTGTCTTGTTATAGATTTTTTGCAACTTCGCTCAAGGGTTGAACTGGCCTCACTTCAACAGCCATCTGACCGAAAAATTTTGAAACTGCATTAGGGGTGTCCGCCTCTAACGTGAAGAAACCTTTGTGATCATCCGCTGTGTCTTTCGGGCAGCTCATGTAGCCCGCGACTATTTTGACCCCTGCGTTCTTGGCGTTCTCTTCGGAAAACAGTTTTTTGAGCATGCCTTTGCCTTCAGATGTCAGCAGTGGGCACTGAGACGCTTTGTGTTTATGTGTTGCCTCAAATAACACTGAATCACCTCCCATTTTTTCTTGAATAAGCAAAATCAGATGTTTATTCTGATTTTCCTTCGAATTCAACTTTTACGGGAATTGGGTCTTTGAAAATGTACAAAACCGGACAGTTTGCTTCGGTTCTTCGCCATGCTGCCTCCAGCAGTTCTTTTCTAGCGTTTGAGGAAGCGTTGACCTTCATGGTAACGCCGCTAATAATCGGCGAATCCGGAGATTTATCGGCTTCGGCAATTACTTCAACCTTGGTCAATTTTATGTTGCTTTTTTTGCAAACATCCGCGAAAATTGTAACTCCGCAATCGGCTAGCGCCATTAAACTAAGTTCAACCGCGGTTGGACCACAATCAGTTCCGCCTGCAGCAGTCGAGAGATCACATTCTACGCTATGGTTTCTTTGATTATCAACCTTTGAACGCACATTTTCAACCCATGTTGCTTTTGCTTTAATTTTTGGCATTTTACTCACCAATTCAATTTATTTCTGTTCTTTTCGTGTTTAGTTGACTATAATGTTTGGTGCGTAAACGCTATTAATAGGTTTTGTTTATAAAGTAAACACTTTGCAATAGCGCCTTCCTTAAAGTTTCTTTATGTTTAATTTAAATAGCAATTGCTGTTGTCTGGCCACAAATTGCAGATCGCAAAAGGATTTGCACATGCTTTTTATCCGATAAAATTTTGTTTTAAAGATAAAGGGGGAATTAAAAATTTCTTTTCCAAGGTTTTGTGGCAATCAGCACCAGTCGAGCTAAGTTCATATCGTCGAGTAGCGATTGCGCTAATTCACACACTCCACTTTTACCTTAGCGAGCTTTTCAAAATGTTTTCGGACGCTTCTTCGAACTTTGAGGTTATGACTTTGAGATTTGAGGCCCATTCCTCGAGAGTTGCATTTGGGAAAGACCAGCTTGCATGCGGATGATATAAGTTGTCTATGGTCATGGTTTTGAGGTTTGGTGCAAAGTGCTTTAGACCGGATAAGATTAAAGCTTCCATATAATATGGCAGTCCGACGAATAACACCAAGTCAGGGTGTCCATTTCCATCGATCCCTTGCCAGTCTGGGTCTACAAGCCTATTGCCGATATCCGTTGCGGGCATGAAATCTGCTGGTTGGTAGCCGCGCTTTAGGAATTCGCCAACCATGTGAGCTGTGGCTACAATCGGTACTTTGGAGGCGTTAGCGAAGTCGATTAGGTATTCGATTAATTGTTTGCCTTCCATGTACCTTTCAGTTGCGTTGCTTCCCACAATGAGAAGGGGACGTTGGGCTTTTTTGATCATTGCTACTGCTATCTCAGGTTTTTGAATTGGGTTTGCTTTTTTAGTTGCGGCTATTTCTGCACATTGCCAAGGTTCACATGACATATCTTATCACTCCTTCATTTTACGGACCATTCTTGGAAGCAAAGTTGGGTCCGGAATTACTGTTTCTTTCCAGTCATGAGCTTCAAGGATCTTAGCGAATTCATCTTTCATGGTCATTGGTACGTCAGCCATTGTTCTAACGAACAAGTGCAAGTCTTTGGGCATGCATCCATAGTAACGTTTGTGCAGGTCAATATAGTGGCTTAGCTTTATGCTGCGTCCCTTCCATGTATCATTTGGTCTGATGCATAGTTTTGCGATATACACCATTGCTTCTTGTGGTGTTTCAACCGTTTGGAACAAGTGTTCAGGTGCTGGACCAACGTTAACTTTGTCGCCTGTGCGTGCATCATAGACTTCCCAGCCTTCGGGTTTGTCTTCTCTGCCCAAAAGCATACGACGGTATTTACTCCCATGAGGCCCAACAAGAACTGGAACGCCTAGACTCCAGAAACCTGATGCGATTGATGCAGCTTTCTGTGAGTATGCACCCCATGCTAAGCCCACTGCACCGACGCGGTTGTGAATATAATCAGCGATTTCCTCGTAGTTACCTCTCAGGTTTCTCTTTGCAAAGATGCTAGCGACTTTTATGGCTGCGCCTGCAATATGGCTATTTGCAACACATGAACCAACGTTAAGAACTCCTCCAGCCTCGAAGCCGCCTGGAAATTCCTCGTAAAGTGTTTTACCTTCGTTATTTCGGTAACTGCCTGCAGACATGGCTGAGCATCCTGATGTTACAACGATCAAGCGTCGATTGGCAAATTCTCTGCATATTTCGTATACGTCTCTGCCGCCATGAGGGTAATTGGCGCAGCCAACAACTGCAAGTATGCCCGGGATTTCACCTAAAACGATTGGGCTACCGACAGTGCGTATTTCTATGTCTTGCACTGCTCCTCTGCCTGCACGGCATAAGTTAGATTCTGATAGCATGAATTTTTCGCCTGCTTTAACGATGAGGCTGTGGATCATGATTTTTTGTGGGCATGCTTCTTCACAGCGTCCGCATCCGATGCATTCTTCATATAATTCTGTTAGTGGCCCGATGTTTCCTTCGGCTGCTGCCTTTAGAGCTGGAGGAATTTTGAGGTCTTGTGGACAACTTCTTTGGCAAAGGTTGCATTGTCTGCATGTTTTGGCTATTTGTTTAATTTCATCCAAACTTGGAAGATTTTTCATCTTCTTGCGAATAGGGGCAATTTGCTTTGCAACTTTAACTGCTACTTCACCGACTTTTTCTGGATTAAGAATCAATACACCAGCAACTTTTCCGCTTACGAGGTCGGCGACGATTTCATCGGCTGGATCGTTTGTGCGATCCTGGAAGCCGACGCAGTTCTTTTCCGAGGCAGCGATTACCGGAGCACGGACTTTTTGAGCTTCGTCATAGCAGTCGGTGCGGACGCATTGCTCATCGAGTACAACTACGTCTGCAAATCCGCCGCGTATGAATCTTAATTGCCAAGAGATTGGACCAACGATTTTTGCCCTATCGTAATATCGGGTGTTGTCGAAGGCGGTGCAACATAGCCCCACGACTTCCATCTTATCATCCAGCTTGCTTTCTTTCATGTAATCGATAATTCCAACCGAGGGAACAACATTGTGACCGATGCACATGATAACAGGTTTGGTTATGTCAACTGATCCGATTCCCATTTTAATGAGCGGTGCTTCGGGATCAGCTTTTGGAAAATTTAGTGTTGAGATTTGAGCAACATCTGCAACTTCCATGCCTACTTGGTCGATTCTCCCTGCATGTAATGCCTTAGATTCAAAATCCAAGTTATTTGCTTCTTGACCAGTGTGTGCAACAGATAGTAAATGAGTAATTTGCTTCTCGCAATATTCCAAAACTTCGTCTAAGTCACCGAGAGTTTCAGGTTTTATTCCGGTAACAAGCCTGATAACTGGAGCTTCTACTTTAACGTTTAATCCACCTACATCTAATGGATACCGTCGACCATATTTCTCGATTAAGTGATCAACTACATGTCGAGCGTGACCAGTGTGGGTTGCCGCGCCTATACTGCAAGCTAAAAGAACTATGCGGGATGACTGCGCGGCCATATCCAGTCCACAGGCTCCACGTTTCCCTGCCGTCAAATCACACTTACCATAAGTGCATAAACAGCAGACGTCGCAATCAGGCATGTAGAATGGTCTGTATTTGTTAAGAAGTTTCATGTCCCAACTCCGCAAGGTTGTTAGACCAGGCATTGGAGTTGGTCCCATCTGCTCTTCCCATGAATCGTTAATAATTCTTCCAACGGATAATTCTAAATTCTTTACTTGACCAATGTTAGTGTTAAGTTCGCCAATTTTTAAATGTACATTTTTGCTTGTCAAGTTAAACCCTCATTGGAAGGTAGTTTAATTGCTAAACGATATTAATATCTTGCGTTTATAAAATAAACCAATTAATATAAAAGATGTTACCAAATTCTTTTTTTAAACCCTGACTAAAATCATTTTTTGTTGAATGTTAAGTGGCGAAATAAATGATCCTGAAACTAAAAGCTCCATAATTGAACTTCGTCAGGATAAGACAAAAGATTAACATTTATTCAGTCGTATCCTCCTCGGTCGGTGCTACTAGTTTTTCCAACGAACGTTCACTAAAAAGATTTACTGCTTCACGGATTTTAAGGGGTCTTTGAATTTGATAAATCTGTATCAAGTTATTTCCCAGAACGTGGAAGGGACCTTCGCCAACGTCTACCGTGAGTAAAACGTCTACTTTCTCTTCAACCAATAAATCTGCGGCCTGTATCCCCTTTTTGTGCTGTAACTTTGCTCCTTTATTCTCCTTAACATAGAAGCTTAATACTTGACTTTCTTCAACCTGTGTGAAGCCAAAGTAAGGAGCACTGCCAAAATGGGTACTAGTTAGCGAGTCCAATCCTTTGTCTTCCATTATAGGAGTCGCAATTAGAATTTTTTTCTTATGCGCAAGCCCTACGTGAACGGTTACTAATTCAATGTCTTTGAAATTTTCCTTGATTCTTGTCTCTACATCCTCTGATATCACATGGGCTCTTTCTAAAGAAAGACCCTCTTGTAGTTCGATATGCATTTCCCCGAAAAACACGGGTCCAGATTTTCTCATTCTAATATCGTGGCTCCCTCTAACTCCGGGAACACTTTCAGCTATCGCTTTCATTTTGTTAACCATTTGCGGGTTTGGCGAAACATCCATCAAGACCAACGCTGCGTCTTTTCCGAAAAGTAAGCCCCTGATTAGAACATAGACACCAATAATGAAGCCAATAAGGGCCTCACCGAAGTGAAAACCGAGTACTCCAAGAAAAACGCCGACAAAAACCAATAAAGAAGCGTAGACATCAACCATAGAATGCATACCCTCACTTATCAGAGCCTGGGAACCAATCTGGCGTCCCACTCTGCCCTTGAATTTGCCAAGCAGATAATAAACGACCGCTGAGAAGGCTGCAATTCCTAGCGCGACGTTGGAAAATGAGATAACATATACCTCAAACAACTTCTGAAAAGACTCCCAGATAATCAAAACGCTGGAAGCCATAAGTATCAAGGCTACTATTAGCAAAGCAAAAGTTTCTGCCTTAAAGTATCCATAAGGAAACCTCTCGGTCGGTTTCTTCTTGGCAATATTAAGACCTGCCCAAACGGCTGCAGAAGAAAAAACATCCGAGAATGAGTCGATTGTGCCTGCCAAAAGCGCAACGCTGCCACTTGCGACGGAAACAATGCCTCTCAGAATACTGAGCACTAGAACAACAATAGTGGAAAGTCTTGCTGCATCCTCGCCTTTTTTAAGGGTTACCCTTTTTTCGACCATTTATGGACCTCATGGTTCCCTTTTGAGTATTTGTAAAATAAAAGAAAGATTTTAGTAAATTGGTTTAGAAGCGATTCTCTAATTTAGTGGTGGTGATGTGCATGTTCGCAGCCTTTTGTAAGGTCTGGGAGCTTATCTTCTTTGTAGGCGTTAACCACTTCAGCAACTGTGTTTGCGGTTGTTTGAAGCACTGAAATTCCAGCGCTTTGAAAACTATTTAATCCTCGGGGTCCCATTCCGTAAGCTACTATTGCGTTTGGCTTCAGTTCCAAGAGCTGGCTATGAGCATCTGCGGTGCCGCCAAAGTGTTCACCCGTATTTGGAACGGTTTTAACGTTTGAAACATTTCCGTTTTCGTCTAAGTCAACGATTGCATAGTAAGGAGCTCTTCCAAAATGCTGTGCTAAACAAGCATCCAAGCCTTTTTGATCTTCGACTGGAACTACTACTCTATCTGTCAATCACTCACCTCCTTTCAGGGTCCTGATTCCTTAGGCAGGAATCGCATTCAGCTTCGCATTGCTCTGAAGTGTTAGCTTGATTGATTATACTTTTCATTTCACCATGCTGGAATGTGAGTCAGTTTAATACGTAAACCTTATTAATACTTTTTGTTTATAAAATAAACAAGTGATTGTCAAATGGCCGAAATGAGCAAAATGGATGAAATCGATAAGAAAATAATCTCACAACTTCAAGTGGACGGACGTATGACCCTGAAAGAACTAGCAAAATCCATAAACTTCACAAGTATGGGAACCAAGAAAAGACTAGAGCGACTACTAAAAAAAGGCACAATCAAAGTGTCAGCTCTAATCAACCCAAGCGTACTCAAGCTTCACCCGGCAATAGTAATGCTCGAAATGGAAAGCGCAGAAGCAATGCAGGAACTCCTAAAACGGTTTGAGCAGTGCCCCAGAATAGTTCAGATTTTCAAAACAGTGGGCGGCTACAACCTTATTGCGCTCGTGGTGGCAGAAACTGAAGAAACGCTTGAAAGCATTTCCATGGAAAAATGCTCTCTCAGATGCAGCAGAGGCATACGCCGTTCAGAATTCTACCCTGTAAGCGAAACTTACTTTTCACCGTTCCTTCAGATAAGGGAACAGCTTGCACATAAAGAAAACAAGGTTTCACCGTGCAATGTTGATTGCGACCCATGCAACCGATACGAGATTCAAAAATGTGTTGGCTGCCCAAGCACAGAACATTACCGAGGAACTCTATAGTTGGGTTAGTATTTGGCGATAGAAACCGTGGACTTGAAAGAAGCATCAAAGCTGGAAATTGTTTCCTTAGTGGACAACAATGTAGATTTTCTTTCAAGCAATGTTAGAAAAGAAGTGCAATCGCTTCGACACTGGACTAAAGAGCAATATGGATCGGAATGGGCTCAGGCGCATACAGAGTTGCCGTTTGCAGAGCACGGTTTTTGTATGCTTGTTAGAGTTTTTCGAAATCAAGAAACGTGCACAATTCTTTTTGACACCGGCATCAGTTCTAACGGAGTCGTTATAAATGCTAAGCGTATGGGCATTGACTTAAGCGAAGTTTCTTATGTTGTCCTTTCCCATGGTCATTATGATCATTTTGGCGGATTACAAGCAATAGTTGAAGCTGTTAACAAAATCGACCTACCAATAATAACTCACGAAGATATGGTTAAACGTAGAGGAACCGCCAGTTTTAGCGGAGATATAAGAGAGTATCCACTTTTTCCGAGTTCAGAACAGCTAACTCCAGCAAAAATTGTAAACACAAAAAAACCGTGTTTAATTGCCAATGATTTGGTTTGCATCACCGGAGAAATTCCGAGAAAAGTGACTTTTGAAAAGGGTTTAATGCAAAATAAAATCTATAGTGATAATTCTTGGCTACCCGATCCGTTAGTTCTGGATGACCGTGCCTTAGTCATTAATATCAAGGACAAGGGCTTAGTTATCATTTCTGGGTGTGCTCACGCTGGCATTATTAACACTGTACGATATGCTCAACAGATTACCGGATTAACAAAGGTTCACGCGATATTGGGCGGCTTTCATTTAGCTGGAAAAGAATTTGAGAAGAGAATTGAACCTACGATAGAAGAGCTAAAAGACATTAATCCTGAATTAATCGTACCCTCGCATTGCACGGGATGGCGAGCAATAATCTCGATAGCTCAAACGTTCCCAAATGCCTTTGCTTGCAGTAGCGTTGGAAATATTTACCAGCTCGAATGACAGCATTATCTAAAAATGGACTTGACCAAGTTAAACGCAAAAAAGACTCAAGTGAAGGCAAACAATATATGAGCCGAGAAAAAAACAAAAAAATCACTCTTAACATCGGCGGCATGAGCTGCATAAACTGCTCACTTACCATAGAGAAGGCGCTCTCTAAATTAAATGGCGTAAAACACGCCACCGTTAACTTTGCCGCCGAGAAAGCAATCATAGAATACAACCCAGACCTCGTTGACCAGAAAACCATAGAAAATACCGTCGTTGAAGCAGGATACCGAGTTATCCATGAGAAAATCATGCTTCAAGTAGGCGGAATGAGCTGCGTTAACTGCGCCCAAAGCATAGAAAAAGCATTAAACAGCAAAGAGGGTGTCTATAATGCAACGGTCAACTTTGCAACGGAAAAAGTCTCAGTTGAATATAACCCAGAGCAAATAAGCCTCGCTGGAATCAGCAAAACCGTACAAGACGTTGGATATCAAGTCATTGAACCCGAAAAAACCGTTCAGGATGCTGAAGGCAAAGAGCGCCAACGCCACATTCAACGGCTAAAAATCCTTTTGACAGCAAGTGTTGCATTGACTATCCCTATCATCCTCTTGATGTGGTTCCCCGTTTTGCCCAAGGAACAAAACAACATTTTGATGTTTATCCTAGCAACTCCAGTACAATTCATTGTCGGATGGACCTTCTACGTAGGCGCATACAAGGGCTTGAGAAACAAAACCACTAACATGGATACCTTAATTGCTATGGGAACATCCACCGCTTGGCTCTACAGCACCGCAGTTACTTTTGCACCAAGCACCTTTCCAGGCGCAGGAGTATTCTTCGATACAGCTACAATGATTATGAGCTTCATTTTGCTGGGAAAACTCTTAGATGCCATAGCAAAAGGCAGAACCTCAGAAGCCATCAGAAAAATCATGGGGCTCCAAGCAAAGACTGCCAGAGTAATCAGAAATGGCCTAGAACAGGAAATCCCTATCGAAGAGGTCCAAGTAGGCGATATTGTGGTTGTTAGACCAGGAGAAAAAATCCCTGTTGACGGCATCGTTACCGAAGGCTACTCAGCAGTAGATGAGAAAGTCATCACGGGCGAAAGTATCCCCATTGAAAAAAAGAGCGGCGACCAAGTGGTGGGTGCCACCATGAATAAAACTGGGGTGCTGAAATTCAAAGCCACCAAAGTCGGCAAAGACACAGTTCTTGCCCAGATCATAAGCATGGTTGAAGATGCTTTAAGTTCCAAAGCACCTATTCAAAGACTGGCAGATATCGCGTCAGGTTATTTTGTTCCAATTATCATAATAACTGCCACGATCTCAGCGTTGGCATGGTATTTCATAACTGGCGCGACCTTCATTTTTGCCCTTACAGTTTTCATCGCTGTGTTAATTGTTGCTTGTCCCTGCGCTCTTGGACTTGCTACCCCCACGGCCATTATGGTTGGGGTTGGGAAAGGAGCAGAAAACGGAATTTTAATTAAAAACGGCGAAACATTGGAAGCGGCTTATAAGCTTCAAACGGTAGTTTTTGATAAAACAGGAACACTCACAAAAGGCGAGCCTGAAGTCACAGATATTATCCCAACAGAAGCGTTCAAGGAAGACCAACTTTTACAGCTAGCCAGCATCGCAGAGAAAAACTCTGAGCACCCACTTGGTGAAGCTATTGTAAAAAAGGCAAAAGCGAAAGGCCTCCAAATTGATGAGCCTGACATCTTCAACGCCCTCCCGGGATATGGCGTGGAAGTAGGGCATAAAGGCACTAAAATATTGCTAGGCAACCGCAGACTCATGGAAGCAAACAACCTTGACATTGGCTCGTTTGAAGTTAAAATGAAGGAGCTTGAGGAAGAAGGAAAAACCGCAATGCTCCTTGCAGTTGACACTCAGCTTGCAGGATTATTAGCCGTGGCTGACACCTTAAAAGAACACTCTGGTGATGCCGTAAAAACCCTTCAGCAAATGGGCCTGGAGGTCATCATGATTACAGGTGATAATCAAAGAACAGCCAACGCTATAGCAAAACAATTGGGTGTTAATGGCGTGTTCTCCGAGGTTCTTCCTAGTGAAAAAAGCACCGAGATAAAGCGGCTGCAATCCGAAGGCAAAGTTGTTGCTATGGTTGGAGACGGAATAAACGATGCTCCGGCTTTGGCGCAAGCAAACATTGGAATTGCTGTTGGCAGCGGAACAGATGTAGCTATTGAAACAGGGGACATTGTCTTGATTAAGAATGATTTGAGGGATGTAGTTGTAGCTATTCAGTTGAGCCGCGCCACGATGAAGAAAATCCGGCAGAACCTATTCTGGGCATTCTTCTACAACATCATCCTCGTTCCCTTGGCAGCAGGTGCATTCTACCCCATCTTACATGTGCTATTTAATCCAGTGTACGCGGCAGCGGCCATGGCAAGCAGCTCAGTAACAGTAGTTACCAACGCTTCACTCCTTAGGAGATTTAGACCTAAAATATAATCATAAAAAATTAAGCAATGTTGGTGGGAGGTGAAAAAGTTATGGCTAAAGATTTAGTATGTAATATGGAAGTTGATGAGAAAACTGCAAAATACAAAACAATCTACCAAGGCAAATACTACTATTTCTGTGCTCCAGGATGCAAAAAATCCTTCGAAGCAAACCCCCAAAAATACATCGGCGGTAACTCGTCAAGTCAAAACTGCAGTTGCAGTCACGACAACTGCTAAACCGTTAAGGTTTACCCTCTTACGTTCTTTTTTTGTTTCTTTACTCTTTTTCGATCGGTCGAATTATGGTATTTTAGTTTTCGCTTAATGACAAAGGTGAAGGCTATCGTGCTGAGAAAGATTAGACTGCCATGCTTTTTTGTTAGCAATAGTCTAATAAAAGCCTCAGACCTTACAAACTTTTGAAGTCAACGGATTAAATAAGGCATAGAACCATGACTGAAGCGATAGAGGTTAAAGATTTAACGAAATATTATGCCAACTTTTTGGCAGTGGACCACATAAGTTTTCAGGTAAAGAAAGGCGAAATCTTCGGCTTCTTAGGTCCCAATGGTGCTGGTAAAACGACGACAACTAAGATGCTTACTGGACAAACCAATCCATCTTCAGGAACCCTTATGGTTGCAGGCTTAGATATGCTTCGGCAACCGGTTGAGGCGAAGAGTTCCATAGGTGTCGTGCCTGAAAACTCGAACGTCTATGATGAGATGAGCGCTTGGGACAACTTGATTTTTGCTGCGCAACTTTACAGAGTGGCCAAGAATGAGAGAGAAAAAAAGGCAAAGGAGCTGCTGGAACTCTTCGAACTCTATGAACGTCGAAGGGATCGGACGGGAGTCTTTTCTAAGGGCATGAAGAGAAGATTAACAATAGCAGCGGCTCTAGTTCATTCACCTAGCTTACTCTTTTTGGATGAACCTACTTCGGGGTTAGATGTCCAAAGTTCTCGCATGATAAGAAAATTGATTAAAGACCTCAATGAGACAGGTGTTACTGTCTTTCTGACTACGCATTACATTGAAGAAGCCGACCAGCTATGTCAACGCGTCGCCATGATTAACAAAGGCAAAATAGTTGCTTTAGACGGTCCACAGAAACTGAAAGCTTCAATTGAAAAGCATCCAATCGTTGAAGTATCTTTTGATCAGACAAAAAGTCTCGAAAACAAACTGACAAGCTTAAGAGACATGGAAAAGGTGGCGCAGTTTGGAGACAAATTCAGACTTCACTTTAAGAGCACTTCAGAAGCAATCCCTCTGATAGTTGATTTCGCCAAAGAGAATGACCTAAAAATTGTCTCGATAAACACCTTAAACCCGAGTTTAGAGGATGTTTTTGTGGAATTGACAGGGCTAAGCGCAGAAGTCATGAAGACTGAGAAGGAACAAGGAAAGAAGGCGGCGAACCTTGGCTAGATCGTGGGCTGACCCGTTAATTAAAGCATTTTACATTGCAGTGAAAGATGCGAAGGTTTACTACTTCAAGGCACCGAACTTTACATTTGGACTTTTGATTCCAATTTCGCTATTCTTAGCGTTTAGTATGGCTGGGAATATAAGTCCAGTTCTGATAGTGGCTGGGCTTTCTTCGCTATCAATGCTTTTCGGCACAACTTCTATCGAAGCAGTTGCGGTTGTCTTGGAAAAACAGACAGGAACCTTTGACAGGTTACTGGTAGCGCCGGTTTCATTGTTTACAATAATCTTGGGAAAAACAATAGCAGGTTTCTTCTTTGGGCTCATACTTGCCGCCGTAACGATTTTTCCACTAGCGGCTTTTGCAGAAGTAACTGTAATGAATCCATCGCTCGCTGTAGTGGCAATTGCCTTTGCCTCGATGGCGTTTTCGGCGCTCGGGATAATAACTTCTGTTTATGCAAAGTGGGTTCCGGACGCGCAGATGTATGCTAATTTTTTGAGGTTCCCAATGACTTTTCTTTCCGGAACTTTTGTAGCTTTGACAACTTACCCTCTACCGCTGCAAGTTGTTGCCCGTTTCCTTCCACTCACTTACTCCATTGAAGCCCTACAAAAATGCATATCTAGTTCTGCAGTTACCAACATTTACCTTATCGATATAGCCGCCTTATTCGTGTTTACTGTTATATTTCTCACGATAGCCACTGCCGTACTCAAGAAAAGGATCGAATAAGAGCACAAATGTGGCTAGTCGTTATGTAAACGCGCGCGCCATTGTCTCAATTATCATGTGTTGTCGTTTTGCAAAGAAGAACTAAAGGCCAGCCGCTAGGAAAGAGTTAAGCATAAAATAATTGACTACCATTAATTATTACTCGACGAACAAGGGAAGAGCGAAAAATGTCCGAGGAAACATACGAAGGTATCCCCAGAGGCAAAATACCTTGGGACCCAAAGATAGATTATGAAAAGTGTGTAACATGCGGAAAATGCGTTGATTTTTGCCATACGAGTGCCTTTAGAATAGAGGAAAAAGATGGTGAAAAACGAACTGTGGTAAACCCAAACAGATGTGTTGTATTTTGCAGAGGTTGTGAGGACATTTGTCCTACCGGTGCTATCACTCATCCCTCGGAGGAGGAAACACAGAAGATAATAACCAAAATAAAAGAAGACAAAACCTAATTTCAGCTTACTATTTTCTTTAACCCATAGAAAGTAGTACTGATTGATCAGTGAGGAAGTAAGATGAAGAAAATCCTTTTTGTCTGTGTTGAAAATGCAGGTAGGAGTCAAATGGCTGAGGCTTTTGCCAAAAAGTTTGGAAAGGACAAGTTTGAGGTGTTTAGTGCAGGCAACAAACCTGCAAGCAACGTTAACCCTGTGGTTGTGGAAGCAATGAAAGAGGTTGGCATTGACATATCTAATAACAAACCAAAATTACTCACTGCCAAAATGGCTCTAGATGTAGACTTGATTGTCACAATGGGTTGTAATGATCAGGAGATCTGCCCTGGTCCCTTCTTCAAGCCAACAATTGACTGGAAACTTCAGGATCCTAAAGGAAAGCCCCTAACGTTAGTACGAGAAATTAGAGACGAAATTGAGCACAAGGTCAAAAGGTTAATCGAAGAAAATGAGTGAAGGTCATATCAGGGTTAGAAGCTGGGAGGAATTCAAACGCTTAGTTAGGGAAAAGAAGCCGAAATCGATAGTCTATATTCTTGAGCAAAATGCTCTCTCTCCAAACAAAGAACTTACAACATTAAGAATAATATTGATGCATGACAAGCGGTACTACATTTTTCTGGATTTCCCCAAAGGTCAGTCTCTGAGAGAGACAGGGATTCCTTTGCGCAAAGGCAAAAATGGTCTCTGGAACCTAGATGAAGACGAAGTCAAGGTTATTCTAAAGAAAGAGTTTGAAAAAGAGAACTTGGAGATTTTTTCTTTCTGGACGACTTAGTTTTCCGGTCAGAGGTTAGTAAGTTTTTGACCTGTTCAATGGATAGCTTGTTTCTCGCTAATGGACTGTTTTTTGTGTCGAAGCATTATTACTGCCGCAGCGATGACTACAACGACGATTGCAACAACTGCTATGTAAATGATTTCTGCTGTAAGCGAGAGCATTCCTGACGAAGGTGTGGACGTTACCAGCGGGTTGCCGAAAGCGTAAACATGATGGTCCCATGATCCGACATAAACGATCCCGTTCCAAACAGCAGGAGAAGAACTCACGTGATTTCCAGTGGTGTAGGTCCAAATATTTGCCCCAGTGGATGCGTTTAGACAATAAACATTTCCATCCCACCCTCCAACGTAAACATAGTCGCCAGCCACTGCAGGAGAGGAATCTACCCCGTCTTGCGTAGTATAGTTCCAGATTTTCGTCCCAGTTAACGCGTTGAGGCAGTAAACATTTTTGTCCGGGTTCGCAGACTCTCCAGTCCCAACGTAAACATACCCATTGACAACTGCAGGGGAAGAGTCAACCCAACCCTGAGTTGGATAGCTCCATATTTTAATTCCATTTGACGCATTAAGGCAATAGACATTATCGTCCTCTGATCCTATATAGAGGCGACCGTCAACAACCGCAGGAGAAGACTGTACAACGTTCCCAGTGGTATAGTTCCAAATTTTCGCGCCAGATAAAGCGTCAAGACAATAAACATTACCATTTATTGAACCAACATAGATGTGACCGCCCACATATGCGGGTGAAGACTCTACAAGTCCACCCGTTGAATAATTCCATATTTTGGCACCAGTAGTAGCATCAAAACAGTAAACATTCCCATCCCATGACCCCACATATAGGTACCCATTAGCGGCTGAGGGGCAAGACTCCACAGCATTTCCGGTTGTGAAATTCCAAACCTTTTCGCCAGTTAAAGCGTTCAGGCAATACACGTTTCGGTCGTAACATCCAAAATAGACGTAACCATTAGCAACAGCCATCGAAGAACTAATTGCTGGGACTCCCTCGCCTTGAAGCCCTCTGCTTGTAGTAACGACTGTGAAATTCCATATTTCGGACCCGCTTGAGGCATTAAGGCAGTAGGCGATTCCACCGTCAGAACCTATATATACGCGACCGTTGGCGATTGCAGGCGAAGCGCCAACTGGGTTGTTGGTCGTATAGTTCCATAGTAAAGTGGCGTTAGTTGCAGTTGGCGTGCTGGTTGAGTAACCTGAATGAGTAAGATCATGGTGAAACATCGGCCAATCAGCCGAGGAAGAATTACCGGATGCAAGTGCCGCTGGAGACAATACAAGACAGAAAAACGCTGATAAAGTCAAAACAAAAGTAAAAATGACGAGGGCATAATTAGACTTTTTCATAGTAAACAATCCTGACAACCAAATGTTATATTGTCATAATTAAATAATAATATATGCTCATCCTTTTCGGGCAGGGCAAGCGCGCTTCACATTATTAATGAAAAAGAGGAATTCTTGGGTGAAATCGCTTGCAGGGCGTAGGATCGGATCCTTCCCCGCCCGCCGCGAAATGCTAACCTTAAATTTGTCATTTAACCCTCTTATTATCTTAACACATGATCAATGCCTATCTAAGGAATGCATGAGGGACCTGAAAATCGAGTAAAGAGCTAGAAACGAAGGTGGTCTGCAGCAAATGTGGCGAAATTATGGCATCGGATTACACTGGGCCCTGTCCAAAATGCGGAAACTTGGCGAAGAATAAATCTAAGACTTTGATTGATTATATCGCATTTAAAGATTCTTTAAACTGGGAAAAACGACGAGAGTTCTTCGAGGGAAACCGAAAAATTAAGTGGTTAATTATTGCTATTACTTTCGGTTGGCCAATCGGGGGATTTTTTGTGGGTGGATTAATTGGTGTGGCCGTCGGTCTTGCTTTGGGTTTCATTTCATATTTGCTGGGGCCTTCTGCTGTAATTAAGGTAAGAGAGATTGAGCGGGGTCATTCCAACTGAATGCTCATTCTCTCCTTCCAGTATTAGAAAAAAATCCCTCGGATCACTTCGAATGACTATTGTCTCGCCCGCCCTCCGAAGGTTTGCCCGAATTTTTGCGCAGTGCAAGCCGCCTTGATTTGACCTAAGTTTCCGCCTCCGCCCAAACTTGTCTTTCACCTCGTAATGCAGTAACTCGTGAGAATGAAGCGGCAAAAAAAAACAGAGAATTTTGAGTGGTCACGAAAACCTGCGGTAACAGTGGCGGCATACGTAAGTCTGAATTTGCCCAGATCGGGTGTACCTCATCCCGTTCTTGTAGTTTCTTCGGCTGCCGCAATCAGGGCAGGTTACGGTAGTTCTCATTGATCCCCCTTTGAGAACGTACTCAGGGATGATTTTGCCGCAATGCGGGCAATCAATGATCTTGGGTTCCAATGTTTATGTCTCCTCGTTGTTTTCAGTCAAGTTATGAGCTTAAAGAAAAAGGAGGGGTTGTGCGGGAGATGCCAAAGGTGTCGCCATGGGACAGGGTATAAAAGCTTATACACAATAATTTCAGCTTGAGATTCATTTACACAAAAAAAGAAATGGGGTTTTGCGGGTGATTTCTCCACTGGCTGAGAGTTCAATTCCCATCCCCAGCTTTTTGGCATAAACCCCAAGAATCGGCGAGACAATTTAATTTTCTGGAATTTCTTGGATGAATTTAGATTGTCCTTTTCGCAAACGTAGTCTGAACAAGCTTAAATAAAAGACTGAGAAAGATTTGATGGCAGGCTAAGCCTAGGTGGCCGAGTCGCATAAGCAATCGCCTGCAGAGCGATTTTACAGGGGTTCAATTCCCCTCCTAGGCTCCATTTTCGCTTCGCAACCTTTTGGACAATTCGTGCAAAATTCACTTTCGGGTCTTAATTCTGAGATGAGAAACTCTAAGGTGACTTAATATAGTGTTTATATTATCTTACCTTGACTTATTAAAAAAGAAGAGTGAAACCGATGCAACCCTTGCCTAAAGAATACAATTTCCTCGAGATAGAGCGTAAATGGCAGCAGAAATGGGACGAAACAGGCATTTTCCGCTACGACTGGAAAGACACCCGGCGTGTTCCATTCAGCATAGACACTCCTCCGCCCTACCCCTCGGGTGAGTTGCATATGGGTAACGTTCTAAATTGGACCTACTTCGACATGGTCGCCCGCTACAAGCGGATGCGTGGGTTCAACGTCCATTTTCCCCAGGGCTGGGATTGCCACGGTTTAGGAATAGAAATCCAAGTTGAAAAAACACATAACATACGCAAAAGAGAATTGCCGACCGATCAGTTCCGACAAATGTGCATTGCACTCGTTGAGAAGTACATTGCCATGATGAAAGACGGCATCCTCAAGTTGGGCTGCAGCATCGACTGGACCACAGAGTACCGCACCATGGACCCAGACTACTGGCGCCGAACCCAACTCAGTTTCATTCTTCTCCATAAGAAAGGCTTCATGTACCAGGGCACACATCCGGTCAACTGGTGCCCCCACGACGAAACAGCCATAGCCGACGCCGAAGTGGACTACATTAAACGCGACGGCGTTCTGCACTACATCCGCTTCCAAGTTGCGAAAACGCAGGATTTTCTGACTATTGCCACCTCACGGCCCGAGTTCATACCCGCCTGCGTGGCGATTGAAGTGAACCCGAAAGATGAGCGATATTGCAAGTACGTCGGCAAGAAGATTACCGTTCCCATTGTAAATCGCCCCGTAACGGTTATTTCCGATGAATGTGTGGACCCAGTGTTCGGCACCGGCGTGGTCATGATCTGCACCTACGGCGACAAAGAAGACGTCAAAACGGTACTCCAGAACAAGCTTCCAGTCATCACACTGCTGACCGAGAACGGCCGCATCAACGAAAACGGCGGCAAATACCAGGGCTTAACTACAAAACAAGCACGGGCCGCCATTGTCCAAGACTTGACGGTCGCTGGCCTGATTGAGAAAACCGAGAAAATCAGTCAGGAGATCGGGGTTTGCGATCGCTGCAAAGCCCAAGTGGAGATCCTTGAGCGGAAGCAGTGGTTTATGGAAACGCGCAAACTGACAGATGCAGTTGAGAAAACGGCGAACGAGATTGATTGGTACCCTGACTTCATGAAGAACAGACTTGTCGACTGGGCAAAATCGCTTGATTGGGATTGGGTCATCAGCCGCCAACGGATTTTCGCAACACCGATCCCAGTTTGGTACTGCAAAAAATGCGGAGAACTGATCCTCGCTGATGAGCAATGGGTGCCTATCGACCCCAAGCTTGAAGTCCCGCGCATCAGCGGATGCCCCAAATGCGGTGGAAAAGAATTCGCCCCCGAACCTGACGTTTTCGATACGTGGATGGATTCCTCGATAACCTGCGCTGTGCACGCAGGTTGGCCAGACCGCGCGGATTGGCACCGGCTTTTTCCCGCCAGCATGCATCCTTCAGGTACTGACATCATCCGAACTTGGGCTTACTATCTCATGGTTAGGCATTTGGCGCTGTTCGATGAAACGCCTTTCAAAAGCGTTCTCATCAACGGGATGGTGCTGGGCCAAGATGGCAGAAAAATGAGCAAATCCCTCAAGAATTACGTGGCGGCACCTGAAGCCCTCAACAAGTATGGTGCTGACGCTATTCGACAGTGGGCAGCAGCCGGAGGCGCAACGGGCTCTGACATTCCCTATCGAATGCAGGACGTCGAATATGGCAGAAGATTTTTGGTTAAGCTGTGGAATGCATCGGGCTTCGCAAGTAAACTCCTAAGCGATTACCAACCCAGCAACGAGGCGCCAATGGATTTGCAGCTTCTGGATCGATGGATGATTAGCCAAGCTGAAAACGTCATTAAAAGAGTAACTGAAGCCTACGAGAAATGCCAATTCAACATTGCAGTCGAAGAAATCCGCAACTTCACCTGGCATATGCTCTGCGATTCCTACTTGGAAGCTGTCAAAGACAGGCTCTACAGACCCGAGTTGGGTGGGCAAGCCCAAAAAGTCGCCGCTCAACACGTCCTTTACAACGTCTTGTATCGTGTACTGCAACTTCTGTCGCCTGTTGTTCCCCACTTGACTGAAGAGATATACCAATGCATTTACGCCAAGGCAATGGGCTTTGGTAGCCTCCACGTTTCTCCTTGGCCTCAATGCAACCAGTCAATGGTTGATGAGCAAGCGGAAAAGCAAGGCAACATCGTTCTGGGATTAATCGGCGAAGTTCGACGGGAAAAAGCAGAAAAACGCATGCCCCTCAACACACCCGTCAAAATCCTAAAGGTTTACGCTGGTGAAGAATCGGCAGCCGAAGCGATCAGAAACGGGTTAGTGGACATTTGCGGCGCCTGCAAAGTGGAAAACCTAAGGGTTCTGCCTTCCGAAGGAGCGGGTAGAGCGTTGACACAGTTCCCAAATGTTCACTTCGTTGCGGAATATCAGCCCCTAGTCGCCAGCCAGAAAACTTAAGCGGCTCTTTACTTTTCCAATATTTTTGTGGCTTTTTTCATTTCTGAGGCTACTGCCTCCAACTCCTTAAGCATGGCGACAGTGTCGTCCTGGGTTTTTTGGATTAGGTCGATGAAGGCGCTTCCAACGATTACGCCGTCAGCTCCTGCGGCAACGATTCGTTTTACATGTTGCGGTTTTGAGACTCCGAAGCCGACTGCCAGATTGATCTTTCCTGAAGTAACTGGCAGAACTCGTTTGATGAGTTGAATTGTTGAATCTTCTACTGCAGTTTTGGCTCCCGTCACGCCAAAGTGAGAAACAAGGTAAAGAAAGCCCGAGGAACACTGAACAATAGCCTTAAGCCGCTCAGGGGTTGTGGACGGCGCGGCCAAGAAAATCGTGTCCAACCCAAACTTTGCCGCTGCCTTTTTGTAGTCGCCGGATTCTTCAACCGGCAAGTCGGGAACAATGACACCGTCCACCATGAATTCCTTGGATAGACGACAAAATTTCTCCAACCCAGTTCTGAAGACTGGATTGTAGTAGGTCATTATTACAATTGGCGTCTCGTGGCTTTTGCGTATCTCTTTTGCAATCTGCAGCACTTTTAGGGGCGTTGTTCCCGCAACCAGTGCTCGAACGCTCGCCGCCTGAATTGTGGGTCCATCGGCTATAGGGTCAGAAAACGGTAACCCGAGTTCCAAGATGTCTACTCCGCCTTGGATTAGGGCGTCAGCGATTTTGGGTGTCAACTCGGGTGTGGGGTCTCCTGCGGTGACGTAGCCGATTAGGGCGCCGTTTCCCCCTTCTTTGGTTTTTTGGAATGCCTTTGCAATCGCGTTCATATTTTCGCACCTATGTAGTCAGCGATTGTTTCGACATCCTTATCCCCGCGTCCGGAAAGAGTCACTACGATTGATTGGTTCTTCTTCATTTTCGAGGCAAGTTTCATTGCGTAAGCTACGGCGTGCGCTGACTCTAAAGCCGGTAGGATTCCCTCTTCTCTGGATAGGGTCAGGAAAGCTTCCACGGCTTCCTTGTCAGTGGCTGAAGTGTACTGTGCTCTTTTGAGTGTTTTGAGGAAGGAGAGTTCGGGTCCAACGCCTGGGTAATCTAAGCCCGCTGAAACGCTGCTTGTGTTCTGGATTTGCCCGTTGCTGTCCTGCAAAACATAGGTTAGCATGCCGTGGAAGACCCCTTCGGCTCCAGCGCCAAGAGACGCCGCGTGCTTGCCCGTTTCCAAACCTTCACCTGCCGCTTCCACCCCGTACAGCGCAACTTCCAAGTCGTCTTCGAACGGGTAGAACGTGCCTATTGCGTTGCTTCCGCCGCCCACGCATGCGACCAGCGCGTTTGGAAGGCCGCCTTCTTTTCTTTGGAATTGATCTTTGAGTTCCTTGCCTATGACGCTTTGGAAATCTCGAACCATCATCGGGTACGGGTGAGGTCCGACGACGGAGCCGATCAGGTAATAGGTGCTTTCCAAGTTGGTTACCCAATCGCGGAAGGCTTCGTTTATCGAGTCTTTAAGCGTTTTTGAGCCTGTCTCCACAGGATGTACCTGCGCGTTAAGAAGCTTCATACGGAAAACGTTCAGACGCTGACGCTCGCAGTCTTCTGTGCCCATATAAACTTCAGCCCGCAACCCTAAGGCAGCGCACGCAATGGCGGTTGCCACGCCATGCTGACCTGCTCCTGTCTCAGCGATTACTCGCGTCTTGCCCATTCGCTTAGCTAGCAGCGCCTGCCCCAAAGTGTTGTTGATTTTGTGTGCGCCGCCGTGGGCGAGGTCTTCGCGTTTTAAGTAGATTTTGGCGCCGCCCAGTTCCCTCGATAGGTTTTCAGCGTAGTACAGCGGTGTGGGTCGCCCAGCGAAATCTGCCAGGTAATAATCGAGCTGTTTGTGGAAGGCGGGGTCTTTTTTCGCTTTTTCATAGGCTTCTTCAAGCTCCTTGATTGCTTCCATTAGGATTTCGGGAACGAAGCGTCCGCCGTACTTGCCGTATTTTCCGTCTACTGGATATTCGGTTAACTTCATTTTGCCTCTACAAACTCCTTGACTTTTCCTTCCACGTTGCTGCTTGACATGATAGCTGATCCAACTAGGAAAGCACTGGCGCCGCTTTCACGGAGGAAATGTATGTCGGCAGGTGTTTTTATTCCGCTTTCACTTATCACTGGTTTGCCGTTTGAACCGTTTTTCTCTAAAATGTTTTTTGTCACGTTCAAATCTACCTTAAAGGTCGCAAGGTCACGGTTATTTATTCCAATCAAATCCGCGTTTGCCTTCACAGCTGATTGAAACTCTGCCTCAGTGTGGGTTTCAAGCAGAACCTCAAGCCCCAGGATGTGGGCTCCATCAATCATTTCGTCGAGGGTTTTTTCGCAGTAGCCACGGTCAAAAAGCGCCTTAATCAGAAGGACCGCGTTGGCTCCCATTTTCCCTGCAGCATAAACCTGCACGGGGCTGAGAACAATGTCTTTCATTAGAAGCGGAATTTCCACTGCTTCTCTTGCAGCGGCTAAAGCTTCCAAACTACCGTCGAAATGTTTCGGCTCAGTTAAAACTGACAAAGCTACCGCTCCGCCTCTCTGCATCGCTCGCGCAACCTCGCCGGGATTAAGGTCCTTCTTGATTACCCCTGCTGAAGGGGAAGCAGCTTTGATTTCTGCTATAACCGGCACGTTTTGGCTTTGCAAAATCGCTTTGCGCAGGCTCAGGTGCATAGTGTCTGCGGATTTTGCCATCTCGTAGTATTCGCTATCAATGGTTACTTGGGCGACACGCGCCAATACATCAAGGTAGTCACTCATACTTGGCTTCATACTCCTCAAGTTTAGAAGGGTTTCCGCCCGAAGCCTCAATCAACTTTTTTAGCCTGTCGTAGGCTGCGCCGCTCATTATTGACTTGCGGGCTATCTCCATGCCGCCCAAGAAGTCATCCGCTTTCCCGCCCAAGATAATTCCCGCCGCACTGTTAACGAGCACAAACTCCATTTTCGAGTCGTCGGCTACTACTTTGCCGCTTAGTATTCTGAAGAATGCGTCCGCGCTTTCCTCAGCTGAGGACACCTTCAAATCGGCGACGCTTGCCTGCTTTACGCCAAAGTCTCGTGGAGAAGTTTCCAGTTCCGTGACTTTGCCATCCTTCAACCACGCAACCGCCGTCTTACCAACAGTTGAAATCTCGTCCAGACCATCTAACCCGTGGACAACCATGGCTTCTTCGCATCCTAGCCGACCCAACGCGTATGCCAGAGGAACGGTGAGTTTGGGGTCGTACACACCGAGTAGTTGAGCGTTGGCGCTTGCGGGGTTTGTTAATGGTCCGAGAAGGTTGAATACGGTTCGGATGCCAATTTCCCGTCTGGTCTCAGCCGCGTACTTCATGGCTGGATGGAATGCTGGCGCAAACATGAAGCCAACCCCGACCTTTTCAATCATGGCTTCGACCACTTTAGGCTCGGAAAACAGGTTTAACCCAAGTTTTTCCAGCACATCGGCACTTCCGCATTTACTGGTCACTGACCTGTTTCCATGCTTGGCAACCGAAACACCTGCTCCAGCAATCACGAAGGCAGCTGCCGTGCTCACGTTGAAAGTTTTTATTTTATCTCCGCCCGTCCCGCAGGTATCCACGAGGCGGCCCATCACACAGGGATGAATTTGAGTGCTTTGTTCACGCATGACTGACGCAAAGGCGATAAGCTCTTCGACTGCCTCACCCTTTATCCGTAGAGCGGTCAAGAACGCGGCGGTTTGTGAGTTTGTTGCCTGCCCCGACATGACTTCACGCATGATTTCGCCTGACTCGACGCTGGTTAAGCTGATGCCTTCGATGAGTTTCTGAATGCCTTCCCGAATCATAGCTGATTGCCCTCCAAGAAGTTCTTGATAATGAGCTTGCCGTCCTCACATAGGATTGATTCAGGGTGGAACTGGACGCCGTTAATCGGGTACTTGACGTGGCGGACACCCATTATTTCCCCGTCTTCAACGCACTCTGCCGAAATTTTCAGGCACGACGGCAAAGAGTAGCGTTCTCCAGCAAGCGAATGGTACCGTATCGAAGTGAAGGGGTTGCGGACATCTGCGAAGATCCCCTTTTGGTCATGCTTTATAGTGCAGGTTTTTCCGTGCATGAGACGTTTGGCATGGATGATTTTTCCGCCGTAAGCGTGGATTATTCCCTGATGGCCAAGACACACTCCCAAGGTCGGCGTTGTTCGACTCATGGTTTGCAGGATTCTTGTGCAGACCCCAAAGTAACGCTCGTCTTCAGGCATGCCTGGACCTGGCGAAATCACAATTCTGTCAGATTTAAGCGCATTCAACTGGTCCAAGGTTACCTTGTCGTTTCTATAGACCACAGGTTCACCGCCTAGTTCGCCGATGTACTGAACAAGGTTGTAAACAAACGAATCGTAATTGTCAATTACTAGCACCTTCATTGTCCTGTGCCTCCAGCCTGCTCCAGCGCCTGCATCAGCGCCCTTGCTTTGTGCTCGGTTTCAAACCACTCCTGCTCAGGCACTGAGTCAGCCACGATTCCACCGCCTGCTTGAATGTACGCTTGGTTCTTTTGTGCGAAGAGGGTTCGGATTGTTATGGCAAAATCTGCGTTGCCGTTGTAGGAGAAGTAGCCAACGGCTCCAGCGTATGGCCCACGCCTCACTGGTTCAAGTTCATCGATGATTTCCATTGCTCGCACCTTTGGAGCTCCAGAAACTGTTCCCGCTGGAAAAACAGCGCGTAAGGCATCGTAGCTTTGAAGGCCGTCCTTGAGGTGCCCCACTACTCGGGAGACTATATGTTGCACGTGACTGTACTGGTGGACCTGCATGAACTCGGGTACGTGGACGCTTCCATATTTGCTGATTCTTCCGACGTCGTTGCGTGCCAAATCGACAAGCATGACGTGTTCGGCGCGTTCCTTGGGGTCGGCAAGCAACTCAGCGACCAACTTACTATTCTCGTCTGGGTTCTCGACGACAGGTCGGGTGCCTGCAATCGGGAAGGTTTCGACGGTTCTTTTCTCGACGCGGACAAGCATTTCTGGACTAGCGCCAACAATTTGGCGTTCGCCTGAAGTGTAGTAATACATGTATGGCGAAGGGTTAATGGTTCTTAACGTCTGGTAGAACGGGATTAGGTTACCCTTTATTTGGAACTGGTATCTTTTTGATGGGACAACTTGGAAAATATCGCCTGCCGTTATGTATTGCTTCGCTTTTTCCACCGCGGCTTCATACGTTTCTTTTTTAATGTTTACTTTAGGTTGCGTGTACCACAACTGCTCCGGATCGATTTGTTGCCTGAGTAGTCCTTCAACTTCAGTCAGCCGATTCTCGCCACGGTAATAGTAAAAGGCCTGTTTCTCTACATGATTGAAAACAAAGCCGTTGTCAAATATGCCCATTTCCAAGTCGGGAAAGCAGAGGTCATCCACGCTGGTCTGGGGCAGGCGTTCCCAGTAACGGACGGAGTCATAAGAAATGTAGCCGACTGCTCCGCCTACAAATCGGAATTCTGTGTTTGGAACCGCTTCTTCTTTGAGGAGGCGTTCTAAAGTTTGGAGTGGGTCGCTTGTTTTCTCAGTGGTTGTTTCGCCTGTTTTTTCGTTTTTGATTTTGGCTTTGCCGTTTTTGGCTATTATGGTTATTTTTGGGTCGAACCCGATGAATGAGTACTGTGCAAGCTTTTTCGGTCCTTCGATTGACTCCAAAAGATAGGCTGTTCGGTATTTTTTTTGGAGTCTTGAGAATATTTCGAGGGGTTGCTCTTTTAGGGTGATTTTCTTTATTTTTAGGGGGTTAGCTGGTTTGGTTTGTGTGGCGGCTGCGCCAAATGTAATTCCTCATTTAGATTTGAGCTCCCTATGGTTCAGAAACATACTTCAATGTATTATTTAAGGCTTATCTGCACAAAAACGTACATTATAGCTTGGGCTTAAGCACAACACTCATCCAATCCAAATACGCCTTCGACCCATCAACAATCGGAACAGCCAAAACCTCAGGAACCTCATAACTATGCAAACGCTTAACATGCCCTACAACCTCGGCAAACAAATCCCTGCGCGACTTCATAACAATCAAGCACTCCTCCGCCTTCTCAATATTCCCAACCCAATGAAAAAACGAAGACACTGGATTAACAATGTTCGCGCAAGCGATCAAACGTTCCTTCACAAGCAACTGCGAAATCTTATCAGCTTCCTCCCTGTCTTTCGCAGTAACCAATATGATGATGTAATCGCTCATACTTTTCACTAGGTAAAGTCGATTTTTAGGGATAAAAACTTACATGTTCAGAAACCTGTTTGCCGAAGCTCACCGGCGCTTATAGCACCAAAAATGTTTGACGAATGTTCAGGGCTAAAAAAAATAAGAATGCATGCTAGTTAACTACGGGGTACAGAGTCACTAGGTGAGATATAGAAATCTCCAGATCGTTTTGTTTGGATGTTTTCGCTTTTTTTGCAGCAATTCTTGTTTCTGTGTCATCATGAATTTGGATTGGTAAATTGCACATGGTTTTGCCTCCTTGTTCTAGTTCTTTAAGAAGGAGTAGAGATTTTTAGGGGTACCCAGCGTAATCTATATAGTGTTTTATTTTCTATTGCTTTTGATTTCATTTTCTCTTAGACTGAAAGCTCTTAAATGAGCTCTAGCCATGTGAACACTTATCTTTCTTACGCAGTGAGCGATTAAGAGGTTTAAATTTCCGTTCGACATACTGTCAAGTAGGGATGCTCTTGAAAGAAGACCAGTTTAAAGTTCTAAAAGCGCTGAGCGAAATCACAAGCCGCATGGATTTGGCTATGTTTGCTCAAAAAGTCAATTCGACCCCGGACCAGGCTATCCATCAGATCCAAGAGCTCGCTAAAGAGGGCTTTTTGCAGAAGGTCGGAAGCGGCTACGGGATAACTCAAAAGGGAAAAGCAGCCCTTAAAGTCTTCACGCCTGTTCCGAAAGAGAGTGCCTTCCACTTCTATTTCGGTATCGATCGACCTTCAGAATTTACTGCTGAGTCACTTGACCAGTTTTACAGAGTTATCAAACAGATCAGTGTTGAATCCATTGAGTTCCACTTTTACCGTGGCGACTTTGGAAACTGGTTCAAAGATGTTTGGAAGGACTCTGAGCTTGCCAGCGAATTTGAGCGCGTTGCGGCTGCAGATTTGAAGGGCGAAGACCTTAGAAAAGAACTTTTGAAGGTTTTTGATGCAAAGTATGGAATAGAAGGTCTGCTTTAGTTTAGGTTTTTACTGGTTTAGTTTAATCCACCAGTCAGGAACCTTTGCGTTTGCGGCGCAGTCCCAAGAGTCGAAGGGTTTGATATCCAAGACTGGCGTTCCGTTATAGGCGTCCAAGCCGCGAACAGTCAAGATGTTGCCTTCGACCTTTAGGAGTTCAACAAGCGTTAATCCGATTGGGTTTGGTCGTTGGTTAGTTCTAAGCGCGAAAACACCCAGAAGAGGCATATCCATTCTACCCCTTGGATGAAACTTTAGAGCCCGATGCTGGCTGGTTACCTCGTTGAGCCAAAAAAGCACAAACACATGTGAAAAGCCATCAATACCATCCAAGGCTTCTAATAACTCGGAGTTGAGTATGATTTTTGAAACTCTCGTTTTATCTTTAACATCGTTGCCGACCGCGTCGGTTTTAACATATCCGATTGGACTCAAAACCATTTCCTGCCGAGAAGACATCGGTTGCTCTGCTCCATGCTTTTCACTGATTAATCAAGATTTTAAGCTTTCGACCTATAGGTTGGAACTCTACTCTTGTTCGCCAAAACATATTATTCCTTCTTGTTGAAACAGTCTATTATGTTACGTATTGGCCACAGGGGCGCTAGAGCTTATGCGCCTGAAAACACACTGGCAAGTTTCAGGAAAGCGCTTGAAATCGGTGTAGACGCAGTCGAGTTAGACGTTAGGAAAACAAAGGATAACCAGCTTGTCGTAATCCACGACGCAGACGTTAAGCGGACAACGAACGGCGAAGGCTTGGTGAGCGAGCTAACGCTTAAGGAAATCAAGGAGTTTTCCTCTGAGGGTGGCGAGAAGATTCCGACGTTGGAGGAAGCTTTGGATTTTCTGGATAAGAAGGTCAAAGTTTTTGTGGAGTTGAAGGAAGACGGCATTGAGAAACAGGTGCTCTCGGTTGTGCACGATAGGAACTTGGAGAAGAACGTTGTGGTCGTTTCTTTCTTGGAAGATGCGCTCCGGAAAGTCAGAGAATTAGACGGTGACATAGAGACGGGGTTGATTTACGCGAAACACAAGAATCCTCTAAAAGCGGCGCTGGATCTGAAAGCCAACTATCTTGTCGCTCTGTACCGGTTCGTGCATACGGCTAACGTTGAGAAAGCTCACGAGAACGGTCTGAAAGTGGTAGTTTGGACCATAAACAACCCCGAGGAAGTCGAATTGTACGCCAAGAAAGGCGTGGACGGCATCACAAGCGACAAACCAGACATACTTACGAAAGCTAAACCCAAGCCTAACGCATAAGGCGCCGCGAGTCCAAAAACCGTTCAATCTTTTCTGTATCCACACGGCTCTCATCATTCAACGGCGTTAACTTTATTTCAGCAACTGACTTTACTCCCAAACCCAGCTCTGAAGCCCGCTTGAGTTGGTCCTGCTCGAAAACGCCTGCTTCGCCGACCTTGCCTTTTGCACCGTGCATTTTGAGAATAGCTACCCCGACGGCGTCAATGGCTACACGGTCTCGGCTAGCAAGCAAAAGCTTCGGCTCAACCAGTGTTCCACTTTCAGGTCCGCCCGTGACGAAGGCTTTTATTCCATCCATCAAAACAAAATCCACGTTGTAATGGCTGTTTATCTCAGCGATCATCTGGCGTTGATACGGTGAACCATGCAACTCCCACATGTAATCGTACATTCCGCCTGGAACCTTTTTTGCAACTAAGCCTACTGAGTTCTTCAATGAAAGCGTGAAGTGACCGCCGAACCTGTGCGTTTTTAGGCAGCACGTTTGGACCACTTTGCTAGCCTCACGGAACACTCTAGCAATGTAAAATCCACGGAGCCAGTGATTGCCCTTTTTCTCTATCTTTACCCAATCTTGCTTGCCGACGTCGTTTAAGACAACCGCTTTAAATCCCATTTCTTTTGCGAGGGCTAAAACGCCCATTTCCTCCAGAACCTGTTTGGTGTCGCCCATGCCGCTGCGTTCAGCCAAAGTTATCCAGCTTACTCCGGCGCCCTTCAAGCCAAGCACTAAGGCTCTTAACGTGTCAAGGTGGGTTGACGCTGGAAACGGGTCAGCACTGTTATAGTTCGCTTTCAAAGCCACATCTTTTCCAGAGTAGTCGGCTAAATTGAATTTTTTAAGCAATGCCGGGATGCCTGAGGTTCGATCGGTTGTTTTTAGAACAAAAACTTTGCTCAAAGAATTCGCCATAAGAACACGCTCATAAAAACATAAAAGGGGAACGTAGTTATTAGTTTTTGATTGCATCAGGTTGCAGTCACAACGATACCGCAAGCTCTATATTAGCCAATGAAACTTTTTTCAAAGCAAACCATGCGGGCCCGTAGCTCAGTCAGGCCAGAGCGGCGGACTCTTAATCCGTAGGCCGCGGGTTCAATTCCCGTCGGGCCCGCCAAAAACCACCTTATTATTTGTCCATGAGTTAAATCGTTTTTTGGGTTCAAGCTTAACCGCGCTTCTCCCACAAGCGTCGGATAAAGCGTAAGAACAAGGGGGCTATCCAGAGAATGAATCTTGAGGGGATGCTTGCTTTGCTGGTTATAGGTATTGCTAAGCTCCAAAAGAAGGGAAGGACTGAAATGAAGAAGATTGCTGCACCCACTATCTGCGAGTTTCTCACCGCTACATAATGACGAAGCAACTCTTCTGGTCTTTTCTTGTCAGCTAAAATGGAGTTGGCAAGAAGCGCTTGGATTGCAAATAATCCTCCCAAGTCCAAAGCGTAAAGTATTGAAACATATTGTGTTGGAAGGCTAGAAGAATTAAGTTCGTTAAACAGGAAGGGTTCAATTGAAACCAAGAACAACAGCAGAATATTTAGTTCAACTTCTCTTCGCGTTTCGATGCGCACGTTTGACATAATGCGAGTGTACCCGTACCAGACGCTGATGAGTATGAGAAAACTAAACGCGTAATACCCTATAGATACAACCAAATCCTCAAAGCTGCTTGGCGCCTGCCCAATTAAAGTAAGGGCGCCTATGGAGAGGGCTAACCCGAAAATCAAGTCGGATAGAGTTTCTATGCGGGATTTCGGCGTCGATCTTTCCTTTTCCTCAGCCACAATATTGACCTCTAACGTGCAGGATACAGTTTGTCTTAAGGAGAATATAGATTTAAGCATTCAAACGCTAAAACGGTTTGCATAAACGGGAAAGCCGCGTTTACTTTTTGGCTTGTTTGAATTCTTCTCTTGTTTTCATTTGCCGCCGCTTCAGGTTATAACCCAGAGAGAAGTCGTGCGCTGCATCACGGATCTTTCTAAGCAAAAGCATCATTCGGCTGTTCTTGTCGAAGACTTTGGGCGCTGAGTCTCCTGGCAAATATATTTCTTCATGCTCCTTCGCTAACCCCATCACCGGGAGATTTAAGCCGACAGTTTGGAGCGCCGCTTTTGCCGCTTTAACTTGCCCGGGTCCGCCGTCTATAAGCACCAAGTCGGGCAGCTGGGTTTTTTCTTCAAGCAACCGCCTGTACCTTCGTGCCACAACTTCGTTGACGGCGGCGAAGTCATCCTGCCCAGTGAAGGTTTTGATTTTGAATCGCCGATAGTTTTTCTTGTCGGGTTTGGCGTCTTTGAAGCTGACCATGCCTGAAACAACATGTTCCTGCCCCAAATTGGAGATGTCAAAGCATTCGATTATCCGCGGGAGGGTTGGAAGTTTAAGTTCGTTTTGCAGATCGACCAGTGAGCTGTCAACTTCCAAGGTTGACTCAAGGTTTTTCTCTGCCAACTGGACTAGGGCAAGTTTGTTTGCTTTTCTGGGGATGATCAAAGAGACTGGCGCTAACCGTTTTGTCGATAGGAATTCTTCGAGAGCCTTCTTTTCTTCGGGTTCTTGCCAGCAAGGCTTGTTTAGGAGGATTTCTCGTGGGATTCGATTGCTCGCATAGAAAGCCTTTAGGAATTCCTGTTCAACTTGAGGCTGCAGGTCAACGCTGAACTGTTTTTTCCCAAGTAGCACGCCTCTCCTGACTCCCATTTGGACAGCGAGCATTTTGTCGCCGACCTGCTTGAAGGCTAAGATGTCTTGGTCGAATCGCCGTTCTTGGTCTACAATCTGGTGTTCAGTGACAAGCCTGATGGAGGCGATTTGGTTGCGAAGTTCAAGGGCAGTTTCGTATTTCTGGCCTTGGGAGGCTTGTTCCATCTGGGAGTTGAGTTGTTTTATGGTTTGCTGGTAATTTCCGTTCAGGAAGGATCGCGCCTGCTTGATTTGCTCGCCGTACTCTTCGGCGGTGACTTTTCCAATGCATGGGGCGGTGCAGAGGTGTATGTGATAGTTCAGGCAGGCGCGTTTATGCATGGTTTTGCATGTGCGCAGCTTAAACACGCGGACGACGAGACGTTGAAGGTCTTGCCGTATGAAGCCTTCGGTGTAAGGTCCGAACGATTCGAGTTTGCGTGCCACTTTACGGCTGGTAAGCACCCGAGGGTAAGGTTCCCTTGTCAGAGAGATGTAAGCGAAGGTTTTAGCGTCTTTAAGGTCAATGTTGTACTTGGGCGTGTGCTGCTTAACCAGCTTGTTCTCCAAAAGTAGAGCTTCAACCTCGTTGTTTACAATTATCCAGTCGATGCCGCGGATTCTGGAAACCAGCTGTCTCGTTTTTGCTGGCTGATCCTTATTTAAGAAGTAGCTTTTGACTCGGGAACGTAGGTTTTTAGCCTTGCCGATGTAGAGGATTTCGCCATGCTCGTCTTTGAAGATGTAAACTCCAGGGTGTCTTGGTATGTCAGAACTTTTGAAATCTGAGGCGCACTTTATTTGGATCATGCAGTCTGCTTCACTGCCAAACCTATTTCTTGTTGTGGGCGGTTAAGTATTTTCTGCAAGAATTTGCCGGTATACGATGAGTTGATTTCCGCGACTTCTTCAGGTGTTCCCTGTGCCAGCAGTTCGCCTCCTGCGGCTCCGCCTTCAGGACCTAAATCCACAAGGTAGTCGCAGCTTTTTATGACGTCTAAGTTGTGTTCGATTATGTAAACGGTGTTGCCGTTGTCAACTAGCCTGTTCAGCACCCTGATGAGGCGTTTAGTGTCATCAAAGTGTAGACCTGTGGTTGGCTCATCAAGCATGTAGACAACGTGGCCTGACTTGTTTTTGCTTAGTTCGCGGGTGATTTTGATACGTTGGCTTTCTCCTCCCGACAGAGTCGTTGAGCTTTGCCCAAGTTTAATGTAGCCTAAGCCGACATCAAGAAGGGTGGTTAATTTGCGCGAAATCCGCGGTGTATTCTCAAAAAATTTAGCTGCTTCCTCCACGGTCATATCCAGAACTTCAGCTATGTTCTTACCCTTGAAGAGGATGCTTAGGGTTTCTTTGTTGTAACGTTTACCCTTACAGTCGCTGCATTGCACGTAAACGTCTGGCAAAAAGTTCATCTCTATGCGCAAGACGCCGTCGCCCTGGCAGGTTTCGCATCTGCCGCCTTTCACATTAAAGCTGAAACGTCCCTCTTTGTAGCCGCGGGCTTTTGCCTCTTTGGTTGAAGCAAAAATGCGTCTAATCTCGTCGAAAAGCTTGGTGTAGGTTGCTGGGTTGCTTCTCGGTGTTCTGCCAATCGGATCTTGGTCGATTACTATTACGTTTCTGACAAACGAAGGGAAATTGATTGATTCATGTTTGCCAATTTTGTCGATTTTCTCCCCGAACATCTCCCGCAACTTGGGAATAACGGTCAAATTCATCAGTGTGCTTTTGCCCGAGCCTGAAACCCCTGTGACCCCACACAATACTCCCAGCGGTAATTGCAAGTTGAGGTGTTTGAGGTTGTTTTCTTCTGCGCCTTTAACTGTGATGCAGCCTAATGGTTTGCGCCTTGACTCTGGCACCTCAATTTTCAGTTCGCCCGAGAGGTATTTGCCTGTGAGGCTTCGCTTGTTAGCCATTATTTCATCTGGCGGACCTTCGGCTACAACGTGTCCTCCGTGGACTCCTGCGCCTGGTCCCATATCAATAATGTAGTCAGCTTTCCGTATGGTTTCCTCATCATGCTCAACCACAATCAATGTGTTGCCTAAGTCGCGTAAGCGATGTAGAGTACTGATCAGTTTAGCGTTGTCCCGTTGGTGCAAGCCAATGCTGGGTTCATCCAAAATGTACAGAACACCCATAAGGTTGCTGCCGATCTGCGTGGCTAAACGAATTCTCTGTGCTTCGCCGCCTGAAAGAGTCTTCGCCGCTCTTGAAAGCGAAAGATAACCTAAACCGACATTCTTCAAAAAGCCCAGCCGCTCGTTGACTTCCTTGAGCACCTGCTTGGCTATGGCTAATTCTTTTTCGTTGAGTTGCGCAGGTAAGTTTTGAAAGAAGTCAACCGCTTCTTCGATTGAAAGGTCAGTTGCGTCAATGATACTTTTATCTAAAATTTTAACTGCGAGCACAACGGGCTGCAGTTTTTTTCCTTTGCATGCGTTGCATGGTCTGGATGTCATGAATTTTTCAATGTCTTCTTTTCGCCATTCACTTTCAGTCTGACGATAAAGCCTCATGGTTTGTGGGATTACGCCTTCCCAGCCATCCCGCATCCACATGCTCGCTCCATTGGACCATTGACCATTCAAAGGTTCCCTGTCACCATACATGAGCACGTGCAGTTGCGGTTCAGTGAAATCTTTAATCGGAGTGAAAACGTCGAACCCGTGCTTTTTGCCGACCATAGCAAGCTGTTGGGCACGCCAGCTAAGGTCCATGCTGCCGTAGACTGCGAGTGCTCCGTCTATGATGGAGAGGTTTCTGTTAGGGATTACTTTGTCTTCTGAAATTTCCGTTATCTCTCCGAGACCGTGGCATGTTGGGCAAGCACCGAAAGGCGAATTGAATGAGAACATCCGTGGCTCAAGGCTTTCGAAAACGATTTCGGGATGGTTTGGGCATGCTCCGAAGGTGCTGTACATGGTTTCGTCCTGGAAGCGTTCAAGCTCCTTTTTCTTTTCCGCCTCAGCTTCCTTTTGGGCGTCGATAACTATCATTGTTCCCTTGCCGAATTGAAGTGCCTGCTCCACGGCTTCACTGATGCGGCTTCGTTCTTCATCCGCGATTTTTACTGTGTCGATGACAGCTTCAATCCAGTGCTTCTCGTACCGAACAAGTTTAACTTCTTCCTTGATGCTATCGGAATCGTAGATTTTCTGGTCCGCCCTTATTTTGGTGTAACCCTGCTTTTTGAGGTCGTCGAAAACTTGTTCGTGTGTCCCTTTTATGCCACGGATTATCGGGGCTAAGAAAATGAGTGTTTTCTCTTTTTCGGACATGATGAGGCTGGTTATGTTTTCGGGGCTCTGTGGGTGAATTGAGCTGCCGCATTTTGGGCAGTGATGTGTGCCGATCCGCGCGTAGAGGAGTCTTAGGTAATCGTATATTTCAGTGACTGTGCCAACGGTTGAGCGTGGGTTTTTACTTGTGCTTTTCTGCTCAATCGAGATTGCGGGAGATAACCCTTCGATTGAGTCAACGTCGGGTTTGTCCATTAAGCCGAGGAATTGTCGCGCATAAGCGGATAGGCTCTCCACGTACCTTCGTTGTCCTTCAGCGTAGATAGTGTCAAATGCAAGGGTGGATTTTCCTGAACCTGACAGCCCAGTAATGACTATGAACTTGTTTCTGGGCAACTCTACATCAATGTTTTTGAGGTTATGCTCTCTTGCACCCTTTATCGAGATGCTGTCTCTCATAACGAAACCAGTTTCCTTCTCCGCTTCTGTAAATTGTAACTTGTTTGAGTAGGAGAGATTAGAACCTTTTTGCCGCAAATCCCTCATTTTCTGGGCTAGCTTTCAATTTCCATCTTCCTAGCCAAAGCCGAATTCAACTGGGCAATCGTGTCCCGCAATTCAATAGCCCGTTCGAAATCGAGTTTTTCAGCGGCTTCTCTCATTTTAGCATCCAACTCGATTATTTGCCGTCTAATGTCTGACTTGGGAAGGTGCTTTGTGCCTTTGATGGTTCCTTCCTTGAGTGAGACGCTTTTAATTATGGTCGTGGGGGTGATGTTGTGGATTTGGTTGTAGCGTTTCTGGAAGGCGCGGCGGTAATTGGTTATTTCTATGGCTCGCTTTATCGAGCTTGTTTCAATGTCGGCGTACAGGATGACTCTGCCGTTTACGTTTCTCGCTGCCCGTCCGATAGTTTGGATGAGGCTCCGTTCGTCCCGCAAGAACCCTTCCTTGTCGGCGTCTAAAATGAAGATGGTTGCGACCTCGGGGATGTCTAAGCCTTCACGCAGCAGGTTGATTCCAACTAAAATGTCAAAGTCGCCCACTCGAAGCTGCCGCACAAGCTCAATGCGGTCTAAACTGTCGATGTCAGAGTGCATATACCTAACGCGGAAGCCTTCCTTAACTAGATAATCCGCCAGATCCTCAGCCATTCGCTTTGTGAGGGTTGTGATTAGGATTCGATCTCCCCGCTCGATGGTTTTCTTTGCTTCAGCCATCAGATGCTGCATTTGCCCAACAATGGGGTGAACCTCAACTTCAGGGTCCAAAAGGCCTGTTGGCCGCGTGATTAATTCGACGGGTGAACCGCTCTTTTCCAACTCGTACTCAGCTGGGGTTGCGGAGACGAAGAGGACTTTGCCCATTTTGCCCTCGAACTCGTCAAACTTGAGAGGTCTGTTGTCGAGTGCGCTGGGAAGTCGGAAGCCGAAGTCTACAAGGTTCTTTTTTCTTGCGTAGTCGCCGTTGTACATGGCACGGGATTGGGGAATCGTCTGGTGGCTCTCGTCGATGATTAGCAGGTAATCTTTAGGGAAGTAATCCATCAAGGTGAAGGGCGGTTCGCCTGGTCTGCGTCCGTCGAAGTGTCGGCTGTAGTTTTCCATGCCTGCGCAGAAACCGATTTCCCTAATCATCTCCAAATCATAATTTGTGCGTTGTTTAAGCCTTTGTGCTTCGAGCGGCGGTAGGTCGGGAAGCCTCTGCTCCAGCTCCTGCTTGATGTGTTCAAGTGCAAGTGCATGTTTCTCTTCTGGAACAACGTATTGGCGTGCAGGGTAAAGCGTTAGCCTGTCGACCGCAACTTTTACGTCGCCTGTTATTTGGTGGACTTCTTTGAGTTTGCCAATAGTGTTTCCGTCGAGTTCAATGCGTAAAATGTCGTTCTCGTAGGAGGGCACAACATCAATTGTGTTGCCTCGCACACGGAACCTGCCTGGCTCAAGCTCCATGTCGTTGCGTTCATACTGCATCTCAACTAGCGAGCGGATGAGCTCTTGCCTTCCGATTTGCTTTCCAACCGACAGGTACAGCGCCATACTTCTGAAGTCTTCTGGGTTTCCAAGGCTGTAAATGCAGCTGATGCTGGCAACAATTATCGTGTCGTTCCGGCTTACCAGGCTGGACACGGCGTGCATACGCATCTTCTCGATCTCCTCGTTCACGTCAGAGTCCTTTTCAATGTACATGTCCTGAGCCGGCAAATAAGATTCAGGCTGATAAAAATCGTAGAACGAAATGAAAAATTCAACTCGATTGTGGGGGAAAAGCTCTCTTAGCTCGCCGTAAAGTTGAGCCGCCAAAATCTTGTTGTGCGCAATAATCAATGTCGGCTTTTGGAGGCGGTTGATCAAGTTTGCCATGATGAAGGTTTTGCCGCTGCCTGTGATGCCGAGAAGGGTTTGCTTCTGTTTCTTGGGGATGTTGGCGGCTAGCTTTTCAACGGCTTCAGCCTGTCCAGGCGACATTTTGTATGGAGCGATAAGTTCAAACTGCAATTTAGCTTCTCCAACACCCTTCTAAGAAATGAACCCAACTGTTTCAACTAATAAGGTTTTTTCTCAGGTTCAGTATAATTCATGACACGTGTCATAGATGCCTAAAAGGAGGTTACCGTACAGTTTAGTAATTATGCCTACGGAAGCCCACCGATCAACATGGGAACAATCTCGAAACCCGTTATTTCCGTTCTGCTTGTGGTCGCCAGGTAAATGGAAATGGTCTCGTTTTCCCCACCTTGTAAACCTGCCAATGACCAGGCATCAGGGGGCAGACCTACATGCGTTAAATCGACTGAATTGATTTGTTTGTCTCCGTTGAATATTTTTGCGGTCAAGAAAACATATGCCAAAGTTGGATGACCTGGAAAATGGTCAGGCACTGGTGACTGTTCAGAATAATCATTGCGAATTGTAACATTGATTATGACGCATGGCTCACCCTTCTCCACTACTGGCGGGCTGCCTGATTTGCTCCCAAGAGCTGAGCGTGTGGGGTAAGGGTAAGAACCAGAACTCACGGTTGCCGAACCAACAAATATCTTGGTGGTGTTGCCTTGGAAGTTCAAGTAGTACCCGGTGATGGGCGGCACCGCTGTAACATCGGGTTTGACAGCATTGGATGGCCAAAAGGAGATTTGTTGTGTTACCCAAAATGAAGCCAATAAAACTGCAACGATCGCCAATGCGGCGATGATTAATTTGTTTTTCTTGTTGAATTGATTTGCCTTTTGGCTAGGGTTTGCCATAAGTAAGGTATAGTTCCTAAAACTCTTAATCCTTCGCAATAGAATGGCTGTTCTAAAAATAGTCTATTCACTGTTCCCATTCTTTAGCTTACGAATTATGTTATTAAGAAGAGCGTCTAATCTTTCAAGAAAAACCGATGGTCAAGTGCTTGGTACCTTATGAGACTTTTAGTGTGCCGAATTTGCCGACGTTAAGTTGGATTTCGCTTTTGAAACTGGTTATGTAGCCATTGTCTATTTTTATGTTGTCGCCAACGTTGACCTGATCAATCTGCTCGTTCCACAGCGTCAGCTTGATGCTGCCTGTCTCGTCTGCAACCACAGCGTCCACGATGCGGTAGGTTTCGTCTTTGAAGCGGGATTTAACTTCGCGGGGCTCGCCTTTTTCAACAACTTTGGCTTCAACGCTCACCCGTTTCATCCCATTTTGCAAATCTTTAATTGCCGTCAACACAAATCACCTAAACTATGTTCTTCGCTAAGGTTTTCAATTGCAAAGGTGAATTTCAATCATATAAATCTTGCTTAAGAAATAACCTGAGCGCTAAACAGCAAGGAAAGCAAGCAAAAAGCCGCGGAAAAAGGCATTTCATCTTTGTTTTAAACCAGTCCTACTAGCAGAAGAGACAGGAAGACCGTTGCGGCGACGCTGACTACGGCGATTGTAATTCGCTTTGTCATTGAGAACTCTGGTTTTAGTGTTCCTACTATTATTGTGGATAAGAAGCCTATCCAGATGTAGGAGACGGCGAACATCAGGAAAACTATGGTTCCGAAGCCAGCGGTTGCGGTGTTGATGCTGTTGAGGATGGCGTGGGACTGCGTTGTTAAGCTGCTTGCTGCTCCTGCATAGACTGTTGCTCCATAAAAGTTGAAGCGAACTCCAAGCGTTATGTCGAAGGGATAATAGAGGGTTGGCAAAGTGGCTGCTGCAATAATGTTAATCAATGCTCTGATGTCCAATACGATCAACGCGTAACCAGTGGCGACAAAGAGTGGTTTCCAAACGTGAGAGGTTTTCATTCCGTAAAAGAACAGGTAGATTATTCCAGTTAACACGAACCAGACTAAAATGAACTCGAAACCATACGACGACAGAAACTGTTCAACAAGACCAAGGCTGTCAGTTTGCACAGGTGTCTGGTATTGTCCTCGGAAGAACAAAGCGCCGATGCGGGCGGTGATGTTTGAATTAGCTGGATAATTTAGGCTTAACTGTAAAGCGGTAACGTTACCCCATGACGGGGTACCTGTTGTCGTCCAACCTGACGATTTGGGTCCTAGAGGGATGGTTAAGTTGTTCCACGCGCCAACGGGGGCTGAGTTTAGGGACGAAGTTAGGTCATAAGTGTAAAAACTCGTATCGCTAAGGGAGAACAAAGTCAAAGCTGCATTTTGAGGTGCGGAAGAGGGTGCCACCTGTTTTATGGTAATAGAAAGGTTTTGGAAGCCCGACGGGTTGCAATCGACGTTGAACACGTTGCCTAACGCCGTCGTTATGTTGTTAGTGTGGATAGCACCCATTTCGAGGCTGCTGTTTCCAAACATGCTGTAATTGGTATTTAGTGCAGCGACGAAGATGCTGTAGTTGAATGGGTCAGCGAAATTGTCGCTTAGAGCCACGTTTGAACTGCTCCTCCAAGATGTCGAGTTAAGGAAATCCTGTAGCTGGCCAACCTGAGGCACGGTGTTCTCAGTGTAAATCCTCGAAAACTGGACAAACTCAAAGCCGATAGCCAAGCCGACAAAAAGGAGCAGAACCAAAAGGGCACCCAGGTATTTGGGGTTTTCAATAATTTTCTTAAAGGCTTTTGAAGGTGCATAGACTACTTGTGCGAGGTCATTAAGAAGCAATCTCTTGGTTCCTCGCTATGTGTGTTTCACTGTTGTTTATTAAAGTATTTGTTACATCCCAAGTTTAAGACGCCGATAGGTCGTGTAATCTACATATTCAATGAATGGGTTTTCAGATTGAAATTTGACGTTTACCTTCTGCTGTTTTCGCTTGTCGACAAGCTGGCTTGTGGTTCTAAGCAGGTATGCGTCGCTTCCAGCTCCTGAACCGTAGCTACCGACTAAAATAAGCTCTTCAGGTTTCGCTATGTCAAGGACGGCCGCTAAACTCAGGGGCACACAGCCGGAGTAGGTGTTGCCGAATTTGTTAATCATAAGCCCAGGCAAATACTGTTCATCCCTAAACCCAAGCTCCTTAGCTATTCTAGCTGGGAACTGAGGGTTAGGCTGATGAGCAACGAAATAACCGATATCGTTTGCTTTGAGGTTATGCCGCTCCATAAGTTTACACGTTGCCTTGCGGACATGCTTGAAGTAGGCAGGGTCGCCTGTGAATCTTCCGCCATGCATCGGGAAAGGTTCGCCATCCCGACGCCAGAAATCAGGTGTATCAGAAGTGCAGGAATACCACCCTTCCACCTGAGCTATTACGTCGCTTTTTCCGAAAATGAACGCGGCACCACCATAACCGACAAACGTGTCCAATTCGCCTCCTGGGCAGCCTCTTGGCGCTGCTTGGGCATTATCGGCGCCAATAACTATTGCATATTTTACGCCTGAACGTGGGTAACTGACGAGGGCGCAAGCATCCTTAAACATGCTTGTAGCTGCTTTACACGCGAACTCGGTGTCAACTGCGTCGACGCCTTGAACATCGCCGTCTTCTTCGCCGAGCTTAAGCACCTGAGCTACCTTAGACGCGATAGGCTTAACTGAATACGGGTTGGATTCTGAACCGACATAAACTTTGCCAACTAGCCTGCTGTCAATGCCTGAATGAATCAAGGCGAGTTTTCCTGCCTCCACAGCCGCCGTTACCGAGTCTTCATCAACGAATGGGACAGCGCGTTCTAATCCTGCTTCTTTTATTCGGAACCTGGAAGAGTAAACGCCGTAGCCAACGACTCCCGGTAACTCATACTCTTTGTTGGGTGCGGTTATGCGATATTCTTGGTGTGGGTAATACTCATCGGCTAAAGTGAAAGCCAACGAAATCGTTGGAACGACTTCGCTTTTTCCCACCGAGTAACGCCTGCGGAAACGGGGAACTACTTCTCTCCCTTCAAGGCTTGCCAAGTCAACATCCTTGCCGTCCGCTATTAGCTGGTCAGTTAATCTTCCTGGTACACGAATTTTGCCGTTGTGAAAAGAAATTATCCCGTAAACGTAGCTTGAAAGCTTCATGAACTTGTTGGTGGGTTCATTGATGAATGTGCATAATTCAAGTTTTCCCCTGTCATAAAACAGGTCTATGCTATCCATTTTTCCATAGCTTTTTCTGCCGCAGTTGCTGCAGTAATCTCTAACTTCAAAATATTCTTTGCCGCAGCACTGGCATTGGCTAGCGCGTAACCTGTCACCTAAATATGAAACCCGTCGCTCTATCGGTTCACTACTCAATCTTTCTTCTCTCCTAAGATAGTCGCGTAAGCCTTCGTTCCGAAGCCTTCAAACTCCGAAACGCAACCAGTCTTCGGTGAACCATCAACGAAGCTAACCTGCCGGGCTCCAGCCTGACCTTTTAGCTGGCGATAGACTTCAAAAACCTGAGCCCCGCCAGTGGCCCCAAACGGGTTCCCATCGGCTTTTAACCCCCCATCAGTATTAACGAAAAGCTGCTTACCGTTTACCTCATAAGAATTCCTATTGTTCACGTAGCTTTCATAGATGTTTTTCCACGCGCTCCCTGACTCAATGAAGCCTAAATCTTCAAGCGAAACAAGCTCCATCATCGTAGACTGGTCATTTATTTCGATAACCTGTATATCAGACAAGGCAGTCTTAGCTACTTGAACAGCATTCTTCATCGCGATTTCGCCCGCCACAAAACGAGACAAATCCTCCCTCGCCGAGTAGTTCAAGTAGTCAGTGGCTGAAGTGCACGCTAAAACGTAAACTGGTTTATCACATCGCTTCTTGGCGGTACTTTCACTTGTCAGAATCAACGCCGAGGCACCATCGGAAACCGGGGCAAAATCATACATGCCTAAAGGTTTATGCTCTGTTTTCCTCGCGTTCAAGACTTGGTCAACCGTGATTGGTCTTTGATACTGTGCGTACTTGTTTTTGGTTGCGTTCGCATGGTTTTTTACAGAAACTTGTGCTAAGGCGATGTTGAGCTTGTTCAGGTTTTCGCCTGTTATGTGATGCTTCTTTATGTAGGCTCTTAACAGCAGTTCATGATTGGCTTCCGGAGTGCCGCCTGCAAAGTAGCTCCACGGATCTTCCAGCAGCATAAGGTCGTCCCGTATTTTGTCCCAGCGATCCGTCATTTTTTCGATGCCCCCGACGAGGACAGTGTTGTAAACTCCTGCCTGAATCGCGTGGCAGGCGGTTAACAGTGCAGCACTGAAAGAACGGGTTACCTCCATGGGCACATGCAACTCGGTGAGCTCTGAAAGAAAGCCCTCTTCCAAACCCAACTTGTTCGTAATCGGGAGAAAACAATCTGACATATAGCAGGCTTCAAGGTCCTTCCGTTCTAAACTGCATTCGTTTGAAGCGGCAAGCCAAGCTTCCTCAATAAGTTTCTCGGGTTCTTTGCCATAATGCTCCCCGAACTTGGTTCTGCCAACAGCAACAATGGCTGGTCGATTTTGCAAGATGCTGCCTTCCCTTTACTGTAGCACTTAACCTCTTCTGAAAAGGCTATTAAGTGTTTGCCATATTTCACACTAAAAACGCGAGAAAAGGTGATTACAACATGCAAAATCGACTTATCTCTTCTATAGGAAGATTGCTTGGGGAAAGTAAAGGATTTGCTTACTGCTCTTCACTAAAAAAATAGATGGGCTCGCCCATGATCCAAGCACTTAAAGCAATGTGATAAATTCCGCCACAGCATGCACAAGGAGAAACAGTTATGCGGGTGACTCAAGAGAAAAGCGCCAAAACAAAGAAAAACTAAGCAGGCACAAAAGAAGTACCATTAATCTCGCTTATTGTTAGTTGGCGCTTAAGAGTTTTCACTAGGTTCAGCAGGTTTTTGCTTAACTCAACCGTGTAAACAGGTGCACTGGACAACGCCTTGTACTTATCTGGAAGCTTAGATAAGCTCACAGCTGCATTGGCTCGGATTTGGCTTAGCGATGGTAGGGCATAAGTCAATTTTCCTTTTTCCATTACTTTAATCAACAAAGGTTCAGCCTCGATTTTTTCATCCGCCAAAGCAATTGTGTCTTTCTCGAAATTGCCCTTGGCGTCTTTGAAGCGGTAAACTTGCTTTCTGCCTGGAAGAGTGATTTTGTCCTTGCTTAGCTTCATGATAGGTGAAAAGCCACCGTCTGCTTTCATGGTTTCGCATAGCTTGTAAATCACATCCAGGTAAGGTCTATCGGCTGAAGTGCCCATTTTTGTTCCCACCCCGAACGAATCGATTTGAGCGCCATTGTCGAGGAGTTCCTCAATTTTGAATTCATCTAGGTCACCGCTGGCAAAGATTTTTAGGTAATTTAGTCCTTGTGCGTCAAGAAACTCTCGGATTTTCTTGCTAGTCTTGGACAAGTCGCCGCTGTCCAATCGAACGCCACCCAGCTTGCAGCCCTTTGCCTCAAGTTCTTTGGCTATGACTGCGGCTTTTTCTGCGCCTGATATATCATCGTAAGTGTCTATAAGAAGCGTCGACTTGTTCGGGAAAGTTTCCGTGAAGGCTCGGAATGCATCAATCTCCTTCGAATAAGACATAATGAACGAATGCGCCATTGTTCCGAAAACTGGAATGCCGTAAACCTGCCCTGCCAAAACGTTGCTTGTTCCCTGGCAACCTGCGATATAGCTGCTCCGTGCTACCTTCATCCCAGCGTCAAGGCCCTGTTCCCTTCTTAATCCGAATTCGATTATTGGCCTGCCTTTAGCGGCATGCACTACCCGCGAGGCTTTGGTGGCTATCATGGTTTGCAGGTTGACTGTGTTAAGCAGGAAAGTCTCAACAAGTTGTGCTTCAATTATCGGGGCCGTAACTCGGATTAAGGGTTCATTTGGAAAAGCCAGCGAGCCTTCTGCAACGGCCCAAACTTCACCCGTAAACTTGAACCCATGGAGGTAGTCCAGAAAATCCTCATTAAAACCTTGCGCTTTAAGGTAATCCAGATGCTCGTCGGTGAACTTGATATTTTGCAGGTACTGGAGACTCTGCTCGAGACCTGCGAACAGAAAATACGAGCGGTTTTCGGGCAACCTCCGGATAAACAAATCAAAAGTAGCTTGCTCAAAGTTTTCATTGTCAAAGTAGCTTGCGCACATCGTTAACTCGTAAAAATCCGTGAACAAGCTCATGTTTTCTTCTTTGAGGAAATCCAAAAAATTCTTCATGCGCTAATAGTGGAAGGCAAAGGGATTTAATGGTTTCTAAGTTATGCTCCTGTTCTAGGCGCCATCTTGGAAAACTTACCCAATGAAAAAGTTTGAAATTTGCAATTTTTAGTGGAAGTGACCTACACCCCAAGAACCAGGTACAACAAGCCGCTGGTTATGGCAATTACTCCCAACGCAGCCGTTAGGTAGGTAACTTTCTGTTTTCCAGCAAATTTAATTAGAAAATCGATGAGAAACAGGCTGATTATAAATGATGTAATTATTGCCACAATCAAACCTGTTATTCCTATACTCGCGATTGATGCTGCAACGTTTGATTTGCTGGCGATTAAGGTCAACCCGAAAGCTCCCAAGGCAGCGAAAATCCCTGCAGTAAAGGACAATCTGAACGCCTCGTCGGGTTCGATGCCCAGCAGAAGCATCGCGCTAGTGGTAATTCCTGATCTGCTAACGCCCGGCAGCGCCGATATACCCTGTGTGATTCCTATTACTAGGTAATCTTTGACTGTGAGGTTTTTCAGTTTTCGTGGAGCTACCCCATTTTGCTGTCTCTTTTTGGAGTACCTGATCAAGGCGGCGTCGCCTATGAGAACTAAGCCTATAACCAGCATGGGAACGCCAACCGCTATTCCCGTTATAGAATCAGCGATAAGGTACAGAGGAGCAGCAATCACGGCTGTAATCAAGGTGACGATGAGAACGTAAAAGAAAAGTTTGCGTTTCATTTCATCCTTCGAACCCGATAAAACCTGCACGAGCTTAACCAAATCCTTTCGGAAGTAGATTATAGCCGCTGTCAATGTCCCGACCTCCATGAACAAGCCGAAAGTGTACGCCTGCTGAAAAGTCAGCTTCAACAGGTACGTTGAGGAGACAATAATCTGCGTTTTACTGCTTATCGGAAGCCACTCGGAAACGCCTTGGATGATCCCAATTATTATGGAGTACAGCAGCTGGATAATAGTCATGGCAGTTCAGCTTAGAAATTGAGAATGGGTGCTCGGTGCAATAAAAGTTTTAGGGTCAAATTCGCCATCTTGACGGGAAGCCTTCAAAGCACGCTGAATAGTCCAAGTAGTCCCCCAGCAACCACTATTAGCGTGGCTATCCAGAAGGCGTATTTCTCGTATCTCTTGTATTGGTTCCCGTTCATTACTTCCTTTTTTGTTACAAGCCTGCCCAAGAAATACAAGGAAGGTATTAGAACGATGGGGAAGATGAACATCATGTTAAGCATCAATTGAATGTAACCAGTGACGACAGCAACTAAAATGAGCGCTGGAAGGCTTTCAAAGATGTATATTGTGAGAAAAGAAGTTCTTGAATTTGCACGTCCCGTTGCTTCGAGGACACCCCAAGCTGAACCGAGAGATACCACAACGAGGGCTAGAAAGCCTGCGAAGATGAATCCCATTCCCATTATCGGTACGGCGTAGTTGCCAAACACAGGAAGCACTTTCGACAGTTCGTTAACGTTGATCAGTCGATCTCCGCTGAAAACGTTTAACCCAACCACGACAAGTATTATCATGAGGATTTCGGAAACTACTGCGCCGATTAAAGTTTCTAAGCGTTCGTTTTTTAGATCTTTAACCTCCTTGTGTCTTCGGGAATCTGCACCTGAATGGAAATAGAGCATCCACGGCATGATGACTGCACCGACGCTGGCTGCAAGCAGATAAGCGAAGGAAGGGTTTCCGTAGGGTTGCAGGGGCGAAAGACCCAGCGTAACAAACGATCCAAAGTTGACGTGGAAAACAAACGTTGAGCTGACAATTGCGATCATCAGCAAGAAGCTGACAGGTATGAGCACCTTCTCGGCTTGATGGTACTGGCGCCCGAAAACGATTAGCGTGTGGATCCCGAACACCATGAGGAGCCCCAAAATCACTGGGAAACCTATCAATGCGAAGCCGATTGCGATGCCCGCATACTGTGCAATATACTCCAAAAAGTCGCTTAAACCCATTGGGATAGCAGCCAAAACCGCGGCTTTTTTTCCAAAGTTGTTTCTTATTTGTTCTCCGAGCCCTCTGCCTGAGGCGATTCCGAGGCGGCCTGCTGCGTCCTGTATTATGAAGAGTGGGAAAATTAAGACTATCAGTATAAAGATCATTCTGTAGCCCCAGCTTGCGCCTGCTTGGAGCCCGGTGATGATGGAGGCGACGTCTACGTCTGCTATCATTACGATCCATGCTGGTCCGAAGTTTTTTAGCCAGTCGCTCACTTTTTGGTTCATATTTCCCACTCACTTAGGTTTACCTAAGTCACACGCTTGAATATTAACATTTAGGTGTTCCTAAGTCTTTCGCAATCAACAGAACCGCAAAGAAATGCATAAGTCAAAACTTATATGACAAGCGAGAACACTCTACTAATTGACTCAAATGTGCATCTCTGAAAGTGTAGAAGAATACTTAGAAACACTCTGGATATCAGAAGAACACGGAGAAAAAATTACACACCTAACCTGGATAGCAGATCATCTGGGAGTTGCAGCTCCAAGCGCGCTGGAAATGCTGAAAAAGCTCGAGAAAGAGGGTCTCGTAATTTACAAAGTAAGACAAGGTATCGAACTTACCGACAAAGGACGAAAAATAGCGCGGAGAATAATTCGAGCTCATAGACTAACCGAAGTGCTGATGAAAGAAACCTTGAAGACGGATATTCGAGAAGAAACTGTCTGTGGCATGGAACATCACATGGATGAAGAGTTCATGGACGCCTTGTGCACGTTGTTAAACCATCCGACAAAATGCCCCCATGGGCACCCCATCCCTAAAGGCAAATGTTGTCCATAAGAAGATTTTGTCGGATTTTTTGACATTATTGTTTCAGCGAATGTAAATGGTACCTGGAGGAGGCAGACAGACTCTGCCGGCAACTCTCCATCATCAACCACGGCAAGATTATAACTGGCGGTTCCCCATCTGAACTTAAGCAAGCGGTTTTGGGCTTCAAACCTCGTTCTTGTTGCGAATCCTTTTTGTTTACCTCAATCGCATAAGTAACCGTAAGGGAAAATGGTGCCGTTAATCGCGAAGTTTGATCCATGGCAAAGTGGACTGTGTACTTGCCCGCCAAAACTTACCTTTAACCCTTACACAGGATGCGACCACAAATGCATCTACTGCTACGCCTCCAGCTACATTCCAAACTTCAAGGATTGCAAGCCGAAAAAGGACTTACTTACCATTTTGAAGCGAGAAGCGGCGAAGCTTAATGGCGAAACCATATCGTTATCCAACTCTTCAGACCCTTACCCACGCGTGGAAGCTTCAGAAGGCCTGACTAGGCGAAGTCTCGAAATCCTCGCCGGGAGCAAGTGCAAAATTCAAATAATTACAAAAAGCAACTTGGTAACACGAGATAACGATTTACTCAGCAATATGCCGTCAACTGTTGCGTTGACCATAACAACCGAAGACGAGCATTTAGCGAGGCTTATCGAGCCGTTTGCGCCCTTGCCTTCTTTGCGCCTCAGGGCAGCTCAGGACTTGGTAAAAGCAGGCATACCCGTATCCGTAAGGTTAGACCCTATCATACCTCTCGTGAATGATCAGCCGGAAGAACTTATCGCGGATTTGGAGTGCATAGGCGTCAAACATTTAACTTGTTCAACTTACAAGGCCAAACCAGACAATTGGATACGGCTCACCCAAGCACTACCAAAAGTTGCGGAGAAGCTTAAACCACTCTATTTCCAACAGGGCGAAAAAATCGGCGGCAACACGCTTTTGCCAAGAGAGGTCAGGTTCAAGCTTTTGAAAAGTATCCGTGACTTGGCGGTGGCTCATGGAATGAGGTTTGGGGTTTGCAGGGAAGGCTTAACTGAGTTAAACACTGCGCCATGCGATGGTTCTTGGCTTATGCCTAAGGCGAAGGGGACCTGACGCTCATGCAGAACCGTGTGGTTATGCTTGTGGATTTCGACTATTTCTTTGCGCAATGCGAGGAGCTCCGCAACCCAACCCTCAAAGATAAACCCGTTGTTGTTGGCGTCTACTCAGGACGTACGGAAGAAAGCGGAGCCGTTAGCACCAGCAACTACATAGCCAGAAAATACGCCGTTAAGTCAGGCATGCCGCTATTTATGGCTAAGCGGAAGCTTGAGGGAACCACCGCAGTTTTCCTGCCAGTTGACCACGAATATTACGAGCAAATAAGCAATCGCATCATGCAGATTCTCAAGACCTACGCAACAAGCCTTGAGCAGGTCAGCATTGACGAGGCATACCTGGATGTTACGGAGCAGGTTCAAGGCAGTTTTGATAGGGCTAAGGAGTACGCGCAAATAATAAAAGATGAAGTTAAGAGTAAAGTGGGAATTTCTTTTTCAATTGGCGTTGGAACAAACAAGCTTGTGGCCAAAATTGCTTGCGACAGCCAAAAACCCGATGGCTTAACCGTAGTGAGACCTGAGGAAGCAAAGATTTTTCTTGCGCCGTTAGCAGTTGATCGAATCTTAGGTGTCGGGAAGAAGACCTCAGCAGTTATGGAGTCTTTAGGCATCAAAACAGTTGGAGACCTAGCCATCTTTGACGTGCAGCGACTCGTGGCTATATGGGGAAAAATACTGGGCGTCTACTTCCATAACGCAGCCAACGCTATTGATAATGAGCCTGTTCACGAGCAGGGCGAAGCTGAATCCATAAGTAGAATCGGTACCTTGAAGCAGGATTCTCGTGACCTGGCTTTTATCCTCCAGAAAACCGCTGAGCTAACCGAAGACGTCGCGAAAGACGTTGCAGTGAGGAATTTGAGTTTTAGGCAGGTGGCGATCTACGTTGTTCTTACCGACTTAAGCAGCAAAACTAGATCCGTAACGCTTGAGCAACCAGCCAAAGACAAAGTAACAATCGACAGAAACGTGGGGGAATTGTTTGAAAAATTCTTAGATGAAACCCCGCTCGAAGTTCGAAGGGTTGGTGTTAAAGTCTCAGGGTTCAGCAGGGAAGAGCGACGTCAGAAGCAGCTGACACATTTCTTCCAGGCAAGCTAAAACCTGAGCAAACTTTTATTGTTGCGAACCTTTTAGATTTATAGGTCACATCTTTGAATTTCAAACAGCCGAACAAGAAAAAACTGCCGCCTGACCAACATGCGACTGGTCGCCTGTTACGTTGGGAGATTGATCATCCAGGCATAACCTCAACTAATCCTCAGCTTAAACTTGAAACTTATACGTTAACGATTGACGGAGAAGTAGAAAACCAAGTCGCGCTCAGCTGGAATGACTTCATGAAGCTGCCCAAAACCGTTTCAATTAGCGATTTCCATTGTGTGGAGGGCTGGAGCGTTCCGGACTGCAAATGGGAAGGCGTAAGCATCCGAGAAATCGAAAAACTCGCTAAGCCGAAAGATGTCGCTAAAGCTGTAACTTTTGAATCAGCAGACTCATATACAACTTCGCTTTTCCGAGAGGAGCTCCAAGGGAACGATGTGCTTTTGGCCTACAAGCTTAATGATCAAGTTCTTGAAGAAGGCTACGGGTTTCCTGTGCGCCTCGTAGTTCCAAGCAAATATGCCTACAAAAGCGCTTTGTGGGTGGTGCATTTGCAGTTTACCAGAGGTAAAGCTTTAGGTTTCTGGGAGCGACGTGGCTACAGTGACAGTGCAGACGTATGGAAAAATGACCGTTTTAGAAGGTAAAATGTAGAGGTTAGCATAAGTAACACTTTGCACCCAAATTAGTTTCGTTCGATAATTTGAGGTATTCAAAATAACCCTTCTAAAATCAGGATAACGTTTATAAGCTTGCTTTAATACCGATGGGGAACATCAAAGAGGTTTAAATTATGACTAAAGAAAGCGCAGAGGCACAATCCACCCAAAAATGCAAGCTGCTAGCCGACAGCGTCCCTACTGGATGCGCGGTTATTACAGCGCAAAGCAAGCAAAATGTGCCATTGCAAAAGAGAAAAGAAGAAGCCAAGAAAACACTTTACCTGAACAGGATATAAGCCAAAATACAGCGCTCGGTTCATAAAACATTTTTTCATGCGCTTTAATTCTTTTATACTTGATTACCATCGGCTTAATGCGTTAGGAGGGTCTGTAGACTTGGATTATGCCGAAGCAAACTTGGGAAGAGTCTTCATTCTCAGACTTTGTCAGGGAGAGCACATTCACGAAGTAATAGAAAAATTTGCTTCCGGAAAAAAAATTTTAAGTGGACTGTGCTTCTTTTTGGGCGGTGCGGAAGACAAAAGCAAAGTTGTAGTGGGACCAAAAGATGGAGCGGTGCTTCCTCCTGAACCCATGGTAACCCTGCTTAAAGGCGTCCACGAAGCATGCGGCGTGGGAACACTCTTCCCAGATGAAAAAGGCAAACCAAAACTCCACATGCACGCCAGTTTTGGAAGAAACGACACTGCGGTTACAGGCTGCGTGCGCTTGGGCGTAGACGTTTGGCAAATTGGCGAAATTGTCATTCTTGAGCTTGCCGGGGCATCTGCTAGGAGGGCGAAAGATGACGTAACTGGTTTTGAACTTTTGGAAGTGGGCTAGGGGTTAAGTTTGGGTTTGGTTAAACCGTACTAAGAAGAGTCTGTTGGGCATTTGGCCGAAGAATGGCTGGTCCGTTGGGACGCCGAACCTACCGGTGTTGTAGATAATCTGTAGAATGTCTGCATAGGTTAGTGTGGTGTTGTAGAACTGGGTGTTCGAACCGTAATCGTACAGGATTAAGTATTTTACGTTGCGTTGTTCGCACAGGTTTATGAATTGGGTGATGTTGAAGTCGATTGTGTAAGCGTCAACTGCTAAGCTAGGGTATTGCCAAATCTGGTTTGTTGACATGTTGGCAGGCAAGTAAAAACGGAACATGTCTTGGTCTAAAAGGTTGAAAGAACAAACAAGCACAGCTGACTGGTTCTGATCTAAGTGATTGGCTAGATAGGTCGTAGTTTCTGCTATTGGAATAGATGTTTCGTCTCGAATGGTCATTTGGTATGCATCGTTAGCAGAGTAGAGAATCGTTGATGCAGCAAGGAAAATGAAAAGTGCCGCTGCCAACTTATTGACCGAGATTCTTCCCGGATTCATTTGCATGGACTGCCACGAATGGATCTTTCCATAAAGAAAAATGAGGAAACCTGCAGCTGAGATAGCTAAAATCGGAAAGACTGAGTCGACATAGCGCCATTGTCTGTTCGGAATTACTGTAAAGAAAACGTAAACTGCCAAGAACCATGTTAGCAGGAAGATATCTTGTTTTTTTCTTCTGTAGGCAAACAAGCCCAAGCCAGCCAAGCCTAGAATCATTATGGGAATTGAGATCGGGTGAACTGCGATGTCTTGGAATGGCGAGGTGAGTTCAACCAGGTAGTAAACTGGAATAAAAAATCGGTTGCTGTATGCCGGCGTATTTTGGGACCCGCTCTCCAAGACAGATGTTATGGTTTGGAATTTCGTTTGTCCATCAATTTGATAAACCATTAAAAACCATGGTGCTACGACCAATATTGCGATTACGAAGATCACTATGAGTTTGGCCAAGTTTATCTTCAATCGCTTTCTAGACAAAGTCAGTACGCTGAGTGCCATTGCTACGGCTGCTACTGCCATTTGATATTTCGCCAGGATACCTATGCCCAAGACTATGCCGCTGAAAACTAGCGCTTTGTAGTTGTTTCTGGTTATCCAAGAATAGAAAACAAACATTAACGCAGTAAAGAAGAAGATAAGGATTGTTTCAAGCATTGTTACTCTTGAAACCCAAAAAAAACCAGGCGTTGTGCCGAGAAAAATGCTTGCGAGCAGAGCATTCTTCGGGCCGTACATTTTGGTGCCTAACTCAAATACAGCCCAGATGGCGAGCAAAGCAAAGGTCACAGAAACCAATCTGCCAGCAGCGGTAGTTATGCCGATGATTTGCATGTACCCTGTTGTAATGAGGTCAAAAAGTGGCGGGTAATAGCCATACGTTGTAAGATACGTATGTGTTTGTCCTCGAACTAAGAGTAAACCGCCGAAGAGGTGAGGCATTTCGTCCCATTGGGGACTCATGTAACCAATGCTCAGGGTTAGCAGGTAAGCGTAGAAAACTGCGAAGACGAGAAAAGATAGCCGCCACTTGTTAGCTTTGATTGCCAGTTTCAGTCGAGACACTTTGGATATGTCGCTTGAATGTTGCATTGAACCCTGCGGGCTTAATTGTTTAATGGTCAGCGCCTCTCCCTAAGGAAAAGCATTATTTCATACCTTGTAAAAAAGCGTTTGTTAAATCTGCTTTTCTTCTACATTGCAGAGGAGCATTCAGTTTTTTACCCAAAAGAGTCTTATTGTAGCAGCTTGAAATGTATTGGAACCAAGCGTGCCTTAAAAAAGTTGGCAAGTGCCAAAACATGAAATTGTCAATTGTGGTACCCGCATACAATGAGGAGAAAAGGATTAAGCGTACTTTGGAGTGCTTGGTGGAACGATTCAACGGGTCTTGTGAAATTCTAGTCGTGTCTGAAAGTAATGATAAAACAAACAATATTGTGGCCCAATTTTCCAGAAATTCATCGGTTATTAAACTTATAACATCAACCAAGAGGCTTGGGAAAGGCGGAGCATTCAAGAAAGGTGTTCAAAACTCTCAAGGAGAAGTCGTTATGCTGCTTGACTCAGATCTTCCTGTACCAATTTCAGACGTTGAGAAAGTAGCTTCATGGGTAGGTCAAAATGATGTTGCTGTTGCCTCAAGAGAGGTTTATGGAACAAGAATTTTGGTTTACCCTCCGCTTGTAAGAGTGTTCGCGGGTAAAGCTTTCTCTCACATATTTAATGCCCTGTTCAATCTTAACGTGAAGGATACCCAATGCGGCTGCAAAGCCTTCAAAAGAGAAGCCCTACAAAACGTGCTTCATACTGTTGAAAGCAACGGATTCGAGTTCGATGCTGAACTGTTGTTTAAATGCAAGAGAAACGGGTACACGATAAAAGAGGTGCCTGTAACTTGGAGTTATAAGCCCGATTCAAAGCTTAACCTTGTTAATGACACCTTAAAAATGGGGAAGGGTGTTCTCAAATTATGGCTAAAAACGTACATAGTCACGCAGAAGACCTAGAACGAATCGAAGAAAACGACTTTTGGAGCAAAGTAAAAGTCAAACTAATTTTAGATCTCGTTGAAGGTGCAAGGGTCTTGGATGTCGGCTGCGGGTCAGGACGACTGTCCAAAACCCTTTTAGATAGAGGCTACAGCGTAGTGGCAACAGATACCGATTGGAAGGCCGTTGAAATTGCAAAAAAGAAAGGCATTGCAGCATTCTTGTCAGACATTACCTATTCGAAAATAGATGAGAAATTTGACTGTATAATTCTTGGCGATGTGCTGGAGCATATTGAAAATGACAATTCAGTGATGAAAAAAATCCACAACATGCTAAAAACTAACGGTTGCATCGTGGTTAACGTGCCGTCATACCCTTTTTTGTTTGGCAAACACGACGTCGCCCTGGGACATAAAAGAAGATATTCTGATAACGAGCTTAAGACCAAGCTTAAAGCAGCAGGATTCAAAATCGAATATTTCAGACACTGGAATTTGCTTGCTTTCCCCGTCACAGTTTTGACCAAGATATCCAAAAGAGACTATCCACATGAAAAAGTATCAAACATAACCACACTATCCAAACTTCTTGAGAAACTGCTCTTTTTCGAATCAAGAGCAAATTACTTGTTTGGGATTTCCATTCTATGCAAAGCTAGAACCTAGTCGTTAAGAGGCACCGTTTGCAATTGAGCTTTCAAAGAAAAAAGTGATTTTGTTTGCATGGATATCTAAAACGGAATAGTAGAAGTCATGTAGATGTATGCGTCGCTTTCTAACGCTTCGTTTGGGGAAGTTTTAAAAGTGTTAGTGTTTGGTGCGAATATTGATTAACAGACTTGGAAAGGGTACGCTAATTAATTGGTGGTTGCATTTAGTTTTGAGGTCTAAGTAGTCGTTGCAAGAAAGCTGGAAAACTTTTCATCTTCAAGAGATGAATTGGCTAATCTTTTTTCCCAGCACGGGAAATCAAGGCAGAAAATACCTGTATTACTCCGTGGAGTTTACAGATCTAAACAAGCGCGGAGCAAGAACAAAAGTCTGTCTAACGGAAATTGTAGACACACCCGAGTTCGAAAAGAATTATCCTCATACCCTCGGTTATTTCAAGGGGCCGGTTAGTGAAAAAGAAGACTTGGTTTCTTCTTATCTTGAGATTAGAATCATTAGATCCATTGAGGATTTTTGGAAATTTCTAAACGACTTGGATCTTTAAAATTCGTTCACTTGAATTTGGTCCTCAGTCGGTCTTTCAAACCAAATAATGAGCTTAGAGACCTGAAAGCTATTGAGTGTGTCTCAAAAGGTCCGCTCTTTAGGCGGAATTCGCAAAAATTTTTCGGTGCCTCAAAGAAAGTGGCTTGGATCATCTATTCGTATTCAACCATTGAAACTCATGAAAAAATTGAAGAATGTGTTGGTCGATTGCTAATTGTTTGCTTATATTTGTGTGTGTCCTGTGGATCGCTTCTGCAGATCTCTACGTTTTTGATTAAGTTTGGTCGCTTAGACTGTTGTTGCTAGTTGATTTTTGTTACATGCGTTGAACAGGATATGCATGGATCGTAAGCCCGTACTAACATTTCCAGTGTTAACTCAATCTCTTTTTGGGGTTTATCTGCAATCTGTGGCACAAGAGCGTTCATGTCTAACTGAATATTTGCGTGATTTTGGTTAGTTGGGATTACGCAGTTGGCTCTTGTACATACTCCATTAGCATTGTAAGTGTAATCGTGGAACAGTATTCCTCTAGGAACTTCTACCGCGCCGACTCCTGTACCTGCTTTTACCTTGATTTCTGGTTTGTTGTACTCGGATTGAGTGGTCAAGCCCTTATCTTCAAGTTCGTTTATAAGTCGTATCGAATCTTCCCAGCTGTGAACCAATTCTACAAGTTGTGCAATACTATTCATGAAAGGATTATAGCAAACAGGTGAAAGATTGAATGTTGCAGCTGTCTTTTTGGCCATTGGAGATAATCGATCATGATTGAGATTAAATCTAGCTAAAGCGCCAACCATGTATGAACCGCGGGCATGTTTCGCCCATTTCGCGGTTGATTGCGGTACAATATACTCGTTGGTGTATGAAAGGTACTCTTTCACTGGTGCGCTGGCTGTATCGGTTGAGCCGAGTTTCCCGTCGTAAAGTGCGTACTCGTTGGGGTCAGTTAGGGCAATGAATTCTGTTTCTCTTTTGAAATTAGGTAACTTACTTTCCAAGCTTTTGAATAGTCCTGCGACGGTTTGAAGATTAGGAATAGAATCTTGCAGTTTCTTTCTGAGAGTTGTCAATTCATTCATTGAAGGAATTTTCGAAAATCCACCCGGAATTAGTCTTTGCGGATGTGTTGTTCTACCGCAAATTAAGTTTGACATTTCATTTGCAATTCTGTGAAGTTTGAGAACTATCTTAACCTCTGCAGGGTTCGTCGAGGCAAGCGGAATGACTGAACCTACGCCCATCAAATCTGGAAGAACGAGGAAACCTAAATGTAAAACGTGACTTTGCATGTTTTCGCCGTGCAACGCTAGCTTTCTAAGTTTCAAATCCTGTTCACTAATTGTTACTCCTAAGGCTGATTCTGTGGCTTTTAGCGAAGCAAGCGTATGACCAATTGAGCAGATGCCGCATATTCGAGAGGTAATGTGATGCAGTTCGTACCATGACCTGCCGACAACCATGGCTTCGAAAAACCTTGGTGCTTCTGGAATGCTCCACTCGCATTTCTCTACGATGCCGTCTTTAATATTTACGGAGATGTTTCCATGTCCTTCAACTCTGGTTACATGGTGGACGTTTACTTCTACATTTGAATTTTTCATCTTTTTGCCTCCTGCCAACCGAAATATAACCTAAACTTGTTTATTGCATCATCGACTGTTTGACCATATTTTATTAGAACTTCTTTGTGGGAGTTCTCGTTTGGATTATCCACCAAGCCGCGGCATCCCCAACAAATTGTGCCTTCATTAACGCAGCATGAGTTGCAGCCGGCCCTAGTTACTGGTCCAACACAATACTGACCACGCTCAAAAGCGCATACGTTCTCATTTTTTTTGCATTCGACGCAAACAGGATATGTGGGGGTATCAGGCTTCTTTCCCAGCAACAGTGATTTAACCACCTGCAAGAAATCTTCTCTATCGATCGGGCAACCATAAACGTAGGCATCTACTGGAATAACTGCATCTATAGCTCTTGCGGCGTAAGAGTCAAACAGTCTTGCATTTTCGCCATAAACAGTTTTCTTTACACCATCCAAATCCTTGTAATTCTTGAGGGAGTTTATTCCGCCAATCGCTGCGCATGAACCTATTGCAACAACGATTTTAGCGTTTTTTCTAATTTGTCTTAGTCTATCTTCATCTTGCAGTCTCGTGCAGGAACCTTCAACAAAAGCGATATCATAGTTGTCGCTGTGTTCTTTCATTACCTCTCTGAAGCTTACAACGTCGACTTGGCTGAGCAAAGCTAACAGATCTTCTTCGAGATTTGCTATTTGCAGTTGGTCTCCTTCACAGCCTGCAAAATCAAAGAAAGCTGCTTTGGGTTTCATTATAGCGCCTCCGGTACACCTTTAATTTTAGAATAGTTGAAAACTGGGCCGTCCTTACAAACGTAGATTTGGTTGATTTGGCAGTGTCCACATTTTCCGACTCCACATTTCATTCTCCGCTCTAGGGACATAATTATATGGTCGTCTGAGACATTTCTCTTTTTTAAGTCTGCGATAACGAATTTGTACATGATTGGCGGCCCGCAAATCACAGCGTAAGTTTTTTCAGGATCAATCTTGATTTGAGGAATCAGAGTTGTTATTACTCCCGTATTGCCGGTCCAGGCTTCATCCTCTGGGCATCTATCGACCGTAGGCTTGAACTCTACATCGTCTCTCTTCGCGAGCGCGAGGAGTTCATCGGCAAAAAGTAGTTCTTTTGGTTCTTTACAGCCATAGAGCAGAGTGACTTGACCATAGTCTTTTCGGTTGTCGAGAACATAATTAAAGAATGACCGCAATGGCGCAAGGCCAAGCCCTCCTGCAACAAATAATAAATCCTTACCTTTCAGGAATTCTGTATCAAAGCCGGTTCCGAATGGTCCTCTGATTCCTACCTTGTCTCCAATTTTAAGCGAGTGCATTTTTGTAGTTACGTTGCCTAGTTTGCGAACGCATAGTTCAAAAGTATCTTTCTTGGATGGCGGCGACGAAATGGAAATTGGAGCTTCCCCTATTCCGAAGACGGAAAGCTCAACAAATTGTCCTGGTTTGTGACCTAAAACTGAACCGTCATCTAACTTAATTTCAAACAATGTTTCCATAGCGGTCATGGGTTGTTTTCTTATGATTGTTGCAAGTTTAGGAACGTAGTCTATGTTGCCTTCGGTTTGAATCTTAATTTCTGGAGTCGATACAGTTGTTACCTGCCCACTACTCACGCTTTCCTGGTACATATCGTTGAATAGGTTGACTGGATTTGCAATGTTGGGCAGACAATTTGATGAGCATCTACCGCAGCCAACGCACGAGATGAATCCGAATCGGTCATACAGGTATTTGCCTTTCTTAAAGTACCTGTGTCTGTATCTTGTTGGTCTTGTCGCCCTGAAGTTTTCACCTGAAGCGACTTTCGCAAAGTCTTCAAGTAAGCACCCATCCCATATTCTCACTCTTTCGCCTTGTTCAAGCGATAAGTCAGGGTTATCTTTGACGTCAAAACAGTAGCATGTTGGACAAACGAGGACGCAGGAACCGCATGCTAAGCACTTCTCTGAATGTCTCTCCCAAAAACTGCTTTCTGTATAAAATTTTGTTAACATTTCAGGAATTAATTCCGTGGGAAAATCCAGCTTTTGCTGGCTCATCATCATTACTTCCCGTTTTTTCTGGCCAACCAACTGGGTGTCCCTTGCAAGCGCGTCACTGACGTTTTTGGCGTATTTATCCAAAAGGTTTTCACCTTTTTCTGATCCAATGTTGATTACATACCGGTTTCCAAGGTCAGTAAGCATTAAATCATATCCGTACTCAACAGTGGCGCTGCCCATGTAAGGTGCAAAACACCATTTTGACATTTTCTGAATATTTACACCGATAATTATTGATGATTTCCGTTTTTCAAAATAATATGGGTCTGATTTTGTTTCGCTGAAGATTTCATCCATATGAAGAAGGGCCACTATGTCATATGGGTGAACGCCGACTAATACCATGGGCTTGATTTCAGATGGGCTTTTAGCAGAAAAACTCTTTCCTACGTTGTAAGTCACTAGAGTTTCTCTTTGGGGAAAGAAATACTTCTTCGGCGGAAGAAGGGTAACGTCATAATCCATTCGAAGCTCGCTTGCAGATTCTAAAGGCCCAAAAGCGAATTTATCGCCTTTCGCTTTGACACCCATAACATTCAACGAACTATCTTTTATCAAAGAATTGACAAACTGAGCAAAATCTTCCTTTGATATTACACGCATCTTTCTCTCTTCTCCTCTAACTTAATGCAAGCTTTTTCTTGCTTTTTTGCATAGGAATGGATACTGGTCCATTTATTCCTTTCTGAAATAAAGACGAAAAAAGACCAACGATATACCATATGTAAGCATATATACGGTCTATACGACACTTTTCCAATCTCTTCACGATTTATTGAGCTGTGTCTTAACAACGCTATACTACGAGGTTTCCAACGATTTCCTATGAATTGTTGCCCCTAAGCTTTTATATCAGTAATTTCCGTAGTGGCTTCGATCGGTAATGGGTTCAACACACTTGAAGGAGGATCAAATGATTGGCTGAAATGGACAAGAGACGTTTAATGTTGGAAAAAGTTTTGAAAGAATACAATTACCAAGAAAGTGCCCTTTTAGAAATATTGCATCGCGCACAAGAAATTTATGGCTATTTAGATAAGGATTTGCTTATGGATGTTTCTGGGTCACTTAACATTCCGCCGAGCCATGTTTTCGGGGTAGCGACCTTCTATAGCTTCTTTAAGTTTAAGCAGCCAGGACAACACGTAGTGACTGGTTGCTTGGGTACTGCCTGCTACGTGAAAGAGGTGGAACAGATTTTTGAGGCTGTTGAAAAAGAATTTGATGTTAAACGTGGTGGCTCGACTCCTGACGGAAGACTTTCCCTACTTGTTACACGCTGCATCGGCGCTTGTGCCATGGCACCTAACATCGTTATTGACGAGGAAGTCGTGGGCAAAGCCACAAAAGAAATAGTTATAGGAAAAATAAAAAATGTACTCGGAGGGGTTAAAACTGAAACTTGATGATCTCCAAAGAATAGCTGAGCAGGAACTCGATTTCCAAAGAGCGTACAAATACCGAATTAACGTTTGCTGCTCCAGCGGGTGTGTTCCATTCGGTGCTTTCAAAGTATTGAAAGCGTTTGAAGAAGCAGTAAAAGAATTAGGCGTAGAAAATATATGCAAGGTTGCCCGCACCGGTTGCATAGGCACATGCTCTGTAGGACCAGCGGTACTTATTGAACCAGGCGACTACCTCTATCAAAACGTTACTCCCGAAAAAGTAAGAGAAATAGTCCGTGATCACATCGTCCTCGACTTGCCTGTCAAAGGCATGTTGTACCAAAATGAATCTTACTTCAAAAAGCAGCATCGCCTAGTTTTACGAAATGCAGGAAAAATTGATCCTTCAAGAATTCAAGATTACATTTCTGCGGGCGGCTACTCAGCCATAGCTAAATGCCTTGCAACTATGACTTCTCAGGGTGTAATCTATGAAGTTAGAGCCAGTGGTCTTAGGGGTCGTGGAGGCGCCGGTTTCCCAACTGGGCAAAAATGGGCGCTCGTGTCAAGATCACACAGCTCTCCTAAGTACATTGTTGCTAACTTGGACGAAGGAGATCCAGGCGTCTTTGCAAATAGAACTTTGGCTGAAGCTGACCCACACGCTATTCTTGAGGGTATGCTTATCGCTGCTTACGCTGTTGGTGCAGAAAAAGGCTATATTTACATTAGATCCGAGTATCCGTTAGCAATTCAGACTTTGCAGAAAGCTATTGCTCAAGCAAAAGCAATGACGTTACTTGGCGATAACATTCTTGAAATGGGATCGTTCAAGTTTGACCTTGAACTACGGTTCGGTGCCGGCGCATTTGTAGCGGGAGAGGAAACAGCCATTCTTGCCTCTGTAGAAGGTCAGAGAGCAATGCCTCGTCCGCGTCCCCCATACCCGGCGAATTCTGGTTTATGGCAAAAACCGACGCTTATACAGAATGTTGAAACATTCGCCAACATACCGCAAATCATACAAAACGGCGGCGCATGGTTCGCAAAGTTGGGTACGCCGAAATGTTCTGGAACCAAATGCTTCTCATTAACAGGTAAAGTTAACAATCCGGGATTAATTGAAGTGCCGATGGGAATCACACTCAGAGAAGTTGTTTTCGAAATTGGCGGGGGCGTGGCTGATGGAAAGAAATTCAAGTCTGTCTTAGTGGGCGGACCTTCAGGCGGTTGCCTTCCTGACACATTGCTGGATCTCCCAATCGATTATGAATCACTAACAAAAGCTGGAGCAATAATGGGTTCTGGTGGCATAGTTGTGCTCGACGATGAATCATGTATGGTCGACACAGCACGATTCTTTACCGACTTCTGCGTGGACGAATCATGCGGCAAATGCACGCCATGCAGAGCAGGCTTAGCCCGAGTCAAAGAAATATACGACCAAATAACCACAGGCAACGGAAAAATGGAAGACATCCACACTCTGGAGAAATCAGGCGTTTTCATAAGAGACGCAAGTCTCTGCGGTCTTGGACAAACAGCACCTAATCCAGTCTTGACTACTCTTCGCTACTTCAAAGACGAATACCTAAAACATATCGTCGAAAAGAAATGCGAAGCAGGTAAATGCTTCAAAAAGCACGAGGAGGAAGAATAAACATGACAGTATCAAACACTCTTAAACTCAAAATTGACGGTGTTGAAATATCAGTTCCTGAAGGCACCACCATCCTGAACGCAGCCAAAACAAACGGCATCACAATTCCAACAATTTGCTCGCTTGAAGGCTTAACCCCCTACGGCGGTTGCCGACTTTGCCTCGTTGAAATCAGCGGTTCACCAAAGCTTTTCTCTGCGTGCACGACGCCGGTGGGTCCAAACATGGAAATCACCACTAACTCCGACCGGCTAAAGGATCACCGTAAGATGGTAGTGCAAATGCTTCTCGCCGAGAGAACTCACATTTGCGCAGTCTGCGTCGCCAATGACCACTGCGAGTTGCAAGCCATGGCTAAGGAACTTGGAGTCGAACACGTGATGTTTGAGAGGAACTGGACAGCTGAACCAGTCGATTCAACTCATGACTTCTTAGTTATTGACCGTAACCGATGCATCCTATGCACAAGATGCATCCGCGTCTGCGACCAAATTGAAGGCGTCCACACCCTCGACCTCAAATTAAGAGGGAAAGACAGCCAAGTAATAATGGATCTTGATGAGAAATGGGCTAACTCTTGCAGCTGCACTTCCTGCCGCAAATGCGCAAAAGTTTGTCCTGTGGGAGCTATATACATTGAGGCAGAACCAATTGACCACACCAAGCGTAAAGATATCGCCGAGTTCGTCTTGACGAGGAGGCAACGCAAATGACCGCGAACGCGAAAGTCAGAGTTGCCACGGTTTGGCTCAGCGGCTGCTCAGGTTGCCACATGTCATTCCTTGACCAAGATGAGCGTCTTGTTGATTTAGCAAAGAAAATACAGTTAGTTTACAGCCCAATTGCTGACGTGAAAGAATTTCCCGAAAACGTTGACGTCACACTTATTGAAGGCGCAATCGCAAATGAAGAGCAACTCCACATGCTTGAGAAGGTAAGAGCTCGAACAAAAGTTTTGATTTCCCTTGGTGACTGTGCAGTTACGGGAAACGTTACTGCCTTGAGAAACTCGTGGCGTCACAGTGACCAAGTAGTGCTGGAAAGAGCATACAAGGAAAAGTCTGATTTGAACGCTGCAATCCCGACGGATGTGCCTAAACTTCTGATTAAAGCTCGTCCGCTTCATGAAGCTGTTAAAGTTGATTTCTTTATCCCAGGGTGTCCGCCACATGCAGACCTGATTAACTACGTGTTAACCGAGCTTTTGGAAGGGCGAACGCCTAAAATGGAGGGTAAAACAAAATATGGTTAAAACAGAAAGAAACAACAAACAAATCGTAATCAGCCCCATCACAAGAATAGAGGGGCACGCCCAAGTATCCATTTGTCTAAACGCTGATGACTCCGTGAAAGAAGCCCGATTCCAAGTCACAGACTTTCGAGGCTTCGAAAAATTCACTGAAGGACGACCATTCTACGAAATGCCCAGCATCACTTCTAGAGCGTGCGGAATCTGCCCAGTAAGCCACCTGCTAGCGTCCGCCAAAGCATGCGACGCCATCGTCGGGGTCAGCCCACCGCCAACCGCAATAAAGCTGCGCCGGCTAATGCATATGGGACAAATGATACAGTCCCACGCATTGAACTTCTACCACCTTTCAGCACCCGACTTGCTTTTCGGAATGGACTCTGACCCAGCGACAAGAAACGTTTTCGGCTTAATAGAAAAGGATCCTAAACTGGCATTGCAAGGTGTTAAGCTTCGCAAATTTGGTCAAGAAATAATCGAGAAGGTCGCTGGCAAAAGAATACACTCAAGCGAATGGATTATTCCAGGCGGAGCAAAATGGCCGCTCAGCAAGGACAAAGCGGATTATTTGAAAGCTAATTTGCCTGAGGCGTTAGAGAGTGCACAGAAAACTTTAGGGTTGTATAAGAAGTGGCTGGTTAACTTTGACGATGAAGTGGAGAACTTCGGGAACTTCCCAAGCTACTATATGGGTTTGGTTACATCTGATGGGGGACTTGAACATTACGATGGCACATTGAATATAATGGACAATAACGGTAAGGTAGTTGGCCGGTGCATTGACCCGACAAAGTACAGTGACTTTATTGGTGAAGCCGTTGAACCCTACTCGTTCATGAAGTTTCCATACTTCAAAGCAGTTGGTTACCCAGAAGGTTTCTACCGAGTTGGTCCATTAGCAAGACTCAACGTTGCGTCACACTGTGATACGCCACTTGCAGACAAGGAACTTAAAGAATTCAAAAAACTCGGCAAGAACGGAGTAGTTCAAAGCACCTTCCACTACCATTACGCGCGGCTAGTGGAGTTGCTTTTCTGCGTTGAAAAGGCACAGGAGTTGCTGGAAGACCCAGAAATCCTATCCGAACACGTGACATCGAAGGCAATGGTGAATGTTTACGAAGGCGTCGGCGTCGCTGAAGCTCCAAGAGGCACTCTGATCCACCACTACAAAGTCGATCCAGAGGGCTTAATCACGTGGAACAATATGATTATTGCAACGGAACACAACAACATCGCCTACAACAAAGCAATAACGCAGGTCGCCAAGAAATATGTGAAAGCCAAGGCACTTCAAGAAGGCATGCTGAACCGAGTTGAAGCCGTAATCCGAGCTTTCGACCCTTGCCTGAGCTGCGCGACACACGCAATCGGGCAGATGCCGCTTGACATAAAACTGTTCGACACAGACGGCAGACTCGTAGATCGCAAAGTAAGATAAACTGCCCTTTCTTTTTCCTTTTTTCATCTTTCTTTCGATTTTGCCATTTTTACGGATGGTTTTCTGTCACAAATACTAGACATCCTATTTGGTAACTCAGGACTTGTTTCGGGGTGTTTAATTGATTGAGTTTACCAAGTTCTCGTGTCTATTTAGTTTAGTCAAGATTTTAGACGGTGATTTTATTCGCATCTTGAATTCCGTTCAAAAACCTGGAAATCCATTCCGATTTTGTAATCGCGTTGCAAGTTGAAAAGCCTCTGTGTCCAACGAGGAAGTACAGCTAAATGAAGAGGGGTTGGATGAAGACTGGTTGGAAAGTTCGGAATAAATAATTCCATCTTGCACATGGAAGAATTCGCTTTGCATTCACTGAACATTTATGTATTTGAGTTTGGCATTCAAAGTAAAATAGGCACGCGTGCCAAGGAAACAGTCAAAGTGAGTTGTAAATGACTGAGGCAATAGCTACTTCATCGGGCAGGGAGCCGATTAAAGCTTCAGAACTTGACCCCAAATTCAAGTATGAACTTCTTAAAATGCACGGCAGCGAAAAAATCCTTAAATGCTTCCAGTGTGGAACCTGCACTTCAGACTGTCCCGTTGCAAGATACAGCGACAGTTACCGCCCAAGAACACTAATACATATGGCTCAGCTTGGCCTAAAAGACCGCGTGCTTAAAAGCGACACATTATGGTTATGTGCGGCTTGTTTCACATGCACCGATAGATGCCCCCAAGGCGTCGAAGTGGCAAGCGTAATTCGCGTCTTCCGCAATCTAGCCGTAGAAAACGGATGTGTCCCTCAAGTTTTCAAAGATCAAACCGGAAGTCTACTTGAATCAGGTTACGCTTACAAGATTCCCGAATTAAGAATCAAAAAACGTGAAACCCAAGGGCTTCCACCTTTACCGAAAGGCAATGCAGAAAACGTTAAGAAAGTACTCAAAGGCGTGAAATTTATTGACGCCACCCAGAAACCCCCTGGAGGGCAACCTGCTGGGCAATAAATACTTTATTTTCCTCGGTTGTGCTATTCCATATCGTGTTTCAGCCTACGAGATTTCTGCGCGTAAAGTTTTGGCTAAGCTCGGCGTTGAACTCGTTGAAATGCCTGAGTTCAACTGTTGCGGTCTGCCTTTCGACCCGGTAAGTCATGAAACCATGCTTGTCTTGGCAGCAAAAAACTTGGCTCTAGCGGAACAGCAAGGCTTGAACATTCTCACTCTCTGTCCAGGCTGCGCTGGCTCTCTAAAGAAAACTAACAAAATCCTCAAAGAAGACAAAGTTCTAAAAGAGCAGATTAACTGCCACCTCAAAGAGGTGGGGTTGGAGTTCAAAGGAACCATTGAGACAAAGCATCTTTTGCAAATGCTAAAGGAAGATGTTGGCTTGGAAAAAATCAAAGCCTCCGTTACGAAACCACTTAGCACGCTCAAGGTTGCTGAACATAACGGGTGCCACATTTTGAGACCAAGAGAGTTCATAGGATTCGACGATCCAGAAGACCCGCAAACGCTAAAAGAGCTCATTGAAGCAACAGGAGCTACCTGCCTCGACTACATTGACGAAACCGAGTGCTGCGGAGCGCCAAGCGTCGGAGTCAGCGACAAAATTGCGCTGCAACTTGCAAGGGACAAGCTGAACCATATTAAAATGGTTGGTGCACAAGCTCTAATCACTATTTGTCCATTTTGCCATATAATGTACGATACAAACGAGCTCCGAATAGAGAAAACATTTAATGAAACCTATGGAATTCCCATACTTCACTACCCACAACTACTCGGGTTAGCAATGGGCTTAACGCCGGAAGAATTGGCCTTCAGCGAACTCCGAGTGAATGCATCAAAAATAATAAAGCAAGTGACTGAGGAAGGAAACAAACAATGAGTAAAAACAAATTAAAAATAGCCTTTTACTGGGCTGCAAGTTGCGGCGGCTGCGAGATAGCAGTCTTGGATATAAACGAGAAAATTCTGGACGTAGTGCAAATAGCCGACGTGGTTTTCTGGCCAGTAGCGTTGGACATCAAATACAAAGACGTTGAAGCAATGGCTGACAAGTATATTGACATTACATTCTTCAACGGATCCATACGGAATTCAGAGCAAGAACACATGGCTAAACTGTTGAGGCAAAAATCTAAAACTCTTGTCGCTTTCGGCTCATGCGCTCATCAAGGTAGCGTACCTGGATTAGCAAACTTAAATGACAAGAACGAAATTTTCGAACAAGTTTACGTAGCAGACAAGTCAAACGTCAACCCCCAACGCACAATGCCTAAGACTCAAACCCAAGTCAAAGAAGGCACGCTTAAAATCCCCGAGTTCTACGATACAGTAAAAACTTTGGCGCAAACAGTTGACGTTGACTATTACCTGCCAGGTTGCCCACCACCAGTTAAACTAATCGCTGGCGCAGTCGACGCAATAGCAAGCGGCAAATTACCGCCAAAAGGCTCAATACTTGCCCCCGTTAAAGCAGTTTGCGACGAATGCCCAAGAAAACGTGAAAATAAGAAAATCGGCAAACTCTACCGCGTCTACGAGAAAGCTCCCGAACCGGAAAAATGCTTGCTTGAACAAGGCATAATCTGCATGGGGATAGCAACCAGAAGTGGCTGCGGTGCCCAATGCTTAAAGGTTGATATGCCATGCACGGGTTGTGGCGGACCAGCCCCAAATGTGCCCGAACAAGGTGCAGCAATGATATCTGCTTTAGCCTCGATTCTCGGGTATGAAGGTGAACCAGGCAAAACGACGTACACCGAAAAAGAGATTGAAGAGTTACTTAGTCAAGTGAAAGATGCCGTTGGCACATTCTACATGTATAGTTTACCAGCATCTATCTTGAAAAGAAAGGTGATTAAAAAATGAAAGAATTAATTATAGACCCTATTACCAGACTTGAAGGACACGGAAATGTGTCCATATTCCTAAACGATGAAGGCGAAGTTGAAAACGCGTACCTCAAGGTTCCAGAACTCAGAGGCTTCGAAAAATTCTGCATCGGCAGAAAAGCAGAACTCATGCCGCAATTAACCACTAGAATTTGCGGAGTCTGCCCAGTAGCGCACCATTTCGCAGCAACAAAAGCCTTAGACGTAGCATTCCATGTTGAACCAACATCCGCAGCAAAAAAACTTCGGGAACTGATGTACAGCGCCTACTACATCTACGATCACACACTTCACTTCTACTACCTCGGCGGACCAGACTTCATTGTTGGACCAGATGCACCGCCGGAAAAACGCAACATCTTGGGTGTCATAGAAAAAGTCGGAATGCCCATTGCCAAAGAAGTCATAAAACACCGGGCTTACGGTCAAAAAATCACCGAAATCATCGGTGGAAAAGCAACTCACCCAGTCTGTGGATTACCAGGAGGAATCTCCAAGCCCCTGAGCGAAGAAAACAGGCAAGAAATCGAGAAAATGGCAGCTTCTTGCGTGGACTTTGCACAGTTTACTCTTAAAATCTTCCATGACATCGTACTTGGCAACACGCAATACGTTGACTTAATCAAAAGTCCAGCTTATACCATGCAGACCTACTACATGGGTACAGTTGACAAGAACAACAAAGTTAATTTTTACGACGGCAAAATCCGCGTAGTCGACCCATCAGGAAAGGAATTCCTCAAGTTCGAATCCCAAGACTACCTCGAACACATCGGTGAGCACGTTGAAGAATGGACATACAGCAAATTCCCATACCTAAAAGAAGTCGGATGGAAAGGGCAGATTCCAGGCAAAGATAGCGGTGTCTATAGAGTTGGTCCACTGGGGCGATTAAACGCTTCAGACGGCATGGCAACACCATTGGCACAGGCAGAATACGAAGTCATGTTCAAGACACTGGGCGGCAAACCGGTACACAGCACTTTAGCTTTCCACTGGGCGCGCTTAATAGAGTTGCTTTACGCCACTGAAAGAACAATGGAACTTGTGAAAGACCCAGAAATCACCAGCACAAACGTCCGCAACAAGCCAGGCGAACCAGGCGAAGGTGTAGGCATTGTGGAAGCAGCACGAGGTACACTGATTCATCACTACGTCTTAGACAAAGATGCGCTCGTCAAAGACGTAAACCTCATCGTTGCAACAACTAATAATTACCCAGCAATCTGCATGAGCATACGCGACGCAGCGAAAGGCTTAATCCACGAAGGCAAAGTTGACCAAGGCATAATGAACAAAATTGAAATGGCTTTCAGAGCATATGATCCATGCTTCGGATGTGCAACACACGCTGCAGTTGGGCAAATGCCGCTAACCGTAGAAGTCTTCAATGCTAACAAACAGCTAGTTAGTTCCGTCAGCCGCTAAAGTATCCCGATTTTTCTTAAGGGCTACTTTTTTTTATTCCTTTTTTGCTCAACTGTTTTCCGCACTTTTCGTTTGCAAAGAGAGCCTCGAATAACCCGAACTTGTTAGGGTAAACCCTTATGTGAAGTGCTGAACCATATTTCTTGAATTGATTTGAAATGCAGCCGCAACCTCCTAACCCAGAACACAAAAGAATGAAGCGTGAAAAGAAAACCATAGGCTACATGGTCGACATCTACTGCAAAAGTCACCACAAAACCAGCGAAGAACTCTGCCCCGAATGCAAACAATTCAAAGAATACGCTTTCTTGCGCCTTGACAAATGTCCATTTCAAGACAAAAAAAGCACATGTGGCAAATGCATAATTCACTGCTACCGACCAGACATGAAAGAAAAAGTTAAAAAGGTCATGAGTTACTCGGGACCGCGAATGCTCATTCACCACCCAACTCTGGCGCTGCATCATGCTTGGGACAGCCACCGAAGACCTCCGAAGCTAGCTAAGAAAGCAAACTGACAAAAGCGGCAAGCTTTTTCTAGCTACGAGCTTATTCTCTTTTTGCAGGTGCCTCGATGATTTACTCGATTGAAAAAGAGATCAAAACCTGGTTACTTGATTCAGAGAAGGTTGTTGTGGCGGGGATTGGAAACCCTATCCGAACGGATGATAATGTCGGGTTAGAAATTGTCGAAAACCTAAAAGACAGGCTACCACCTCGCGTTCTTCTTCTCGAGGCTGAAACGGTTCCTGAAAGCTACCTTTCTGACATAGAAGACTTTCAGCCATCGCATGTGCTGCTGATTGACGCCGCCTTTTTAGGCTTAAAGCCAGGCGCCACCTGCCTCGTGGATGCGGAAAAAATCGCGGATTCCTCCGCGGTTACGACACATCTGTTGCCTCTACGGGTTTTCTGCGAGTTCATTAAGCAAGCAACTGGCGCGAAAATTGCCCTGCTCCTGATTGAGCCAAAAAGCATGGAGTTCGGTGAAGGGTTAACCGTTCCAGTTCAAGCGGCGGCAAACCGATTGATGAAGGTTTTGCTCAAGCTACTTTGTTAAGTTTCTTTTCTTTTGAAAACGTAGTCGATGGTGAACCTCATTTTGCCCAAAGAGTAATTGGTTTCTTTGAGTTCGATCTGGTCTTTTGTTACCCATCTTGCAGTTATATGTTCTTCCAGTTCTTGGTCTTCGAAGGTGCCCCTCCATTTGAGCTCAAGGGTTTTTTCATCTTTCCAGTTACCTATATGGTCGTGTGCTTCGCCTTCCGAGGTGATGCCGAAAAGGTGAACCTTCCCAGTTAGCTGGTCAAAACTCCACAGGTCATTCTCGTAATAGTCGTCGTAGCCTTCGATATGAGTGTCAATTTCGGAGTTTACACCCACTGGAGGGATTTCAACAGCGGTCATTTCACCGCATCCACTTACAACTTTGTCATCAGCTGTCCGCAAAGCGATGCCGACACTCCATTCTCCGATAAGTTGTTTGATTAGTTCTAATTCCTTTGGTGTCTGTACGTTTTCAGTCATAAAACCAACAAGCAAAAAACAGTCTGCAACAGGTAATAAACAGATGTGGTTGCCTTTATGCAACAACTTCTGGCGAGCTATGTTAATTAGCTAGTTTCCAGTTAGCTATTACCCGATGTAGTCATGGTTGGAAAAGCAGTTATCGTTATGGGTTCAGAGCGGGACCTGGATTTTTCCCGCGGCATAGCCAAATATCTCAAACTATTGGGAGTCACCTACGAGTTTCGGGTTGCCTCTGCACATAAGACGCCTGAGAAAGTGCTGGAGCTGATCAGAGAATTCGAGATTGAAAAAGTAGTTTACATAACCGTCGCGGGACGCTCGAACGCGCTTAGTGGCTTCATCGATGGCAACTCATCCAAACCCGTCATCGCATGTCCACCATACTCTGAAACGTTCAGCGGAGCAGACATTTTTTCATCGCTCAGAGTTCCAAGCGGCATAGGCTCGGTTGTCACAATCGAAGCAGAGGGTGCTGCAATCGCCACCGCAAAAATTCTTGCATTAGAAGATAACGCTGTAGCTGAAAACGTGAAGAATTATCAGGCTTTAAAAAAGAAAGAGCTCGAGAAAGCCAACGAATCAGTAAAGAAACTCAAGTGAACAATCTCTTTCATTCACTTCTACAGGCTTGACTTTGCTTCCCTGTTTTTCAGTTAGTTAGTTAACGCTAAGATTAAATCGACATAAGCAATAAACGACTGTAATAGAATTAAAATAACTTGGAGAATGAGGGATGGGCAGCGTTAAAGACCTCGAAGTAATCAAAGACCCAAGCGTCGATGAAATGGGCGTTGGTAGGTTTCACTTTTCAGACCGTTACAGCGTCTTTGACTGGGGAGAAATGCCTGACCACATAGGCGGCAAGGGGGCAGCTCTCTGCCTCATGGGTGCATACTGCTTTGAACAGCTAGAGCGTAAAGGTGTGAAATCCCACTATCGTGGCTTGATGGGTACAAACGGCAAAGCCGTCAGAATCAAAGAAGTAAAACAGCCCTCAAGCGTTATGGAAGTTAGTTTAGTCAACGTTTACAAGCCCATAACAAGCGTTAACAGCGGCAAACTCGCCCATGACTACAGCATTTACGCACGTAAGCTAAAGAACTGTTTGATCCCGCTGGAAATCATTTACCGAAACGGCCTACCTGAAGGATCATCAGTTTTCAAAAGGCTCGAACAGGGAAAAATCAAACCTAAGGATTTAGACTTAGACCATTACCCTAAGCCAGGCGAGCAACTTACCAACCCAATTTTCGATGTCAGTACAAAACTTGAGGAGACAGACCGCTACGTGACTTGGCGGGAAGCCCAGAAAATCGGTGGCCTAACCGACCGTGAACTTGAAGAAATCAAGGCAATTCTCCTCAAGGCGGATGAAGCAATAAATGAGATGGCTTCGAAAGCTGGGCTTAGAAATGAAGATGGAAAAATCGAGTTAGCCTTCGACAATTGCAGGGAGCTTATGATTGTCGACGTCGTGGGGACACTTGACGAGTGCCGCTTCACCTACGAAGGCGTGCATGTAAGCAAGGAGATAGCGAGACAATTCTATAAGAAGACAAGTTGGTATGCAGATTTGGAACAGGCCAAGATGGAGGGGGAAGCAAAAGGAATAATGGATTGGCAATCTCTGTGCAAGTCGCAGCCGCCAAAACTGCCGCCTAAGCTTAAAACAATTATCAGCGAAATGTACATGGCTGCGGCAAACGAGATGACAGGTCATAAACTGTTTAACGCACCCTTGCTTGCTCAGGTAATAGACGACTACAAAGGGTACATGAAGGAGTAAAAATGATAAGCGACAACATCAAGCAGATAATAAAAAAATATGATTCTAAAAAGATTCGCATAGGCGTTTTAGGCTCCCACTCGGCACTTGAGATTTCGTCGGGCGCAAAACAGGAAGGCCTTGAAACTGTGGTCGTGTGCCAGAAAGGCCGAGATAAAACCTACACTAAATATTACCGAAATATCTTCGACCACGTGCTCATGCTCGACAAGTTCTCAGAAATAACAAGCGAAGCATCAGTGAAGAAGCTCACTGACTTGAACGTGGTTTTTGTTCCCAATCGCTCTTTCTCCGTCTACGCCGGCTATGAAGCCATTGAGAACCAGTTCGCTGTGCCCTTGATGGGTAACCGTTCGATGTTGCGAACGGAAGAACGCAATACACCGCGAAACCAGCTTTACTTGCTTCAGAAGGCGGGGATAGCGACGCCGAAAACCTTCAAGTCGCCAGAAGAAATTGACCGCTTAGTGATTGTAAAAGTTCCGGAAAAGAAACGCGCTATTGAAAGAGCCTTTTTCTTCGCTTCATCTCCTGAAGAATTCGTTAAAACATCGCAAAAACGCATAATGCAAGGCTTAATATCATGTGAAGCGCTGGAAAATGCAGTAATTGAAGAGTATGTTATCGGAGCAAAATTCAACGCTAACTTGTTTTGGTCACCATTAACCGACGAAATTGACCTCTTAGGCTTTGACAGGCGCATCCAGACCGATCTTGACGGAGTGCTTGATTTGCCAGCGTTAGAACAGTTAGAGCTAAATATTCCCACTCAGAACATTGAAATCGGGCACATGGGCGCAACCATGAGAGAAAGCCAAATTGAGAAAATTTTTGAAGCAGCGGAAAAATTTGTAGAAACATGCAAGAAGGAATATCCGCCCGGCATGGTCGGGTTATTCGCCCTTCAAGGCGCCATAACGAAGGATTTGGACTTCTACGTTTTCGATGTTAGTCCACGCGTTCCAGGTTGCCCGTGCGTCGAGCCCACTTCACCCTACATGAAGTACAAGTACGGGATGGAAGTTGGCCCAGGCAGGCGGGTAGCGATTGAAATTAAGCGTGCAATCAAGGAAGGCAGGCTTGCGGATGTGGTAACGTGATAACCAGCTCAGACATCGCTAAAATCGTGGACAAGTACGACCTGAAAAAGTTAACAATTGGCACACTGGGTTCGCACAGTTCGCTTAACATTTTCAAAGGCGCCAAAGAAGAAGGCTTCCGCACAGTTTGCATATGCAAAGAAAAAGACGCCATAATGTACAAGAAGTACCCTCTCGTGGATGACTTAATCATAGTAAAAGACTTCACCGAGCTCTTAAACCAGCGGTTGCAGGAGAAACTTCGCAGCCTAAACGTCATTTTAATTCCACACGGCTCCTTCACCGCTTACCTAAGCACTGAAGAATTAACTGACAGACTCTGCGTGCCCATGCTCGGAAACCGCCAGCTGCTCCACTGGGAAGCAAACCGCAAATCGCAAGAAGAATGGCTACAGCAGGCAGGGCTACTTCTGCCAGCTACATTCAAAACGCCAGAGGACATCGACCGCTTGGTCATCGCCAAACTACCAGGTGCAAAGGGGGGTCGAGGGTACTTCCTAGCGAATTCGCCTAAAGCCTTCCACAAAAAATTCAGAGAACTCGTAAAACGCGGCTTGCTCAAAGACGAGGACTTAGCTGCGATTCATCTGCAGGAGTACGCGCTCGGCGTCAACGTTTACCCAAGCTACTTCAGTTCCATCCTAAACAATGACGTTGAACTGTTGGCGATGGACAGACGCTACGAGTCGGCGGTGGACTCAATCGGCAAAATTCCCGCAAGCGAACAACTGGAGATTGACGTTAACCCCACATACACTATTGTTGGCAACTTCCCGCTGGTTCTTCGCGAATCGCTGCTGCCTGAAATCATGCGCATGGGCGACAGCGTACATAGGAAAGCCAAAGAGCTTGCGCCCCCGGGAATCATAGGACCCTTCTGCTTGGAAACCGTGGTGACTGATGATTTGAGAATTTTCACCTTTGAAATCTCCGCACGCATCGTTGCAGGAACAAACGTCGGTATCGGCACCTCACCCTATGCTTACCTGAAGTATGGCGAAAACATGTACATGGGCAGGCGAATTGCCAAGGAAATAAAAGAGGCAAAGGAACAGAAGAGGCTGCAAGACATTTTAGCTTAAAGCTTTTACTGAGATAGACAAATCTTTAGCAGGCTTTCAAAGTCGTGTCGGGATTTGCTTTTCTTGTAAGCCTTCAAGACCCCAATAAATTCCCACTTATCCTTTTGACCAAGCATTTCAGCCAAAATCTTTGATGTGGAGCTGTTGCCTGCAAAAAGGTACTGGCAAACCGCCGTAACATTGGACACTCTGCGCTCCACGCTGGCAGTTTCAAAATCTACAATAAAGGGGCTCCCAGACTTATCTATAAGCAAGTGTTTGGGTGCTTTGCTAAGTTCACCATGATCCAAGCCAGTTCTATCCAGTCTGTAGCATTGTTCTAATATGTCTCTCAAAACCAGCTTAATCTTCTTTGGGTCTTTGTTTGTTTCCAGCCAATTTGGAAGAAGGTCGCCGTCAATGAGCTGCATAACAAGAAAGTTTTTGCTTCCTGCCATCAGTTTCGGACCAACGTTTGCACAGTTTGCCACGGACAACATCTTGGCTTCACGAAGTAGGTCTGCTCGGTCTGCGTCTGTCCTTCGGATTTTAAGGGCAACCCTTCCATTTTTCAAGTGCGCTATTACTACGATGCCGACAAAACCTTTGCCCAACACCGGAACTGCAACCCCGAAGAGGCTGGCTGTGCCCGAAAACTCAAGAGCCGAGATGCCGTGCTTGCGCAGTTCTTCGAGACGGTTTTGCAGTTCGGTTCTCCTGGGACTCGGGAAACACAGAACCGAAGCGTATGGTTCTTGGATTAGCTGTTCCAAGGGAACTATGGTTAGGTTTTTCAATTGTCCGTTCCTTCTGGGCATAGAGTATCATCCTGAGCGAGATTATAAATTTAGTATTCGGTGAGAAGCGGAATCCCCCATTGAAAACCTATGTATTTTCGATTACGTTTCTGAATATGTACTGAGAATGCACATAAGCAACGAAGCGAGTATGCTCGGAATGGAACCCAATCAGCAGGCAAGCCAAATCAAGTCGGGTAACCGTGTAAGAATTGTGTTGAAGCAAGACCAGCGAAGTGGCAAATTAACCGAAGGCGTCGTCAAAGACATTCTTACCAACAGCTCAACTTACTACCGCGGAATTAAGGTACGACTTACAGATGGCAAGTCGGCAGAGTACAAACAATAATAAAATAATGAGCTGCCTGAAGAATTATAAATTTAATAGGACGACGACAATATCTGGATTCTGTTTGTGTGTTAGCTATGCCGAGGTTCAAGCAGATATCGCAGATTCAATCTCTTATGAGCAGAAAAGAGCTTATCCGAAATATAGGCATAATTGCCCACATAGACCATGGGAAAACCACGCTTGCCGACACCCTTCTCGCCGGTGCGGGTTTGCTTTCGCCCGCTATGGCTGGATCAGCCCGAGTGCTGGATTATCTTGAGGAAGAGCAGAAACGCAAAATCACTATCAAAACAGCCAACATAACACTTCTTTATCAAACGGCCGAAGCCCCTTACATAATCAACCTTGTAGATACCCCTGGACACGTCGACTTCACGGGCAAAGTAACAAGAGCCCTGCGGGTTATCGACGGCGCCGTAGTAGTTGTAGACGCGGTTGAGGAAATTATGGCTCAAACCGAAATCCTTACCCGCCAAGCCCTTGAAGAACGGGTGTGCCCCGTGCTCTTCATCAACAAAGTTGACAGGCTCATCACTGAACTGCAGCTGAACGAGGATCAAATACAGCGGAAACTTGACCACATTATAGGCGGCTTCAACGACCTCATAGAAATCTACGCCCAAGGGCCCTTTAGGAGCCGATGGAAAGTCGATGTCCAGTTGGGTAACGTGGTTTTTGGTGCAGCATTGCATGGCTGGGGATTCACTTTCGGCATAGCTAAAAAGAAGGGCATCAAATTTTCAGACATCATAAAAGCTTACCAAGAGCGCGAGACCCCGAAACTGCAGAAGAACCTACCTGTTTTCCAAGCCATTTTTGAAATGGCAATCAAGAAAGTTCCAAACCCGCGTGAAGCCCAAGCCTACCGAGTTGAGGAGATTTGGGATGGGCAGATTGATACGCCGATTGGGAAAGCCTTGATTGAATGCGGCGACGATGGACCAGCGGTTTTCAGCGTAACCAACGTGCATTCCGACGGAAACGGCGGTACACTTGCATCGGGAAGACTGTTCTCTGGGAAACTTGAGAGGGGTGTGAGGCTGTATCTTGTCGATGCGCTGAAAGAGACAACTGTCAATCAGGTTTCTATTGATATGGGTTCGCTTAGAGAAGAGGTCAGCTGGGTTTCAGCTGGCAACTTGGCTTCCCTAAATTTGACGGGCGAGGTGAAGGCTGGCGAAACCCTTGTTGATTTGGCGGATAAGGCTGAGATGGTTCCCTTCGAAGGCATCAGCTACGTCTCCGAACCCGTCGTCACTTTGGCGGTTGAACCGAAAAACCCCAGAGACATCCCCATCTTGCTTGAGGCGCTGCAGAAGCTTGCAATTGAAGACCCCAACCTTAAGGTGACAGCCGACCAGCAAACAGGCGAATACCTGCTCAGCGGTATGGGTGAACTGCATCTGGAAGTCTCAATCAACCAGCTGAGAAACAGCGCAGGATTGGACGTCAGGGTTTCCTCGCCGAGGGTCGTGTACATGGAGAGCGTGGAAAAGACTGGCACTGTGGCTTTGGCGAAGAGTCCCGACAAGCTGAGCAGTTTCTGGGCGCAGGTTATGCCTGACGGGCAGGAAATTGAAGAGCAAGTGAGCATTCTCTCCGTTGATGAGCACCGCAACGTGCTTCTGGATTGCAGCGGGAAAACTGAACCCCTCTCCGAAGAGGTTTTGGAAGCAATCATAGGCGGCTTTGAATATGCCTGCAAAGCTGGTCCACTATGCGGCGAACCCGTGCGGCACCTGAAAGTCAGCTTAATCGATTTCCAATTAAGCAGCGAATTTGACTGCAACGAAGTCATGCGAGGGGTAGGTAAGGCAGTCTTCGGTTCCTTCTTAACGGCGCAACCCGCCTTGCTTGAACCAGTCTACAGAATAATACTCACAGTCTCAGCCGGAATCGCCAGCGAAACCTCCAGAATACTTGCCTCAAAACGAGGAAAAGTCACCTCTTTCGAACAGAAAGGGCTACAAACAGTCATCATAGGCTTCATCCCCGTTTCCGAGACATTCGGCTTCTCAAAAGAGCTCAGGTCAGCGACGTCAGGCAGGGCTTTTTGGCAATCGTTCTTTGACCACTGGGAAAAAATGCCTCAAAAGCTGTCTTCGCAGGTTGTAGCTGATTTGCGTCAACGTAAAGGGCTGTCGCTTGATGTGCCTAGGCCAGAAAAGTTCATGGAGCAGTAACAGCAATGCAACTCAATGTCCCTTTTGACTTGGATTTTTCTCTCTGCTGCGGACAGGTCTTCAGATGGAAGAAAATCAACGGTTGGTGGTACGGCGTCGTTGGAGAAAACATGTTTAAAATTCGCCAATGTGGAGCGGAACTCGAATTCGAAGGTGTCGACGCCAACTTTGTCACCCGTTATTTCGGTTTAACCGATGACTTGGAACAAATCAGCCAATGCATCGGAAGGGACCCTTACATTTGCAAGGCTCTTCAAAGGTTTGAAGGATTACGGATTGTTCACGAGAACCCATGGGAATGCCTCATCAGCTTCATATGCGCAACGTACAAAAGCATAGCAGCCATCGAGCATATGGTCTATAAGATTTCCGAGAAATACGGCGAAAAAAAGGCTTTTGACGGGAAACAGTTCTATATTTTTCCAACTGTTGAAAGCCTGTCAGCTGCAAGCGAAAACGGGTTGAAGGAGTGCGGCTTAGGCTACAGGGCAAAGTATGTGCAGGCGACAGCCAGAAAAATCCGGGAAGACAAGATAAACCTTGACGGCTTGAAATCACTTCCTTACCTTGACGCGAGAAAGGCGCTTGTTGAGTTTCCCGGCGTCGGGTTGAAGGTGGCTGATTGCGTCTTGCTGTTTTCGCTCGAAAAAACAGAGGGTTTCCCCGTGGATGTCTGGATCAAACGCGTACTCCTCACCCACTACGCAAAAGAGTTCCCAGATGAACTTGTAAAGAAACTTTCAGCCCATCCATCACTGAGCAACAGCGAATACGAAAAACTCAACTCTTTTGGACGAAGCTACTTTGGCAAGTACGCTGGCTACGCCCAAGAATACCTTTTCCATTACGAAAGAACCCAGCGTTAAGCTGCTCCTTGAGCGATAAGAAAGATTCAAATAACAAATGCTATTAATCAAGCAAATCCTAACTCAATGAGGCGTTTAGTATGGCAACTGAAGAAGGCAAACTTAACCAGTTAATCAAACAAAAAAGAGTTTTTCTCAGAGACGCATTGAAAGATTATTCTGCAGGCGGTAACGATATGCTTGACGATGTTGCCGGCTTCCTTGAAGAGGCAAAAGCGGAGATTTCTCATCGTTTGGAAGTCGCTAGCTGCTTAAAGGAAGATGAGGGAGAAGCTGCTTGGCGCAAGGAATCCCTCGCACTCTATTCGGAACGGTTTGAAAAATGGTTCGGCAAACCCTAGTTTTTTCGCTTGAAACAAACTGGCTGTGCTTCGGCGGAAGCGGAAAATGTTTAAATGTGGTAAAAAATAGCAATATTAAAAGAGAAACCTCGTGGGCCCGTAGCTCAGTTAGGTAGAGCGCCAGACTCATAATCTGTTGGTCAGGAGTTCAAATCTCCTCGGGCCCACATTAGACTTCAATCAACTATCAGTATGGGTGAAGACTGAGCTGAAACAAACAAGTCCCGCCTACAAGGCAGCATCGTTCTTTACGGGTCACCAGTTGATAATCGGTCTGCTAATGGTTCTTTTCGGCGTAAGCGACTTATGGTTTGTCATGCCGAACCTGTACGGTACTTTCCACGGTTACTACCTGAACTGGCAAATCTTTCACCTTTACCTGCCCCTGTGGACCTTTACAATCCCCATCCTTCTCGTTATGGCTCTTATAGGAACGTTGATTCTTGCAGTTTACAGCATAAAAGACATACGGCCAGCAAGAGTCGACTATAGGGAGCATGCCGCGGTGCTTGTGACAGTGCTCGCGTTCACTTACCTGGTTATTGGCGCTTGGCCGCTGTGGACCCAACATTACCCTTGGGCGTGGCAACAGGAAATCGCAAACTACGGAAACCTGCTGGTGCTGGCTCTTTTCGCGGGCAGCCTTTTGACACTAATGATTGGAACCGTTTCACTATACATCCACAGCAGAATTTATCATCAAAAGCACCCTGAATGATCCTTTTTCTCAAGTAGAAAATTGGTTGTTTGTGTTTTGGGTTGCTTTGTTGGTTCAGGGCTTGAGGCGTTTGTAGGTTGCGTTTTTTCCCGTTCCATCGCGTTGATTCCCGTTCTTTCCCGTCTTTTCCCGTTCCTTCCCGTTTTTTCGCGTTCCTCTTCGTTCATTTTTGATCTTTTTGCAACCTACTTTTTCCCGGGGACTATTGTTTGATGCAGGTGCCGCATCTGTCTCTAAGCAAAGTCGAATTTCGACCCCTCTATAGCTGCTCCCAAGGCAACCCCGACCTACGCACTTTTTTAACATGCATTTGGTTCAATCATGATCCGCCTAAACATCAAAATAGTTCAAAATACCTACCCCCTGAAAGCCGTTTTCATGCATTTTTTCCAATTTCAAACCCAAATCAAACCCAATTCCGCCGAAAACAAAACAACTTTTGAACCTGCAAGTTCAATTCAACAAAAAACTCAAAACAAAATTACCCAAAAAACAATAAAAAAATAAAAAAGAAAAATATTAAAGATTTTGTAAAGATGTTCAGCTAAGTTAGCTTAATATCTTCTTGGTGGTCTTCGTTTTGAGTAGCACTCTCGGCAATAAACTGGCCTTGTGCCGTCTGGTTTGAAAGGAACTTCACATTCTTTTCCACAGTCAGCGCAGGTTGCCTTGTGCATTTCTCGGTTGCCATATGACATTTTACTATTTTCAACTCCTATTATTTTCGGTGTATAAGAATTGCTTCTTACACAGTACCCATTTACTTATCGTTCATCCTTATAAATTGAGTGCTTCAAGACGACGAATAAGTTGAGTGCTGCCCAGATTATCGACCTATTTTTTCGGGTTTCATGAAAATTTTAGGAGCCGTCTGCGGGGTCAGATATCCGGTTGGGGGTGTTCTTACTTAGTTTTGTTTCTTTTTGAGAGCACTATATTTATACGATGGTTAAATATTGGATTGGGAGAAGAAGAAGGGAAAAGGCTCGTTTGACAGTTATCGTTGACGACGCGGGCAGCGGCGACTTGCTTTTTGGCGTCGTAGTAGGCGCCTACCGGGAAGAGACAGGGGAATTTAAGTATGACTTGATAGACGTGCGGTTCTACCAGGAGATTTTCCGTGAAAAAGAGTACCTGCAAGAATCCTCGCGCATTGTTTCTAAACTTGTTGGACGGTTTAGCCTTAAGCCAGAAGAGGCAGTCCACATTTGTCAAGGCTGCATCTTCGACGTAGCAGCAGAAGAACTCCGCAAGGTCTACGGTGAAGACCGCGTTAAACGAGTCAGAGTTGTCGGTGAAACGCAGCGACTCGTCGAAATCGCTTACCTGGATGAAATCCGCAATTTAGGCTACGAACCGTTAGCTGAGCGGGAAGAAAAAAGAGGCAAAAGCTTCTTCCATATGATGCGTTGGCTTAAAGATAACCCTGAAATGCTGCGTTACGCCAAGACAGGATGGCCACGCCTCAAGAATTACCATCTTTTCCAGCAGTTCCATCAGGAACCCATTCACACCGCGGTTTGCAGCGACTGCGGCGTCGAGTGTGAAGTGCCATTTCAACCCCGTGCAAACCGACCGGTATATTGCCGGAAATGTTGGCCTACTCATAGACCCAAGAAGAAAAGCCCGAGAAAAATGGCACATTAATCCAGCCCACAGCGTCACGTTGTTTCCAAGATGTATATACATACATGTTACATAATTTTATAAGCCAACGCAACATGTTGGAAAATCCTACAGGAGGCGAAAAAATGCTGAGTAGAGATTGCGATGGTTGTGAGATGCTGCACATATGCAGTGAACGCTACAGGCGCGTAAACAAAAGCGAGAAAGTGTACTGCCCAGATGGAACAGCACATCTGGTTGACCAAAACTAACCCTCCCCCATTTTATTGTTTCTTTTAGTTTGATGTAGAAAAGCAAAAATGCGTCGGTCACTTTAATCATGACTTGAACTTTATGGATAAGCCTGAATATGTGACTTGGAGCCGGAAATACGACAAAAGCTATGGGTGGCAGGCTCAACGGGAACGGGAATTAGGAGCCAAATTTCGAAAACAAAAAGTTCTAACAGTTGTCGACTTGGCCCAGGTGGTCGAGTGGAAATTCCAAGAAGAACCCGAAAAGAAAACGCGACTCTTAGAATTGGTGGCTAGAAACAGCCAAGAAAAAGTCAGCCGCATATCCAGCCAAGCATTCAATTTGCCGCAAGGCGACGACAACTACAAGATCAGCTGCTTAACTACCCTTGAAGGCGTCAGCCCCGTTATCGCAAGCGTTATCTTAGCCTTTTTTGACCCCCACCAATACGGAATTTTTGACTTAAGCGTTTGGAAACCACTGCTTGGCAACCCCCCGCCAAACCTCTACACACCACAAAACTACATCAAACTGCTTGCAGCGATGAGGAAGACCGCGGCGAAACACAATTTGGATGCAAGAACTGTTGACAAAGCACTTTTCAAGAAAAGCATAGACGAATCTACCTAATAATACAATGATTGTGTGAGTTCAAATGTTTTTTCCAGAAAACCCGAAAGTTCACTGTGCGCATGAAAAGCAATCGCAAGCGCGGATAAGTTTGCCGAAAACATGTGCATTCATAATTTTGCAGCTTGCTCATTTTTGGCAAGGCTTAAATTTTTCAACTCACACCAAAGGTTGAGGTTTCGAATAGTTGCCTTACTGCCGAAAATGCGGAGCCAAACTTGAAGAAAACGCCCATTTCTGCCACAAATGCGGGACTCAAGCAGTAAAGTTTACTCCGCCCCATTTGGTGAGACCAACCTCAAAAAGCCTACTTTCAACGCCCGAAATCGTTTTGATTGCCGTTACAATTGTTGCAATAATTGTGATCGCAAGCATCTTCGTTTTCATAACGTTTAACCATTTGAACATGAACCAGGCAAATTCTTCAAACCAAACGAACTTTGGCAGTTTCATTTTCAAAATTCATGAGGGGAAGACAGAAAACGACTTTTCAGCTCCAGACCTTTTTGGCAAAGCAAGTTTCATCACGGGTGCCGTGTCATCACTTCCGCACAATAACCGTTTATCGTTACCAGCCTATTGACGGCTAATCCGTAAACATTATTAAATGCCTTTTTTCAATTTTAAACCGTAAGAAAGTGGTTTTTGTGACAGAACAAAGAAAAGTAACTAAACAAGAACTTGAAGATAACAACGGGAAAAACGGCAAACCCGCCTACTTCGCGTATAACGGAAAAGTTTACGATGTATCGCAGAGCGGCCTCTGGACTGACGGAGACCATTTGGGAATGCATCAGGCAGGCAAAGACTTGACTGGAGAATTGGAGATGGCACCGCATCGGGAAGAAAACTTTGCAAGAGTCAAACTCGTAGGCGACTTAGTATAAGTCGGAATCAGAAAAGACATTGAAGCACGGAATCAATCGAGCGCAGCTTATTTAACAGATTTTTCGAGTCTTTTCCACTCAGAGGTTCCTGCATGCTGTTTAGTTCACCGACTATTTCATAAACGCTGTCGAAAGCGGCTTTCACGCCTAAATCGTTGTTCATGGCGGTTTCGAACCCAGAAACTATGCCATCGACAAGTGCCCCCGTTTCCCGATTAGAACAAACCTCACGGGTTCCCTGAACTGTCTTAACCATTTTCCTGAAGGAGTCAAGTTTCCGACTGGTTTCAGCCAGCCTTTCAAAGGTGAAATTCAGTCTTTTCCTGTAAGGAGCATAGATGAGGAAAAATCTTAACTGCTCGCCAGTGAAACCCTTTTCTAAAACGTCGTCTGTGTAGACCACGTTGCCGACGCTTTTGGACATTTTCTTGCCGTTGACTAATAGGTGTGCGCCGTGGAGCCAGTATCGACTGAATTGCTTACCACTTGCGGCTTCGGCGATGGCAAGCGTGTAATCGTGGTGGCGGACTAAGTTGTCGATTCCGCCACAGGCAACGTCGATTGTGTAGCCCAAATGCTTGGTTACGATTGCGGCGTCTTGAATGTTCCATGCTGGTCTGCCACTGCCAACCTGCGTATCATAACAGACTCCACCTTGTTTGCAGCCGTCCCAAACAATGAAGTCACCCAAGTTCCAAGGCGTGCCTGGATACGTGTCCATGTGGAAGCGGCGTTTCTTATTAGGCCATTTACTCATGTCTAAATGGGCTAGTTTTCCGAAGCCTTTGAATTTCAGCGGGTCAAAATAAGCGTTTTTTTCGCCCTTATACGTGTACCAGTATACGTAATTTTTCTCGCCGAGTTGAGCGATTAACCGTGCGGCTTGGTCAACAGCTGATGAAGCCCTCACTGGGTAATCGGGAGTTTTGATTCTAAGGAGCTTGAAGTCTTGGAAGAAGACGGCTTCGTTTTTTCTTGTCACATCCTCCACCGTCAAGTTTTCTTTTCTCGCTTGAGCGATAGCTTTGTCTTCCAAGTCGGTCAAGGTGATAAGCCGGGTAACTTTGTAGTTGAGATACTCCAGGTAACGCTGCAGTGTGTCTTCGAATAGAAAGGTGCGGTAGTTCCCGATGTGTGGCTTCTGGTAAGTTGATGGGCCGCAAGTGTACATTTTAACCAGCATGTCCTCTGCAGGCTGAAAAGGCTCACTTTCCCGAGTGAGAGAATTGTATAGATAGAGCAATGTCGAGCTTCCTGCGTTAGATAACTGCTTGTTGTTCTTTTTCGAGTTCCTTCAGCGTCGCTTTGGCTTCCTCAACATGCTGTCGGGTCTGAGTCTGAGAATTAAAAATGTGTCTAACCACGCCTTTCTTGTCAATTATGTATGTGACCCTTCCAGGAATGAGACCCATGGTAGACGGAACATCGTAAAGCTTGCGCACCCGGTTATCCTTGTCGCTCAATAAAATAAAAGGCAAACCGTAATGGGTTGCAAAAGACTTATGCGACGCAACACTTTGTCCGCTCACCCCCAGAACTTCAGCACCTAAACTTGCTAGATCCTCGTAACTGTCTCTGAAACTGCAAGCTTCCGTGGTGCATCCCGGGGTTTCGTCTTTTGGGTAGAAATACAATACTATGTTCTTTTTACCTAGATACTCTGATAACGTCACGTTATCGCCCATTTGCGAAGGCAACGTGAAATCTGGCGCTTTATCGCCAACTTTAACCGTCAAAATGTCACCGAGACAATGAGAGGGTTGACGGCTATTATTCTTTTCGCGCGCAAGATTCGTGGCAGTCAAACGTATAAGAAACCAGAACATACTTTCGATTATGGAAAAAACACTGAATTTGGCTGGACATTGCTGTCAAGCACTGTATCACAACGCCCTGGGCGTCCCGATGGTTTTTTTACCGGGCTTATCATTCACAGCCGATATTTGGCAACGCATCGGCATCACTGACTTGCTAATCGAAAAGCATGTGCCTTTTTTAGCGTTAGATATGCCCTACGGGCTGAAAAGCAGTTGCCAACCAAAGACAAGGAACCCAGAAACAAACGTCCAGGTTGTGGCGGAAGCCGTTCAAAGCGTTTTCGGTTCAGCAGTGCCTGTTCTGGTCGGCGCCAGCTTAGGCGGCTACATCGCTTTGAGGTACGCTGCAAAGTTTCCCGTAAGAGGCTTGCTTTTGATTGCACCCGCGCACGCGCTAATGGAAGATCTGGTTCAGTCCTACAGCAAATTTAGTCTTCCCGTGAGGATAATCTGGGGTTCTCAAGACAATATCGTTTCAGGAGAAGAGATGAGAACTTTAGCTGGCAAAATACCCAACGCTAAACTCTTAGTCTACAAGGACGCATCGCATCCAGCATATTTGAGCCAGCCTAAACTTTTCAAACTAGACCTCCTTGAGCTTTACGCCAAAGCAGAGCAAAGTTGATTCTTAAAGCAAAGGCTTTGCGGTTATGACATAGTGATAATTTCCAGCAGCTATGACGCCGTCAATTTGGAAGCCGGCATCACGGATTAAGCTTGAGGCATAATCTTGGCTGAACCGGATTTTGAATGGCGGACCAAAATGCATTTTCCTTTTTTTCCAGTCTAAATCAATCAGCTTTCCAGTCGGCTTGATCATTTTCCGGGCGTTTTGCAGCACCCTAGTTGGATCAGCGAAGTCATGGAGCACCATGCTGAAAAAGACATAATCAGCGCAACCGTTACAGAAAACCGTTTCCTCTGCTGAGGAAACTTTGCTGACGATATTTCTTAACCCGCCTGCTTGGGCTTTGCCACCAAGTTTTTCAATAGCTGAAGCGTCAGAATCCACGGCGTAAACCTTGCCTTTTTCACCTACCTTCTTCGCAGCTAAAATGCTGAAGAAGCCATCGCCGCAGCCTACATCTATGAAAATCATGTCTGCGCGTAAATCTTGCAGTAGAGCCTCTGGGTTGTACCATGACCGTCTTGTGGCTTCATCCAGAGCGAAACCGCCGTGGCAAGTCATGATTTGAAACCTTGGTTGTTATGGTTGGAGAAGCGCTCTGATTTGTTTTTCATGAGTTTGTCTAGTTGTTAGAGGGTAGATTTCTCGTTCGCTCTCGAAGAACATTGGATCTTGTCCTATTATTTTTGATAGCTTCTCGTCTGAGTCAACGTTGACTACGCACATGCTACCCTGTTGACCGATAAGGTGATAGTACACTTCAAGCGTTTTTTCTTTTTCCAACTTGTCAAAGTATTTGAATTGCAGCGGAAGCAGCTTGGCCCATTTCTCTATGGGAACCTCACGTTTTACTTTCTGAATGACTAAAAATTTCATATTCATCCCAATAGAAAAATGGTGACTAAAGTTATAAAACGTTTCTTCCAGCAAAAAAACATCAGGGCGGCAAAATGCATTTCAAAAATCTTAGCAGAAATTCACCCATTTTATTAAAAGAAACATAATCGCCTGTTTCAAAAATAAGGAAAAAGAACTATTTCAGTATGCTAGTTTTGGCGTTCACTCTTTCTTTTCGCCGTGCATCTTCCACATTTCCTGCATTCTCATCGGCATCTTTTCAACTGCTTCCTTCGCCAAACCTAACAGTTCCTCGTTTACCTCAACCTCGATCGTTATTTTCAGTTTGCCTTTCTTTTCGGACATTTCAGTCATGGAACCACCTCCTGAACCTGTTTAATTGCCTTGGAAATAGGTTACCAAGAAGATGAACGGCTTGCATTCCAGTCATATCCAGATTGACTTCAATTCGGTAATGGAACTTCCCAAGCCGTTTGGTCTTGGTTTTATAATTGCCGATTGCCCCTGACTCCTTAAACTTATGCAACTGCTGATTCATCAGCACCGTAATGGCCGTCGGCGCTAGAGGTTCAAAAGCGAAAGCAACTCTTAAAAGAACGCGGGTGACGCTTTCGACAAGCGATTCAGATATAGATACTTCATTGCTCATTTCGGATCCTTCAAAATACTCTTGCAAAATCTTAATCTTGCAAATCCTTATATTCGTTCCTGTCCCGAATAAACTAGGACCTAAATATAGAATGATCCGCGATTTCTTTAAGGTTGTGTGACTGTCAATAGCCAACAACAAGGCGACGCATTTGGCACTCGAAGAATTGAGCTATCAAATTTACGCTTGCAAAAAATGCAGGCTTTGGCAAGGAGCAAAACACGGCGTGCCAGGCGAAGGACCATTAAACGCCAAAGTCATGCTAATCGGGCAAAACCCTGGAGCACACGAGGACGAGGTAGGCAGACCTTTCGTTGGAAGATCAGGCAGATTCCTAAACAAAGTTTTAGCTGAAAACGGCTTGAAACGCGAAGAACTTTTCATAACAAGCATTGTCAAGCATGTCTCGCCTAGAAACCGAAAACCCTACCATGACGAAGTAGCAGCTTGCTTACCCTACTTAACCGCTCAGATCAGCGTTATCAAACCAAAGATAATCGTTCTGCTTGGCGCGTCGGCGAAGGAGACCCCGCGGTTTGAAGGGATCGAGTACATTGAAGCTATTCATCCCTCAGCAGCCATGCGCTTTAAGAAAATGAGAGACAAGTTTGAAAAACAAATATCTGAACTTGCAAAAAGAATATCAAGCCTTAACGCGTGAGAAATGTAGAAAAAGAGGAAGAGAACTACCATTTTTGAGCGTAATGCAAGTGCTCTCGAAAGTTTCCATCAATGCTTAGCACATATTCGGTTAAGCCGATTCTCCGGAGCTTGTCAATCGTGCGTTCCATATCGCATTCAACCCTAATTTGAGGTTAAGAAAATAAATATTTAGTGCAACGCCAGTTACTATCGTCCCCCCTTTTACTTGAAACTCTTATATATTTCAGTTCGCTAATTCACTGTTGAGTGTCATGGCTGAAGTTTGTACAACATGCGGGCTTCCTAAGGACTTATGCGTTTGTGGAGAAATAGAAAAAGAGCAACAGAGAATACGCGTCAGACTTGAAACTCGAAAATTTGGCAGGCCAACTACCGTTATCGACGGCATGGAAGATAAGAACATTAATTTGGCAAGCATTGCTCAAAAGCTTAAGACTTATTGTGCTTGCGGAGGAACTAGCAAAAATGGCCAAATTATGCTGCAAGGGGACCATCGAGACAGAATACGTGAATTCTTGTTGAAACTTGGTTATCCACAGGAAAACATTGAAGTGCAGTAAACGCGAGGTCAAAAACGAAAGGCGCGATTAATGAAAAAGTTAGATGACGTTCGGGAAGTATTCAAGTCAATAAAACATCGAAGCCCAACAATGATTTTTTGCCCGTGTTGCAGCAGCCCGAAAATAAAACTAGCGACTGGCCTGACTATCGGTGGTTTAGCGCCCAAGCAATATTACTGCGAAGAATGCGGCTACGTGGGAACCGTAATTATGGAACTTGAAGAAGACAAGAATTCAAAGGACGAAAAAGAAAAAGAAGAAACTGACTCTTGATTAAAAAAGGCAGGTGCCTTTAGTCGGGCAATTCTAGATTTAGTTGTTTCTTAAGTGTCTTGTAGCGATTTCGAACGGTTACTTCTGTTACGCCAGCGGCTTCAGCAATATCTTTCTGAGTCTTTTTCTCGTTATTCTGCAGACAAGCAATGTACAGAGCGGCAGCAGCTAAACCCATTGGGTCTTTTCCAGCCGCAGCACGCTTGCGCCTCGCTTCTCTGAGAATTTGGATAGCTGCACCCTGAGTTTTGCCTGAAATCCCGGTTTTCTCAGCGATTTTTGACACGTAAGTTAATGGGTCAGCGATAGGCATGTGAACTTCAAGCTCACGAAGCAGCAGCCTGTAACATCTTGCAACGTCCTTCTTGTCAACAAGGCTTGCTTCAGCGATTTCCCGCAGTGTACGAGGTGTTCCGCTTGCACGACAAGCAGCATAAAGAGCGGCAGCAGCGATAGCGGCGATTGATCTTCCTCGAACCAAGCCTTTGTCTAAGGCTTTACGATAAACCACCGCGGCTTTTTCTTTAATTGGAGGCGGAATGTAAACTTTGTCTGAGAGTCTGTCTAGTTCAGCCATGGCTTGAGCAAGATTTCGGTCAATAGACGAGTGGACACGACTTCGTATTTGCCATTTTCTTAAACGCCACATCTGCAACCTTGTTGAAAGCGGCAGTTTTCTTCCAAACGCATCTCGATCTACCTGGCTTATTGCAGTGGATAATCCTTTATCATGAACCGAGTAAGACGTGGGAACTCCCACACGGCTCCTTGATGCCTTTTCCTCTTGCGTAAACGCTCGCCATTCAGGCCCTTTATCCATCATTTGTTCGTATAGGACTAATCCGCAATCGCCGCAGACGGTTTCACCCGTGTCATAATCGTGAACTAAGTTTTCGCTTCCGCATTCTGGACACTTATCAGCTAAGCGCTGTTGTGTTCGGACTTCTTTTTTACTCAATTCTTCTATACCTCACTTTCAATATGCGTAGAGCCGTCACTATATTCAAGTCTCTCCGATTTTGGGGTAGAAATAGTAAACTCGGCCCGCGCAAACAAGCAGATTCGACGTTTACCTATTTAAGCTTTGTGGTCTTAATAAATCTATTGCACATAATGATTCAGATTATCTCGCGATGCAATAGACCACATATGGGAAATAATGTAAAAAATTGTTTAACACGGCAGATTTTTTTGCAAAATTCTACATGAACAAGACATTAGTAAATCAATCAAATGGCTATCCATGCAAGAACGCTGCATCATACACAACAGTAGCGACCGTCACCGACCCGTTAACATCCGGGTGAACGCCGTCAAGAAAATACGCTGGATGAACAACCATAGAAGTATAAACGTCTATAATAGACACACCGGTCGCGTTTGCTACTTGCTTTATGTCTGGAATAATGTTCTGCACAAGGAACTCTCCGCTTAAACCAACGGTGTTGTTAAAAATCGGAGGCGGGTTTACAACCCACACTTTCGGTTTACTCGCAAGCCCTTGGAACTGAGAAACCAGCCTCACGTAATCAGCAACAAAAACTGCATTGGACTCATTAAGAGTTGGATCAGCGTCATTAGTTCCAAGCATAATAATAACGATTTGAGGGTTAAACTGCTTGGCAATTTTGAAAGCAGGCGTTTGCAGGTATGGGTTGCTTGAATTTAGGAAAACTGTGGCTCCGTTAATCCCAAAGTTGCCCACTACATATTTTGAGCCAAGCATCAGCCATAGGTCATCCGGATAAGAGGTTCCGCAGGTTATGCTGTCTCCGACACATGCCACGCGAATGTAACTAGTTTGGCCTCTGTTGCTTCCCGTTATTTGCCAAGCGTATGTTTCGACACTCAACAAGACTACTAAAACAGTAATTACAAGAGTCAGCAGCTTAGTTTTACGGTTCATGCTTTGCCTTTTACCATGCTATTGCTCTCCATGTATAACTGCTTTATGGCACAAAAAGCTCATGTACTTCGACTCCCAAATCGACCTTCCGTGCTGGATCAATTGTTTTTCTAGTGTAGTTTCTTTCCAAGCGAATTCCAACAACTAAATCTGTGATTACGACTACAATCAAGATAGCGCCTACGATAATCAAAATGGAACTATTGCTGATTGCTGAAGTTGAATGTTTCGAAGAAGCAGAAGTTGACGAATGAGAGGAAGAAGGGAATTGAGGCGGGGGTTGCGGAACAACAATCGAACCAAAGGCATAAACATTGTTATCGTCTGAACCAATGTAGACAACGCCATTAGCAACCGAAGGGGAAGACTCTACCGCGCTACCAGTGACGCAACTCCAAATTTCGCCTCCCGTGGACGAGTTCAAAGCATAAACATTACGGTCTTCCGAGCCAAAGTAAATCACGCCGCTGGCAACGAATGGAGAGGAATCCACAATGTTGCCGGTTGCGAAATTCCACATTTTGCTCCCAGTTTTAACGTCTAAAGCATAGATTTTTTTGTCGTCTGAGCCTATATAGACTATACCGTAAGCGACTGCAGGTGAAGACTCTACGATGCCACCAGTCGGGTAGTTCCATATCTTGCTGCCGGTTGAGGCGCTCAAAGCGTAAACATAATTATTTGAAGCCGTATAAACGACGCCGTTAACGACCGCTGGCGTAGAATACATTGGACCGCCAGCCGAGTAGCTCCAAATCTCGCTCCCGCTTGAAGCATTAAGCGCATAAACGTCAAGGTAAGAGTCAACGTAGACCACGCCATTGACAACCGCGGGTGAAGAATAAACGTAATTTCCTGTCGGGAAACTCCAAATTTTGCTGCCGGTCTCAGCGTTCAAAGCGTACACATTGAAGTCGTTGGAGCCCACGTATACCAAACCATCTACAATAGCTGGAGAAGAATACACCTCACCTCCAGTTCCATAGCTCCAGATCTTGGTCCCTGTTGAAGCGTTCAAAGCATAAACGTAATGGTCGTCGGAGCCTTCGTAGATCACGCCGCGGGCGAAGGCAGGCGAAGCCTCCACAGCGCCACCAGTCTTGTAACTCCAAATTTTACCGCCAGTCGCAGCATTCAAAGCATAGACATAGTCATCATCCGATGCGACATAGACTACGCCGTTGATAATGGCAGGGGAGAGATATTCTATTGAGTTACCGGTCGGGTAGCTCCACAGAGATTGATTTGAAAGGGACCCAGTTGATGTGGAATATCCCGAGCGGGCCAGATCATGATGGAATTGTGTCGACCAGTCAACGGAAGACTGTTGGGCTTGACTTTTCGGCGCAAAAGAAGAAAAAATCATTAAACACAAAAACCCCAAAAGGATTATTATTTTGTTGTTAATTCTCTAAGCCTCCCTTGTCTGGTTGGATTATCCAGCCGTGAAAATATAAGTTTTCCGCCAAAAACCACCAAAACAACACAAACCTCGAAACGGCTTTTTGTACGACAAAATCAGGTTTTCACCAGCTTAACCCTTATTTAGGTTAAAGATCTCTTAAAACGGATGCATTTAGGGTAAAAGGGGAAAAATTGTTTAAAGAGAGAGGCTTCTCGGTTCCTGTAAATTTGATCAGAACCGTAGCTATTGTAGGAGTTATCCTTCTCCACGCAGCAAACGACTTGACCAGTCAGCAAATGAACTGGTTTGAAATAATCCGATGGAACACCGTTGACGTTTACCAAAGCATCGGGCGCTTGGGGGTTCCGTTGTTCCTGCTTCTGACAGGTGCCCTTCTGCTTCAACCGAGCAAACTGACCGAGCCCATCGGAGTTTTTTTCAAGAAAAGGGTGGCGCGAATAGGTTTACCATTCATTTTTTGGGGCGCGATCTTCTTCGCGTGGGATTTTCTTGTTATACATCAAATCAACGGACAACCGATCACTTCAAGCAGTATCCTTCAAGGCTTACTGACTGGGCCTTACTACCAGTTTTGGTACCTCTATCTGCTACTGGGGCTTTACCTGGTCACGCCAATCTTACGCATAGTCATGGCCCACGCAAACCGCGACCTAATAAAGTATATTCTTGTACTTTGGTTCCTAGGCGCAACAGTTGTCCCAACCGTCGCCTTGGTAACACCTCTGCATTTGGACACTAACGTTTTGACGATTACCGGGTACGTAGGGTACTTTATCTTAGGAGCTTATTTGCTGACTATTCAGATTAGCCGATCTAAACTTGCACTTTACACGGTTGTTGGAATTGCGTTGACGGCGATCGGAACCTACGTCATAGCGGCCACTGTGGGCGGCACGGAAATGTATTTTTTCCAAGGTTACCTCAGCCCGACATTAATATTAGCTGCCTGCTCACTGTTCCTGCTTTTGATCGCAGCTCAAGGTTCAACTTCGGTTCAGCCATTCCAGGCACCTTCCAGCCCAGAAAAGGATTTGAACCTTAAGAAAATAAGTTCAAATCCGCCCGGCAATTCCAAAGCGAGAAAGCTTCTCAGGTTGATCAGCGTAAACACTTTGCCTCTGTACCTGTTCCACGTGATGGTGCTTGAAACCATTCAAAAGGGCTATCTGGGCTTCGCATTCAATGGCAATACGATCAACTCCGTTATCGGCGTTCCATTGAACACCGTCATCACCTTGTTTGTCAGCCTCGGAATAATTGTTGGGTTGAAAAAGGTGCCCTACCTCAAAAAATTGGTCGGCTAATTCCTAACGCACCGCAGATTCGATGCAGGGATTGCTTGGATTTGCAAGAACGCTTATTAGGAAAAAATCGTCCTTAGAGTCTATCATCAAACAAAAAGCTTCGGCAGCCCGGTGGTGTAGTGGTCAAGCATAGAGGGCTTTGGACCCTCCGACGAGAGTTCGAATCTCTCCCGGGCTACATTAAATCCTCAAAATGCTATCAAATCAATAGTGTTTTGGCTACGAAAGGACAATAATTCAATATCAAATTGGGAAACAGAAAAAACAATCATGCAATTTGGAAGCTTTCAAAACTACTTAGGCTTAGCGCGGCGCGACAGAGTCGTTGGCTTTTTGGTTCTTGGACCCGCCCCCATTTTGGGTTCAAATCCCATAGAGACTTGGACCGTTTGAGGTGCAGAACCGATTGGATTCATCTGGAGTTCAAAAGGCTTTAATGAAAAAAGAGAAGGGCAAGTATACTATTTCAAGCTCATGTGTCTTTAACAGAACCAGAAAGAATAGCGGTTGTAACCCACAACCGCGCCAATATTAAAACAAAGTTCTCTTTTGGATGTTCCTTTTTGCGTCATCTTACGCTGTACACTGTAGGTTATCGGGCGAGAGTTGACGTGAACCCCCATCAGCCGAAGACTTGAAAGAACCATCAATCGAAAATTATAACGTCAATCCAGTTGTGGACTTCATAGCATCTATAGAAATAAGGTACTTTACGGTACAAGAAATAAAACAATCGATTGTACTGTTTAGCTCTGATCCGTGACATAAATGAACGAAAAAGAGGGTCCCACGAGAAATAAACTATTGAAATCAACCTTCTGACTGTTCGGGTTCATTTTTAAACAACACCATTTAGTGGACATTTAATCATTTTTCCAAGAAACCTTTACGCTAACTGAAATATTGAAGCAAGAAATGGAGAAATAATTCCTGTCAGAGGTGTTGTTTAAACGGTTTTAGCTGGCCCTTTTCCTCCTTAATGGCTGCTTGCGCCGCAGCTAACCTTGCAATAGAAATCCTATAGGGTGAGCAACTGACGTAATCCAAGCCTATAGCATGGCAAAATTCTATCGAAGAAGGTTCACCGCCTTGCTCGCCACATATCCCTATCTCCAAATCGGGCCGGCTCTTTCGCCCCCACTCCACAGTTATAGACATCAGTCGCCCAACACCCTTAACGTCCAGAATTTCAAAGGGGTTATCCTGCAAAATCTTCAACTGATTGTAAAGAGGAAGGAACTTGTTCTCTGCATCTTCCCTCGAAAAGCTGAACGTTGCCTGAGTCAGGTCATTAGTCCCAAAACTGAAAAACTCCGCCATCTCAGCCAGTTTCCCGGCACGCATGCAAGCCCTTACGACTTCAATCATTGAGCCAAACTTGTACGGAACGATTACGCCAGTTTTTTCAGTGACTTGCTGCTCGACGCGTTTGATGAGTTCCTCCACCCGCTTCAGTTCCTCCGCAGTGCAGACGTTCGGAACCATGATTTCCACTTTAACCGCAACAGTTTCCTTGATAAGCTCTGCAGCCGCCTCAAGAATGGCTTCCACCTGGGTCTCATAGATTTCAGGGTAAGTAATTCCTAATCTTACGCCGCGGTGACCCAGCATCGGATTGACTTCTTTCAAAACGCGTATCTTCTGGAGAGTTTCCAGCTTCTTGTCAAGCTCAGACTTCTGAAGCCGCGCCAGACTGTTTAGCATTTGCTGATCCCCGGTGAGGAATGGTTCAAGCTGCGGGTCTAAAGTTCGAAGAATCTTTGGCAACCTACAAACATTATCAAGAGCAACCTTGCTCTTCTGCAACACGTCGATTTGCCGCTGGATCTCCTCTTCCGACGGCAGAAACTCGTGGAGCGGCGGATCAAGCAGTCGTATGGTGACCGGGAAACCCTGCATCACCCTCAACATGGCCTTGAAATCTTCCTTCTGCAAAGGCTGAAGCCTCCGCAGGGTAGCAGCCCTATCCTCGGGCGAATCAGCCAAAATCATCTCCTGGAATATCCCGATTCGGTCGGCAGCGTTGAACATCCTTTCCGTGCGGCACAAACCAATTCCTTCCGCCCCGAACCTAAGCGCCTTCGCCGCGTCAGACGGAGTATC
>JBEKTQ010000007.1:0-189163 GCA_049515895.1 Bathyarchaeia archaeon | reverse complement strand
TTATCTGATTCCTAAAAGCCTAGGACTGTTTGAGATGACACTTGAAAAAGTCAAAAAGACAATCAACCAAATTCCGTATGATGAAGATTACTAAACTTCCTGCAAGCGTGAATACATCCTGCGTGTGCATTAGCAAGTTTAAACTAAATTTGTAAACCAGTATTATTTGTGGATAAATTTTAATCTTTTTCCCCCATCCTAAAACTCATAAACTAACTGCCTCTCTCCTTCTCATATACCCTCTCAACACATCCACAACAACGACAACAACAACCACAACGACACGACACCATACCACACGACACAACGACACAACACAACATACGCAAACCTGTCTATCTCTTTGTCTCAATTTGTGTCGGTCACTGTTCTCCGTGTCCCAGTCACCGTCACAAGCAAGCTTCAGTAAATTTATTATCTGTACTGTCTATACTTGCTTAAGGGAATCAACCATGGTTGGAAAAAACGAAGATTCTGTCAAGAAGTTGGTTGGCATACTCATTGAAGTTCTTCATGGAGAATACTCAGACACGAGAGATTTGGCGGTTGTACAGCTATCAATACTAAGCGAGAAGGCGGTGCCATATCTCTCGGCTTACCTTGAAGACGAAGCTGATAAGGAAAATGACATGATAAAGTATTTTGAATTGTACAAAGATTGGTGCGTTAAACAGGGGAAATCCCGGCAAGATGAAGGCAATTTTAGAAACATATACATTAGGGAATGGGACGCTGGTTTGGCAAAAGAAAAGATGAAGCATCAAAAATCATTAGAAAAATCACGACGCGCAGAAGCTGAATCTTTGAAACTTTGGGCGGATTTCGCAAAGATATTAATTAAGAAGTGGAATATCACAGACACTTACTTCTTTGATGACTCTGATGACGCATCACCTCAGTATGTTTCCTCAACAATAGAGAATGTGTGTGGAGGCATACATAGAAGAACTGCAATTGATGGGGTATTGAAAGCTCTAAGCATTATAGGTGACCAGAAAGTAATACCCTTGTTGCAACGACTGCCAGTTTATCAGTTTCCTTATGAAAATGAATCACTAAAGCCTGTTTTCGAAAACGCAAAAGAAACTATTGCCTTAATCCAAAATTCACAGAAGTAGCTCCACGAGCGTTTCCCAGTCTGTCTGTCAATGTCCGTCAGTCTCTCCTGTGCGCGCGCTCCAAACAAACATAGCGCAGGGTTCAATAACGGTAGGTCTTCCTTAACTCTGTTTGCTCATTTTGTTGGAGTTACAAATCCTTAAATCTGCACAGTGTAGAATAGGTCTGAGAAAAAATGAGAAACCCAGACTGATCCGCAGAAATAGGCTAAACATGGCAAAGTGGAAACAGAGCAAACAAGGTACAGCATAAATTCACAAAATCTATAAGTATTTTGATAAAGATAAAACTCGGAAATGTCTAATGAATCAGTTTCAGTGCGAAATCTGCGGGGAAAAAGATGCTCTTATTTTTGAGTGTAACTACTGTGGTGGGCACTTCTGTGCAGAACATCATCTACCTGAAAGTCATAATTGCAAAAGTAAGCCGAAGATAGCGCCGTTTCATATGAGACCGACTGAGGTAAAATTGAATGAACCAAATGAACCATCAGTGATGAGCTATCCTAACGCAACCCAACATTCCAAGACCAAACCGTGGAAGAAAATTGCTGGGATTTTTGTCATTTTAATAATAGTTGGTCTTATACTCTGGATTGCATATCCTTTCATTCAGCAAGCAGCCAAAAATCCTTCAATACCTAACCAAACACCAAATACTTCATCAATAACACCAGCACCAATCACCACGCCAGCATTAACAACATCTTATGTTGAGGTGGATTATCAGACAGTAGGGTGGTTTTATGGTACAGTGGGTAATCTACTTGATTCTAATTACAACTACACATATCTTGTGTTGAATGTAACTATCACTAATCATGGCTACTCACAAGTTAACGTGGTGGGAAGCAATGGATTTTCTGTGCTAATAAACGGTAATAATTATACATCATTGATTTCTACCCCTTCTTCACTGTATAATGGTTCAATATCTTCCTTTTATGGTATGCAGAGCAGTTATTCCTTTGATTCAGAATTACCAAGCCAAGCAATACTGCTTGACACTGGAAGTGTAACTGGAACAATAACTTTCCAATTTGGTGATCCTAATGTATATCCTCAGCAACCGCAAATTCTGAATGAACCTTTTGTTCTGTATTATTTGGTTTCTTATGGAAATAGTGTGCCTCTATGGGAAAGACAAGTTTATCAGTTGGGACCTTATGCAACGGTTGTAATAAATTAAAAATGAAGCAGATTAATTACCAATATGACCCTCTTGACCGTACCTTCTGAAATTTATCGCGACTTCAGCCCTAAACAAAGTAGGTATGAACGCTTATGCCTCCATTGTTTTCGGCTATGCCTTAAGTCTTCGGTGTGGTGGTGGACTAAATTTTAACCCAACCAACCAACACTCCCTCACTCCTTCAACCATTCCATCAACCACGACCTATCACATACACATGTACACTCACACACAATGAGAGGAATAGAAAGGGACATAGGGACAAGGAAAGAGGGATAGGATACACACGATTCTTCCCGGCGGTTTGCTCGCTGCAAGGGATGCGAAGCAAGCTAAAGAAAAATGTAAGGAAAAAAGAGGTGCTGCGTTAGAAGTTTCTAGATGTATGCTTTCACAGCCGGTATTAGCTTTAGCGGGCGGAGTAAGCATATAGAAGGGAGAAATAGAAAAATGAAACGTTTCTCAATTCAGGAACAACGTTAACGGTGAGAAACAAGATAGCAGTATAAAATGTAAACCGTCGTTCCACATATTGCTACCATAGCTACAACGCCATCAAAGAACCCTGTGACGTAATTTCCATATTGTGCCGTAAGATAAGGTCTACAGGTTGCAAAATAATTAAGAAATCCTAAGAACGCGAAAAGAACCCAAACTATTTTTCTCGCAATTCCGTCAAAAAATTTCTCGTTTGTTCGTGACCGACCTTTTTTATTCATGTTGGGTCGGTCAATTATATATAGGGCTATCGGTACTTATCTTTTTTCAAAAAAATTGCAACAAAAGAAATCAAGATTACGAGCAAAAACGCACTGGCAAAAGTGGACCAATTAATTTCAAGATATAGGTAAACAAACTACTAGTTGTTGTTAAGTGCTTGAGAGAGTAGTAGTAGTTCATAAAACGTTATCCATGCGCGTCTACACACGCTCAGCGTGCTAGTGTAACAAAGAGATGAAACATCCTTTTTTCTGCTTTCGAGAAATCAGGGTTTGGCTGGCACGCTTGCGCATCCCGTTCTTCTTGGGGAACGTTGTGTTCTTTAGGGAGAGCTAAAAGCAACTTAACACAATGCAGCATATTGAGAAATATGAGGAAAGTGCGCTTAACAGCAACTTTAGTTTCAGAAGTAACACTCATCGCAGCGGCCTTGTTAACTTTTATCTTGGCGGTAGCCTACTACGAGACAGACAGTGCTTCATACCAGTATGAACAACCTTCACCCAGAGCTTCTGTAGCGCCTACCACACCTCTCATAACCGCTCCAACTTCAACCATGACTTCTCGAAGTCCCACTCAGGCTTCACCATCAACAGCAGGGGGATCTTTTGGTCCATTAGGCAACTTTGACATAACTTCCCCATCTAACACCACGTATAGCTCTGACACAGTAAGTCTAAACGTCACAGGTCAAGTTATAGTGGGAACTAACGTGGAACTGCTTATGACTTACAGCTTAGACGGGCAAGAAAACCTTCCATTTCCTGTAGTGATTAACCAAGCTCATGCTGGAGATCCTTTTATTGGAGTAGTTACTGGATCGGTTACTCTGTCAAAATTATCTTATGGTTCTCATAGTGTAACGCTCTTTGGAGACTTAGAAGCCAACGGCCCTCATCAATCTCAAACAACAGTTTACTTCTCCGTACGATTAACGACTTCTCCATAATTATTTTAGTCCGAGCAAAAAAAACATCATTTATTCTGTTCTTTCTCAAAATTTTCACGAAGACAAGTCTTAAATCTGCATAGCGTGGAAATAGAATCGACCAACCATCCATGAACGAATCAAATAATATTACCGTAATAATTCCAGCTTTTAACGAAGAAAAGGATATTCCACTTACGTTGAGAGAATTAAAGCGGATAACTAACATTAAGGAGATTATTGTTGTAGATGGTGGGTCTTTGGATGGCACGCCTGAAATTGCTGAGAAAGAAGGAGCAACTGTCTTAATTCAAAAAGGTTACGGAGGATGGGGTCAAGCCTTCAGAGAAGGGCTTGAAATTGCAACGGGAGAATTTATTGCTATTACTAACGCCTATTGTAGTTACCCTAATTTTGAAATTCCGAGGTTTGTAAATGTTTTAAAATCTGACAATAAAATTGGTGCGGTAGTTGGTTCCAGACAACAAGTACCCAATAAATTTCTTAGCTCTTTTTTCAACTTTTTGTTTCATAGTTCGATTACTGATTTAACTTCTTCTTTTATTGTTGCACGAAGAAATATATTATTGGATTTAAACCTGAGTGCCATTGACTCTTCACTAGTAATCGAGATTAGAGCTAAAATAATAAAGAAAGGATACAGTATTGTTGAAATTCCTGTCGAATATTATGATGATTTCATATACAAACCTCATTTACGTTACTTTCTCCATCTGTACAGAAAACTGATAGGATTGGCGCTTCAACTATGGCTGTAGATTCGGTCATAGTGCTTTTGGGTTATGCTATCACTTTTCTAATAGGAGTAGGCTCAGGGCTAATTCTTGAAAAAAAGTCACTCCAATACAATACAATGAAAGATAACTGGAATAGACTAATAGAACCAATTGGAAATATCAGGATAGTGATACGGAATTTATATTATGATTGCGACCATGCAATCAAAACGCGAAATACAAGTTCAACAGATAACATGGAAAAACTACTACAACAAATTAATGAAAATCTTAAATATCGTGTTTGGTTTATCCCTTTTGAACGTGAAGGAGGGATTGAAAAGACAGATTCAATCGATGAAGAGCTAGGTGCTGCACTCATGGGGATTTCTAATTTCGCCAATTACAATGAAAATGACAAAAAGTATGCGGAAAGCCGCCTTCCCAGACTTCGGAAGATTACTGGTTGTGCCGTGCAACGAATACAGGAATTTAACAGAGCAAAGATACCACATCGCAAGTTCCTTGGAAAAAGAAAACTTGAACACATGCGAGTTTTCTAAGAGTTACAAAAGTGGCTATTCTTTAAACTAATTAGTTAAACCTTGATTTTAGGCATTTTATCTCTAGATAAATTCTAACATTTTCACTTAGCTCTCCGTGGCGCCAAAAAGTAGTTTTAACACTCAAGAAGGTTATTGTCACAGGCAAATTATACTTAAAAAAGTAAGTGTCTACTTATATATACTATACCATAATCCGTTAACTGATTCGATTGGGCGCGTCCAGTAACTTGTCGGAAGCGGAGTTTGGGGTATTGATGGTACTGGAGCTTGTTGTACTTCAAGCGTGTATGTTGGGCTAGTGCTCGGTTCATAATAATCACCGATGAATGCCTTTGTTGCTGCAGTTGCTGTGGATATAAGATTCGTTCCTGCTAGTGTTTGCCCAGGAAAGCTCATCTGGAAAGTGTAGTTTCCGACTTGAGTGGGTGTATAGTCTGTGTGTGTCCCTCCAGTATCGTCGGCTGTAAAGCTTCCTAGTTTTGAGGTGGTTCCATCAGGCAACTTGACTGTTACTGACAAACCGGTCCATCGATCGCCGTAAACGCCGCTTGCGGTTGGTGTCGGTAAACCGAGCCAGAAGCCAACGTTAACTGTTTGGCCAACACCTGCTGGGTTAGGATTTACTTCAAGGTAAGCGTATGTTGGAATCTGCCATGGCGGTGAATGCGCGTTTGCGTTTGGTATTAACGTTATTGAACCTATCATTGAAAGTATAAAGAATATGCAAATTATTATGGCTGCAATTTTGTTTTTTACCATTTTTATTTTTCTCCTAATTTTGTTTAGCGCTGGGAAGAAGCAGAAAAGCGCCTCTTCTCTCAGCAGAACCCCCTTACCTCCTTTTAGTATAAGTAACTTACCTAATTTTCGCAGGGCGAATTTTAGCGAATAAGCGCAATTTTTCATTTAAAAAGGACAAAAAAATTAAATGGAAAGCAGTTTTGCTTCAAAAAATGATTATACACCAGCTATTCTCTGATGACCGAAGGAAAAAATCGCATTGAAAACAAAGATAAGGATTTACTAAGAGGCAAAATCACGAGGGCGTAGCGCTCATATGTCTTTTCCAATTGAGAATGCTTGTCCGACGCTTTTCCCAACTTTATGATATGTCATGTCTGCAGGATTCCAGATGATCGGTTTCACTTTTTCAATGTCTGGAAGGTTCCGTTCATTAAGCACGACAGAATCAGCTTTGACATCTACGATTTCACCGATGAACTCTGTGTGCAGCCCAATTTCAATTACTCGAATAACCTTGCACTCTAAAGTAAGAGGAAACTCTTTCACATATGGTGCATCAACAAGATCGCTTCTCACAGGAGTTAGCCTTGTTGCTGAGAATTTATCCACCGTTTTCCCAGAAGTGATGCCGAAATAATCAGCCTCCTTAGCATAGGTTTCGGATGGAATACTCACCGTAAACGCTTTCCGTTCCAAAATATTACTGTAAGTATAAGTTGCTTTTCTTAGGGATACATAGATGCACGGGGGCTGGGAACAACAAATTCCTCCCCAGGCAGCAGTCATAGCATTCGGTTTTCCCTTTTTGTCATAGGTTCCTACAACCCAGACAGGAGTCGTTGGAACGATAGTCTTTGCTCCTAACGAATTTTTCATAAAAACCATCCTTAACATTTTGTCTTAGAGTGCGTTATTTTGTTTTCACAGCTGATACTTTTACGCTTACCACAGTGTTTGCTGCTTCCTTTACCTCTTCTTCTGTCATGTTTGCGATTTTGATTGCTTCTTTCAACGTGGATTCGCTTATGATGTATTCAAGCGGGTAGGTTTTTTCTTCTATGACTTTTACTTCTTGGAATCCAGCTTTTCGTATTAGCTCAAGGTACTCGTCTTTGATTTCAGCTCCAGAAATGCACCCAGCATATGCTTCGACATTATTTTGAATAGATTCAGGCAATTCTTTTAAGAGAACAATGTCCGAAATCATTAATCGACCGCTTGGGGCAAGAACTCTGAAAGCCTCTTCAAAAACCCGCTTCTTGTTCGGGGCGAGGTTGATTACGCAGTTTGAGATTATGACATCAACTGAGTTGTCAGCCACGGGTAGATTCTCGATTTCTCCGAGCCTAAATTCAACGTTCGTGTATTTACCTTTTTTTGCGTTCCCTCGTGCCTTGTCAAGCATTTCAGGAGTCATATCTACGCCGATAACTTTTCCCAGCTTTCCCACTTTCTTAGCCGCCAAAAAGCAGTCAAAGCCTGGACCTGAACCCAAATCCAAAACTCTTTCGCCCGCTTTCAAAGAAGCTAAAGCCGTTGGATTGCCACATCCTAAACCGAGATTAGCGCCTTCTGGAACTGCCTTCATCTCTTCTTCGCTATAACCAATCATTTTACTTACCTGCTCGTTTGTGGGAGCTGAGCAGCAGCTAATATTTGAAGCGCAACAAGAACCGCTGGTTTTAGCGACTTTTGCGTAACGATTTCTAACCAATTTCTTAACTTTTTCTTCTCTCATAGTTAACTCTCCTGATTAGTTACTCCTTTAAGCAATGGACCAAGCGTTTTAGTTACGGCACCTATTAGTCGCTCGGCTTTTACCATCATAATACAGCAAACTTCACCCTCTTTCTCGCAAGCCACGACCGCTATCTTGTCATTTGGCTTTATGTTCGCCCTCTCGCGCAAGTCTTTTGGGAGCACGATTTGCCCTTTAGCATCCATCGTTATAACTGCATCAATCCTGCAGGTGTCACCTTCACAACTTGTCATGCTTGATCACCGCCAAAGAAATGCACTTCTAACTACTTAAGCCTTTCTGAAAAATCAGAAAAATAAGAATATTATATAATCTGTAAATTAAATAGTAAAAGAGATTTTTCCTACCAATCTACTTAAATACATATCCCTTGCCAATAGGGATTAAAAAAAGAGCAAGACGAAGGGTCAACTTATGTCGCAAGAAACTTGGCATGGAATCCCGAGAGATAAAATCCCCTGGCACCCTACTATAGACTACGAAAAATGCGTAAGCTGTGGAAAATGCGTAGAATACTGCAAACTAGGTACATACGAACTTGAAGAAAAAAACGGAAACAAGAGACCAATAGTAAAAAACCCAAACAACTGCGTTGTCTTATGCAACGGCTGCGACGCAATATGTCCAGCTGGCGCAATCAAACACCCTTCGAAAACAGAGACTCGACAGATATCAGAAAACAGCGGGAAGCAAATTCCAGGTAAATAACATGTATGTACAAAAAAGGAGAATGAAACTTGAAAAGAATACTATCTGTCTGTGTCGAGAATACAGCAGAAGCCAAGAACTAAAGGAGTAAACCAATATGAAACTGTACGTTGGATTAAAAGAAAAAGCTCAACCCGAAATATTCGAGAGCGAAAAGGAACCGCGCAAGGAAACGTACCCTCAATTCGATATTATTTACGGACCGTTTAAAAACAAAGAAGACGCTGAAAAATATGTCAAGGCAATGGAGTGCGGCGTTGCCTGCAGTGAGGGTTAGGCGACTCTAGATGACGAATCAGATGAATAACGGTCATATAAGAATAAGAGATTGGGAAGAATACAAACGACTAGTTAGTGAGAAGAAACCGCGTTCAATAACTTTTATCATTGAGCAAAATGGCCTCTCACCAAACAAGGAGCTCTCCACGTTAAGAATCATAATGCTGCACGATAAGCGCTATTTCATGTTTTTTGATTTTCCAAAGGGCGACAAATTGAGAGAAACTGGCATTCCTCTACACAAAGACAAAAACGGGGTTCTGAACCTAGACGAGGACGAGGTTAAGGCTATTTTAAAAAAGCAATTTGAAAAAGATAGTGTGGAAGTGTTTTCTTTCTGGACTACTTGAAAGGTGAAAAAATTTATGCCTATAGAGAATATATTGATGAGATTTTTATGTTTCCAAAGAATCGTTTGGGATGAGTCTTATGTCTAAAACTAAAGTCTTGTTCTTATGTACTCATAATTCTGCCAGGTCTCAGATAGCTGAAGGGTTGCTTAGACACTTGTATGGCGACGAGTATGAGGTTTTTAGTGGGGGTACAAATCCCACGCACGTGAATCCCTTGGCCATTAAGGTTATGGATGAGATAGGGATAGATATTTCTGGTCAATTTTCTAAAAGCCTTGATGTTTTCAGAGACGTCGATATCGACTTGGTTGTTTCAGTTTGCCATGGCGGCTCGAAACTAAATTGTGCCATTTGCGCCTCCCCAATAGTCATGGGCAAACCTGAGTTGATTAACTCAAGACTGCCCAAAGCAAAAGATTATTTGGATCATCCTTTCGATGACCCCTCTGAAGTTCAAGGGACTGAAGAAGAAAAACTGGCAGCTTTCCGTCACACGAGAGATGAAATGAAAAAGTGGATAACTGAAAAGTTTAGTTACCTTAGCGAGCGCGCACTACAAAAGCCCAAGGTCATTTTTCTGTGCACGGGAAATTCGGCACGAAGCCAAATGGCAGAAGCATTTCTGAGAGGGTATGCTGGTGACCGTTTTGAGGTTTACAGCGCAGGCTTCGACCCTCGGCCGATTCACCCCTATACAATTCAGGTTATGAAAGAAATAGGATATGACCTAAAAGATCAATATCCTAAGGATCTGTCGCAGTATCTTGGAAAGGTACATTTCGGAATAGTCATAACGGTTTGTGTAAAAGCAGAAGAGAAGTGCCCAACCATACCCGGGGTGGGCACAAGACTGTACTGGCCCTTCGAAGACCCCGCAGCATGTCAGGGGACGGAAGAGGAAAAATTAGCCAAATTCCGGGAGATCCGAGACAAAATAAACGAAAAAACGAAAGAGTGGTTTGAAAGAAAGAAACATCACGAAAAGCTGAAGCCAAACTGAACCTAGCGCGGTTCCGCAGGCTTCTTTTTTTTGGCAAACTAAAGAAGACACCTGCAAATTTTTTTCTCTATTAGTCAAGAAACCTTGACTTAAATCAGTCAAGACACCATTATTAAATGCAATTGAGAGGGAGCAACTGTTGAAGGGCATATACGTGTTAATCGTCGAGGTAAGCAAAACAATCAGTGTAGACATCGGAGCCTTAGGTTTGCTGACCTTCCCATCGGGCCTGTATGCTTACGTTGGTTCAGCCCAAAACAATCTGGAGCTAAGGGTGAAGAGGCATCAAAGTAGCGAAAAACGCTTGTTTTGGCATATTGACTACCTGCTAAACGACGAGGCAGCAAAGGTGGTTGGCGTTTACTATGCGCAGGGTGACAGGGCCAAAGAATGCAAAATCGCGCGCCTATTGAAAAGGAACGCCGAGTCCGTTGCTGGCTTCGGATGCTCAGACTGTCACTGCGAAAGCCATCTTTTCCTTGCCGAAAACTTTGGTTTCCTTGAAAAATGTATGCAACAAATTCTGTTGGAACACAAGAAACTTTGAAACCGTTTTACTTTAGCTTCTCCGCAAATTCATGATAGTCTTAAGGAAAAGTTTAAGTCAGCTTAATTCAAGTATTCTAAAGAATAATTGCATTTCACTGAAGGAAGTTGTGTCATTTTGAAAATCTAACATTATTTTAACCGTGACTTAAACTGTTAATAGTTGTCTTTCCATGTTGAAAAGGCAAGAACCGAATTCTAATTTGGGATCACGCAAACTCCCCATAAGCTGATTTCAAAAAGACTTTAGTGATCTATTCTTTAATATTCTCTTTCTTACAAACACGATTGATAGCAGTATTATTCCTGCAAGAACTGGCGGAATTATCAAAGTTGGAAACTCTGGAACGGTACGCGTTGGAGAAGGTGTTGATTGAGTTGTTGCAAGTGAAGTAGGGGTAGCCTTTGGACTTGCTGTCGGACTTGGATGAGGCGCTGAGGTAGCTGTTGATGTTGAAGGTGCAGTTGGTGCAGGTGTTGGGCTTGCAGTTGGTGAAGGAGTAGGCGTTGGACTTGTTGTTGGTGAAGGTGTTGGACTTGGAGTTGGAGTGGGAGTGGGGTTAGGTGCAAATGTTGCTGAGATGGTTGTTGCACCATTAATGTTCTGAACAAAATAGGAACTAACTGCGCCAACAGAAGTTCCATTCACGTAAACCTCGGTTGTATAGTAGCCTGTATTTGGCTTTATATTGAAACTTTGATTACCTCCGTAATTAACGCGTATAATTCCACTTGGATTAATAGACCCGCCGACTCCAGTAGAGACGTTAACATAAGTTGGCGCATCCGTATTAGGAGCAGTTAAGAACGGGACATATGTAACTATACCTAAGTTAAAATCATCATAATAATCATAAATTGTCTGACTTATCGGCTGAGTGCCGTTTGTTCCCCACCAGTTATAGGTGGCGTTTTCATCGGTTGGAACGCTTATTTCAATATTGTAATTGCTATTGCTATAAATATTATTATTCAGAATTTCTGGCTGAGGCGCAGCCAATCCGATCCATGTAATGTAAATTCCGACAGTATTATTTGTGATAGTGTTGTTTAAGATAACAGGACTATTAGGTTTTGAACCTTGCTGTTCTTTGAGTTCAATACCATAACTATTATTGAGTATCAAGTTTGATTGTATAAGTGCGGTGCAATTATTCCAAGCGTTTGGGTTCGAATTATCCCAAAAATCAGTGTAATCAGTAATTCCTGCTGAGGATCCTGAGATAATATTGCCAGAAACGGTTGCGTTTGTACTCCAAATAGTTATTCCTTGGTTTAGAATTGTGTTATTCAAAACTAGATCCTGACCTTCAAGGACAACTCCGCCTTCAATAATGTTATTAGAAATTATCGATTCTGCGTACTCATTGGTGTAATCATTTGTAGTGATTTTCCCGTAAATAGAGTTACTGCTTATTTTTGCAGAATTACTTAACGTTAAATCACTGGTCAAATTTGCATTCTGAATAATGCAACCTGTACCGCTGGATTCATTCCAGTTAGTGCTGTATTGAGTAAAAGTGATTTGCCCCCCGTTGAAAGTGATTGAATTGGCGCCGTATCCGATTGCTTGCAAGGTACCGTTTACTTCTATGTAGTAACTTCCAAGATTCACTATAGTTCCTGCTTGAATGTACAAAATTGCACCGTTATTTACAAGAACATTTCCAGTTAAATTATAAGGGCTGTTTGCTAGCGTCCAAGTGGTGTCGGAAACAATTATGCCAGTTACGTTGGTACCGCTTTGAGCCTCGCCAAAATGTACAGTGGTAACTCCAACCATCGTGGATACTGAGAGTGCAAAGATTAATGTTAGCGCTAACGCTGTTCTTTTCATGAGCACCAATCGATAATACATTCACTTTCTATAATGTTTTTTGTTATCACCCGATTTCTACGCTAAAGCAGATTAAGACTTCTCGTAATGTTGAAAAATTGGCAAAATACTGCGAGTTATGCTTTCTAATCTTTCCAGCAACAATCAGACCTTTTAATTTCGGTTTCTTGGAGTTCAACTTTTCCGTCTTTAACTACTATTGCGTTTACCTTGCCAAAAAACTCTGTAAAGCCAATCACTTTATTTCCGGACATTTGTCTCTTATCATTCTTTAGTTATTGCGGCTCTTAGCTTTTACTACAACTATTTCTTTGCTCTGTTTCTTTCCCAGTTTTGGTGTCTTAGCAAAATCAAGGTTCTGCTTCTTTCATTTCTTTCAATCTCAGATAAGGGTCTTTCCGTTATTCATTAAGGCTAAGTCGAATGAAAATGACTGATGTTAATGCTTGATCATTGGATGAAATTATTATGATTCTTGCCTTCTGTGTTTTTTCTTTAAAATAGTGTTAATACAGCTGTTTTTATAAATGGTCAATGTAAGTTGGTTCGCTCGCAGTTTTTTTTCTTAATTCAATTGGGACGTCATTTAGCGTCAAAACTATTGGAATAACGCCACTATCCAGCTTTTCCTTGTTAGATTTAGATCGATTATTCATTTTATTATCCCTCTTATTTCGGAAACATGCAGCAAGACAAGCTGAACCAATACAGTTGTCTTTGAAAATACATCACCAATAGTAAGATATAAGATTTGTGTTGTTTCAAAGAGCTAACCGGAAGCAAATACATCCCACAAGGCGTTTCCAGCTCAAAACTTAAAGAAGTCTGGTGTTCAGAAATCAAGAAAAGCCCAATTTTAACCTTTTGAGTTAAGTTATGTGTGTTTTTACAAGTTGGAGATACAAGACCAAGGCTATTTTGAGCCAGCAAGTTCATCTACGTACGAATAACCAGCATCCTTCCCAGGAATCACTTGCGGTTGATTTTATACAGGTTCAACCATTATTTCTAGGAGGCAGCCTGCTAAATTGTCCACTTTTCCAAACGCGGCGATCAATTCCGCTTTTGGAATGTAGATGCGTCCATCCTTGCCCATTTTCGCGTAGAAAGGCTCGTAACCGGCGCGTTCGGCTTCGCTGACTTTTAGGATTTGGTCGGGTTGCAATTTGAATTGCCAGCGAATCAACTGTGGGACTTGTATTCTGTTGCCTTTTTGAAGCACGCTTTTAAACGTAATTTTTTCAGTTAGGGGCATTTTATTTCTTCCATTTTTTAATCATTCAACTTTTGACTTTAGTTGACGTTGGCTGACGTTAGTTGACTTTTGTTGACGTTAGGGACTTTAGGAGACTTTGGCAGACGATAGCGGACTTTAGGAGACTTTGCGGGACTTTGGCAGACTATGGCGGACGATAGGAGACTTTAGGAGACGATAGGAGACGCAACCTGCAACAGATCCGAGCCCAAAACAAGCAAAGCAACCCAAAACACAAACAATAAAAATTCCGCAAAAATCCCCGAAAAACCAGCGCTCGAGCTACCACATTTTCCAGGGGAGGTCGTCCATGTACTCGTTGAGGGAGCGGATGGAGTTGCCGTTTTTGCTTTTGTGCTTGAGCACGTCTACGAGGGCGGCGGCTAGTTGCAGGTTGGTGATGACGGGCACGTTAAATTCTACTGCCTGACGCCGTATGATATAGCCGTCGGTGAGGATGTCGGAGTAGTTGGTCTGCTTGTTAGCCATGGGCACATTGATTACCAGGTCGATTTTGCGTTCCTGCAAGTAATCCATAACGTTAGGCGAAGCCCCAGCCTCCTTCACCTTAAAGAGCTTCACAGCAACAACCCCCGAAGCGTTAAGCACTTCAGCAGTGTGATCCGTCGCGTAGATCTTAAAGCCCATGTCAACAAAAGCTTGCGCAATCGGCACAACCCGTCTCTTGCGCTCAATATCGCCTCCGACACTGATGAAGACCGAGCCGTCTCTGTCTGGAATGCTGAACTCCGCTGAACGCAGCGCCTTTGAGAACGCATCCGAGAAGTTCTCACCTAAACACGCGACCTCGCCTGTGCTGAGCATTTCAACGCCTAAAACGGGGTCAGCGCCGCTAAGACGCATGAAACTGAACTGTGGAACCTTCACGCCTACATGATTCGCCGTGGTCATAGGCGACAGCTTGAACCCATCGATCTTTTTGCCCAGCATCGCCAAAGTCGCCAGCTCAATCAGGTTTATTCCCCTTGTCTTGCTGACAAACGGCATCGAACGGGACGCCCGAAGGTTACATTCAATCACGTTGACGACGTCGTCTTTGACGAGGTACTGGATGTTGTAGGGTCCATGGATCTTCAGCGCTTTAACTATTCGTTCCGTGCAGTTCGCGATGTTCTGCTGAACCTCAACCTTCAAAGCCTGAGGGGGAATGGTCATGGTTGCGTCGCCGCTATGGACGCCAGCGTACTCCACATGCTCCATTATGGCACCGATCAACACGTTTTCTCCGTCCGAAACCCCGTCCACCTCAACCTCCTTCGCGTGGTCGATGAACTTGCTGATCACAACGGGGTGGTCACGCGAAACCTTCGCCGCCAACTTCAAAAAGTTCTCAAGCGAGGTCTCATTATAAGCCACACGCATCGCTGAACCCGACAACACGTAGCTGGGACGCACAAGAACCGGGTAGCCGATTTTCTCTGCAAACCGCTTAGCCTCGCCGACAGAGAGGAGTTTGCTCCAGCCGGGCTGACAAATTTCAAGTTGATCAAGAAGCGCACTGAATTTTGAACGGTCCTCAGCTAAATCCACGTTCTCAGCCGAGGTACCCAGCAACTGAACACCTCGCTCGGAAAGCCCCATCGCCAGGTTGTTCGGGATCTGGCCGCCGACGCTGGTGATGACGCCCATCGGGTTCTCTTTCTCGTAGATATCCAGAATACGCTCAGTTGTGAGTTCTTCGAAGTAGAGTTTGTCGGAGACGTCGTAGTCGGTGGAGACGGTTTCAGGGTTGTAGTTGACCATTATTGCCTCTTGGATCCCGTTCTTCTTGAGCGCCCAAATCGTGTTGACTCCACACCAGTCGAACTCAACGCTTGACCCTATCCTGAAGACGCCTGCGCCGAGCACGATGACCTTGCTAATTCCGCTTTTCAGTTCGATGTCATCTTCATCTCCGCCATAAGTAAGGTAGAGGTAATTTGTTTTCGCGGGCCACTCAGCCGCCAACGTGTCGATCTGCTTGATAACCGGAATTATATTCGCGCTTTTCCTAAAGGATCGGATTGTGGATTCATCGGTCTTCTGGCACTGGGCTATTTGCTCGTCAGAGAAACCCAGCCGTTTGGCTTCACGGACGACTTCGGCAGCAGAATCCTCAGCCAGGTTTAGCTGCCGCAACTCCGACTCCATGTCTACGATGTTTTGGATCTTGTAGAGGAAAAAGGGGTCAACACCGCTTAAACGATAAATTTCAGCGACCGAAATGCCCGTTTTCAAGGCTTTAACAATCTTATAGAGCCGCTCGTCTGTGGGGTTCTCGACTGCGTCACGTATCCGCGCTTCACTTTCAGGCTCACAATCTTCAGGGTTACAAACTAAGCCTATCTTGCCCGTGTCCAGCATGCGCACCGCTTTCTGCAGAGCCTCTTCAAAGCAGCGGCCGATAGCCATCACCTCGCCCACAGAACGCATTTGAGGACCAACATGGCGGTCAGCGTTCTTGAATTTCTGAAGGTCCCAACGCGGAATCTTCACGGTGATATAATCCAAGGCTGGTTCAAAGCATGCCGTTGTGACCTCCGTCACTTTGTTGATGAGTTCCGGCAGCAGGTAGCCCAACGTTAATTTCGTAGCTATGTAGGCTAGGGGGTAGCCTGTGACTTTGCTTGCAAGTGCGCTGCTTCGGGACATGCGGGAGTTGACTTCGATTACTCGGTACTCTTCTGATTTTGGGTGTAAAGCCCATTGTATGTTGCATTCGCCAACGATTCCTAGGGCACGTATGGCGCTTATGGATGTGGAGCGGATAAGGTGGTACTCGCGGTTAGTCATGGTCTGTGACGGCGCAACAACTATCGAGTCGCCCGTGTGGACGCCCATCGGGTCAAAGTTCTCCATATTACAAACTGTTAAGCAGTTGTCTGCGTAGTCGCGCATAACCTCGTACTCGACTTCCTTCCAGTGCCCAACGTACTCTTCGATAAGTATCTGGCTGATTCTGCTCTGGGCCAAACCACGGGTGGCTGTTTCTTTAAGCGCCTCGGGTGTGCGGGCTACGCCTGCGCCTTTGCCGCCAAGAGTGTAAGCGACTCGGACGATGACTGGATAACCGATCTCATCAGCTACTTCCAACGCTTGCTTAACGCTCGTAGCTGACTTGCTGTTCAGGGGCGGAACATTTGCTTTAAGCATCGCTTGGCGGAATCGTTCACGGTCGCCTGTATCTTCAATCGAGTGGATAGGCGTGCCTAAAACTTTAACATTGTATTTCTGCAAAATACCTTTTTTGTCAAGCTCGACGCCGCAGTTCAAAGCGGTTTGTCCGCCGAAACCCAGCAGGATGCCGTCTGGGCGCTCTTTCTCTATAACTTTCTCAACGTATTCAGGCGTAACGGGCAAAAGGTAAACTTTTCCCGACAGCCGCGGGTCAGTCTGAATAGTCGCTATGTTAGGGTTAACAAGAACGGTTTCTATACCTTCCTCTTTCAGAGCCTTGAGGCACTGGCTTCCCGAGTAGTCGAATTCGGCTGCTTCACCAATTTTTATGGCGCCGCTTCCGAGAACCAACACTTTTTTTATCCAGTCAAACTTTGGCATCTACGGTGCCTCCAACGTCTTCGCAAATTTGTCAAACAGCAGCTCCGTATCGTATGGTCCCGGCGAAGCTTCAGGGTGCCACTGAACGGCGAAAACAGGTTTGTTCTTATGTTTGATGCCTTCAGTTGTTTTGTCGTTTGGGTTGATGAACCAAGTTTCAAGAGGGGTTTTCTTGAGGGATTCTATGTCCACTGCGTAACCGTGATTCTGAGTTGTTATGTAGCACCGTTGACTACTCAAATCTAGAGCGGGCTGGTTCTGGGCGCGGTGACCAAACTTCAACTTGTATGTATCTCCACCCATTGCCAACGCTAAGATTTGCGCGCCAAGGCAGATCCCCATGAAAGGAACCTTATCAACCACTTCGCGAATGCAGTCGATTGTTTTCACGCATTTTTTGGGGTCGCCTGGACCGTTGCTGAGGAAGACGCCGTCAGGGTCGTAAGCTAAAACTTCGCTGGCTGAAGTGTCATAAGGAACGCGTACAACGTTTATGCCCCGTTTAAGCAGGTTGCGGATAATGCTGTATTTTACACCACAATCGATTAAGACAACGGTTTTTTTCCCGTCTACACTGTATTCAACGGGCTGCTTCACGGACACTTCCTTAACCAAGTCCGTCAAGTTAGGGTCAACAATGTTCTTCCCATCCCCTATAACTGACGCCATATCCGGCTTTTCGCCTGCATCGAAAACCTGCAGGACCCCAAGCATAACACCGTGGGTTCTAAGCTTCTTTGTCAGACGGCGCGTGTCTACACCGTATATTCCTGGGACGCCCTCGTCCAATAGCCACTTGTCCAGGGTTCTTGTTGAAGCCCAGTGGAAAGGTTCATGACACAACTCGTGAATAACTAATCCTTGAACTTGAATGTGCTCTGACTCAAAGTAGAGCGGCAGACCAAAGTTCAGCTCTTTTGATGGTACACCATAGTTACCTATAAGCGGGTAAGTCAGGGTCAGAACTTGACCTTTATACGAAGGGTCAGTCAACGCTTCAGGATAGCCGACCATTTGGGTTGAGAAAACTACTTCGCCTGAGATTTTTCCTGTTGCTCCAAAACCGTTGCCGACAAAAGACGTTCCGTCTTCAAGAAGCAGAATCGCTTTTTTACTTTTTTCGGACGTGCGATGTTGTGGGACCAAAGCCCTATTCAACCTATAAGTTTGGATTTTTAAATCTTATGTTTTCAGGCACGGACTGCTTGTTTGGAGCATGATTCCGCGACGCTGTAAAGGTTCCTTTGTGCTTCTGCAAGGTTGTTTTTAAGTTTAACTATGTTGTTTTTGGTTTCTGCTATGTTTTTCTTGTTTGTTTTTATGGCCTTTTCAACCTCGACGCCTGAGGGTCCCCCTAGTACTATGTAGGTTTCGACTATTTTGCGTGGATTTGTGCAACCGACCATGTCTTCTATTTTAACTAATAGATTCACGCCTGCGGCTTCCTTAGCTATTGCCTGAAAAAGTTCAGGGGTTGCATCAAGCAAAGTCTTCTTTGATTCTGCCAGCGATTTGACAAGAGCACCCACTATCTTATGCGATGTTCGAAATGCCACATTGTATTTCATTACAAGCATGTTGGCAAGTTCAGTTGCGCCCGCGAAGGAAACCGCCGCCTTGTTTTCAATGTTTGACGACACTTTCAAGTTCGGGATAAGCGCCGTGAATATGGCAAGTGAACCAGAGAGGTTGGTTATGGAAGCCCAAAGTTTCGGCGTTACCTCTTGAAAATCAAGGTTATACACTGTCGGCAGGCTTTTTAGGGCAGCGGCTGAAGCTACGAAATCGCCAAGTGCGTAACTGGCTCTTGCACGGATTACTTCAAGAACCTCCGGATTCTTCTTCTGCGGCATAATACTACTTGTAGAGGTGAATTCATCAGGCAACTCAACCGTGCCGAATTCCTGTGAACTCCAAATGATCAAATCCTCAGCCAAACGGCTCAAGTTCACAGCAAGCAAAGTAAGTGCGGACTGGGTTTCAAGGATGAAATCTCGGCTGCCAACAGCATCTATCGAATTCTCCAGCACTGAATCGAAGCCTAAGAGGCAAGCGGTTCTAACCCGATCTATTGGAAAACTTGTCGTCGCCAACGCCCCAGCTCCAAGAGGACATTCATTAACCCGTTCATAAGCTCCTCTAAGCCGATTCAAGTCGCGTTCTAAGGCTTGCACGTATGACAATAGATAATGGGCAAAAGTGACGGGCTGCGCCGCCTGCAGGTGAGTGTACTCCAGAATAACCGTATCGACATTTTTACCTGCGGTTTCCAAGAGGTTTTCCTGCACCTGAAGCAGCTGAAGCATAAGTGCGACAAGTTCGTTTCGAAGCGTCATGCGAATGGCTGTTGTGACTTGGTCGTTTCTACTTTTTGCGATGTGAAGGTTTCCACCGACTTCTGGCCCTGTCTCCTTGAGGACGGCTTCTTCAACTGCCATGTGGACATCCTCGGCTGCAGGGTCCATTGGAACATTCGACAGTTTCTGGAGGACTTTGAGGATTTTGGATCCATCTTGCGGCTGAATTATTTTCTGCTCCATTAACATTACAACGTGGGCTATGTTGATGTCGACGACGGCTGAGGCTAAGCGTTCGTCGTCTTTTCGGGAAGAAGTAAACTTTGCTACGTCTTCACGCACCGACGACAACCTTCCACCATGCAGTATCTTCGACACTTCGCAGCTCTCCGTTTTTTTGTTTTTACTTTTCGGCTTCCTTGGTTTTCCCAGCTGTTTTCTGGCTTGTCTTTTTGAGTGCATTGTACATTCTTGTTTGGAGCCCCCACAGTTCAATAAAGCCCTTGGAGTACGACTGGTTGAAAGTGGTTTTTATGTTGTAGTTAGCCAGGTTCTTGTCGTAGAGCGACATCGCCGAGGAGCGCCCAATAACTTGCATGTTCCCCTTGTAAAGTTTGAGTTTGACGTCCCCAGTCACGTTTTCCTGCGACTTGTTTATGAAGGCGTCAAGGTCATCCTTTAATGGGTCGACCCATAAACCAGCGTAGGCCAAGAATACCCATTCTGCATCGATTTGTTGCTTAAAGAGAACTTGGTGTCGCGTCATAACCATTTTTTCAAGGTCTTTATGAGCCTCCAGGATTACAGTTGCCGCCGGACACTCGTAGACTTCTCTTGATTTTATTCCGACTAGGCGGTCTTCGATGTGGTCTATTCGGCCCACTCCATTTCTGCCTGCGAGTTTATTCATTGCTTCAACTATGTCAAGTGGCTTCATGTTTTTGTCGTTGACGGCTACCGGCACGCCAGCCTCAAACTTTAAGGTTACAAGTTCAGGCTTGTTTGGAGCCTTTTCAGGTGAAGTAGTCCATTCGTAGGCATCTTCAGGGGGTTCTTGACTTGCATCTTCCAGCAGACCACATTCGATTGCTCTCCCCCAGACGCTTGCATCTATGCTGTACTTTTTGGCTGCATTGGAGACGGGGATGCCCCTTGCTTTTGCGTAGTCTATCTCTTCCTCGCGGGTCATTCCCCATTCCCGCACTGGTGCAATAATTTTTTTGTCAGGTGCTAAGGATCCAAGTGTGACGTCGAAGCGTACTTGGTCGTTTCCTCTTCCAGTACATCCGTGAGCTAAAGCTGTTGCGCCCTCTTTTTCAGCTACTTCAACCATCTTTGCTGCTATGAGAGGTCGCGAGAGGCTTGTGCTTATCGGGTACTTCCCCTCATAGAGGGCATTTGCTTTTATCGCTGGGAAAATATAGTTCTTCGCGAACTCGTCTTTCGCATCGATTGAAAAATGCTTTAGAACCCCGAGTTTTTTGGCTTTCTCCTCAGCGGCTTTCAAATCTTCTTGTTGGCCAACATCAACGGTTACAGTTATCACTTGGGCGTTGTATTTCTCTTGGAGATACTTGATCAGCACAGATGTGTCTAATCCGCCTGAGTACGCTAACACTATCTTTTCGGCTATTTTTTGTTCCCCCATTTTTTTGCTTGAACTATTTCCCTAACCTTGAACCCTGTCTTCTTAAACCTTGTGACTTTTTTGTTACTTAACAAAATTTAAATGTCCCATTTGATACATCTTGGAGTAACATGAGTGTAGCTCAAAGCGTTAGGAATTATCTGAGAAATAAGCCGTACTTACTTGAAGCCTTGGAAAAAGGTATTGTGAATCTCAGCGAGTTGGCAAGGCAAATACAGAAAGAATTAAAAACTAAAGATCCAAGCGCAATAAAAGCTGCTCTCCGCCGTTACTCGGAGGAACTGCAGAAACACAAGCAGAAAAGGGAAGAAAAAGTTCTTCACCTTCTTAAGCGCAGCAGCATTGCGGTTTATGATCGTAAATCCGTCATAATAACTGGCAAAGAAGTTAATTCGAAAACTGGCATGAAAGTGGATTTGCTCGATAAATTCGTTTATCTGCTTGACAGAAGCGATTTACCTGAACGCATAAACGTCCTTATGAAGCATGACAATTGCACAATGATTGTTGTGCACTCGCCTGAAGAGCTGGAGGCGACTCCAGGAGTTGTCGCTTTCATAGCAACACTTTTGGCGGAGCAAAGCGTGAACATAGTTGAGTTCATTTCTTGCTGGACGGAAACCATCATTGTCATCGAGAAAAAAGACAGCTTGAAAGTTTATGAAACTTTATCCAATCTGGTGGGCTAATGGCAATGCAAACGACAAAATTAATAATGCCTAAACAGATAGTTCAGCAGCAGCCTTCATTGCCTCACTTAGCTAAGGGGCTCATCTAAAGGAGAGGCTAAAAACATGGTACACCAAGAATGCATTAACTGCAAAACAAAATATGACATTGACGATATCGTTTACTTCTGTAGGAAATGTGGAGATATCCTAGAAATAAAATTTGACTTTAAAGAGCTAGCTCAAACTCTCAAAGGCAGCGACTGGAAAACAAAGTCACTTTCTGTTTGGCGGTACCGCGACTTCATGCCCATTCATGAAACTGCGCACGTTGTTACTCTTAATGAAGGTGGGACTGGCTTGCATCGTTCTTCACGCTTAGGCGACGAAGTAGGGCTGAAGGAAGTATACGTCAAGAATGAAGGCGAGAACCCAACGGGCAGCTTCAAAGATCGGGGCATGACAGTCGGCGTGACAAAAGCCGTCGAGCTTGGAGCCAGGCACGTAATTTGCGCTTCAACTGGGAATACTAGCGCAAGTTTAGCGGCTTACGCTGCAAGGGCAGGATTAAAGTGTACTGTTCTGATTCCGTCGGGCAAGATTGCTTATGGTAAATTGGCGCAGGCTATGATTCACGGCGCGAAAGTCTTGCAAGTACGGGGGAACTTCGACCAATCCCTAGAATTCGTCTTGAAGTTGGCCGAGAAACATAAGAACATTTACCTGCTTAATTCAATTAACCCGTTCCGTATTGAAGGACAAAAATCATTGGGCTACGAAATCTGTGAGCAGCTGAACAATGATGCCCCCGATAGAATTATCATACCCGTCGGCAACGCTGGGAACATAAGTGCTGTCTGGAAAGGCTTGACTGAATTCTACAAACTTGGATTCATAAAAAAATTGCCAAAAATGACCGGAATTCAAGCAACTGGTTCGGCGCCCATAGCACAAGCAATCAAAACCAACAGCGACAAAATCATTCCTGTTGAACATCCGGAAACAGTCGCCACTGCCATCCGAATTGGTGCTCCAGTTAGCTGGAAAAAAGCCATTAACGCCATCCACGAATCCCACGGCACCGCCGAAACCGTTACCGACGACGAAATCTTGGATGCACAGAAAATGTTGGCTAGAATTGAAGGGATCTTTGTAGAGCCTGCAAGTGCCTCGTCAATCGCAGGGTTAAAGAAGCTGGTTAAAAGTGGCGTCATAGGTAAAGACGAACGGGTTGTCTGTATTACCACTGGACATGGATTAAAAGACCCCGACACCGCGATAAAGCAATGCGAAAAACCGGTTGAAGTCGACGCTGATATGTTGGCTATTGAGCATGCTCTGGGGTTAAAACAGCAAAAAGTGATTCTGGCTAGGTGAACAAAAAATGAGGATAATCTTAGTTGGCTTCGGAGTAGTTGGGAAAAGCGTAACAACTATTCTTGCGAACAGATCCCTAGAAAAAGTTAAGGATTACGGGTTTAACCCAAAAATCGTCGCCATAGCTGACATAGACGGAGCCGTCATAAACCCAAGAGGTTTAAGCCCCGAAAAATTGGGGGAGATTAGGCAAAGGGGATTTCCAATCTCTAAAGACCCCGAGTTTGGTCACCCTGGAATGTCAGTGTCAGATGTTATCGAGTCTGTTGAGGCAGAAGTGGTTGTTGAGGTAACGCCCGTTAATATCAAAAACGCTGAACCAGCCCTGTCGCACATAACAAAAGCCTTCCAAACAGGAAAACATGTTGTCACAACCAACAAGGGACCATTAGCCTTAGCAATGCCCGCCCTCACAGAACTAGCAGAATACAACAATGTTTGCCTCCGATTCAGCGGAACCGTCGGCGGTGGAACACCAGTCCTTGAGTTCGCTAAGCGCTGTTTAGCCGGAGACAAAATCTTAGCCATAAAAGGAATACTGAACGGAACAACAAACTACATACTGACTGAAATGGCTCAAAACCGTGTTACCTTCCAAGAGGCGCTGGCAAACGCTCAGAAGCTGGGCTACGCGGAGCGGGAGCCGTCCATGGATGTTGACGGATTCGACGCAGCCTGCAAAGTTGTCATTCTGGCAAACTGGATATTGAACAAGAAAATAACCTTAAAGGATGTCGAGATTACGGGCATCCGTAAGGTTTCGTTGGAAGCGCTTGATGAAGCTTCAAAGAGAGGAAACACAATTAAGCTCTTAGGGTCAATTGACCACAACGGGTCAACTGTCAAACCCATGGAAATAGCGAAAAACAGCCCGTTGTGCGTCAGCGGAGTTCTTAACGCTGTGACTTTTTACACGGAATATGCTGGTGAGGAAACAATTATCGGTAAGGGTGCTGGTGGTATGGAGACTGCCAGTGCAGTTTTAAGAGACCTCTTAGATATAAGACATAAGTTAGCAGATCGAATGCTATCTGAAAACTCGGAGTCCTGAAAATGAAAGTAGTCATGAAGTTCGGCGGTAGCAGCGTAGCAACGGGCGAAAATATACGCCATGTAAGTTCTATAATAAAGCAAAACGCCAAGAACAACTGCAGAATCGCCGTTGTTGTATCAGCTTTAGCAGGAGTAACTAACGGCCTGATTGAAGTCGCAGAGCAAGCGAAGAGAAGCAATGAAAAACAAATTCAAGCCTTCACAACGGAACTTTCGGAGAAGCATTTGATGGCAATCAAATCGGCCATTAGTAGCGAGGCGATTCAAAAAGAAGTAACTCAAATCACAGAGAAAACTATCGCTGAACTCGAGAAGGTGTTAACGGGCATATGCTATGTTGGCGAGCTTACGCCTAAGTCAAAAGATTATGTACTATCGTTCGGCGAGCGGCTTTCAGCACCAATTGTTTGGGGAGCCATAAAAGACCGCAAGCTGGAGACTCAATGTTTCACAGGCAAAGAAGCAGGTATCGTAACAGACTCAAACTTCGGGGAAGCAGACCCACTTATGAACTTTACCACTCACCTGATCCGAGAAAGGCTGAGTCCACTGCTTGAAAAAGGCGTCGTCCCAGTTGTTACAGGTTACATTGCCGCGGACCAAAACGGAGTAGTGACAACAGTTGGACGGGGTGGATCAGATTACACTGCAACAATTTTAGGCGTTGCATTAGGCGCTGACGAAGTCTGGATATGGACTGACGTAGACGGCATTATGACCACCGACCCCAAAATAGTTCCAGCCGCCAAAATGCTACCGCAATTAAGCTATCAAGAAGCTGCGGAAATGGCGATTTTTGGCGCAAAAGCCATGCATCCAAGAGCTCTAGAGCCTGTCATAAAAGAAAACGTCCCAGTGAGGATACGCAGTGTTTTTCATCCGGAAAACCAAGGCACATTGATTACGGAAGAGCCTGATGCGAACGCAAAACAAGTCGTTAAAGCGGTAGCAATGATAAGGGAAGTTGCAATGTTAAACGTCAGCGGCGCAGGAATGGTTGGTGCACCTGGAAGCTACGCGAAAGTTTTCGATGTGCTCGGAAAAAACAACATTAACGTTATGATGATATCTACCGCTGCCTCAGAAGCCAACATTTCAATGGTTATTCGACGAGGAGTTTTAGGCAGGGCGATAAGCAGCCTTGAAATCGCCTTGCTTGATAGGGGTGGCTTAGTAAGCGACATTTCTTCGGAAGACGACGTGGCAGTAATAGCTGTTGTTGGCGCCAATATGAAGGGCACTTTGGGCGTAGCCTCAAAAATATTCACAACAGTCGCAAGAAAAGGCATAAACATCCGAATGATTGCACAGGGCTCGTCGGAGCTGAACATTTCTTTTGTGGTAAAAGAAAAAGACGGGAAAGAAGTTGTCCGAGCCATTCACGAAGCATTCAACCTGGACAAAATTTAGAGCCAAAAACGTAAGAATGAAACTCGGGGCTTAGAGCCCCATTTCTTTACAGTAATTATGGCGTTTTGTTCTGCATACAGCCTTCGCGTTTGTATTGCCTTCGTGCTCGCCAGAAAAGCATTCGAACTATAAACAACACCAATGAGACAACGAGCAAGATGAGGAGGATTTCACCTGGAAAGTAACCGGCTCCGTTACTAACGTAAAAGTAAAACAGTAAAAAGCCGACAATAATGATGCCAATCGGCAACATGAGTAATACTCTGCCGTAACGTAGCCAGCCTGGAGCACCCTGTCTGTTATAGCCGCCGCCACCAGTCCGGTTGGCACGTTGTTCCTGGATTTGTTTAAGCCGCTCTTCATTCAGGTAGTATTTGCCGTTTACTTCAAAGAAAATGCCTGTTTGTCCAAGTCTTCGATGCATGGCTTCTTCGAACCGAGGCGGCAAACCCAGTTCCTGAATGGTCAATGCTTTTTCTGGGCTTGTTGCTCCCTTTTCCCTGAATTTCTGAATTATTCCTTGAATTTGGTGCCAAATCTGTTCTCTGTCTCTAAATATTCAGGTTCCCAGCATGATTAATTTTTCAGGTGGTTCTTATTTAAGAATTACCCAAATTAGTTAGGTGCGATCGCTTAGTTTTCGATAGTTCTTAGAAGCCAAGTTTTTTGATTCACCTGTAAATGGCGCAAATCCCAAGAGAAAAAAGCAACAGAAAACAAAGCACAAGAACTTCATTTTTCCAGTTTCGGCTGGCAACAGCAATGATTATAGGCTATTGATTGATTGGTGAGGTGTGGTGTGCTAAATGATCGGGTCAAGCGGTTCTGCTTCATCTAATATCCAAAGGAAAAAGCGAAGCATCGGAGTCGTGGCAATTGTGTTGGTGGTGCTGTTTGCGGTCCTCCTGTTCTTCAGGATTCTTAATTTAATTGACTTTCTTATCGCTGACTTGGTGGTTGGGTTAGCAGCAAACTATATCTTCCGTAGGCTGGACAGGCAAACTAACCGTTGAACAACCATATATCGATAACTAGCTTCATAGCTTGTTTCAATCCTTAAAAAGAGTAAAGTAGTGCGTTGAACAAAAAACATAGAAATTTATTTTGTCAAAAGAAGAAGATAATGGCAGTGTGCACACTTCTTCTTCTGCTACTACTGAACACTGGTTATCTCTTCAACACTTTGCCGCTTGTACAACCTAAACTTAGAACAACAACAACTGAAAAATGCTTGTTGTCGTTCTTCTCCGCCTTTTAATTGAATCGCCATCAATTAACCTTAGATCATAGCTGAACTAAAACCAATGTTTGATGTTTTTCTTAATCGCTATTTGGTTATAGACTTGAGGAAAAAAACTTTTATCACCCTTTCCCCGCTTGTGAGCTGGCATTTAGCAAGTTATTTATTCTCGAAACTGTTGAATTAACCGAGAACGTGAGCGCGATGAATCCTGTACTGTTAAAAGGAAGGAAAGTTGTTGGAGCGGAAGGCTACATACTGGGCGAAATGAACGATCTGCATGTTGACTTCTACAAGTGGCAAGCCACTGCCTTCTACGTAATACTCGGCGATGAAGCGGCGGCAGAACTCAACTTGAAAAAGCCGTTCATGCGCAGAATAATGATTTGCCTGCCAACTGAGTTAATCGAGGTAGTCGGCGATGTAATAACGCTTAAAGCGCCGATTGGAAGCCTCAAAGACGTAGCGGATAAAGAGATGCAGTTAGAAACCGTCAAAGTCGAAGGCAAAAAAGTTGTCAGTCCAAGCGGCTTCGTTGTAGGAGAAGTTGAAGGGTTAGATGTAAATTTCAGCGACTGGCATGTCAAGGGCATGCAGGTCGCCTTAACTAACGAAGCTGCAATGGAACTTGGGTTCAATAGACCATTCCTGAGCAAGGTAGTCGTATTAATCCCACGCAGTGCAATAGGCGAAATCGAAAACTTTGTCACCTTAGACAAAGGGATGGAAAACCTCAAGTCACTGGTAGAATGCATAAGATCCTGCCAGCTGCAAAAATAAGGAATAACCGCAATCTTGCTTTTCAGACAAAATTGAATTCTTTGGCTGAAACTGCAAAATATCTTGCTTCGCTTGAGAGCTTCTCGCAAATGACGCTTTGGGTCATCAGGATGCAATTGCTCAGTGAATTCGGTGGCTACCTGTAAGGTCTTAACTGACGAGGTTTTCTATCTGGGCAGTTATTGCCAAGCGGGCATTCTGAGCTTCGATTTTTCTTGCAGTACTCAAGATTTAACCGAACCAGCTGAGACTCATATCTCCCAACGAATTCTGCTCTTAGACCAATTTTTTGTGCTGTTGCAACAGTCGCCGGCGAAGGTTCAGGTTTTGCCTTTTCCCATATTCCTCTCAGCTCCCGGAGGAATATGCTTATGCACACGGGGCCAACGCCTCTGAACTCTTTCAAGCGTCTTTCCAAATCTTCAGGGCTGTTGGATTCTGAATGAAGCCTTTCCAAGTTGCCGTACTGTTCTTTCAAAGTTTTTGCGATTCCCAAGAGGTTTGTCGCAGTAGAAAAGTCATACCGGGTGTAGCCTCCGGAATCGAGAACTTCGACTAGGCGGTCCCAACCCGCTTGCAAAATTGCATCTGGGCTCGTCAAGTCTTCTTGTTCGAAATAACGGTAGGTCTCCTTGGCTGTTTCCGCGGATATTCTCTTGGCAAAAAGCACTGAAGCTAAAAACCATTTGAACCTGTCCTCAGGCTTGGACAAATCTAAGTCAAGCTCCATGGAATAGCTTAGCAGTTTTGACAAGACTTCCTCCACATTCATGATGAGTCCCAAATGAAATGTGGGCTTCAATAGCAATAAACCTGCTGAAACAACAAGAAAACTCATAAACAAGCGGTCTCGGCTTTTGATTTTAAGGTGCCCAGAGTGTTATGTCAATCCGCGTTTGTTGCGTCAGTTAGGGCTGTTTTCTTATTGGTAGGGATCCTCCCTTCAACGCACAAACGATCCCAATAATATTATTGAAGAATCATTTCGCTTAAAATACTAAAAACAATCTAAAAATTATGCAAATAAATGGCGCAAGCAAGTCAAACCCTAACAGTTAATAAAAGACACCAAGCTTATACTGAAGCAGGAAGTCACCTTTTATGCAGCCAAAACAAGAACCTGAACCAAACAGGCTCATCAACGAAAAAAGCCCTTATCTTCTTCAGCATGCCTATAACCCAGTAGACTGGTACCCTTGGAACCAGGAAGCTCTAGACAAATCCAAAGCAGAGGATAAACCCATTTTCCTCAGCATAGGCTACTCGACTTGTCATTGGTGCCACGTTATGGAAATGGAATGCTTTAACGACAAGCAAGTTGCAGAGCTGCTTAATCAGGCGTTTGTATGCATAAAGGTTGACCGCGAAGAAAGACCCGACATAGACGCTTCGTATATGGCTGTTTGCCAAGCCATGGGCAGAAACTGTGGGTGGCCCCTAAACATAATAATGACGCCTAAACTGAACCCTTTCTATGCGCAAAGCTACATCCCTAAACACAGCCGACCAGGCATAATCGGCATGCTCGACCTTATTCCGCAGGTAATGCAAATTTGGAAAACGCAGCGTTCCCAAATGGAAATGGTTGGCGCAGACATCAAGTCGCGTATAGAAGCCGTGGAAAAAAGAACCCCACAAAACCAGCTCGCCCCTGAGGTTTTGCAGGATGGCTTCGACCGTCTCAAGCTGGATTACGACAAGGAAAACGGCGGGTTCGGGTCAGCCCCAAAGTTTCCCACCCCCCACAAGCTTCTGTATCTTCTGCGCCGGTATGCTCACACTGGGGATAAAAGCGCTTTGTCTATCGCTGAAAATACTTTGCGCCAAATGCGGTTGGGGGGAATCTTTGACCAAATCGGTTTTGGTTTTCACAGGTACAGCACCGACGCGAGCTGGTTGGTTCCTCATTACGAAAAAACGCTTTACGACCAAGGTTTGCTTACGCTGGCGTATGTCGAAGCGTATCAGGCGACGGGCGCCCCCAAGTTCAAGATTACAGGAAAAGAAACCTTGGAATATATTCTTCGTGAGCTGTCTGCAGGTGGCGAAGGCGGGTTTTTCTCCGCTCAAGACGCTGACTCAGAAGGTGAAGAAGGCAAATTTTATCTGTGGACTGTCGACGAGGTTCTCGATGTCTTGGCTCCGGCAGACTCAGAATTGGCGGTTCACCTCTATGGCTTGAGACCTGAAGGCAATTATCTTGACGAAACTGGGCATGCAAACGGCAAAAACATTTTTCACATTGCAGAACGCCTTGAGGACCTCGCTTCATACAAGGGTTTAACAGTTGATCAACTAATTATGCAGATGGGCAAAATCCAAAACACCCTTTTTGAAGCAAGACAAAGACGGGTCGCTCCAGCGGTAGATGACAAGGTCTTAGCCGACTGGAACGGCTTGATGATTGCGGCTTTAGCCAAAGCTGGTAGCGTCTTCGACAACACTGCGTATCTTACTGCGGCATCCAAGACAGCCGATTTTCTATTGAATTATATGCGGAAAGGAGAAGTGTTGTATCATCGTTACGCGAAAGGCGAAGTGGCTATAGAGGGATTTCTAGATGACTACGCCTACGCGGTGTTTGGGCTAATACAGTTGTACGAGGCGGCGTTCAATTACGTGTACCTTCAAGCCGCCATCGACCTTACCAAAAGCATGGTGAGCAAGTTTTGGGACAAGCAAAACGGCGGATTCTACCAAACACAAAGCACCCCGGCGGGTATGCCAAAAATAAAACAGCTCTACGACGGCGCAACCCCATCAGGCAACTCAGTGGCGTTTCACAACCTGCTGTGGCTTAGCCGCTTAACCAACGAGCCCACATACGAGCAGATGGCGACGCAAATGACTAAAACCTTCGCTGAAGAAGTCGAAGGTGCACCCGACGTTTACACGTTCTTTCTTTCCGCACTTGACTTCCAACTCGGCCCATCCTACATGGTAACAGTAATCGGCGACTTAAACGCAAAGGACACGCAAGAAATGCTCAAAACACTAAGACACAATTACCTGCCAACCGCCGTAATCGCACTTACCACCCCTGACAAGGCAGGATTAGCTTACCAGCAAATCGAAGGCAAAGCCACCGCCTACGTTTGCCGTGACCAAACATGCCTACCTCCCACCGAAAACCTTTCCACTATGCTGGAGCAACTTGGAATAAAAGAAGAGAAGCATGAAACCTAAAGTTCTTTCAGCTATTTTGTTCTTTGTGTTTTGGGTTGGTTTCTTGGTTTGGGGCTTGCAGCTATTGCAACTATCATCTAGAAACATCTAAAAACATCTAGAAAGATCTAGAAAAATCTAAAAGAATCCAAAAAAAATCGCAAGGGAAATGCCGGTCGAGAGGTGTGAGCTGGAGGTTTTGCGGTTTTTTGTCGCGGAAATTTTGTTCTTTGCGTTTTGGGTTGGTTTTTTGGTTTGGGGCTTGGATTGGTTGCAGGTTGCGTCAACTAAAGTCAACTATCGTCTGCCAAAGTCAACTAAAGTCTACTAACGTCAACAAAAGTCAATAGAAGTCAATAGAAGTCTGAAAAAGTCAATAAACGTCTTAAAAAGTCAAAGCTAATGACAGGATTAGCGACGTAAGGCGATGGAAAATTTTCGAATTCTCCCTTAATCTCCCAAATTCTCCCAAAATCTCCTTAAATCTCCCCAAAGTCAATAGAAGTCGAAAAAAAGTCAAATCTGTCGCAAACTCCTCAAAAAACTCATTTTGGTACGAGATTAATGCCTCATTTAAGGTTTTTTCAGAGTGAAAATGCAAAAACTTGCAGACAGGAATATGGAGAAAACCGGCAAAACAACTGAAGAAATCCATAAGGCTTGAATGATTTGTATTCACGTTGTACACACCTACAAATTTGATTCAAAAATCAAAACCTTTATTATTTTTTCCCCGTTTGAAAAAGTATGCCACCGCAACAGAACAACAAAAAACCGAAGACGTTATCACAGCATTCGTTCAAAAGAGTTTTAACCAATTCAGGATACTCTGAGGACGCCGCAGAGCAGATTTGGAGTTGGTACCGCACCAGAATAGTAAGGAAACATGAACTTTCTGGAAAAGCAGCTTAAGCTATAACGAGCTAGACGGAATTTTTGTTTATCTTTTTCAGAATTGCGATTCTGGCGTCAATCGTTCCAGCGCTGGAAGAAAGTGGCAAAGGCACGACTGAACCTCTGTGCCATTTTGGTTTTGGAAATGCTTTGTCGATTGCTTCCTCGGTTATAGGGTTAAAACGATCTTGCCCAATTTCTTCGCTTGCTCCCCTAATCACCGCATACCCACCGGGTCTTAGGGCTCGGAATATTTCAGAACCATACCTCGGTCTGTCGACGTTTTCGATTAAGTGAAACAAACCGCGGTCAGTAACGAAATCGAAGGCTCCAGCTTTAATCGGCAAATGCAAAACACTACCAACTAACCAGTCAACCTTAGCCTTGCCTTTGTCTGCTCTTTCTCTGGCGATATTAAGCGCTTTCTTGCTTAAGTCGACGCCAGTTACGCTGAACCAGCATTGCGCCATAAAAATCGAGTCCAACCCACCTCCACAACCGACATCCAAAATCTTAGCTTTTTTCCCGATTAACCCAGCAGCTATTAATGCAGCAAGCTCAGGTGACGGAGCATTCGGCTCCCAATGACTAAAATTCCCTGATGCATAATCAGAATCCCAATCATAATCTTCCATTCAATTCGACTCTCAGGATTAAGAATCATCGCCGTGTCAGAAAGACTTTTTCTCAATTCCGTTTGATTCGAAGAGGTTAATAATGCTATTTACAATCTAGAACATGACCCTGAACAAATTAAACGCAGGGTCAGACAAAAAAGCAGTTAATTTTAGAAGGGCCAAAAAAATTAAGAAGTGTTTAAAATGGTTTCGAAATATCAATTGTTCATCAACGGTGAATGGGTAAACTCAGAATCGGGTGAAACCTTCACAAGGGTTAACCCTGCAGACCCAGACGAAGTCATAGGGGAATTTCAGAAAGGAAACGCTCTTGACGCCCAGAAGGCAGTTGAGTTTGCTGAAGAAGCTTTTGACGGTTGGTCGGATACGCCAGCTCCGAAACGTGCCGAGTACATTTTTAAAGCTGCCCAGTTGCTTAGCGAAAATAAGGATGAGCTATCTCGAATTATGACCCGAGAGATGGGAAAGACGTTGCTTGACGCAAGCGCCGACGTTCAAGAGGCAATCAACGTTGGGTTTTACGCAGCGGGTGAAGGCAAAAGGCTCTTCGGGTATACGGCGCCCTCGGAAAAACCACGCAAGTTTGCAATGACGGTTCGGCTGCCTATCGGCGTGGCTGGGTTGATTTCGCCATGGAATTTTCCCATAGCCATTCCTGCCAAAAAGGTTTTTTACTCGCTTCTCTGCGGGAACACCGCCGTGTTTAAGCCCGCTTCTGACACGCCGCTTTGCGCAACTAAGCTTGTCGAGATAGTGGAAAAAGCAGGTATCCCGAAGGGCGTACTTAATTTGGTTACTGGTCCAGGCGAAACCGTCGGGATGGCTTTGATTAGCGATAAACGTGTGCGAGTCATCAGTTTCACAGGACACAAAGACACAGGCGCCTCCATCCTGAGGGAGGCTGGGCTTAAAAGGGTAAATCTTGAGATGGGCGGGAAAAACCCGATTGTTGTTATGGATGATGCAGATCTTAAGCTGGCTGTTGACGGGGTTCTTTGGGGCGGCTTTGAAACCTCGGGGCAGAGATGCACGGCCAGCTCCAGAGTGATTGTTCATGAGAAAATAAAAGAAGCCTTTGAAGCTATGCTGGTCGAGCGGGTCCGCAGACTTCGACTTGGAAATGGTTTAGACCCTAAAACTGACCTTGGACCTTTAGTTAATAAAGCGGCTCAAGAAAAAGTAGGCAGATACGTGGAAATCGGGAAAAAAGAGGGCGCAAAGCTCCTTATTGGGGGCAGTGTACCTAGAGATTTGAAAGGGTACTTCTTTGAGCCAACTGTCTTTACTGACTGCGCTGTTAACATGCGGATCGCTCAGGAGGAAATCTTTGGACCAGTAATCTCAATTTTCGCCGCAAGAAACCTTGTTGAGGCAATCGAGGTTGCAAATTCCGTTGAGTACGGCTTGAGCTCCTCCATATACACCAACAGCATAAGGAACGCTTTTGTCGCAATCAACAAGCTGCAGGCAGGATTAACTTATGTTAACAGCCCGACAATCGGCGCAGAATGTCACCTTCCTTTCGGAGGCAGCAAGCATTCGGGAAACACGCGGGAAGACGGACCTGAAGGCGTGAGGGAATTTACTGAGCTGAAAACGGTGTATGTTGACTATTCTGGAAATCTTCAGAAAACCTACATCGAATAGATAAAGCTCATCATGTGGTGCACGATTTACCTATATTGTCGATTTTTCCAAATTTTTTTTAGCCCTAAGGTCTTCTTTCTCTTATGCTCTTTTTATTTGCGGCGATTACAGCGAATGAAGCGAATGCCACGATGGCAACCAATGTAAAAGTGACTGCTTTGCCTTGGAACTCTGGAATTGGTGGTTGATAGGGGGATGGTTGGGGAATGGTAATTGTACCGAAAGCGTAGACACTGTTATCGACTGAGCCAACGTAGACCACTCCGTTTGCAACTGCAGGGGAAGAATCTACGAGATTGGTGGTTCCGTAAGTCCAAACCGTGCCGCCTGTAGATGCGTTCAAAGCGTAGACGTTGTCGTCGTCAGAACCTACGTACACTAAGCCGTTGACGACGGAAGGCGAAGACTCAACTTGGTTGCCTGTATTGTAGCTCCAGATCTTGCTGCCGCTTTCAGCATTCAAAGCATACACGTTGTCATCTTCTGAACCTATGAAAACGACGCCGTTAGCGACGGCCGGACAAGAAACCACATAGTTTCCTGTTCCGAAGCTCCAGACTCTGGTACCAGTTTGGACGCTTAAAGCGTACACGCTGTTATCGTCTGAACCGATGTACACTGTGCCGTTCCAAACTGCCGGAGAGCCATCCACTGAGCCACTGGTCGCGTAGCTCCAGATTTTGGAGCCCGTTGCAGCGTTCAAAGCGTACACGTTGTTGTCTTCTGAACCAACGTACACTACACCATTTGCAACTGCAGGTGACGAAACAACTGCGTTGCCAGCGCTGAAGCTCCAGTCTTTGGTGCCTGTTTGAGCGTAGATAGCATAAACTTTGCCGTCGTCTGAACCAACATATACTATGTCATTAGCGACTGCAGGCGAGGACTCGACTTTGTCACCGGTGCTGAAGCTCCATAACTTGGAACCGTTCGTGGCGTTTATTGCATAGACTTTGTGGTCTTCTGATCCTACGTAGACGATGCCGTTGGCGACTGCTGGGGAAGAATCAATGGAACTGCCTGTCTTGTAGCTCCAGATGTACGCACCATTGGCAGCATTGAGGGCGTAAAGGTAGTGATCATTGGAACCGACGAAAACGACACCGTTTAAAACCGCGGGAGAACTATAGGATACTGAATTGCCTGTTGCGTAACTCCAAAGGAGGGTGTTTGTAGTTGGTCCCGTCGAAGTTGAGTATGCCGTGTGAGTTGTGTCGTGGCGGAACGTGGACCACCAGTCAATTGATTGTTGAGCCAAGCTTTTCGGAGCTACTGCCACAAAAATCGACAAAAACAAAATCCCCAGAAGTAACGCTGTGAGTATTCTCTTCATTTCTTTTCATCTTCAGTAAATTTGTAGATTAATAGACCACAACAAATGTAAGCTTTTAAAATTTTCCGTTCAAAAGTAGCAGATGCCACCGAACGAAAAAATGAAATTAAAAGGACAGCATTTTAGGAAGTTTGTATGCGGTAAAGGTAGAACGTTTTTCTATATCCACTTTCACAATCGGGAATTTCATCCGCCTTCAATGTTTTCAACCAATCGTCAACTGACGGGAACCCAGATTTCGAAACATAAAAGGCCAGGTTGGAAGGCATCGTCTTTGATGGGGAATTTACGTTAAAAACGGTGACGACAAATTCAGCGGTCGGGTTGTTTACATCCGTTTGACTTTCAGGATATCCTTTGCAGATTTCCACGAACTCTTCAAACTTGACCTTGAGATTAGAATCATAATCCTTAATTCTGTAGTAGGAATACTGGGGGTTTTGAACATCCGTAAGGACGAAGACATCGCCGCTTTTCTTAAGAAACTCAAGAGCTTGAGGATGGACCTCGATTTCTAAGCTATCCGCATTATTTTCGCCCATCATAATCTTCACTCACAGATGACTTTCATTAATTACTTATGCATCCTATTTTAATATTAAACACTATCTAGACCTCTCTTACTGTTCAAAAAAATCAAGAATCTCCGTTGTCTGAATTGTTAAAGAAAACGTTGTCTTTTCCGTGGCAAATAGCCATTGCACTAAGTAAAAAATATAAGCGGCTGTTATGAATGCCAATTATTGACCAATATGGGTATTGTTGAACTTAGACTTTCAATGCTGGCAACCCTTACAATCATCATCGGGTTGTCTACTCTAGTCTTAACTGGCGTTATGTTGTATTTCGGCGTCTTCAACATCGTTGCGTTAGGCATAATTGTAGTAGTCATAAACGTTGCTCAATGGCTCTTCGCACCATACTTATTAGGCGCTGTTTACAAGATCAGAAAAATTTCACAAGCAGAGAATCCTCAACTTCACCAAATCGTCAACACCCTAAGTCAGAAATGCCACATAAAAACCCCGGAGCTCATGCTAGCTCAGATCCCTGTTCCAAACGCTTTCGCCTATGGTTCTCCGCTTGCAGGCAGCCGTGTCGCAGTGACACCAGGATTGCTGACGGCGTTGAACACGGACGAGGTTGAAGCGGTCTTGGGACATGAACTGGGACATCTCAGGCATCGAGACGTTCAAGTTATGATGGCTGTTTCAGTCTTGCCGTCCATCTTCATGTATGCTGGGTACTCACTGATGTGGTCTGGAATGGCCTCTGGGGGAAGCAGAAGAAGCAGCAACGGCAATGGGGCAATCATCGGCATTGGCTTGATGGGATTTGGGTATCTACTCACCTTCTTTACGTTATGGTTGAGCAGAATACGTGAGTATTACGCCGACAGAAACAGCGTTCAAGTGGTAGATAACGGCGCATGGAAGCTCTCGACTGCGCTCGCGAAAATCGTCAGCGCCTCAAAGAAAACAAGTAAGTCAAGAGGGCAAGGACAGCAGCAAAGCGTAAGTGCTTTCAAATGCCTCTTCATCTCCGATCCGGGCAATTCCGACCAAGCTGCAAAAAACGTCGAAGCATCGTTCATGGTTCAGGAAATCCTGTCGAGGAAAATAACTGGCGCAGACAATTTGACAGAAGCTTTGTCGACTCACCCGAACATAACCAAGCGTCTTCGAGCGCTGCAGCAGCTAAGCCAGAACCCCAACGCCTAATCTAACTTAGGCATATTTTTCTTCTTAAGTTAAGGGATTGGTCCATTTGATAATTGCGCTGACTGAATTCTGGTTGAACCCCTTGAAACCTTGACCGCGCTCGATGTTCTCCAAATGGCTGGCAATCGCGCCGTCCCGAAGAAACGCTGAAGCCTGCTGACTGCTTATGCTTTGATTTTTTAATAGCAAATTCAGTTTTTCGCCATGAATCTGCCACTTCTCAGGTTCCGTGAAGGCCTGTTTAAGGAAGGGAAAATTGGAGAAAGGTCTCATCATGCCGACGCCTATCGCCTTAAGGTCTTCTCGCACCGCCTCAAAGTTGAAACGTGCAGCTAAGTGATGCATCCCAGCCTCAAGGATGCTTTCCCCGTGCAACCCAACCCACAAGCCAACCGAACCCAACTCATTACGCATTTCAAGCCCTATGTGAGCGAAATCAACGTCTTTTTCTTGGGCAGACAAGTCAACATCGGCGAAAACAACGTTTCGCCCATCTCGATCCTCCAAGATTTGTGCTCCCCAACCCGCTTGGGCGCCAGCGTGAAAACTTTCGCGGGACTTAAGTCCTATATACTCGAATAGGCGGATTAAAGCGGCAAAACTTCGGCGTGAGGACCTGAAGGTATGGTGGTCAACGTTGCCCCATCCAACGCCTACCCTATCCTGCCTAGCTTTCTGAGTTTTGGCTGAGTGATTTCGGGTTTCCCAGTAGCGTCTTTCCGCACGGAAGAAAGCGTCAGCTAATCGCGGTTTGCTAAGTTTGTTTCCAAAGTCTCTTAGCAGTTTCTCAGTTTCGAAAATGCCTTCTTCAGCAGATGAGAAGAGTCTTTGGCGTGTTTCTAATGTATGCAAGGCGTTAACATACAAGTCAACGTCCCCTATGTCTTCTTCAGTTGTGTAGCCTGATGAGCCGCGTCTCTCAACAAGAGAAAAAATAAAATCGTTTTCGCTGACTAGAGACAACTTTCTAAAGTTCGAGTAGGGTGCTCCTTGAATACTTTTTTCTTTTCCGATAGTTTTTCGGAAATCTTCTATATCTTCAACGGCGAGTGCAACTTCTGAGTTTTTGTCTCTTTTTAGAATCAACGGGAACAGCGTACTTCCATTAACCCGAAAAACTGCTGAGTCTTCCAAGTTTTTCTGTGACTCTTCGAAACCTAGCTTCGTAAGCTCCTCAATTTTTACGGTTTCTGCCGGTAGACTTAAGTGGTCAACCCAGTTGAAAATGCTTGTCGAAGTGTTCTGTTGAATTTCCATGGCCACCCGCGATGCGAAACTGCTCTTGCCCAGAAGTTTATTTAGCTGCGTTTGAAGAAAAGATTCCGCGTCTGCAAAAAGTTGCCAATCAAATAGTCTCAAAAAAATCCTTCCTACGCACTGAAATACCTATGTCTTAACGAGATTACTGTTTTATATAAAGCTGTTTTTTGCAAATCTCCCCGCAGCCCAAAAAACGGAATGCGAATAAACTTAAAATCCAAATCCATAGTCGGGAGAAGATGGATGCTACTTGGCTTTTTTGATTTCAACTAATATTTTTTCATTCTCAACTTTGCAGGGATAGCACGATAGTTTCACCTGCGGGATTTCTTGGTATTGCCCGTTTCGTATATCGAATTTCCAGCCGTGACAGGGGCACATCAAGGTATAGCCTGTGAGGATTCCGCCTTGAAAGCTGCAGCTTTCGTGAGGGCAAGAGTTTGATACACCATAAATTTCTCCTCCTACCCTTAATAGCAAAATTGGCTTTCCCTTAAGCCTGACGGCTTTCATTTTGCCTTCCCCCAGTTCGCCTTCTTTTATGGAAGAAACAAAACTCTTGCTCAAACGCCTTGTCCTTCAGAATTAAGAAGTCACGTGAAAGCTCAAAAACCTTGCCTCAAGAAATCTTTGAATTATTTTTTCTCCCAAACCAACATAGGGAACGCTTCTGGGGTGATATACAAAAAGGATAAATGTTTGCCCAAAGTCCATAATGTAATTGGTTTAAAACCGCTCCATGTTGTAGATACATATGAATTTTTTAAATTATCAGAAAGCCGCCGTTTTTCTTTTCATCGTTCTTCTAGCGGTTTGCATGATACCTGTTACGGCATTGGGCAATATCGAAAAAACCTACACGATTCAACCGCCTTCCACCCGCCAATACGGGATAATTAACGTGCAGCCTAGGCTTCTTAGCAGTGGGCACAACCAAAAGCTTTACGTCTCCACACCGACTTCGCTCGTTAACTATTATGGTAACTTGACTCACTCAATAAACGATAACAGTGATTACGCAAATTTTGTAACACCTCAGGTGGTAGCACCAATAGCGGATTCTATCATGAATGTCACTGACAACCTGCCCCACCAAGATGAGCAATTTGCAGATGCAGTGTTGGGGTTCGTCCACCAGTTTACCTACAATGTTACTAACCCACAATACCCGGTTGAAACGCTTTCAAAAAACATGGGTGATTGCGTTGGGCTGTCGCTCCTTACTGCATCCATCATGGAGGCTGGCGGCTTGGACGTCGTATTGATTCTCTACACTGGCATAAATCCCCAGCACATGAACGTTGGTGTGTACTTGCCCTATACTCCAGTTTACCATACTTCCTTCATGACCCCGACAAGCTTCACATACGACAACAAAACCTACTGGACTGCCGAAACTACGCCAGAAGGCAACTGGAAAGTGGGAGACCAATCCCAAACATTAGCCAATGCAATAGCAAACATCATTCCCCTTAATAGTACTACGGAGTCGTTGCCCCCAGCAGAGATCTCAGCCGGCTTAAACAAAAATTTAATCAATTCCACGATAACACTGAACCTCAGCCAGCAAGCAACAAGCACTGATGTAAATGGTGAGAGGTCCCTGTTAATCTCTGGCTCAATTACACCAGCGGTATCAGGTCAAACTGTAAACGTTTACGTAAGCAGCAGCAACTACGAAGGTGAAGTGCTAAACTTCTTGACAACAACAACCGACAATGCCGGCAACTACAGTTTGACATGGAACTTCACCACGTCAGGAACTTACTACGTAACAGCAAGCTGGAACGGCGGTTCAAACTACGCAGGCGCCGACAGCCAAATGTTGCCAATCTTCGTCGGACCTCAATCATACTTACAGTTTAACTCAGTTGACTACAACTATATTTTTGGGGAACCCGGCCTCGCAGCTTTCGCCACAATTCCCATGCAAGGCGCAAACGATTTCCTCACACTACCATTGGGCACAAATGCTTCGTTAAGCTACAAGTTCATTGTGCTTCGGGCAGGACAAACCATATCCAACGTGCCGACCATCAACATAACTGTACCAGCCATGGTAGAAAGAGTGTTATTGTCCCGTGGAAGAGTAGCAACAATAGAGGTGCCGTCTCACAACGAAACGGTTCCCTTAAGCGTTCCCCAGGGTCTTGCGCCGCTGATGTTATCAGACGATTTCAACCAAACCCTCGATAACCAATTCAGCCTTATTCTTCAAAACAACGCAGGCAACTTTAGCTTGAACCTTAAGGGATTAAGCCAAGAAGACATCTTGAATATGCAAGGATCAGCAGCCATAACAAACGCCACAGGAAGCATAAAACAAAACATCTGGTACTCTATTACCACCAAAATAAGCGGCAACAACACGACAACTAATCTAAGCTACGAAAACGGCACCGTAATTGAGAGCGCAAACAGTCAAAACAGCAACAATTCAACAGTGCTTCTCATAACAAACAATGAGGACACCGCCATCGCACTCAAAAACTTGACAATCCAAACCCAAACCCCTATCGCTAAGGAGCCTCAGACAACCCAAAAACCATCTAGTATCCTCAGTACCCCAAACCTCCCGTTATACACGGTTGTGGCAGTCTTGGTAGCGGCAACAATATTATCTGCACTTTATGTCAAGAGAGCGAAAAAACACGAAAAACCAAGTAGTCATTAGCAAGCACAGTCGACCACAATTCCTTCAATGGAAACCCTCAAAAAAACAATCTACCTAAATTGAAAAATGCAATGACCTCACTTCTATATTGAATCTTAGTTGGACTCTATAGGAAGAGGCCAAATCTTGCAGAATATACAATTTCACAAAAAATCAAATTAACCATGTAAACATGGCGGATGCATCCTTCTAATTCAAGAGATTCTCAATTCATCTTCAAGGTAAAGCGTTTTCTGACTTTATATAATCTGAAACCAAATAGTTTAAGTAAACATGACAGGTCAACTTGGAAAGGAAGAGTAAATGAGCAGCAGGCAAGAGTTCGAAGAAGATTTAACGGTTTTCCTGTCAAGGCTAACAATGGATTCTGATGAGCAAGTCAAAGATAAACTTAAAATCCTAAAAAATTGTCTGGTTGAACTGCGGAAGGAAAACATTGTAAAGATCAACCATTCCGTGATGGAGCTTGGCTGCGCTAAGTACTTGGTAGAAAAAGGGCACGAGGTACAGATCGAACATGTCCTGAATCAAATCTTGACCTGCGACCTCTATGCCACAAAAGGCTTAGGAAACCTCATTGTTGAAGTTGAAACAGGCTTTATTCCGCCTGAAAACGCCTTGGCGCCACTTACTTACACTTCCGCACGTCTGGCAAGCAAAATAATCAGGTACAGCAGTTTCGCTGGAAAATTCGCCTTGGGCGTGCCACCCCACTACATCTTACCCTTTCCCCGTGCACTGGCAAAGCCGCCAAGAAACCGTGAAGACTGGGAAATCCTGCAGATAAAAAGGCTCTGCGACGCGTACTATCAGAAGCCGCCCGTCACATTTGAAGAAATAAAAAACGCCCGAATACATGAAATCTACATCATCGATGTTGACCATGCGAAAGTTCAAGAAATAGACCCTGAAGCATACCTGAAAAGAGCCATTCAAAGAGGCATCGTCTACGATTACATGCCACGCGAAGTCAGGGGGCAATAGGCGAAACGTCATTTTGCGTCTACATTCTGCTTTGCAGCGACGGCACCTTCTACACAGGCTACACCCAAGATCTTGACACTAGAACAAAGCTTCACATGAACGGCAATGGCGCAAAATATACCAAATCACACAAGCCTAAGAAACTCGCTTACGCCGAAATATTCGGCTCGAGAAGCGAAGCTATGAAACGGGAAAGAGAAATAAAAAAACTCAACCACCAACAAAAACTCGACCTAATCAACGCACAAAACATGAAATAAACGTCCGACTACTACTTTCTGTTTTGAGACAAACGATGCCAAAAAAGAGTTATTAGAAAGTTTCATTAAATCACCCAAGATACATATTTAAGTGTAAGAATATGGCGAAGAAGAGACCGACTTGGAAGGAAAAACTGAATAACAGCAAAGGCTACCCTAAAGTTGAGCCGCTCACAGGCAGAATGGCAGCTAAATGGGGCACAGGCACCTTGGTTATTCCGGCGCCAATCGAGGTTGACCAGTTAATGAAGAAAGTGCCCAAAGGAAAACTGACAACGATCAACGAGATCCGCTCAGCCCTTGCAAAGAAACACGTCGCCACGATCGGTTGCCCATTGACAACGGGCATTTTCGCTTGGATATCCGCTAACGCGGCGGAAGAGCAAAAACACCAAGGCGCAGCTGACATTACTCCTTATTGGCGCACCCTCAAAACTGGCGGGTTCCTAAACGAGAAATACCCCGGCGGAATGGAAAATCAAAAGCGGCTTCTGGAACAGGAAGGGCACGAGATAGCCAAAAGGGGCAAGAAATATTTTGTGAAGGACTACTTGAATTCGATGATAGAGTTATAGTAGTAGTGTCAATGCTGCCCCCGTGATTATTGGAATCAGCACGTTATCGTTTACAGGCAACGGTAGAACCTCAACGGTCATCGCGATGGCTGCGCCTGCTAAAGCCAAAAGCGGCTGTGTCGGCAAGAAGATCAGACCAGCTAAGAAAGCGAAAAACAGCCCTGCAAAAGAGCCTCCCCAAGTTTTCCCCTTGTTGAACGGCAAAGACCATGAAGCGAAGGCTCCGAAAAGTGAAGCTGTGCTGTCACCAAGGCAGAACATCGCGATTGCAGCGTAACTTGCAGGGTGAGGAAAAACAACTAAAGTAAACAAGATGCCCCCAGCAAAATACAGCGGCGCCGCCGCGAACCCGTGCAGTTCTGACTGTGACGCGGCATGCCGGGTAATAGCTGAGATGAAAATCAGGTTTTTTCCTTCCAGGCGCCAAAGCTCAGAAACAGTGTAAAGTGCCGCAATGAGAAAAATTAGCGTGCCGACCGCGGGAACGCCGATTAAACTAGCGATAACCGGCATGAAAATTCCAGATGCATGAATGTCTTCCCGAACAAAATCGTTTGCCGATGGAAAAGAACGCTTTCGGGGTTTGCCATCTATTATAGGGATGACCGAGGAAAGTCTGCCGTTTACTACTCTGTCTGCTTTAACCCGTATTATAAAATCGGGGTTAAAACCGATCTTCAGCATTCCAGGCAGGTACAGGCAACGGTTATTTCTATCGTCAGCAACTACGATACAGTCTCTTAGTCTTAGGTTCTCAGCGGTTAATACTTGCGCGAGAATCTTCAGTTTTCCATCGGGCTGAATCGCATCGCCCCAGATTTTTCCCGTCAATTTGCCTCCTTCCGTTTCTACCTCAACCCCGTAAGCGTAGTCTGCGCCGACAGAATCGGCTAATTCTTTAACAGCGAAAGTTGGCAAACCAGAGCTGATTAAAGCGATCTTGCAGTTTCTCGTTTTTATCTGCGAAAAGATGCCTTTCTGATAATTTGTTGAAGAGATTTTTTCAAGAATTTTCGTCAGATCTTCAAGCTTGATCCCCTTCGCTTGATTGAACATGTGCTTCAGTACTGATTCAAGCTTAAGAATGCCTGCTTCATAGAGGAAACCGAAAAAGAGAAGTTTAACCAATCTGGTTAAGCCTAATTTCTTTCCAACTTCAAAAAAGAAGCGGTTTTTCGGAATAAGAACTCCTTCAACGTCGAAGATTACAAGTCTAGGTTTCTCTGATGCATCCATTTCTATCTAAACTCACAAACAACCTGTTCGGTCGAATCCCCTATGCTGAAAGTTCCAATTTTAAAAATAATCAAGGTTATTTTTCCCTGAATTTCGCGGCCCGATTAGCGATTAACGTTGCCGCAGCGCCCGCCGCAACTCCGGCGTCAATGTTAACAACTGACAAACCTAACGAGCATGACTGCAGCATGGCCATTAGCGTGCTTACTCCTTTTTCGCCGAAACCGTAACTGTTTGACGTTGGAACCGCAATCACGGGAACACTAACTAACCCAGCGACTACGGAGCAAAGGGCACCTTCTCTGCCTGCGACAACAATGATAACGTCAACATCCTTTAAGATTAAGTCCTTCAGCGGCGAAAGCAACCTGTGGATACCAGCCACACCCAAATCATACGAAGCGTAAACGGCACAACCCATCTCTTCCGCAATAACCTTTGCCTCTTCAGCTACAGGAATATCAGAAGTACCGGCCGTCAAAATCCCAATTTTTCCTCCAGTACTTTTCACGGTATAATCCTTGGTTTTTACGACTGCTATTCTTGCTTTGTCATTTACTTCAAAAACGGTTTCATTTGGAAACGCATCTTTGAGGGCTTGAATCTGTTGCTGGCTGCACCTGCTGACAATTACTCGTCCGCTTTCATGCATCATTCGCTGAGTTATGTCGATCACATCCGACACCGTTTTGTTTTCCGCCAAGATTATTTCTGGAATGCCTTTTCTCTGTTCTCTGTTAAAATCTATCTTCGCTACGCCTTCAAGCTCAGCGACAGCTTGCAAACGCACAAGTTTTTCTGCTTCCTCAATCGTTAGCTCGCCTTTAGCAGTTTTTTCCAAAATATCCTTCAACGCACTCATGATTTAATCACTTGCCATTAAACCACAAGTAATATATCGTTTTTGGCTTTTTTTATATTAACAAGCGGTCGAAACATAATGACTGAGTTTTCTAAAATAGTTGTCGTTGACTGCCAAGTCGCTGGTGTTTCAGGAGACATGGTGCTAGGCGCGCTACTGGATCTGGGCGCAAACAAAGAAAGAGTGACTTCAGCAATAATGAGCTTAGAAAGGGCCGAAAACGGTTACAAGAACGTGTCAGTGGACATAAGGCAAGTTGTTCGCAAAGGGTTTTTAGCTACCAAAGTCGATGTCACAGCTGAAGGAAAATCCAGAAAAGACGGCAAACAACTTATAGCGATAGTCGAAAAAACAGCGAAAACGATAGATCTTTCCGCCAAATCAAGGCAGTTTGCCTCAAATGTCATCCACACGCTCGTTGACGCCGAGGCGAAGCTTCATGGACACAACTTAGCGGACGCGCATCTGCATGAGGTCGGATTGGTTGACACTGCTGCCGAAATTATTGGGTCAGCTGTTGCCTTGGAAGACCTCGGCTTCTTTGCGGCGAAGATAGTTTCGACCCCCGTATCTGTGGGGGGAGGAACGTTTCAGTTCTCACATGGTATAGTCTCAAGCCCCTCGCCCGCGGCGTTGGCTATTTTTCAGTCAAGAAATTTTCCGATCAAAGGGGGACCTGTCGAGTCTGAATTAGCTACACCTACTGGTGCATCAATAATAGTCAATTTGGCCGAAGCAGTTAGCCGTTTTTACCCTGAAATGGCTCCTTTGGAAGTTGGTTACGGCGCAGGCGGTAAAGATTTTGCTGAAATCCCCAACATTCTTCGAATAGTGGTAGGTAAGCCTTTAGAGAACTGTTTGATGACGGATCAGATTGCATTGTTGGAAACCAACATTGATGACGTTTCAGGAGAAATCGTGGGGCATGCTGTTGACAGGCTTTTTGCCGAAGGGGCAAAGGACGTTAGCATTATTCCTATGTTCACTAAAAAGAACAGGCCGGGGCAAATAGTCAAGGTTGTTGCTGACCAAAAAGATGCCAAACGTCTTTCCCGCGTGCTGATTGAAGAGACTGGAACGCTAGGCGTCAGGGTTTACCCGTGTGAAAGGCACATCATAAATCGGGAACTATCCTCAGTCGACTTGCTCGTTGGCGGAACAAAGGAACTTGTGAAAGTCAAAATCGCCAAGAACACTGATGGAAGCATTATCCGCATAAAACCCGAGTACGATGACCTTAAAAGGCTCGCGGAAAAAACTAACAAGCCCCTCAGAGAACTCTCGGAAATGGCGGTTTCACGTGCAAGAGAACTTTTTTATTCAAAATAGGTAATCGGCATGGAAGAGTTAAGCCACAAACTTGAGCAGCTTCGACATTTCATCAGAGAAACTGGGAAAAACGGAGCAGTAATCGCTTTCTCCGGAGGTGTAGACAGCTCAACTCTAGCGGCGATAAGCCGCGAGGTTCTGGGCGAGAAAGCGGTGGCTGTTATCGCTCAGTCGCCCACTTACACCTCTGAAGAACTAGAGGATGCCAAGAGAGTAGCCAAGGAAATAGGCATCAAACTATTCATAATTGAAACTGACGAGTTATCAAACGAGGATTTTAGCCGAAACCCAGAAAACCGCTGCTACTACTGCAAAAAAGCACTTCTCAAAAACCTAAGCGACTTTGCACATGAAATCGAATTCGAAGCTGTTTTTGAAGGCACAAACTTCTCCGATTTGAATGATCACAGGCCAGGCTTCCAAGCCGTTAAAGAAACAAAAAACGTGTACAGTCCGTGGATGCTCAACAAGTTTACAAAGGACGAAATTCGGCAAGTGGCAAAAGAAATGGGGCTCAGCGTCCATGGAAAGCTTGCTTTAGCGTGTTTGGCGTCGAGGATACCGTTCAACGAGAGAATCACGGCCGAAAAGTTAACCCGAATTGACAAAGCGGAGCAAGCCGTGAAAGCGATAACTGGTGCTAAGCAAGTTCGGGTGAGAGACCACAGCGGCTTAGCCAGAATAGAAGTGGGAAAAACGGAGCGACTTGTTTTCTGCAACGTCAATGTTTTGGACACCGTGTGTGAATCCTTGAAAAGGCTTGGTTTTAAGTACGTAACCGTTGATTTAGGAGGGTATCAGTCAGGAGGCATGCTTAAAACATTAGACAGACAAAAGTGAAAACAACAAGTTTCTTGGCTCCCAATCCTGAAAATCCTCTAAGATTTGTATAATTTATATATTAATGGTACATAATCAAGATACCGAGGACAGCTAGGCATGGCTTGGTATGACGATCCATTATGGGTCACTGCAGTTGCGGTAGTGATAATTTTCGCATGCGGAGTAGTCATTTACGCCATGAGACGCCTCAGCAACAAGACTCCGCCGAAGAAAAAACCACAGCGGACCCAAACATTGGCGAGCGATTCGGACCTTGATTATTCAGCTTCACCGTTCAAAATCTCCAAGAGTGTTCAGGCATCTACAGCTTCCACCGCCAAAAATGAGTTGCGGATGCTGGATTTGGAGCGGGAAATTTTAAGCGACGCGATTCGCCGTCTTTATGAAGCTCAAGCTGAAGGTAAAATTAACGAGCAAGAACGCGAGAAGCTTGCTGGAACATACACAGCAAGAATGATGTCAATTAAGGAATCCATTTCAAAAGATGAATCGATAGTTGCGCTACATGACCTTGAAGATATGCAGGAAGATTTGATGAAGCTTTTCAGCGAGCGCTTTACGGAATTGACGTCTAAGGTTGAGGAGTTGAGAACCAGAATCGACGTCAAACCGATAAAAGAGATACCTGTAAAAATGCCCACAACGGCGCCTGCTTCGCAAATGGAGAAAATTGATGAGGCGGAGGAAGAGGAAGAAACCGCTGGCGAGGAAAAGCAGAAGCGGAAACGTAAGCCATCTGAAGAGAAACCTGATGCTAAAACTGAGGCTGAGAAAAGGATTGAGTCGATTCGAAGTGAAGTTGAGAAGGTTCTAGATAAGCTGGGGCAGATGGAAATTGAAAGCTAACCTTGATCCAATTCAAGAGGCAAAGCGGAATGCAGCGTTGGCCGCGGTAAATCATGTCAAAGATGGATTTATTGTAGGTTTAGGCAGTGGAAGCACAGCCGCGTTTGCCGTCGAAGCCCTTGGAGAAAGAGCGAAACGTGAAAACCTGCACATTATGGGTATTCCCACTTCATATCAAGCTTTCCTGCTAGCGGTCGAACGCAGAATTCCGATCACAACTTTGGATGAGCACTCAGAAGTTGACGTAACCATTGATGGGGCAGACCAGGTTACCCCTGAATTGTATTTAATCAAGGGCATGGGAGCAGCTTTGGCGAGGGAAAAGATTGTTGCAGCAGCCTCAAAACTAAACATCATTATTGCTGACGAGAACAAAAAAGTCAAGTTGCTGGGCGAAAAAGATCAAGGTGTACCCGTTGAGATTTTGCCGTTCGCTATTTCACTGGTTAAACGAAAAATCGTTGCTGCTGGCGGTCATCCTGTGCTGCGTGAGGGAAAAGGCAAACTAGGCCCGACAATAACAGACAACGGTAATGCCATTTTAGATTGCTATTTCGGCGAAATCGCCAATCCGGGTGAATTGGAAGTTAAGATAAAAATGATTCCGGGAGTTGTGGAAACAGGCTTTTTTGTCAACTTAACAGATATTGTCTACATCGGAAAAACAAGCGGTGTCGAGAAAATTCTGCGGAAAAGATTGGAATAAAATAGTTTTGAGTAGCGATTAGCCACGAAAATAATAGTCAGTTGTTGAGTTTACTTGTTTTTGTGCGCGACCGGATTTTTGACATGCGTTATGTGTGAATGTACAAATTCTTGCTCTGACAGGATTTTTCCTATCAGGTCTTGTATGGCAAGGTTCAAATTGCCGTTGTAGTAAGGCCCTACGATTTTCTCTGCAAACTCGCTGATCAGAGAAGCTGGAACGTCATGAAGTGTCAAGTCAAGCTGGAAGTCTTCTTGCTCGGTTAAGAGTGCTGTTTTCTTTTTGATGTGAACCACCTTGAGTCAGGCTTATCGTTTGGGGTTGGTTAAAAGGCGAACTGAGAAACTGCCGTGCAAGGGAGTGGAGGGGTAGGTGAAAGTGAAAACGAATAGCGATTGTCAAAAATGTTAGCAATGAAAGTTAGTTTTGGCAGAGAAATAGAGGTAGGATTGAATTTCCTTTCCAGCGATTACAGAAACACGCGTTGAAAGCTAGATTTTGCCTGCCACTAAAGAAACAGGGAGAAACTGATCTTGAGTTGACTTGGATTAAGGCTGGTTTTTGGCCCTTATTGGGATCCTTGTGAAGGCGTGGATTGTTGATTCGTGGTACCATGAGTCGGGGTTTTGGTATTTGACAACTGGTGTTACATGCCGGATTTTTTCGGCTTCTTTGGATTCTAGGCTGTAGATAACTTCGATGAGGGTTTGGCGGTGTCTTTCTTTTTCTTCAACGAACGAATCGAAGATTCGCTTAAAGTTGTTTGAGCTTTGGGGGATCAACGCTGAAAACTCGTCCGCGACAAACTTGGTGGCTGAACCCTGCAGGTAATTCGTATAGGTCTCGTTCAAGAGGTCCTCCATGTTGATTAGTTCACTCATTATTTCGCAGCTAAGCAGGGGACTCAAGTTGTTAATGGTAGATAATACTTTGGTAAACCTCGAAATTTCGGCTGCTAACTCCGCAATTTCTTTTTTGCATTCTAAGCCTTCGATCTGAGAGAGGTCAAGATGGCTGAGTATCCCTTGAAGGATTTTTGAGCATTTAAGGCTGTCATAGCCTAACCCCAAAACAAAACTGCTTTCAGGCTGGTTGATCTTCTTAGATAGCGCTTCATAAACCCGGAAAGCTTCAATCTCCATGTTGTTGAAGCACTTCAGGTACTGAGCGCTTTCTTGCAGCTTTTCATTCATTTTCTACAGCTCCAACAAAAGCATGTATCTGGAATATTAATAAACATTATTAATTCTGCCTTCAACTTCCTGTCTGTTCAACACACCTACGAATCCGAGGGGAAAACTATTTTCGGCCGCCCGCAATCACGGAGTTAGCCGCATCAGGAACTGCGGAGAACGATCATTGTGTTGGTTTTGACTATTCCTTCAACCATGCGGATTTTTTCGATGCATTCGTTTACTTCAGTCATGTTCATGCCGCCGATGACTGCGACAATGTCGTATTCGCCGCTGACCTCGTAAGTTGTTTCAACGTTCGGGATCGCCTGGATCTTCTTTGACACTTCCTGCGTTGGGCAGGCGGTGTTTGCTGTAAGTAAAGTTATGGCTTGAGCACCTTCCGTGAGGCTGATCTTAACGGTGAATTTTCGTATTATTCCTTCGTCGGTTAACGTTTTGATTCTTTTTCGGACTGCGCCTTCTGAAAGCCCGATTTTTGCTCCGATGTCTCCGTAGCCTGCTCTTGCGTCGTCTTTTAGAAGCTTGAGTATTTCTTTGTCTTTTTCGTCCATCTGTTGCCGCCGATTGGTTATTACTTTGTGGAAAATTTAACGTTTTCCCTTGTGGATGCTGGTCCATGGTACGTTTTTCGTCATTTTTTCTCGTTTGTTGAATGTTCTTGTGACTTTCAGCGTTTTTGGCGGGTGCACCAAATGGAACATTAGTAGTTCAAGTTGTAACAAATTAGTCACAATGTTTAAATTTAGTATTGAATTAATGAAAAAGTCATTTCCTATAAAAAATAAAGTGACGAATAAAAAATGATTAAACCTGTAAATTCAAATTCCCAAAACATGAAAGCAAAATGCCCTGACTGTGACGCCGAGCTTGATGTTCCAGTTGACGCAGAGAAAGGAGAAATCCTCAGTTGCCCGGGTTGCGGACTTGAACTCGAAGTTAAACAGGTTAAAGGCGGATGCGTAGACCTTCAAGAGTTAACAATTGAAGGGGAAGACTGGGGAGAATAACCAGTTATTCACCGCTAAGCCTTCATTTGACTCAGTTTCTTGAATATTTTTTGGTGGAGGCAGAGAAGCGATGAGCATTGCTCTTTTGTATGAACGGTCCGAAAACGATGAAAACGGCATCAAACTAACTGCTCAACAATTAGATGTTGATTTGACTTTTCTGCCCTTCAGAAAAATCGCTATCTCGATTTTCAAAGACGGTTTCAATGCTAAAACTAAAGGCAAAGACTATACGAGAATAGTCAAAGACGTCGCGGTCGTGCTTAACCGCGCGCAAAGCAAAAACCGTCGCCTCCAAGCTTCTTACATGATGGAACAGCTTGGAAAAAAAACTTTGAACACGTCTCAAACCGAATTTGTCTGCTACAGCAAACTGCGCACTTTGCTGAAGCTGTGGAAGGAAGGCTTGCCAATTCCCAAGACAGTTTATGTGCCATGCGACGCAACTGACACCCTCAAGAATGGGCAAGAAATCCATAATGAGAAAGACATAGCAGATCTAATCCAGCAAGAAATCCCCCTGTCAGACGGCATTGTTATTAAAGCTGACGCTGGGACGCATGGCAAGATGATCATGCTGTCGAAAAATACTGAGGAGCTTATCAGTAACATAAAGGAAACAAAACCGTCAATCATCAATCCAGTTGGCGTAGTCGCGCAGGAACTGGTTGAAAAGTGGTTTTACGACCTGCGGATTATCGTCTCAAAAGAAAAAGGCAAGCAGCCTGTCTGTTACCCAACTGCGATGGCAAGAGCCGGTTTTAAAGATTTTAGAACCAACACTTTCTTGGGCAACTTAGTTTTCGGTGCCAAGCTACCCAAAACAATTCAGGAACTTGCGGTGAAATGTGGCAAGACGTTGGGCAAAGGCAGCGAAGCATGGATTTTCGCATTGGATGCAATGGTGAACCATCAGGAAAACAAAAATGTTGATGATGTTTACCTTAAGGGCCAGTTAGATAAGGCTGGACAAGCGTTTTTGCCCGTTCAGAAAGTTAAGCAAGATCAGATGCGCCTAACTGATTTTCAAGTTTGGACCACAAAGCTGGAAAAAGCATTCCAGATTTACGCGAACAGTGACTCTTACGAAAATATCAAAAACATCATTGAAGAGAGCGTAGAAAAAAATAAAAGCGCTCTTGTGTTTCATGAATCAAATTCGTGTCCCGAGTTCTGGGAGAATACTAGACTCGCAACGGGGCTTAACGTTGCGGTTCCCCTACTGAAGGCTGCTCAAAGCCTAATAGACCATTAATCAAATGAAAAAGGAAGAATGAAAAATGGTGCGAGTTGGAATAATCGGTGGTTCGGGGTACGTTGGCAGTGAACTCCTGCGGCTGCTGCTTCTTCATCCCCAAGCAGAGGTAACCATGGTTATATCGCGGCAAAGCGCAGGAGAATTCGTTTTCAACGTCCATCCGAACCTGCGGGGTTTAACCCAGTTGAAATTTGTGCCCTTAGACGTGGCTGAGTTGCAGAAAAACTGCGATCTGATATTCACAGCTACGCCGCATGGGGGTTCAGTGAATCTTGTTCCCAAACTTTTGGAGGCGGGCTTAAAGGTAATCGATATGAGCGCTGATTTCCGCCTCAAAAACCCAGCTGATTACGAAACTTATTATGGTTGGAAGCATGCTCACCCTGAAATGCTAAAAGGCGCCGCATATGGGTTGCCCGAACTTCACCGTGAAGAAATAAAAAACGCGAAGTTAATCGGTTGCCCAGGCTGCATGGCAACATCCGCCATTTTGGGTTTAGCACCTATAGTGAAGGCTGGGCTGGTTGATAAAGACAAAATTGTTGTAGATCTCAAGGTTGGTTCTTCAGGCGGAGGCAGCAAACCGTCTATTTCCTCTCATCATCCTGAACGCTTCAGTGGAGTACGGCCCTACCAAGTAGCTGGTCACCGTCACACTGCCGAGGTTGAACAAGAACTTAACGCGTTGAGCAGCGACCCAGTTAAAATCTCGTTTACCCCACATGCAGTCAATATGGTCCGGGGGATTCTGGCGACTATTCATACTTTTCCTAAACAGAAGTTGGAGAACAAAGACCTTTGGAGAGTTCTTCGGGGAATGTACGGGAATGAACCCTTCGTGCGCTTAGTGAAGTATCAGAAGGGACCTTATCAGTTGCCCGACCCGAAAGTTACTTTAGGCACAAACTTTTGCGATATCGGCTTCGAGATTGATGAACACGCGAATCGTCTTTTGCTTTTCTCTGCAATCGACAACATGACCAAGGGCGCATCAGGCCAAGCCGTGCAATGCATGAATATACAGCTGGGCATTGATGAGACCACTGGCCTGAAGAGCACTGGATTCCATCCGATGTGATACCATGCTGCTTGTTATCAAGATGGGTGGAAGCATACTCAAAGAGGGCGCATCTCAAAATTTAGTCGCTGACCTAAAAGAAGTAGCCAAAACCAATAAAGTCGTGCTCGTCCACGGTGGCGGCGTAGAAGTCACAGAAATAGCCTCAAAACTCGGAAAAGAACAAAAATTCATTGTTTCACCTGAAGGATTCAGAAGCCGCTACACCGACAAAGAAACCATTGAGATTTACACCATGGTTATGGCTGGCAAAATCAACAAACAAATCGTTCTAGCCCTTCAAAGCCAAGGCATACCAGCAGTGGGATTAACGGGGTTGGATGCAGCCACCCTAAAGGCTGAACGGAAAAAAAAACTTATCGCCGTTGACGAACGGGGACGCAAAAAAGTTATCGACGGCGGTTACACAGGAAAAATTACTTCGGTAAACGCCGAGCTTCTTAATCTTCTGCTTGATAAGGGGTACGTGCCGATTGTGACCCCTATTGCGATTAGCCAGGACTGGGAACCGCTCAATGTGGATGGCGACCGAACAGCGGCGATAATCGCTGGCGCATTGAAGGCAGACCGCTTAATTCTTCTTACAGACGTGCAGGGCTTAATGCTTAGAGGCGAGTGTGTTCCTAAAATTGCTGCCACCGAGGTTAAAGAGGTTTTATCTAGCATTGGGCAAGGCATGAGTACTAAGGTGCACGCGGCGTTGGAGGCATTAAGTCAAGGAGTCAAAGAGGTTTTAGTCACGGCGGGCACCGGAAATGAACCTATAAGTTCAGTATTGAATCATAAGGTTGGTACAGTGATAACTGGTGAATGAACAAGAAATAATTGATGTTGAAACGCGGTTCATGGCAAACGTTTTCTCCAAAAAACCAGTCGTTTTGACAAAGGGCAAAGGCGCGCTTGTCTGGGACATTAAAGGCAAAGAATACATTGACTGCTCAACCAGTTACGGTGTCGCCCTGCTAGGGCACTGTCACCCAAAAGTTGTCGCTGCAATCCAAGCTCAGGCTGAGCAGCTTATCACCTGCCACAGCTGTTACTACAACGACAAACGCGCAGAATTCGTCGAGAAACTTGTTCACATAACTCCTAAAGGCTTAGACAAAGTGTTTCTGTCAAATAGCGGAGCTGAATCAGTTGAATGCGCCATTAAACTCGCCCGCAAATACACAGGCAAACCAGAAATTATCGCTTTGATGGGTGCATTTCATGGCAAGACCATGGGTGCGCTTTCTGCAACATGGGACAAAAAGTACCGTGAGCCTTTCATGCCTCTGGTTCCAGAAATCAAGCATGTCGCCCCTGATAATGCCGATAAAATCCGTGAAGCTATTAGCGAGAAAACAGGAGCGTTTCTTATGGAGCCTATTCGGGGTGAGGGCGGTGTCCGGGTTCCACCTGAAGGCTACCTGCAAGAGGTGCGGAGGATCTGCGACGAGAAGAATGTTTTACTGATTTTTGATGAAGTTCAAACAAGCTTCGGGCGCACGGGCAAGCTTTTTGGTTGCCAAAACTGGGGTGTTATACCTGATGTGATGTGTTTGGCTAAGCCATTTGCTGGTGGTTTGCCCATAGGCATAACCGTTGCAAAGAAAAATATTATGTCAGCCCTTAAAGTTGGTGAGCACTCAACTACTTTTAGCGGCAGTCCGCTGGTTTGTGCAGCTGGATGCGCTGCGATAGATGCGCTTGTGGAAGAAAACTTGACTGAGTGCGCCTCGAAAATGGGTCATTACTTCAAGACTGAACTGGAAGGAATACAGGCAAAACATAAAATCGTCAAAGAAGTTCGCGGCTTAGGATTAATGCTTGGCATGGAGCTACGCTTCGATGTTCTGAACGTGATTTTGAAGACGGCCGCGAAAGGTGTTTTAGTTTTAGATGCTGGAAGGACAGTTGTCCGCCTGTTGCCGCCTTTGGTAATTCAGAAGAAGCAGATTGACCGAATAGTGACTGTGCTAGATGAAGTGTTAGGTGACGAAGAGAATGAGCGAGCAAGAAGCAGTACGGTTTCTAACTAACCTCTTGGGCATTTATAGCCCGTCAGGAAAAGAGGAGGATGCCGCCAACTTTTTAGAGGTTGAAATGAAAAAGATGGGTTTTGAGGTTGGCAAAGACGCAATCGGAAACGTAATTGGCGTAGTCGGCGAAGGCCAACCCGTCATCCTGATGTGCGGTCACATGGATACAGTGGCTGGGCATTTGCCGCTTCGAATTGAAGAAGGCAAAATCTACGCTCGAGGCGCTGTAGACGCGAAGGGTCCGCTTGCCGCTATGATCATGGCTGCGGTTTCCGCTGCGAAGGAACCTGGGTTTAAAGGCAAAATCTTGGTTGCAAGCGTAGTCGAGGAGGAAGCGACCAGCCGAGGCGTTAAACACCTTATCACTCAGGGTATTAAGGCTGACTACGCCATTTTCGGTGAACCCAGCGGCGTTGAAAATATAACAGTTGCGTACAAGGGTCAGATCCAGCTGAAAATCGTTTGCAAAACTGAGACGGGGCATTCTTCAACGCCGTGGCTTTATGATAATGCATTGGAGAAAGCGTATGAGGTTTGGGAGCAAATCAAGAATGCTTCTTCTTATCCTTCGCTTGATCCTTCGGAAAGCCCTTTCAATGCGGTCACGGCTTGTTTGGTTAAGGTTGCAGGCGGCAGACCGATGTCGGTTGTTCCTTTTGAAGCTGAAATGAACATTGACGTGCGGGTGCCAATCCAGTTTTCTACGAATCAGGTTTTTGAACAGATAGAGAAGATTATCGCGAAGTACCAAGCCGCTAACCCGAAAATTTCTGTGAAAGCAACTGTTCTGGACACCGTGGAGCCTTTCGAGGTGAACAAGGCTTCTCCGCTGGTGCATGTTTTTTCTTCATCTGTCCGAAAAGTGTTGAACAAGCCAGCGACGCTTCTGCGTAAAACTGGGACTGGCGACATGAATATTCTGGGTAAAGCTATGAACCTGCCAATAGTCACTTATGGACCAGGCAACTCCCGCCTTGACCACACTTTGGATGAGCACATTGACGTTGGTGAGTACCTGAACGCGATCCAAGTCTACAAAGAGACACTGCTGAGGTTGTCAGAGCTTCATAACAACACAAACCCAAGCGCTTAGGACCCACAATTTTTGTAGTGATCTCTTGTCACAAATAATAGGTGCCCTTTATTGTTGCCAGGTTACGCTTAGGCTCCCTTGAGGCTGCAGCCGGGTTTAGGGTTGAATTAGCTTTTAGTCAGAAAGATTAGCCTTAGTTATGTAAGTGAAAAATCTTGAAGGCTAAGAGACCGAGCTTGATTATGATTTTATGGAGGAGAGTACTAGCCTTGTGTAATTAACGTCGACTTCGAGGATTTTGCAGCCTTTGAACTCTTTTGATTCGCCCAAAATGTTCCTGACTGTGACGTTGTCACCTTCAACTTTAACGTAAATTACGTCTCTAAACTGGGTTTTCCCATCAAGGATGACGTTAAATTCGCACATAAAGTTTCACAGCAATCAAAAAAGCATTCGCAGTAATAAGACCTTTCTTTCAGTTAATTATTTCCGGGGTTTTTTCTGCATATCGAAATTCCATTTGGAAAAATCTTAACACTGCTTAAGGAGAACAAGTTCTTATTTGCATTTACCAAGTTAAACTTGCAAAGGAATAGTGTAAACTTCCGATGCGTATTAGCTGGACACCGTAAACTTTTTATGTTTACTTGGATGATACCTTTAAGGTACGTGGTATTTAAGAGGCACGAAAATGAGGGATCGTCACCTCAATAGCTGGGATCGTCGGGTACTTATTCTTTGATTCTCCCAGGAACCTCTCTGAAAAAACTGAATCTAATTTTGCAATCATTTCTTCCCAAGACGAGAGAATATTTGTTGAAAGGAGAAAACGATGAAAAATGACTAAAATGTCTGGTGCAAAAGCACTCCTAGAATCTCTTGAACGCCAAAACGTGAACGTGATCTTCGGCATCTTAGGCGGAGCAATCCTTCCTGTGTATGACGCTTTGTGCGGCAACGCAAAAATTAGGCACATCCTTGCCAGGCACGAACAATGCGCGGCGCATGAAGCCGAAGGCTATGCCAGAGCCAGCGGACGAGTAGGAGTTTGCATGGCAACCTCAGGGCCCGGAGCTACAAACTTGGTTACCGGGATAGCGAACGCATACATGGATTCTTCTCCCATAGTAGCATTGACAGGGCAGGTTCCCTCTTCAGGCGTAAACACTTCATACTTAATCGGCAGAGACGCGTTCCAAGAAGCCGACATAATCGGAATCACAACCCCAATCACTAAGTACAATTTCCAGCCAAGAACTGTTGCAGAGATTCCAACTATCGTTAACACGGCGTTCTACATAGCGTCTACGGGTAGACCGGGACCGGTTCTGATTGACTTGCCAAAAAACGTGCAGTCAGACACTGGCGAAGTGGAGGTAACTGACAAGATCGAAGCCTTTGGTTACAAGTCAATGATTGAGATAGACTTATGCAAGATTAGCGAAGCCGCCAGTTTGCTTGCGAAAGCGGAGCGTCCGATCATCCTTGCAGGCGGCGGAGTCATAATCTCGAACGCTTCAGACGAAATCATGCGGATGTCTGACCTGCTGATGACACCAGTCGCTACAACATTCATGGGTAAAGGCTCGTTCCCGGAATGTCACCCTCTGTCGGTAGGTAGCATAGGAATGCATGGAAACCCAGCGGCGAACAGGCTCATGTGCGAAGCTGACGTTCTGCTAGCTGTCGGAACAAGATTCTCCGACCGTGCAACAGCAAATTTGGACTCTTTTGCGCATGAAGCTAAAAAAATCCATATAGACATTGACGAGGCAGAAATCGGCAAGAACATTGAGGTTGATGTACCCATAGTCGGCGACGCAAAAGCTGCCCTGAATCTTTTGCTTGCCGCATTAAGCGAAAAACTGCGTAAAGGTGAAGGCAACGCTTGGGCAAAGCGAGTTAAAGAAGCAAAAGAACAGCTGAGTCCACTGATGAAAGAGAGACCAAGAGACATAGTGCCGAAGGCATTGTTGACTGAGTTAAGGAACCTTCTTCCTGAAAGCGCGATAGTCACTACGGAAGTTGGGCAAAACCAAATGTGGTCGGCGCTTTACTTCCAAGCTTTGAAGCCGAGATCGTTCATCAGTTCAGGAGGCTTAGGAACGATGGGTTTCGGCTTCCCAGCGGCAATCGGCGCAAAAGTCGCTTGCCCAGACAGACCAGTCGTAGACATAGCGGGCGACGGCAGCTTCATAATGAGCGAGCAAGAACTCGCCTGCTCCGTTACCGAAAAGATTCCGGTTACTGTCATAGTGCTGAACAATTCGGTACTAGGAATGGTTGCCCAGTGGCAAAGAATGCTCTACAAACGACGCTACATGGCGGTTAACCTAGGCAGAACACCAGACTTCGTTAAGCTGGCGGAAGCTTACGGAGCGCAAGGACTGCGGGCAACATCAATCGAGGAATTCCACAAAGCTGTTAAGACAGCATTGAACAGTAATGTTACCACGGTGATCGATGTGCCTATAGGCTCGGAGCAGGACGTTGTGCCCTTTGTGCCTCCAGGCTGCGGTTTACCCCAACAGAAAGGTGATTACTAATGGAAGCTGGAAGAACAAAAATAATTTCGGTACTTGTCGAAAACAAGCCAGGTGTGCTCTTCGGAGTTTCAAACTTGTTCCGACGCAGAAACTTTAACATTGAAAGCATCACTGTCGGCCCGAGCGAGAGGAAAGACATCGCGCGTATGACCATAACAGTTAATGAGGATGAAAAAACAATCGTCCAAGTCGTCAAACAAGTCGCAAAACTCGTCGATGTGCTTAAAGTCGAGGAACTGGAGCCTGGAAACTATGTAATGCGCGAGCTAGCTTTGATAAAGGTTAACTCTCCAACTGCGAAAGATCGCTCCGACATCATTAACTGTGTAGAAGTCTTCCGAGGACGAATAATTGACGTTTCAACTGACAGCCTAACCGTGGAAATCACCGGAACACCTGACAAGCTTGACGCCTTCCTAAACTTGATGAAGGCAACAGGCGTCATTGAACTTGCCAGAACAGGCATAACAGCGCTAGCAAGAGGAACAAAATCAGTAAGAATAGACGAATAAATCCTCTCCGAGCACGGAAACCCTTAACTTCAAGCTTTCTTAAAATGACAAACTTGTCATAGTTATCAACAGAAAAAAGGCAACTGATAGAAGAGAATAGAAAAATGAACATAACAGAAAAGATCTTGGCCAAAGCCTCAGGAAAAAAAGCTGTGCACCCAGGAGAAATAGTCGACGCAAACGTTGACATGGTGATGGTGCACGATTTAACTGGACCTTTAGCCGTTGAAGCCTTTAAGAAAATAGGCGTACAGAAAGTTTGGGATAACCAAAAAGCAGTGGTCATACTGGACCATCAGGTACCAGCTGAATCCGTGAAAGCAGCGGAACTGCACAAAACCATGCGCCAATTCGCCAAAGACCAAAACCTACGCATTTACGATGTGGGCAGAGGCGGAATCTGCCATCAAGTCATGCCTGAGAAGGGGCACGTTGTTCCCGGAACAGTCATCGTAGGCGCCGACTCGCATACCTGCACTTACGGGGCATTCGGAGCTTTCGCAACAGGAATAGGTTCAACCGAAGCCGCAGCGGTTATGGCTACGGGAAAGATCTGGCTGAAAATACCTAAAGCTGTCAAATTCGTCGTGTCTGGAGAATTCCAAAAATTCGTAACTCCCAAAGACCTGATCCTTTCAATAATAGGGCACATGAGCGTTGATGGTGCCACATACGAAAGCGCCGAGTTCACTGGCCCAACAATAAAGGGCATGAGTATAGCGGGAAGAATGACGCTATGCAACATGGCGGTGGAAATGGGCGCCAAAAACGGCATCATTGAACCCGACGAAACAACCCGAGAGTTCCTGAAAACCAGAGTCAAGGAATTACCGAATTTTGAAGCGTTGAAAAGCGACAAAGACTCTGTTTACGAGCAAACAATGGACTTTGACGTCTCAAAGATGGAACCACAAGTTGCTTGCCCGTCATCAGTTGACAACGTTAAACCAATTTCCGAAGTAGGCAACGTTCCCGTTGAGCAGGCCTTTATCGGTTCCTGCACCAACGGCAGAATCGAAGATTTGCGCTTAGCAGCTCAAGTTTTGAAGGGCAAACGCGTAAAAGACGGCGTTAGGGCTCTTGTGATTCCAGCCTCGCAGGAAGTTTACCGTCAGGCCATAGATGAAGGTTTAATGGAAATCTTCACTGACTCAGGCGCGATAGTTTGTGGTTCAGCATGCGGTCCATGCCTGGGAGGTCACATAGGATTACTCGCGGCAGGCGAAACCTGCGTTAGCAGTTCAAACAGGAACTTTATCGGAAGAATGGGCAGCACCCAAGCCAGCGTGTACTTGGCTTCTCCAGCGACCGTAGCTGCTTCAGCAGTAACAGGCAAAATCACTGACCCAAGAAAAATGGAGGCAAAACCATGAATATGAAAATCAAAGGCCCAGCAATAAAATTCGGAAGCAACGTTGACACAGATGTTATTCTGCCCGGACAATACATGACGTTGGTTGACCCTTATGAGTTGGCAAAACACGCCCTAGCGGGCTTAGATCCAGGCTTTCCTGAGAAAGCAAAAAAAGGGGTGATCGTGGTAGGCGGCAAAAATTTTGGGTGTGGCTCAAGCCGAGAGCAAGCGCCGTTAGCCCTGAAGTATGCCGGTGTAAAATGTGTGTTAGCTGAATCTTTCGCACGTATTTTTTTCCGAAACGCAATCAACATCGGGTTACCAGTAATCGAATGCAAAGGAATATCGGCGGCAGTTAAAACCGGGGATCAACTATCTGTGGATTTTGATGCTGGCAAGATAGAAAATGTTTCCAACGGCACAATGTTTAAAGTGGAAAAGCTTCCACCGTTCATATTGGAAATTTTAGCTGATGGCGGATTAATCGAGAATTTACGAAGGAGAATGAACAAGAAATGAATGAATATAAGATTTCGTTGATTCGCGGCGATGGAATTGGCCCCGAATTAACGGAAGCAACCCTTAAAGTGTTGGATGCAGCTCAGAAAAAATACGGCATAAAACTGAGAATGATTGAGGCAGAAGCAGGCGACGAAACCTTAGCAAAAAGAGGCGCGGCGCTACCTGCTGACAGCGTCGAAAAGATTAAGGCGTCTCACGCTTGCCTTAAAGGTCCTGTCGGCGAATCGGCAGCAGACGTCATAGTTAAACTCAGGTTAATGTTCGATTTGTACGCTAACCTGCGCCCGCTTAAGGCTTACCCAGCCGTCCCAGTGGCTAGACCCGACATTGACATGCTTTTTGTCAGGGAGAACACCGAGGACGTTTACAAAGGCTTAGAATTCACCCTTGACAATGACACAACCCTGTGCTTAAGAGTCATCACCCGAAAAAACTGCCAGCGTATAGCCAAAAAAGCATTCGAAATGGCACGCCTACGCAATGGCAAAAAGAAAGTCACGGCGATTCACAAGGCAAACGTCATGCGCGTGACCGACGGGCTATTCGCCAGCGTATGTCGCGAAACAGCAAAGCAGTACCCAGACATAGCGTTTAACGAACTGTACGTTGATGCGGCGTCGATGCGTCTAATCAAAGAGCCGCAAGAATTCGATGTGTTCTGCACATGCAACATGTTCGGCGACATCCTCTCAGACGAAGCAGCCCAGCTTATCGGCGGGTTAGGCATGGCTCCAGGCGCAAACATAGGCGACAACTTCGCATTATTCGAACCCATCCATGGTTCAGCGCCAAACAGGGCAGGAAAACACACGGCAAACCCGATCTCGATGGTTCTAAGCGCAAAAATGATGCTGGAGTGGCTGGGAGAAAAATACAATGATAATAAATGCATGAAAGCAGGCACAGCCATTGAGAATGGAGTAGTTCACGCGTTACGTAACGGTCAAACTGTTCCAGACTGCGGCGGGAACACAACGACCGTGGGGATGGCGGAAGCCATTGCCGCAGCCTTAACAACGAAAACTGGCTGAAAAAAATGACGAGTAAATACATTCGAATTTTAGACACTACCCTAAGAGACGGCGAACAAACCCCCGGGGTTTCCTTAACCCCTGAAGACAAAATTGAGATTGCACGCCAACTAGGCAAGCTGGGCGTTGACGTTATCGAAGCGGGCTTTCCAAGTTCCTCCGAAGGCGAAAGAAAAGTCGTTAAAGAAATTGTCAAACTGGGCTTGAACTCTGAAATCTGTGCGCTTTCCCGGGCGACAAAGGGTGACATTGACGCGGCGTTAGACTGCAACGTCGATTTAATTCACGTTTTCATTCCCACTTCTGAGGTGCAGATGAAGTACGCGGTCAATTTGACGCATGAGCAAGTGTTAGCTTCAGCAATCGAGTCGATTGAGTACGTTAAGAAGCATGGTGTAAAATGTGAGTTTTCACCTATGGACGCCACGCGCTCCGAAATGCCTTTCCTCAAAAAAATCTGTCAAGCAGCCCAGGATGCAGGTATGGACAGCTTAAATCTGCCTGACACCGTCGGCATCATGATTCCAAAATCAACAATAAAATTTGTGGAAGAAATAAAATCAGTAGTTAGCGTGCCCATAAGCATTCATTGCCATGATGATTTCGGGTTGGCAGTTGCAAACTCGTTGGCTGCGGTGGAAGCGGGCGCGGTACAAGTGCACGTTGCCGTCAACGGGTTAGGCGAGCGGGCAGGTAACGCTTCGCTGGAAGAAGTGGTTATGGCTTTGCATGTTCTTTACAAGTACAAGACAGGAATAAACAGCCGACTGCTTTACAGCACCTCTAGAATGGTTTCTTCATTAACTGGTATCGCTGTGCAGGCTAACAAGGCACTTGTGGGCGAAAACGCGTTCGCGCACGAATCAGGCATCCACACACGCGGAGTTGCGGAGAAGCCTCTAACCTTTGAGCCGATAGATCCTGCTCTGGTTGGTCGCACTAGAAAACTTGTCGCTGGGAAACTGGCGGGGACACGCGGCATCAAGGCGGAGTTGGAAGAAGTCGGCATCCACCCGAGTGAAGAGCAACTGAAAGAAATTGTCCAGCGCGTCAAGGAACTTGGTGATAAAGGCAAGATGGTGACGGACGCTGATTTGTTGGCGTTAACTTCAGCTGTTTTGGGTGAGGTTGTCGGAGAGGAGAAAATCGTTGATTTATGCGATATGGCAGTTGTAACAGGCATCAAGGTTATCCCTACGGCTTCGGTGCGGTTGACTCTGGATGGGAAAGAGTACGTTGCTGCTGAGACGGGTGTTGGTCCAGTTGACGCGGTTCTGAAGGCAATCCAGAGGTTAATCAGTAACCAAGAAAAAATCAGACTGAGAGAATATCGGCTTGAAGCAATCACAGGCGGCTCAAACGCTGTTGCAGAAGTCATCATAAAAGTGGAAGATGAGAAAGGCAACCTCGTGTCCGCACGGGCAGCAAGAGAGGACATCGTAATGGCTAGTGTCGAAGCAATGATAAACGGTATAAACAAGCTTTTGCTTAAGAATCGTAATCGGGGAAACAAACAGTGAAAGTAGCATTTCAAGGCGAACGAGGCGCCTACAGCGAAAGCGCAGTCTACCAGTTCTTCGGAGCAGAAACACAGGTTAAACCTTGCCGCGACTTCAAAGACGTTTTCGACAGCGTATGCACTCAAGAAACCCAGCACGGCATCGTACCCGTCGAAAATAGTTTAGAAGGCAGTGTACCTCAGAACTACGACCTGTTTCTGCGCTATGACTTGAAAGTTTGCGGGGAAGTCGTGGTGAAAATCGAGCATTGCTTAGTCGCGAACCCCGGCGCAGCATTAGAAAACATCAAAGTTGTCTATTCGCATCCGCAGGCGCTTGGGCAATGCAGAAGTTTCCTGGAGGAATTCGGTCGCGAACTAATACCGACCTATGACACGGCAGGCAGCGTCAAAATGATCAAAGAAAAAGGTTTGATAAACGCCGCCGCAATCGCCAGCAAAAGAGCAGCCGACCTCTATGGCATGCACATTCTCGCTGAAGATATTGCTGACAACTCCGAAAACTACACACGGTTCTTTGTTCTATCCACCAGCGATTCAGCACCAACGGGCAAAGACAAAACAAGCATAATCTTCTCAGCAGCCCACAAGCCAGGGTCGCTTTACAACGCGCTGGGTGAATTTGCCAAAAGAGGCATAAACCTAACAAAAATCGAGTCAAGACCTACCAAGCAAACGCCTTGGGAATACAACTTCTACTTGGATTTCGAGGGGCACCGATGTGAGAAACAATGTTCGGAAGCCTTGAAGGCTCTCAAGAAGTACGTTGATTTTGTCAAAGTCTTAGGTTCATACTCAAAAGCGAATTGACACTTACTTTTTGGCTTTCGATATTTTTTGGGGCAACGAAGAGACGTATTTTACAGATTTGTTAAGCAGCTTCTCGAACTCAGTGTCATCTGAATAAACTGATTTTGGGAGAGCAACATAGCCTTTCATCGCCCTTCCCGGCAGGGGCTCAAAAACCTTAACTTCCCCGTGGATTTTCAGGGTTTCCGCGAAGTCAACGTCTGAAAGCCTCAAAAGCAATTTGTCGCCAAAAAGTCCCGCGAACATGTTGCCGTTAATGAAGTATGCGGGGTACCCAAACATTTGGCGATAGTCGCAGTTCACGTCCTTCATTTTTTCTCTGATGAATTCAACAAGTTCAGCCGGAGCCTTCTTAAATTCCACAGAAACCACACATTAACTTTGAGAACCTAAATACTTTAGTTTTTCCCGAGAACTGCAGGAAACCCGATGTGTGTTTGTTCTCAGCAAAATCAATACGCATCCTATCGCCTAATCGCGTTTTGGTAAAAGTTCTTTATAACTTTGTGACCCCCAGAATGCGTTTCGCCCTTTACTTTTATACGTTCGGGATGAAATTGAACGCCGTAAAGTGGCTTGCTTTTATGCCTAACGGCTTCTACTTCGCATGAGACGGAATCCGCGAGCAAAAGAAAGCCCGCCTCGCACAAGTTTTCTTTTAGGACGTAATCGTAATGGTTTTCTGACAGCGGCACCATCAGGTTTTCGCTAAACCCAGAGAATATTCCGTCGACGTCGACCACCCGAACCGACTCAAAACGATCCAGAACAGGTTGAGCAAGTGATCCAACTTTTGCCCCGAACGCCCAACAGAGCAATTGATGCCCAAAGCAGATACCCAACGTGGGCAAGTCGCAGGTTCTTATCAGATTGACAACTCCTTCAAAGAGACGTCTGTCGGAAGAGTTAACTATTCTAGCTGCAGAACCGCTTATGACGACGGCATCAACTTCCTCTTTGACGCGGTAGCCCTCATGGATATCACTGAACTGGAGAACGTCGCAGTCGCTGAATTCTCTGATGGCTTCAACTAAAGCTTCGTTTTTTGATTTTAGAGAACAATTCACGACTAATGATTTGGGCATCTGTTTTCGTTACTTCTCCGTGGCTTCAAGCATTCTGTACATGACTTCATATGATTCTGAGAAGTCGGGATCAACCTTCAGCAGTTTAGCTTTAAGTTGCTCCATCCTGTCGATGATTGCCTGAGGATTCTTCTGCTTGATCAAATCCAGCCATTCCTGAGCCTTGGAGATATAGAGGTCTTCGATTTTTCCCATTCCAGGCAGCTTCATCTGCAAATTAGCGTAAAGGTCAGGAGTTTCCAGCGCGGTTGCTTCCGCCAAAGTGAAAAGCATGCGGTAAGTCGTCCCCGCCAATTGCTTAGTTTCAGTGAATGCCTTTTGATCAAGAAGGGTTTCGCAAGCGACTAATCCGAGGAAATGCGGTAGTCCTAGGACGACGGACATGAGTTGGTCGTGTTTCTGGGGTGTCATTACGAAAACGTGGGCTTCTTCACTCTCCAGCCACTCTTTGAAGTCTTCGGCATACTTCTCCTCCTTGGCATTTGTGGGGGTGAGAACGTAGGCTTTGTGTTTTACGCCTTTGCTGCCTGGGCCAAAAACGGGGTGAGTACCCAACACCAAGCCGTGCTTGATATAATCATGCATAACCTTAACTGGGTACTCCTTGATTGAGCAGATATCCATAACCGCTTGCCCGTCGCGAACGCTGGAGCCGATTTTTTTTACCACTTCTTCGAAGCTGCTTAGTGAAACGCAAATCATGATTCTGTCTGCGTCTTCAACCGCTTTCGAGAAGTCAGTGGTAGTTTCGACACCTAACTCTTTTCCGAGTTTTGACAGCTTTTCCTCTTTCCTGTCTGAGAGGATTACGCTGTCCCCTTTCTCCTTACAAAACTTTGCGAACCAAACACCCATTTTTCCCGCGCCAAGAACCGCGGTTTTCATTTGAGCGCCTCGCTGATTTTATCCAACCCTATTTTTATTTCGTCTCGGGGAGCTGTCAAAGAGATGCGGAAGTGCTCTCTGTAGTCACCGAAGGATGTTCCGGGAGCCACTGCAACGCCTTTGTCAAGCAGGTCTAGGGTGAATTTTTCTGAGTCTAAGCCTTTAAGCTTTGGGAACACGTAGAATGGTGCTTCGGGTTCGGTGAAGGAAAAGCCGGCTTTCGCCAAAGTTTTGCTTGCTATCTTTGCCCTTTCTTCATATTCTTTTTCAATGGTTTTTGTCAGGTTCTTTTGCATTTCAAGCCCTTTTAGAGCTGCTTCTTGTATGAAGACTGGGACGTTGTTTATGGTAATTTGGTTTAGCTTTGTTATGTTGTCCACGAGCGCCTTATTCGCGATGATATAGCCGATTCGCCAGCCCGTCATGGTGAACATTTTTGAGAACCCGTTTGAAAGAATGTGATTGTGGTTGCCGTCGTATTCAAGGATGCTTTTTGTCTTTATGAAACTGATTGGACCGTAAACTTCGTCAGAGAGTATGGTTACGCCTTTCTTGTTGGCTATTTCCACTATACCGTCTAAAGTCTCGGAATCCATCACTTTGCTTGTCGGATTATTCGGGTTGTTGAGTATTATCATCCGAGTGTCTTTGTCAATCATAGTTTCGAGCTTGCCCAAATCAACTTTCCAGCCGTCTTCCATTTCGGTCCGGAGCAGTCTTGTTTGGGCACCGAGACTTTTAGCCATTAAATCGTAAGCTGTCCAGTAAGGCGTGGGTATGATGATGTTACCTCTAGCCTTCATAGCCAGGTACAAAGTGGCGAAGACGCCCCATTTTGAACCCGGAGTAATAACAACATTTTCTGCTTTGACTCCGTGAATTTTAGCGAGTTTCTGCCTTAGTTTTTCCTCGCCGTAAGCAGAAGAATACTTTGTTTTACCAGCCTTCATCGCGGCGTACGCAGCCTCAACAATTTCTGGTGGCGTAGCCAAGTCAGGGTCACCTAGGTTTAAGCGGATTATTTTCTTTCCTTGATTTTCGAGTCTTATGGCTTTCTCGTTTATTTCGTAGAGCATTACCTTGAACTTTCCTTTTAGATTATTTCTTACTCTTGAACTGCACTGCACATATTAACTATTTCGCGGTAGATTGCCTCAAGCTTCTGTGAATCTAAGCCGAATTCGGCAGAATTGTCTTTTACTTTTCTGTAAACGTCGTTTTCTCTGGAGAGGTCTTTTATTGGGATGCCCCGTTTTTTCTTTACTAAACCGATGGCCATGCATATCTTGACTCTTTCAGTTAGCGCTTTCAAAATCAAATCGTCAATTTGATCAACCTGTTTTCTGTACAGTTCGAGTTCATCCAACAATTTTTTTCCTCTCCAAGACTTTCGGTATGAAGCCAGAACGAATCATGTGGTCAGCTAGCGTTATGGCTACTGCGGCTTCTACGGCTGGCACGGCTTTAGGAACGACACATGGATCATGTCTGCCCTTAACTGTGAGAGATGCATCTTCCATAGTGGTCAGGTTAACGGTTTTCTGCTCTAGGCCGATGGAAGGCGTCGGTTTAATTGCTACCCGCATGATGATTGGCATGCCGTTGGATATGCCGCCTAAGATTCCGCCCATGTTATCGGTTGAAGTAGCAACTTTCCCGTTTTGCATGACGTAGGCGTCATTGCTTTCTGAGCCTTTCATCTTGATGAGTTCGAAGCCCAATCCGAATTCAACTGCCTTGACTGCAGGAACGTTAAACAGTGCCTTGGCTAACTCGGCGTCGAGCGAATCAAACATTGGGTCCCCAACCCCCACTGGTATGTTCAGAGCAAGGCATTCAACTACGCCGCCGAGGCTTTCGCCCTCTTTTCGCGCGTCAACAATGGCTTCCTCCATTCTTCCTGCGCATGCCAAATCGGGGCATCTAGAAGAGGCCACGTAGCGGTTCTTTCGGATTTCTTCAGTGCTAAACTTCTTGTCGCTTCTGATTTTGCCTATGGTTCTTGTGTAGGCTAAAACGTCCCCGTCGAAACGGCTCAGAAGTTTTTTCGCTATGGCTCCGGCCATTATTAACGCCACAGTGACTCTACCGCTGAAGCGTCCGCCTCCGCGGTAATCGTTAAAGCCGCCGTACCTAACGCTTGCGGGGTAGTCTGCATGCCCAGGTCTTGGCAGATTTTTAATTGCCTCATAATCCGCGGAGTCAACATCCTTGTTCTCAACCGTCACGGCTATTGGAGCGCCAGTGGTAACCGAGTTGAAAACGCCCGAAAGAATTTTGGGCACGTCTCTTTCGATTCTTGCAGAAACGATTCGGGTATCTGCTGGTACGCGTCTGTCCAGCTCCGCTTGAATGTCTGCTTCAGAAAGAGGCAAACCTGCAGGGCAACCGTCCACTATGACGCCGACGACTTTGCCGTGGCTTTCGCCGAAAGTGGTAACTGTGAATTCTTTACCCGTCGAATTTCCCGCCAACAATTTCCGCTCCTAACTGTTTCAGATGAGTGAAGAACTGTGGATAAGACTTTCTGACACACTGGGCATTTTGAATAATAGTTTGGTTTTCCGCGCATAGAGCTGCAATCGCGCAAGCCATCGCTATACGATGGTCGTTATGAGGGTCAATTGTGGCGCCGTGCAAAGCAGAGGTGCCCCTCACGGTTAGACTGTTCGAATCTACTTCAATTTCTGCCCCCATCTTTGTGAACTCACTATAGAGGGATTGCAGCCTATCTGATTCCTTGAGCCTGAGCCTTTGCGCGCCTGTTATTTTCGAGGTCCCATTTGCGAAGCATGCCAAAGCTGCGCATACCGGGACAAGGTCAGGGATGTTTTTTGCATCAAGATTTAATGGCTCAAGCGAGCTACCCGTGCCGTCTATTTCAACGCTGTTTTCACACACTTTGCCGGCTACACCCATCTGTTTTAGGATGCTCAGAATTGCTTTGTCGCCTTGAACGCTCCCGTAATCAAGATCGTTTACCTGCACTTTCGACTTGGTGACAGCTGCGGCTGCAAAAAGAAATGCGGCTGAAGAAAAGTCGCCAGGCACCCGGCAGTCAATGGTTTTGAAGGTTTGGTTGGCTGGGATTAAGATGCGTTCGAAATTGCCATAAACGTCCACTCTGATTCCATGCTTCGAAAGCACATCCAAAGTCATCTTAACATAGTCAGCGGACTCCAATGGGGATTCGAAGACTATTTCAGTTTCAACCTTAGCCATCGGGCACGCAAAAAGCAACCCCGAAATAAACTGCGAACTTACACCACCTGAAATAGAGGTTTGTCCTCCAAGAATTCCCCCGCCTTCAACAACCACGGCGTCTTTGTCGCCGAATTTTTTCGAGTGAACCTTTGCGCCCAAGTCGTCTAGGCTTTTAATCAAAGGTTCGATGGGTCTGCGGTCAAGAGACCCACGGAAGATCAGGATTGAGGGGTCACTTGCCAGGGCAGCCACAGGTATCATGAAACGTATTGTAGCTCCGGATTCTCCGCAATCAATTGGTGCTTTCGCGTTTTGAATAGGCACAGCGCCTTTAATGACCCAGCAGTTTTCCTCAAAACTCGTTTCTGCACCTAATGCGGTTATCGCGCGCAAAGTGGCTTCTGTATCTTCGGAAAGAAGCGGATTTGAAACTTTTCCAGTCCCGTTTGAGAGAGACGCTGCGATGAGCATTCGCTGAGTGTAAGATTTTGAAGGGGGAGCGCATACTTCGCCGCTTAATTTTTCAGACTTTTTAACGATTACATCCGCCATTGCTAAATCACCGTTGCCTTTTCCTTGTTGAAGCGGGCTTGCAAGACTATGCCGTCGAATTTTTGAAATGCAGCCTTCACCGAATCAACCTTGTCTTTAGTTGTGACTGCCGTAACTGCCGGTCCTTTACCGCAAAGCCCAGCCGCCACTGCTCCAGCCGCCAACGCGTCAATCGCGATCGAGGGATCATACCCAGAGACAGAGGAGTAAATTAAACCATTAAGCGTCAAAGCCTCCCAGAACCTACCCCCTAAAACCTTCTCGTAAGCAACTTGAACAAGCGGCTTCACAGTTCTCAGCCTTTCAACGTTTGAGTCAGCAGAATAAGCTTTTTGGGGAGGAACAAGAAAAAGCACAACTAGATCTTCGGGTAGCGCCAACCGCCCCACGATTTTCCGTTCTAAGTTATCAGTGACAATTATCCCGCCTAAATATGATGCGCATGCATCGTCAAAAGCGCCAGTAACCGTCACTTTCGCGTCGAAAGCGGAGTCTACACCTAAGTTGATAATTTCCAAGTCATCCAGCGTTTTCCCCAGCGCCGCCGTGGTTGCCAGGGCGACCGCGTTTGCTGCTGCACTGCTACTTTTGAGCCCTTTGGCGATGGGGATGTTTGACCAAGTTTTAACTTTAGCGCCGAATCTCTTTTCCATCTTGAAACGCTGGAGAACCCGCTCAACGGTTTTCTTCACCAGAACGTTGCTTTCTTTCGGGTCAGAAGCTATCTCTGCCTTGACAACTGTTGGCTCTTCAGTCAATTCCACTTTCGCTTTCGTGAACAAGTCAACTCCGAAAGCGGCGCCTTTGCCGAGCGCCATTGCATTAACAATCGTCGCCGCGCCATGTGCTACAGCTGAAGCTTGCCCCGTCAACTCTTCTGCACCTTCTGCAAGTGATTAAGCGCTGCTTTCCTCATAACTTCAATTGGCGCCTTCCTGCCAGTCCAGATTTCAAACGACGCAGCGCCCTGATAAATCAGCATTTCAACCCCACTGACCACTTTGGCGCCCGCAGCCCTCGCATTTTTCGCTAGTTTAGTCTCTATCGGGTCATACACTATGTCCATCACAGCCAAGTCAGGCTTGAGCCATTTTGGGACTATCAGGGTTTTATTGGCGTTCGATTTCATTCCGATTGAAGTGGCGTTAATCAGCAGGTCAGCATCAGCTAGATTTGCCTTAAGCGTTAACGGGGAAAGAGCGTACGCAACAACTTTGCTGTTGAACCTTTCCTTTATTAAATCTGCTAACTCCGCGGCTGGCTGAATTGTCCGATTCAAAATTGAAAGCTCATCCACCTGATCCGCGAGAACGAAGGCTATAGCTCTTGCAGCACCACCTGCTCCAAGCAACATTACTTTTTTGCCTTTTGGCTCAACGCCGTTTTCTCTCAAAGCAGACATTGCACCGGTGCCGTCAGTGTTGAAGCCTAAGAGTTTGTCGCTCTCGTTCTTTACCGTGTTAACTGCCTTTAGCGCCCTGGCGGTCTGGTGAACTTCGTCAAGAAAGTTGAGAACCGCGGTTTTATGGGGCATTGTAACGTTAAGCCCTTGAATGCCAAACGCTCGCATACCGTCCATTGCTTTCCCGACCGCTGTGGATTTTACTTTAAAGGCTAAGAATGTGCAGTCTAATTTCGAGGCTGCAAGCGCCGCGTTCTGAATGACCGGGCTTAGACTGTGCTCTACAGGGTCGCCGATTACTCCGAAAACTTTAGTTTTTCCTGAAACCGCCATCTTAAGGCGCTCCTAGGAGGTCGAAAGCAGCCTTCATTTCGCCTATGGAGATTTGCCCTTTCGCGGTTTCGCTGCCCTGTTCAAGCGAAGCAAAAGTGAAGAAGGCGCCGAACATCGGTGAAAGAATCCTTGAAACTTTACCTACTTCGCCCATGCAGAAACAGACAAGTTTAGCCTTACTTGAATGGGAAGCGACAAAATTGAGTACCGTCAGGTTATCCTCGATTTTCTTGGCGGTTGCAACGATTTTGCATATGCAGGCGCCGCACAAGATTTCCTGCTCCAGAACCTTCTCCATAGCGGAACGGCTTAATGTGCCATCGAATTTGTGGTGGGAAACGATTGGTTTAACTCCCAACTGTTTGAGTTTATCGATTGTTTCTTGGCGGTTTGGGCTTGACACGTCAACGTCAACGTATTCGAAACCACTTTCGGCTGCGTTCAGAAGGCTCTGTTGCCTTTGGGCCTCTGTCCCGGAGAAAAAACCTTTTTCGCTCGTCAGTTTGTGCGTTGCTATTAGGGGGATTTTTGTGCTCTGGACAAGTTCCCTCAAGTGTGTGGTCGTTTCAAGACGATCCAACCTGACTTCGATGAGGTCTGCTTTGGCTTTTTCCGCCTTCCTGATGAGCGTTAGGGCTTGAAGACTATTTTCTGGTAGGATTGAAACGCAGATTCTCAAAGTCACCTTTCAATCACCGTTTCTTCAGGCACGGAAACGCCGAAGTGCCTGCCCCCTTTTGCAGCCAAATGCACCAAGACCTCGTCGCTTACTTTGAGTTCCGTCACGGGTTTGGAGGCTTTTGGCGTGACGAGACGGATGGTTTCTGCGTTTTGCAGTATTGCTTTGATTTTTGTTTCGTCCGCTTGCGCCTCAATTAAGATGAGCGGTCGGAACTCGATTTTTGATCTTCCTACGTTCGTTATTCTTACTTTTCCTTCCCTGTTTATGATTAAGACTTCGTCTCCAGCCTTCAGTTCGGAGAGGTACCGAGTACTCTGAAGCGACGTTAAAGTGTAGTGTGATGCTGGTCCAGCGTTTACTCGGAAAGGTCGAGATTGCACATATGGGTTCTCGTTCACCTCAGCCTCGACCAAAAAGAACCCTGCAGATTGGCAGCCGACAAGCATTCCTTCGCCTGGAACCATCAAATCAACAGTGTCAACGCAAACCCTTGCTCCTGTACCGATGGGCTGTATAGACAGAACCTTAGCTATTGTCAACGCTACCTTAGGCATTTGCCCTTTGACGAGCTTCACAGTTTTGGCAAGCTCATTTGGGTTTGAAGTTTTAAGCAGAACACCGTCTGTTCCCAGCTCCAACGCCTCAAGAACCACTTTGGCGTCCTGTGCCGTCGCAACTTCAGCGATAAGCTTGCTTTTGCCTCCATGCGCCTTCGCAATTAAGTTCTCCAGAGGAATGACCCTCCAGTCCAACGTGTTGATGATTATATAATCAACCCCCAGTTCAGCCGCTTTAGCAGCGCGGTTTTCGTCTTCTTTCCCAGTTATGTTGAATTTGGCCGCGGTTTTTCTGCCTTCATTTTTGGCTTGGGAAATCTTCTTCTCGGAAAGCTCGGCGAGAAATGTCACGTCAAGTTTGCCGTTACGGGTGCTCGCTTGGGTACCTTCTAGGACCACATCTGCATTTTCATATGCGGTGCCAAGCAAGTTTTCTTTTTCTTGCGGTGAAGCCGCAGGTTCAATTTCTACCCACAGTTCCTTCAAGCTTTTTCACCGACGATTTTCAGCGCTTCTTCCACGCTTACGTTGCCATGAACGATAGCTGAAAGCGCTTTAACAATTAATGTTGGATTTTCGTGCTGGAAAACGTTGCGCCCGATGGAAAGCCCTGCTGCTCCGGCTGAAATGGCGTCGCGTGTGGTTTGCAGAACTTCCTCGGAGGTTTTGCATTTTGGTCCTCCTGCGATCACCAGCGGAACGGGGCAGCTTTCTACTACGGTTTTGAAGGTTTCTATGTTTCCTGTGAAGTTTGCTTTGATAATGTCCGCACCAAGTTCAGCACCTATGCGTGCGGCGTGAGCAACCACGTCGGCTGCATGTTCATTCTGTATTTTGGGTCCCCGTGGATACATCATCGCAAGCAATGGCATCCCGTAAACGTCACATTCGTCAGCTACGCTACCAAGATTTTGAATCATTTTATCCTCGTCTTGCGCGCCGATGTTAACATGTACTGAAACCGCATCTGCCCCTAAACGTATAGCTTCTTTGACGCTGCAGACTTGGACTTTGCCGTTTACGTTTGGGCTGAGGTTTGACATACCAGACAGCATTACGATTAATCCTACATTTCCAGCGTCAGTGTGTTTAGCGATGCCTTTGTGGACAAGCACGGCATCAACCCCGCCTTTGACAAGCTGGTCGATTATTTGTTGCATGTTGGTTAAGCCCTGGATGGGTCCGACTGTTACGCCGTGGTCCATGGGAACAATTACTGTGCGGTTGTCTTGCTGCATTATTCTTTTTAGTCTTCGGGTTTTTCCTTGGTTCATATTTTCACCTTACTTAGCGCTCCTTAAAGAGTTTTTAATTAGTTTGAGGGCTTTTTCCCGTTCGTTCCAATCGAGAAAGAGAAGAATGCTTGATGTTATTGTTAGTATGCCTGAAATGTTTATGCCGCTGAGCCGCAGGTCTTCGCTGATCTTTCCGATGATCCCGTGGGTCTCTTCTAAGCCGACGCCGCTTGTTTTTATGAAAACAAGGTCTTTTTTGACGGCCATTGCGATGGTTTCCTTGTTGCTCTTTGTTATGTTGTGGACGTCGTTGAAGAGCCCTTCCAAGTTCTTCTCTTCTGAAACATAAATGATTACGGAGTTTGTGTTCATTGACATGCCCAAGAGACGCGAGTGCCTCTTGGCTTCCTCAACCATTTCCTGAATGATTTGCGGGTTAGCCGAGATGCCGTTTCCTATCACGGTGATTTCGGCAACTGGGAAAGGATGCGCGATTTCAGCGTCAAGTTCCGTGGCCAATCCACCTGTGATTAAGGTGCCTTCTTCCGACAGGCTGCCGCGGGAATGGTTGATGACGCGGACGTTAATGTTTTTGGGTTTGTACTTTAGTGCTTTGCTGTGAATGAATTTAGCTCCAGAATCGGCGAGTCCCACCAGCGTGTTTACGTCGATTTCTTTGAGGCGCTCGACGTTGGAGAGCATTTTTGGGTCTGCTGACATTATGCCGTCTGCGTCAGTCACCAAGATAATTTCGTCCGCTCCAAGCGCTTCGGCTAGGACAAACGCGGTTGTGTCGCTTCCACCTCTGCCCAGAGTTGTGATTTTCCCGTCCTTGGTTTTGCCCAAGAAACCTGCCACGACGGGAATAGTGCCTTTTTCCACTAGTGGCAGAACACATTCTCGGATGTTTCTTTCGCAGTCCTTGAGGATCGGGTTAGCGTTTTGGAAGGCTGAATCAGTTATTATTGGCCAGTTGCTGTCGATCGGGTCAAAGTAGCAGGACTCTGCTCCATTGGTTCTAAGCGCTGTGGAGAAGATTCTGATGCTGGTCCGCTCACCCATCGACAGGATGTCGTCAAGGTCTTTCTTCTCCAGCTTCCCGTTGGAAGCGTTCTTCGCAGTCGTCATAAGAACGTCTGTCGTTTTACCCATAGCCGATACCACGACAGCGACCCGTGTGCCCTTCTTGGCTTCATCAACCACGGCAACCACCGCTTTTAAAAGCCTCTCGTGATCCGCTAGGCTAGAACCACCAAATTTAACGACAATTGTTCTGTTTGGACCAGTTTTTTCCATGTGCTACACCCATGCTGTGCCCAGAACTTTACTAAAAAAAATTTCCAGTTCTGGGCTTAAGGAAAATAACTATAATAAAAGTAGTCGAAGCTCTGGAACCATGAGGCAACGTTTTCTTTTTTCAACACGTTATTTGACATTGAAGCTTCGAACCTTGCTCAATGAGTCATAAAACAGAAAATATAAGCATTTCGGATTCAGACTACTGTTTAACCGGCTGCTTCCGACTTTTAGCCGTTGAAATGTAGGGTATAGTCTTTATCAATTCGTTCCATCTATTAACAACAATCAGGAAGACCCATCAATGAAAATGCAGAAACAAACAAACTGGCAAAAAATCCTTCTCGAATGCAAAAACAACGTGCAAAAAAACATTGCGCCGTGCTTCAAAACCATCAAAGAAACGCAGCCTAACCTGGGTGTGGGCGCAGGCGGCGACGCGGTGAAGCCGATGGATTTGGCTGCTGAAAAAGCAATCATTGACACCTTAAACCAACACAACATTTCGTTCAAGCTAATCAGTGAAGAGTCAGGGGTGCGAGAGTTCGGCTCCTCAGCTGAAAAGTGCCATGTTACTGTTGACCCGATTGATGGAAGCACCAATTTCATGCATGGTTTGCCATTCTACGCTTGCTCCATTGCGGTTTCCGATAAGGCTTGGCTTGCGGAGGTCCAAGCTGGGTTGGTCGCAGATCTCTTCCATGACGTAACTTACACCGCTTTTTTGGGCGAAGGTGCATTCCGCGAAGGGAAAAAAATAGAGCCATCAAAAACGGATTCGTTGGATGATGCATTGATAGGGTTAGATCTTAATACTTACAAAGTTAAAGATGTCGCGCCAAAAGTAACCGAGCTTATTGGAAAAACTAAGCATATCCGCCATTTTGGTGCCAACGCTTTGGAGCTCTGTTACGTGGCCGACGGTTCGACAGACGCGTTTGTCGACCTGCGGGGAAAACTCAGAACCACCGATGTCGCGGCGAGCTTTCTCATCATTAAGGAGGCCGGCGGAACAATAACAACTCCCGATAATCAACCATTGAATGCTGAATTGGACCCTAAGCGAACTTTGAGTTTCATAGCTTCGGGCAACAAGAGAATCCACGAAAAAATCTTAAGCCTGGTTAAACCGTAATGTTAAGTCTACTTTGGCCTAACCCTGCAGCAATGGTGAAAACAGAAAAGACAAAAACTCTGCTTATCGCTGACCCGCACATCGGGTGGGAGATGGAGCTTCAACAAAAAGGTATCCATATTCCAAGCCAGACGCCCAAGATTCTCAACAAGCTAACGGCGATCCTCAGCAAATACGAGCCGCAACAGTTGGTAATTGTCGGAGACGTGAAGTACACAGTTATTTCAAGCGAACTAGGCGAGCGGCATGATGTACCCGACTTCTTTACTAAACTGCAAAGCATCGTCAGCGAAATAGCAGTTGTCCGCGGAAACCACGACGCTAACATCGAGCCGCTTCTGCCAGAGAACATCAGGCTTCTGCCTTCCACAGGTATTGCAATCGGCGACGTCGGCGTTTTTCATGGGCACAAATGGCCTTCGCCTGCGTTGCTTGGCTGCAAAACGTTGGTGATGGGGCACTTGCACCCGGTCGTTGTCTTCCGCGACCCAGCAGGCTTCAAAATCATAAGGCAAGCCTGGATGAGGGCAAGCTGCAATACTGAAGCCCTAGCGAAGATTCTGCTGCAAAAGCATCATGTGAAAATCGAAGGCACAGTTGCTGAAACGCTGTGGAAACATTATAACGCAAAGCTCAAAGCAAAGGAAATTTTCATAATGCCCAGCTTTAACGATTTCTTGGGCGGCAGACCCGTAAATGAAACTAAACCCAGAAAAGAAATCGGCAGCAGAGCCTTGATTGGACCCGTATTACGTTCTGAAGCTGTGGATGTGGATAACTCTGAGCTTTACTTGTTGGACGGCACTTATCTTGGAACGCTGGACCAACTTAGGAATCTTTAAGACGCATTCGGAGTCACCTCATTTTTGGGAGTGGGAATCAAATCATAAGAAAATGGTTGTTGCTGGTGCGAAAAACGAATAAGAGGAATCTATTTTGCATCAAAGGGTTGTTGAGTAGTTAGTGGTTGCTGGTTAAGCTCTTATATTTGGAGCATGTTATAGGCATAATATATATTGAGGGAGGAAAAACAGAAGTGAAACTTGTAACAGTCTTGTTGCCAGAAGCATATCTGGAAGGCTTAGATGAACTAGTCCGAGCGAACATGTACCCGAGCAGAAGCAGCGTTATCAGGTCAGCTGTACGTGACCTGCTTAAGAAAGAGCTTTGGGAGAACAAACGCGGAAGATAAGCCACTTATACCATTTTTATTGAATCCAATATTTCGCTTGCCACTTTGGCAGGGTCAGCTGCAAGAGTAATTTCTCTTCCGATAATGAGGTAATTAGCACCTGCTTTAAGGGCTGTTTCCGCAGAGCCACCTTGAGCGCCTACGCCTGGCGAATAAATGGCGACTTTTTCGCCAACAACCTTTTTCACCTCAGTTATTATTTGAGGGTAAGTTGCGCCGACCACTATTCCGTCAGCACCATACTTTACTGCTCTTTTTGCAAAGGCAAGGTACTGCAAGGTTTTCTCGCCTGTTTCGGGGTCGATTATGGTTTGTCCGTAGCCTTCGCATGCGCCTCTATGGCTCATGTAACACAGAAGGATCATTCCTCGATTGAGCCGCTGGGAAACCTCAAAGAGCGGTTTTAATCCTTCTTCCCAACCAATGAAGGGGTTCGCGATCAACGCATCAAAGCCAGCCGCAAAGTAATACTGCGCTATTGTCTGGTTGGTGGCGCCTATATCATTGACTTTTGCATCCATAATCGCGATTAACCCTTGCCCGCGGATTTTCTCCACAAGTTGTTGTACGCCGTCGAAGGTTCCAAGCGGAAGAACGAGATGATGATTTATCTTGACCGCACATATGTAGGGGTGAACTGCTTTGAGGATGCTTTGCGCTTTGGATAGGATTTTGCCTCGGTTGTCTGGAGCTTCAAAAGGTAAATCTAGGGCCAAAATGATTCGTGAACCCTTGCTCTTAGCTGCTTCCTGCATATTCACGCTATAAGACATAGACTCGCCTTTGCTAATCAGTTTGAGCGCTTAACTATTTCATTTTTTCGCTTGTGCTAACCCTTTTGCTTAGTGCAAACCCAGTTCTTTGTCAAGTAAACGAGAACACATCTTTAGGATGAAGAACAACTACCCAAAAATGCTTGTTGCTATTTGAATAATCCGGCTTTTATCAAAAAGGACAAATCAGTGACGCTAGGAGAAAAGCGGTTTAAATCTGCCAAACATTTGTATCAGTAAGCGTCCAAATAACCTCTGTAGATAACTCTGGATTATTGTAGTCTTTAATGTCCACTAGGCTGGTAAGCATTCCTGTTTGTCTGTCAAAATAGACTTGGTCGTATGTGGAGACTTGCGTGCTTCCAGTTGGATCTTGAGTGTTGTAAAACAGGTTTTCAAGCGTGTAGTAGTTTGTTTCTCTTTGGCCGCTGGCGTAGGGTTCGGGGCTTGTTCCGTTAACGATGACATCACGATAGACATGAGGGTAAATCGTCTGATTTGCGTTCATATCAGAGGGGTAAAGAGGATAAAAGCCACTTAAATCACTCAAAATCCCAGAGGCCAAATTTATTGTCTGTGGGCTTTCAACGTTTGTTCCATTTCTGAATACCCAGTTTGTGTCAAGCGCTACACTCGTGCCGTTGATAGCTGTCACTATAACTTTGTAGTATGACGTGTCGTTATAGATGGAAAAATCCGGGTTTATTGTAGAGGGAACAGGACCTGAACTGATGCCGCTTAGACTGTAGGTAAAAGTGTCACCAACATTAACTCCTACCTTTGCTGTCACTAAAGGGTGCTTTTGATTTGAGAAAACTGCAGCTGCACCAACCCCAATCACGATTAAAGCCAACAACATGACAGCTAAAATTGCTTTCTTATTTACACCCTTCTTTTTGATAGCCATGAAACATGAGTATTATAGTCAGGTATTTAGTTTTTTCCCAAAATGATTTTCAGTAAGCCAAATCCGTTTTTTCGCAGAAAAGACAGAACTTATTTGAGGTAAATTTAAGAGAAAGAAGATTTATTTAGAGAGACGGTGGAAAAGATTGTACTGCCATAACTGTGGTGCTCAACTTCCAGATGACGCCGCGTTCTGCGTTAAATGCGGAACAAGCACCGGATTAAATACTGCTAAACCGACGTCGACCTCAACTGGACCTATCCTTGCCCCTTCAGGGGTGCAATCCTTGAAGTGTCCGAGTTGTGGGGCGCCGATTGCGCCAAAGTTTGGAGAGATGGTTATAACCTGCGAGTACTGTGGCACCGGAGTAACTTTGGGGAGCCAAGGATGGACTAACATACAGAAGCAGACGATGCTACCTTTGAAGGTTGCTACTGTAGATCAATTGAATTCAATAATAGTGCCTATGATGGATAAGGGTCTCTTGCACAGGCACCTTCACGAAGACTCCAAACAGGAGGAAATGAGCCTAACTTTCGTGCCTTACTGGATTGTAAGCGTCTCAGCGAGAACGAGCATAGTTGCCGCAGATGAAACCGCGCAAATTGCGCAGACAGCTACAACCGCTGCATTGATGGGGGTAATATTCGGCGGGATGGGCGGAGGTTTCGGAGGAGGCGGAGGTAGACGAGGTGGAGGAATGGGAGGAAGACGCGCTTTTCCAGGTGAATCAAGGGACAACCCGTTTGCTGGTATTCTTGGGCTTAAACGAATAAGAATCATGGCTTGGGGCATGGGAATGGGGTACGGCGGAATGAGAAAGTCTGAGCAGATGGACATGAACTACAACTTCCCCGTCATTGCGCTAAAAGCTCTCTCTGATTATCAGCCGCGCGATTACCAATTTAACCTTGAAGCTAGAGAACTTTTTGATATTTCCAAACTGCCGAAAGATGTCAAAATCTTAAATGGCGACATCAGCGAAGACGTAGCCAAGTCTCAAGCGAGGACGTTGGTTGATCAGCTTCAATCACAAAAGGCACATGAGAAATACCACATGATACAATCAATACACACAGATTCAGACATTGGTGATGTGGAGCTGCTTCATACTCCCGTTTGGTTCTCAAAGTTTGACCACAAAGGTAACAAGATCGTCTTGGTTATTGACGCCAACTCGGGCAGATTAATCAACAGCCTCGGCATCTGAGGTCTCCCAAACTTACTTTTTTAGTTTGGCTTGTTTTCTAAGAATTTAGGCTTATCAGCAAATAGTTGGCGCTAAAGCAGATTCAATCTTAGCCAACATTTTTGTTGAAGAAGAAAATGCCGTAATTCTTGTATGGTTGCATCTGCGTTAGGTTGAAGTTGCCTGTTTCAACTTCTTTTTTCAGCACTTCCGGGTTTTGGATTGGCGCCCCAGGAAAGGTGCCTTTCTTTACAACTTCCACGATCACGAGGCTGCCAGAGGGTTTGAGAATTCGGTGGAATTCTGCTAAAACCCTTTGGGTGTCTCCGATTTCATGGAAGACAGTAACAAGAAAAATCAAATCAACCGAGCGGGCATCAAGCTGAATTTTTGTGCCATCACTTTGCATAAACTCAATATTTTTAACGCCTGCCTTAGCCCCTTTATTTTCGGCTTTCTTAAGCATCTCGGGTGAAAGGTCAACCGCCACCACCCTTTTTGCTTTCTTTGCTAGCTCTATCGTGAAGAATCCCGGTCCACAACCAAAATCCATTACAATGTCATTCGGGTTGATAGCGAGTATTCCTATGAGTTCAGAAGGAGGCTGAAGCCACCGTCTGATCGGATTATCTAAAAAGAAAGCTCCCGAGGCTGAGTACGCTTCTCCTTTATGGGACATTTTTTCGATTCTCCGTTAAATATGCTTGCATAATAGCACTTGTCTGTCTGGCAATATATATTTTAAAGGAGAGCCCTAGAGAGACGAAATAAGGGAAAAGACCTGACGGTTAATATTAATGAGAAAAAACCCGATTTTCCCGTTATTCCTTGAGTGGATTTGTATGCAAATCCTAAAAGCTGAGACACCCAAGCCACAAAAAAGAGTCTTCCGCACACAATCCAAGCTGTTAAACACTCGGTTTGTTCAAAAAATATGCATTTTGCCTCAGACCTTTCTGAGTGCGCAATTCATCGTTGTAACTATATGACCCCCCAAGGAGTCTTTTTCGTCTATAGTGAATTCATTCGGGGTTCTAATCTTGATTTTGAGTTCTTCTTTGTATTTTTTCCCGTCTCGCAAACCTTCGCAGGTAAAACTTAACGTGTTGCCGCTTAGCCATTTTCCCTTATGATCGTAAGCGGCTGCCGTGTTGGTTAAGGCAAAGAAGTGATGTTTTCTCATTTCGGTCAAAGCCCAAAATGTCAACTTCCTCGTACAACCCCAAATCCTCTACTTTCAACTCAACCCGGGTTAGGAGCCCCCATCCAGCCGCGGCTGAAGAAAACTCAGCGGATCCCTCAACCTTGAATAGTTTGTCCATAAAAGCTAAAGTGCCATACACTTTCCATCCCCCTAGAAAAACACGCAGTCTCTTGACTTCCTCGGGCACTGGAAAAACGTCTTCAAGTTTTGACCGGCTCAATATACTCAACACAAAAAAAAGTTGAAGCAGAAAGAATTAAACTTTTCACATAGGTAAACGTTTGCTTTTGAAAACGCAACGTGAATTTGCAAAGATCAGCCTATCTTGACAGAGACCAAGTTACTAAGAAACCATGAAGCCTGGAATACAAAAGATTTTTCTTTCAAAAAAAATGAAATTAAAGAAAGTTTTAGTCGGTTTTTTCTTCGTTTGCTGGCTCGGTAGCAACGACTGAGGCTTTCGCCGCTTCTTTCGTTACTTGTTCTACTGGCAAACCTTTAGCTGAACGCCTCGCCACGACTCCCAGCTTCGTTAGTGGGGTGTAGGCTCCGCCTGCGTAGGTATAGTTGCATTTGCCGCATTTCCAGACGCCAACGCTTTCACGGTGTACCCGTACGAAGCCGCAGTTTGGGCATTTGTGAGGTCTTTTGAGTTCACTTATGACTTTGATATAGCGTTTTCTAACTGTGGCACCGTAACGTGGCCCTAATCCTCTTGTTGGACCTACTTTCTTTGTTTTCGGCACTTTTTTCACCAATCAAGCTTCTTGCGTATTTCGACTGCTTTCTTCTGAGCAATCTTTGATGCTTCTAAAATCTGTTGCGGTGTGAAGTAGCCTGAGCCGCCTTTCTGGACAGCGCATATGTTACATTCGTCATTGATTGCCATTGTTATTCGTGAATCCATAACTTTTTCTTCTTCAAGCCATGGGTCAACGATCAAATTGTTGTTTATCTTGCCGATGGTGACCGTTATGGGGTGGCTTTTCATCGGTAACGGAGTGTACCCCTGCTTTATCTTCACTTCGCCGTCTTTAATCTCGTAGTTCGGCATCTTAGTGTTCATTAACGCAGCTAGAGCAGCCAAAGCAGAACAGTCAATCAGGTTCCCATCATGGTTCAGCACGTAAACATCAACGAAGACAACGAATACCTTCTTGCCTGGCTCAATACAAAGTTTTTCAGTGTCGATTGCGTGTGATTCGCGTATGCCTCGGTCAACAACTCTTGCAAGTTCAATGGAGTTTTCATCGGGTGGTCCCGGCTCAAAGTTCGGTGAAGCCAAGGGCACAAGTTCAGCGTTAACTGTCATTACTCCATCGTTTGGTGTGTCCGGGAACGGCTCGCCAAGTTCAACTTTTACGCCTGCAAGAACCTCAGTTTTGCCGAGAAGGCATCTTGCTGACCCTTCAGCGCGTTCGATTAAGCCTTGCTCAATTTTGATTTCTCTGGTGTCACATAAGCCCCGTTCGTCTAGGCGTTTTCCTTTTTCAAGAAGACCTTCAATTTGCTTCAGTCTTACTTTAGTTATTAACGATGACATTACTCTTCAGCCTCCTTAACAACCATGTACTTGGTTTTTAATGCTTCCTTTTGCATTTCATAGATTTTCTTGCATCCGTCCATAGCCATGTTTATGGCTTTTTCAAACTCTTCTGGAGCGAGGATGCCGTCCATCTGGAGCAGCGTAATCGCGTTTAAACTAGGCATGTATGCTACTGGCACATCTGCAGCGCCGAGCTTGTCTTCAGCATCATAAAGGTCTAAGACAACTGTGTCATCAATCTTTCCAGCTGCGCAAGCGACCACTAAGTCTCGCATTGGAACACCTGAGTCCGCGATAGCTAAAGCAGCGGCAGTGATGGCTGCACAACGGGTTCCTCCGTCAGCTTGCAAGACTTCAACGAACACGTCAACGCCTGTCCGCGGATAAAGTTCTAGGAACAAAGCCGGTTCTAAAGCCTCCTTTATGACTTTTGAGAGTTCAACTTCTCTTCTTGAAGGCGCGGGTGATTTGCGTTCCTGCACTGAAAAAGGAGCCATGTGATAGCGGCACCGCAGAACCATACGGTCTGGCATGGCCAAGTGTTTAGGATGCATCTCTCTTGGACCAAATGCGGCGGCTAAAATTTTGTTTTTGCCGTGTTCAATGTAGGCTGATCCGTCAGCGTTTGATAATACTCCAACTTGAAGCTTCAACGGTCGAAGCTCATCTGCTTTTCTACCATCCGACCTGATGCCTTTTTTATCAATCAGTTTTTCGGGTTTTTCATTCATTCTTATTTTCCTCCACTTTTTCTTCAACTTTACCTTTACGTTCTTTAAGCAACTGTGTTATACGATCTGTGAGGCCACTTGTGTGGGACTCCTGCTCAATTTTTCTGATGACCTCTATCGCGAGTTCTTCATCCTCAGGGCCTTTACCAGTGACCAAGATTACACCGTTTAACCCTAGAATGATTTGGCAGCCTGTTTCCTGTTTGATCATGGAAATCATTGAGCCTTTTCGACCTATAACCCGAGGAATCTTTGTAGGTGTGACATGAAGGATTTGCCCTCGAGTTATCTTTCCCAGCCCTGGCTCTCCAACTGTGAGTTGTGGGTCGTGGGCTCGGTCGTATGAGGCAATTTTTGCAACAATCAAGTCGCCTGCGTTTAGGACTGCGGATAGCTCGTCGTTTTGAGGCTTAAAGGGCCTGCTTAAAACGTCTGAGGCACGCAGGATTGCTGTGTAGGGTGCTTTAATATCGATTGTCCAGCCGTTAAATCCGACTTCCAGAACTGCCCCTATCACGATGTCTCCCATCTTGGGCACATAAAAAGCCCTTAGCGCGACCACGTTTACTTTCTTATTATCGGTATCCACAAGTCCTATTCTTGAGGCGTAAATCTTGTTTTGTTCCATGTACGTGTTTTCGCCAGGTAAATATTCGCCTTCAGCAAGCAGTTCTCCTGGCGTAACAAGCTGTTTTTTTTCGTAAAATACTGGCATAAAATCTTCACCATCCATTTGTTTTTCTTTATGAGATTATTTTTGCTTCTCCACTTCCTTTGGTTACGTCGCCAAGTTTGTTTAGCAACGAGGCGTAGGATCCAGCAGGCAATTCTAATTCGCCGTACCATGAGCCGTCTCCACGCCATTCTTCACGTTTTATAGTACCTAAAGTTTTCACTGACCCGTAAGCTCTTGCTGAGTACTGGGCGGGCACTTTCACTGCGACTATGACTTGCTCAATCTTTAGCGGCAAAATCGGACGCAGCAGTTTAACTATGTCTTTAGCTTGTTCCTCAACTGGCTTGTATGGGTCAATCGGGTAACGAATTTGCTCCATCGCATTCTCGATGCGCATTGGAGGATGCGGCAGGTTTGTTTTGGGGTCAACTGCTTGTCGCGCAATGAAATCGATTATTTGCTTTCTTTTGTCTTCAACCATTTTGCGTCTTTGCTCGGTTGTAAGCTGAAGTGTTCCCTTCTTCAGTATGGTATCAGCGATTTGTAATGCGTCAACGGTTCCAAAGGCTTTGCGCATTGATTCCTCGGAAACTTTGGTTCCTTTGTTTGCGTCAGAAAATATCATTTCTGCGGCTAAGACGTCTGTTATCCCTGAGATTTTCCCGTTGCGGTAATCGAGTGCTTTTTGGGGTTTGACTAAAATCTCAAAATGCTCATTTTCTTTTGTCAGGCGTGCAACGGTGAACTTTTCACTCATCAGGTTGTCACTTGCTTGAACCCAGCTCTTTGATGTAGGCTTCCACTTTGTCGTCTGCTAGCATTTCCATCTTTTTAGTCGATAATGGTATGACCGAAATCTTTATTCTAGGCGGCAGCTGGCGTGCTTCTAAGGCTTTGATTAAGCATTTTACGGCTAGTTTGATGCCTTGGTCAAGTGTTAGGTCTTCTTTGTATTCTTCTTTGAGGATTGGTAGAACCGTCTCTCTTCCGGCGCCTAGCGCTGTTGCTTTGTATCCTCTGTAGGTTCCGCTTGGGTGTGTGCCGAAGACTCGTGTGCCTGTTTTGTCGACGCCGCCGAAGATTATGGAGACCCCGAAAGGTCTGACACCTGCGTGCTGCGTGTACATCTGTTGGATGTCGCATATGCGTTTTGTTACGACTTCTACATCTATGGGTTCGTCGTAGGTTAGTTTGTTACTTTGAGCGTAAATCCGTGCTTGATCAATGAGTATTCTGGCGTCTGAACTTAAGCCGACTATTGCCGCGCCAATATGATCATCTACCCTGAAGATTTTCCATGAGTAACCTGCTTCTTCCAGGACTTCGATGTTTTCTTCTGAGCCCAGAACTAAGCCTTCTTGGCATTGGATGCCCAGAATGGTGGCTCCACGGTTCACTAGTTCCATTGCGTATTCGACTTGGAAGAGTCGTCCGTCAGGCGAGAAAACGGTTATTGCACGGTCATATGCTCCTGGTGCTGCAAACACTGACATAATATTAACCTCATTTTACACTATACACTTTTTCAACATCTCATATAATAACCACACTAAAAACCTTTCCTAGCCAAAATCCATTCCGAGCAATCCATGGGTTTGCGGGATTTCTAAAATTTAGCCTGTAGGGGAACTTGAGTGTGTTTTTGTTTCACGTCTGGTTGAGGATGTTTAGCTTCTTGAAGCTGTTTTTTGTCACAAATATTAGTCTACATATCGGTTGAGCTTCTCTTTCTCTCTGATTGGTTACGCTCTTCGATTAATTATTAAAAGAAGAAGATAATGGCAGTGTGCTCACTTCTTCTTCTACTTCAATGGTCCAAGTTGTAACTTTAAAAATTAAGAAAGTACTGCTCGGTTAAAATACCCATCCAGTTTTTTAGAGCTTCTAAAATTGAGAGATGGTTAGCGATTATCGTCTGTTGGAGGCTATTTTTCTCGCGCTTATTTCATGTTTTCACCTAGTCCAATGGGCAGGTCTAGAGGAGGAGCCCGAGAGGAAGCAGACAAGCGTTAACGTATGAGTATGCTTCGTAAAACCGCCTTTCATTTTTGGGATCTCCGTTTAAATTGGGTTTTTTTGAGATGACATTTATAGCTCTGGCAAACCAATAGTTTTGGCAATACTTTTCGGAGGAGAGAAGGCAAGGCAAAGATGATGTCTCAACCCGGCGCGACAACAATCTTGAAGACATTACAAGATGCCCTAGCTTTGCCTAAGCCTGTTAAGCCAAAGCTTGATCCATTTGAAACATTGGTTGTAACTATTATTTCACAGAACACGGCTGATACCATCACCGAAAGAGCCTTCGAATGCTTGTCGAAGCACTTCGAAGTAACTCCTCAAGCGATGGCTAACGCTGAAGCGGACAAGATTGAAGTCTGCCTTCACGTTGCGGGCTTATACCGTAGCAAGGCTAAGGCAATACAAGCAGCCTCCAAAATAATTGTTGAAAAGTTCAGTGGCTCACTTGCGCCTGTTTTATCTTTGCCTTTGGATGACGCGAGAAAAAAGCTTATGGAGTTGCCTGGAGTAGGACCGAAAACGGCTGATGTTGTCTTGCTATTCTCAGCCAACCAAGCCACCATCCCCGTGGACACCCACGTGAACCGGGTGTCTAAACGACTTGGTTTAGCACCGTCAATCGGGGACTACGAGGCTGTACGCTTGAGCCTCCAGTCAGTTTTTGAGCCAAAGGATTATTTGGCTGTTCATTTGCTGTTTATTGCACACGGCAGGAAATATTGCAAAGCAAAACGCCCACGCTGTCATTACTGCCCAGTTAACTGTTATTGTCCGTCGAACGGTTTAGGGGATAAACATGCTTAAGCTGCCTAGTCAAGTATCCGCGTTCTTTCCTTACTCCAGCGTGCGACCCCACCAAGATGAGTTCGTCAGCACGGTTTACAATGCTGTGCATGAGAGGCGCTCGGTTCTGATTGAAGGTAGCAACGGGTTAGGAAAAACCATTTCGGCTCTTTCCGCTTGCGTGCCCGTAGCCGTTGAGAAGAACTTGAAGATACTTTATGTTGCTAGAACTCATCGGCAGCATGACAGGGTCATAGAAGAGTTACGAGCAATATACAATAAGCACCGTATTTCAGGTGTTTCAATCCGCGGACGCAACGAGATGTGCCTAAACGTTTTCGCGCAGAGAGGCGCATTTGATTCAAAATCACTTATGGAAGTCTGCGAATTACTCAAAGCCAAAGGCAGATGCCCATATTACGTAGGCGTAGACGAGCGAACATATGATTACCTTGTGCTTCAGCAACAAGTTGCAACCAAACCGTACATGGCCTCGGAAATCATAGGGATTTGCAAGAAAAAAAAAGTCTGCCCTTATGAATTAGTCAAGGCAGCCCTATCAGACGCCAAAGTAATTGCATTAAGCTACCTCTACGTTTTCGATCCTGCAATCCGAAATGCTTTTCTGAAAAACTTGGAGACTGAACTTGGGAAAATCATATTGATAGTTGATGAAGCCCACAACTTACCTGAAACAGCCATCGAGATTTCAAGCATAAGTCTTTCGCTTTTTGTGATGAAGCAGGCAGAACTGGAAGCAAACAGATTCCATAACAAGGACGCTGAAGAGTTTACTTTATTCTTTAGAACTGAAGTGGAAAAACTAATTGAACATGTCCACCGAGAAGAAATCATTTCTCCCGAATCCATAATTGAGATCATCGAGAAGCAAGGAAACATCAAAAATCCACGCGAGTTTTTTGAGCAGCTACATGATGCAGGCAGCGCAATCAGGAAGAGCTTGTTGGCTGAAGGGAAGAATCCACGTTCTTATATTCATGCGATGAGCGAGTTTCTGCTTAAATGTATTGACACTTTGGGAGACGACTCTTACATTAACGTTGCAAGCTGCTACCTGAATAAGGAAAGAAACAGGACGGCGAAGCTGCAGATTGTTGCCTTGGACCCGTCGAAAATCACAGAACCCGTTTTCTCATCGACTTACTCCAACGTGATAATGTCAGGTACGCTTCAGCCTCTTAGGGCTTTTGAAAGAATAACTAAACTACCTCAGAATACCGTTGAATGCATTGTGCCGTCGCCTTTTCCTAGGGAGCACATTTTCTCGGCGGTTTGCTGTGGTGTCAGCACATCTTTGGAGAAAAGAACCCCAGGCATGTACCAGACAATGATAGAGCGAATAAACGAGGTGGTGGAGAACACTCCGACTAACACTGGGGTTTTTGCCGCCTCATTTGAAGTTTTAAATTCGCTAGTTAACGAAGGCTTAGAGAATTCATTGCAGAAACCGCTTTTTCATGAGCGAAGAGATATGACTTCTAAAGCCAACGAGAAAATGGTCCAAGATTTTAAGGCATTTGGTAGCAAAGGCGGCGCCGTTTTCCTCGGTGTGCAGGGAGGAAGAACCTCGGAGGGCGTGGATTTCCCGGGCAACCAAATGAACTCTGTTGTGGTTGCAGGTGTCCCATATGCGGAGCCGACGCCGAGGGTGAAAGCGCAGATTGCATATTATGAGAAGCGTTTTCCAGGGTTCGGTCGCGAATACGGGTACATTTTGCCTGCCATGAAAAAAGCGTCTCAGGCCGCAGGAAGACCGATAAGAACGTTAGATGATATGGGAGCAATTATCTTTTTGGATTACCGATTCTCCACGAGCTACTGCCGCAGCTTCCTACCAACATGGATAACCAATGGCATGAAAACGCTTCAGAACGAAAAAGGTGTTTTGGCAAAGGAAATAAGAGACTTTTTCAAAGGTCAATCTTGAATTTCCCTCAACTTCTCATCTAAACAAACTTTCCCTATAACAATTCTCAACGGCTTGGCTGAAACAGCCGTTTGCACTTTTAAAGCTCGTCTCACCTGGTTAATCTCGCGCAAGACGCCGATTCCTAAAAATTTGCTTGCTGACGCATACAGCCCGACAAGCAATCCTTTCTCCGGCGTCTGATTCTTTGGAAGACCACCTGGCGGTTCAACAACCACCTGGCTTATGGGGTAGTTTTGAAGCTTTGCGTCCTTCAGGTACCTTGCGTAAGTCATTTCCCTGAGGCTTTTGCGTTTTTCCGCAGTTCGTTGGCTAAGAGACGAAGAAAGCTCAACTTTAAGCACTGCTTGCCCTATATTTTCTATCAACTTGTTAATTTCGTCTGCCGCTTGAACTCCAACGATAATGTCGGGTTTTAACTCTTTAACTAACTCCGTCTTGTACCGCACTGCAATATCGCCTTCAACCCAACCGTCTGTGTTAACTACTACAAAATCAACGGGTCTCTGCAAAATTTCAGCCTTCAAAGCAGCCAAGCCTTCAATTACGGTGACAATCGCCATCATCGGCGAGGTGACACCAACGAAAAAAGCATTCTCAAGCTTCAAATCATACAATTCCGCGACAGGCCTAGAAGCAATGGCATAGCTGACGGTGCCTGAAGATCCAATGTCCGATTGGCCTAAATCGCCGTCTAAAACGGCAACCCTGCACTTGCCATCCAACAACTTGTTCACCAAGTAAGTGCAGTAACTGCTTTTCCCGGAGTCAATTTTTCCCAGAACCAAAACAACCACTGGTTTTTTCTGCATTATCAAAATTGTTTCGAGAGGTTTATTCCATGAATCGGGGATTGTGCTGCCAGCGGTCTCTTCTATTTCTGCGTTGGGACCTAACGACAGGTCAAATACTGATTTTTCAAGCACGAAAAATGGCAGTCGCTTTCCTTCTCGAACAACTACCTTTTTAGACGGTTTAACTTGGAAGCCGAAGATCTCTGCACTTCCAGAAACAACCTTAACGGATGCGGGGCCGTTTACTAATATTGTCTTACTGGATTCTACTGTCCGTTGCAATTAGCTTTCCCCTTGGAACAATGTAGCCTGTTCTCGCTGCTATTCGTATGGCTGAAGAGATATGCCTGATTTTTCTGCTACGCCCAGCTTTTTTTAAGGGTCGATTAGTCCCTTCTTCGCTTACCACTTCAAGCGCAACCTGAGGCAGCAACGCGTTATCCAAGTTTTCAACAATTTCTTGGCAGATAGGAACTCCATTGCCGATTTTGACTGAAACATTTGTCAAACAAAAATTAACGTTCCTAACCATCTTAACTATGCATTCGACAAGCTCTTTTATGCTGAAACAGTTTTTTTCCTCAATGACTTTGCCGTCAGCGATCACAGCGAGCCCAATAGCTCCGCCTGGGTCAACACCGACTATTATTTTTTCGTACGCTTCTTTTCCATGAAGAATCCGCTTTACTTCATCGACCAAAGTATCCAGTTCACCATCTTCAGGCAAGACCAGAATTTTTTCGTGACTAATCAAGTGTTTTTCTTTTTCGGTGGTTATTACGACTTTAACTTCAGAAGGCACAGACGCACCTGGAACCAAACTCACAAGGGGAATATCTTGCTCATGTAACACGTTAACGATAAGAAAGTAAGCTTTCCCTTGTACCGTTGCCACCGCAACTTTTTCTTTCACCCAATCAACCTTATAGTATACGTTTAAGTGCAAAACACATTACTAGTTTCAAGTTTAATAAAACTTGGGTATAAAAATGGTTACGATCAGCACAGGCTGCAAATGCATCGACAACAACATCGGCGGAGGAATCTTACCTGAAAACGTAGTTTTAATTTATGGTGAACCTGAAACCGGAAAAACAACGCTTGCCATACAATGCGCGATCAGCTGCGCATTGCAAAACTACAAAACCCTCTTCATCGATTGCGACAACACTTTCTCAACGAAAAGAATGTCGCAGCTTTCAAAAGAGAGATTTGACCAAGTTGCGGAACAAGTTATTTTGATTAAACCCAAGGATTTCCGTGAGCAGACAGCCGTTGTTGATCGAATTCAAGATTACACGGCTAAAAATTTTGGGTTAATAATAATTGACACGGTGACTTCACTTTACGGTGCGGAAGTCGCTGAGCAATCAGGTAAAGCTTTCAGCGTAAACCGTGAGTTAAACAGGCAATTGGCAATTTTAGCGCAGACAGCAAAAATCCGAAAAATTCCTGTAATCGTAATCAGCCAAGTTCGAAGCGTTTTTGATAGCGAAAACGTAAGTGTTGCACCAGTAGCCAACAGAGTTTTGAAGTTCTGGGCTGATACAATAATTTTTTTGAAACCGACCCAGTATGCCCAAACCTTGAAAGCCGTCATTGAAAAGGCACCAGGAAACTCCCAAGAAATCAACTGTTATGTACAAATACTCGAATCTGGAATACAAGATACTGAAATCCGAGAATATTAACGGTTGAACGTATGAGCATAGCCTTGCTAGTCATTGATGCACTAAAATTCATTTTCCCAGCTTACTGCGCAAACGCCACGCCCGTTCTTGCGGGTGGTGGAACAAAGATGGATTTTGGCAAAAACTTTCTTGACGGGAAACGGGTTTTCGGTGATAACAAAACTTTCAGAGGCTTCTTCTTCGGCCTTGCCATCGGGATAATGGTTGGTGTGATGGAAATTGTGGCTTTTCATTTTCCAATTTTATTCGCCTTTTTGATTCCTTTAGGAGCGCTCTTAGGCGATTTGACAGGCGCTTTTCTAAAGAGAAGAGTAGGAATTGCGCCGGGGGGCTTGCTGCCCATCGTTGACCAAGTCGATTTTGTTGTCGGGGCAATTGTATTTGCGATTCCTTTAGCCATCGTAAGTTGGCAACTGGCAGTTACAGTTCTGTTAATTACCCCGCCCATTCATCTATTCACAAATTACTTAGCTTTCAAATTGAAGCTGAAAAAGAACCCCTGGTGAAGAACTACTTTCTCAACATGCTGTCTGACATGAATTCATCCAGGAAAAACTAGTTTTGGTTGAAAAAAATCAAAATGTTTTGGCAGCGATTTGATGATTATGCGGAAAAAGCTCCACACTTAAGCTGGCTAATTTAGAATTTACGAGGTTGCGCGCGAAAAAACTAAGAAGGCAGATTAGGCTCCACCGTGGGCTTTGAACGAGATTGCGCCTTCCAAGAATATGTATGACAGAAGCAAAAATGTTACGCCTATAATAAGTAACATGTAGGCTTGTCTTGGCTTGTAGGCGCTTCTAGTGCTCTGGTAAATTGCGAATAAGCCGGCGAAGCCAAAAGCGTACAGTATGCAGGCTATAATAGTATCGGAAATGAATTGCCCGCTGATGCTCGGGTACAGGAAATAGATTACTGTGTTGCCTAAATAAGCTGGGGCGGGGTGTGTGATGAGAGTGTACAGGCCGCCGCCGAAAAGGAAAATTGCGTAACCAACCCCTACAATAGTTAGTATGAGTGCTGTGGGGGTTGTTGTTGAGATTCTTTGGAACCAGCGACTCAACGAAAAGGACACGTCGGAAGACCGCTTCTTTAGTTTACTTGACATTTCCATTCTCATCCTTAATTAGTTGCTCTACCACCTCTTTAGCCCATACTCCAGTTAATGAATTTTTCTGAATCTCAACCAGATAATCCATCCACCCTAATCCGGAAGCTTTTCGCCATACCTCAAATTTCTCCAAAATATTTTGATAAGCACTAAAATGCAAAACGCAAAAACCGCCCTCTTCCGCATCTCTACCGCAAATCTTACATTTCATGCTTTGTCATCTCTTTTCGTGGCAATCAGGGTTTAAGCATAGCGTCCAAGACTGCTTTCCTCTTAGCCATACACTTATCATCGGTAATCCACAGCTTTTGCAGGGTTTTCTTAAAGCCTTTATTGCACCTTTTTGAGGAAGCGGAAAAGTGACGCTGCATTTGCCTACGAAATAGTTTGTGCAACCGACAAATCGTTTGCCAGTTTTTTGGGAGCGCAAAATAACCAGTTTCCCGCTAGCACATTTTGGGCAAGCCCCAACTGTCCTTTCTTCGAGTCGATTTTTCTTTAACGTTTCGCTTAATCGTTGACCGATTACGGATTCCTTCGCCTTGAGCTCTGACATAACCGGCTCCAGCAGGGAAACAGCGTTTCGCAACACCGCTTCTTTCGTTTCTTTACCTTCTTGAATATTAGCCATTTCCCGCTCAAGGCTTCTCGTCAGTTCGGACGAAACAACGGTTGGGCAATAAGTCGTCAGGATTTCAACGACTTCAAAGCCAAGCTGCGAAACAGCAAGGCTCCCTGTTCCGCACACGTATTTGCGGTCCTGTATCGTTTGAATGGTTGCTGCCCTTGTAGCCTTGGTTCCAATGTTCTCTTTCTCCATTTCTAATAGCAAACTGCGAGGGTTATACCTTGGCGGCGGCTTAGTAAAATCGCTTTTAAGAACCAGCCGCTTAACAGTCACTGATTGACCTTCTTTTAATGGTGGCAATAAAACATCTTTTATTTGGGCATAGGGTTCATAAAGCCGAATCCAACCTTCCCTAATCGTTCGCACACCGCTCAAATTAAACTTATTTCCGCTGACTCCAACCGTTACCTTTACGCTTTGCCTAAGGGGTGGTTCACCCAAAGCAGCCAAAAACCTGCGCACTATAAGGTCAAAAATATTTCGTTCAGCGACCTCAAGGGGTTTTCCGAGCGAATCTCCAGTAGGGTAAATAGCTGGGTGCGCGGAATCGAATCTTGGTCCCTCATTAGGCCTTAAAGATGGCTGAGAAATCAGTTCACAAGCCTGTTTTGCGTAAACGGACATTTTTGCCAGTTTTCCAAGTATCGTTTTGTAGCCTATCGACGGCGGAAGTTTTTGGCTACTTGTTCGGGGGTAAGAGATTAAAGCATCTAAGTAAAGGTGCTGAGCGATGCTTGAAGTGCGCATCGGCGTATACCTGAAGAGCCGGTACGCTTCACTTTGCAGTGTCCCCAAGTCAAAGGGGAAAGGCGAGTGTAAGGCAAACTCTTTCATCGCCACCGATTCCACTACGCCCTTCCTAGCGGTTTTGCATTCAGCCATCACTTGCTCAGCTTCTTGCATGCTCTCAAGAATTTTTTCGTATTCAGCTTCAAACGCAACTTCGCCGACAATTATTCTTGCAGTTAGGGTCCAATACGGTGTAGGCACAAAACACCCAATCGTTTTTTCTCGATCTTCAACCAACTTGAGCGTTGGCCCTTGCACTCGTCCAGTGCTTAGCATGGCGTAATGACCGCTGGTCTTTTTCACAGCCGACGTTAATGCTCTTGAAAGGTTGATGCCGTAAAGCCAATCGATTTCATGTCTAGCCAACCCCGCTTGAACGAGAGCGAAATCCAAATGCGGAAGAAGGTGACAGTACGATTCCTGCAGCTCCTCGTTTGTAAGCGTGGAATATTTCATACGTTTGGCAGTTTGCTCTTTGCCGCCGCAAGCGTATCGGAGTATGCAATAGCCAATGAGGCTGCCTTCAATGTCGTAGTCGCATGCATCAACGAACACTTCAGCATTTTCCGCCAGTTTAGATATAGCTTTCAGCCAAACCCGAATTCTGGACGCGTTTTTTTCAGCCAAGTATCGCGGAACCCATTCATAATCAAAAACTGGAAAGTCACGTTGAAGTTTCTTCTTTTCTGCCACAGTGTACAGATGCCCAAGGGCTGGAACAATAACTAAATCCCCGTTCCGGTAAGCCTGATAGTACGGTACCGCGCCGTCAACGTTTCTTTTTCCGTTTCCTTTTTCATCCAAAGCTGCAGCTATTCTCTTGGCGGCATCAGGCTTCTCAGTGATAATCAACGTATACTTTCCCATGACAGTTTAACCCGCAGCTTTAACGTCACAAAGTATTCGTTCTTGAAATAAAGGTTTGCAACACAAGCACCAAATCCTTGACCAGCGCAATTGTCGTCTTTTAGTAACCAATAAATAATCCATGACAGTGTAATAATCGGGGAACTTGGATGCCGCAACGTGTTACCTGCCATGGTTGCAATCATGTTTTATATGAAGGTGTTGAGCTAAAACCGCCAGATGAGATTATTTCTCAAAACGGTGGAAAATGCCCAAAATGCAACCGAAAACTTTCGTTGTTACCTATAGATGTTGAAGTAAAACCCATAAACCGGCGCTGACAACTGGGATAACAAATTCTTAATTGGGACAAGAACAATCCGCCTGACCAAAAATGCCGCACCAGTCTAAAACGGGTTTCGCCCAAGCGGACACAAGGATTTTGCCGGTTGCCTTTTGGTTACCACAGCCAATCTTCCACAATCTTGGTGGCAGTTTCAAGTTCTTTTCCAAGGAAAATCCAGTATAATCTGATCATTTGTCTAATTTGCTGAATCCTTTAACCTGCGGCGATCGACAATCCATGTTGACACATTTTTGGAAAGCCATAAATAAACCTCCAATGTGTATAAGTAAAGAATTAACTGTCGAACAACTAATCGCTAAGACAAGGATGGCTTAAAGTGGGAGAAGGAATTAAAGACCGACTAAGTAAAAGGCTAGCACCTTTTAGCAGACTACGCATTGAAGTAAGTCACGGCACAATAATTGCATATTCTGCGCTAGCACTAATACTGTTTGTTTCGTTCATTATCCGTATTTTGCCACTACGCTGGGAAAACCTTTCAGCGGGAACAACAACACTCAACGAGTTTGACCCCTACTACCAGTTTACTGTAACACAGTACATGGTAAACCACGGTTTACTCTCACCCTACTGGCCTACGCACTGGATAAACCATCAATTATGGTATCCCTTTGGCCTCAACATGGCTACTGCCCTGCCTTCGATACCCATAACAGGAGCAGTCGCTTACGACGTTATCCACGCGTTGGGCGCAAACGTTAATATGATGACACTTTGCGCGTTAATTCCGCCTGTAATTGGTGTAATTTCGGTTTACGTAATGTATTTGCTTGGCAAGGACATCGGCGGAAGGGCAGTTGGCTTGTTTTCTGCACTTTTCATTGCTTTGGAACCATCAATCATTGAAAGAACTTCGTTAGGGTTCTTCGACACTCAGGTTCCAGGCACGATTGGGTTGATACTGTTTGTTTTCTTTTTCCTGAGGTCAATTGACAACAACAGATCCCTGCGTGCTTCCATCTTGTACTCCATAGGTTCAGCTGCAACCTTAGCCTATTTCATTGCAGGCTGGGGAGGAGCCTACTACATGATTGACGCCACGGTTCTGTTCATGTTTGTCTTGCTTCTGCTCAGACGATACAGCCAACGGCTTCTCGTCAGTTACAGCATAACCTTCGGTTTAGCATTGTTGATTGCGACAAAGGTTCCCTACCTAGGGCTGAGCTACCTGACTTCAGGCGCAGTTCTTCCAGTCGCCGGTGGATTCGTGATACTTCTCAGTGCAGAGCTCTTACGTAATAACATATCTTTGAGAAGCAAGCTCACCCTCGCGATTACCGCGTTAGTTGTGATTGTGGGAGGGTTCGCTGGTTTATCTGCAACTGGACTTATCAATGGTAGCGGAATCACCGGAAAATTCGTAACGGTGCTGGATCCCTTCATCAGGGCTTCTTCACCCATCATCAATTCAGTAGCTGAACAGCAACTTACTGCTTGGGGGAACGTTTACCTTGAACTGGGCGTCGGAATACTATTCTTCCTAGTCGGATTGTACTTTATTCTTAGGAACCCCACGACCAAAAACGTATTCTTCATAGTTTTTGCGGTAACAGCGCTTTTCTTTGCCGCATCGATGATTCGTTTGCTTGCAATATTCGCTCCGGCTTTCGCCATCATAGCCGCAGTAGGTATTTTGAGCATACTAAAACCATTTTACACTTTACTCAAGGAATCGCCTCACAGCCTTGCAAAAACCAAACGGAAACTTGCGCGTGTTAGTAAAGAATACAGCGGAGTGGCAATCTTCCTGATATTCCTGATTCTCGTAACTGAGGTAGCTTTCTCACCGCAAACCGGAGGAGTCCCGAGATCAATCAATCAGTCTTTTATTCCGACAGCTCTCAGTGCATCCAGCCTCCCCATAGGCGGTACAAGCCTAACTCAGCCGGTTAGTGCATGGACTTCTGCGTTGAGTTGGCTTAATAATAACGCACCAGCAAATAGCGTTGTTGTATCATGGTGGGACTACGGCGACTGGCTGAGTGATATTGCAAATGTTACTTCGCTTTGCGATAACACAACATACAACGCCACACAAATCGCTAACGTAGGTTTAATCATGATGGGTACTGAAAATCAATCTTTGATGATGCTAAATCACTATGAGGATTACAATAATCCTGGCCGCGTCAACTACATCCTCGTTTTCGTCGTTCTGGCGGTTCAGCAGTCAAGCAGCGGAAGCTCAACAACATACACAGCTACCCCCGCTGGATACGGAGACGAAGGCAAATTCGTGTGGATGGCAAGAATCTCAGGAACATACGAGCAAATGTACATAAACGATAGCTATATGGGCACAACCAAAGGATTAACAGAATGGAAGGATGAAACATCATTCGGCAGCTACAGCAACACAACGGGAGCGTGGTCATGGAATTCGCAAGGGGAAAACTGCACCATAAACGAAATAATGTACAGCGCCGCATCACAATACTGCCAAGCTTTGACAAGTGCAGGATTCAGCATCGCGCCGAGTTGGAAAGCTACACTGCCAACATACTTCACACCTGTAGAGATTGCGGGCATAAACACTGCACCTAACCAGTACGGCGGACTAGTACCTTTAGTTGCCATCTACCAAGTAAACTACGGAGCATACTACGCAGCGACAGGCACAATAGGCACAGGCGTCACCAAAGGCTAACGGGCGTAACAGTAAGGAAGCGGCCCTGTGTTTCCAAAAGTTCCAGATCAACACAAACCCGGACAACGCCTTGTTCCCAACGGCATAGGCGTATTATACGTCCTATTCGCAACAGTTTACCTTTTTCTTCTCTACTTCTCGGGATTAATAAAGAGCCCAGCGAACGTCTCAGCACCCATCTCAGCCCCATTAATATTGGCTGCATGCATCCTTTTCGGCGGCTTCATGGGGTTGCTTGATGATTGGATAGACCTTAAATGGCGTTACAAAGCTTTCATGCCTCTAATCGCCGCTTTACCACTTATATACTACGCCAAAGAGACAGGCGCAAGAACAACTTTGTTGTTGCCGTACATTGCGACACTTCATCTGGGCTCAATCTACTTTTACATCATTATTCCAATCATTGTCATGATAGTTACCAACGCTGTGAACATGCTTGGCGGGTTGAACGGCTTAGAAACAATATGCCCGGCAATAGTCATAATTGGGTTAATGGCCCTATCGTCGTCCTATATTCTAATGGTTGGCCCCTTACTGTTCTGGTTGGTGCTTGCGTACTTTAATTTTCAAGGAAAAATCTTCGTAGGAAATTCAGGCTCCTTCGCAATAGGAATGACAATAGCATCATTTGCCTTAATCTCAGACTTGAAGCTAAGTTTGCTTGTAGCGATTTTGCCCTACATCTTCAATTCATCATTGATACTTCTCGCAATCTTCTTCACAAGGCAAAAAGCCAAGGTTTCTTTTGATGGAAGCAAACTCTGCTCTGACCACAGAAGGAGCCTCATCACACTGATAACTTATCATCGCCCCTTAGCTGAGAAACAAGTCGTCAGAATAATAGCTTTAATCGTTGCAGTTTTTACTGTGCTAGCGGTTGCTAGCCAACTATATTGATTAGGCCAAGAAACTTTCAAGCTTTGTTAACCCGATAATTTCTTCAAAACTCAAGCCCAACGCATCAAGAACCTGATCAAAAGTAGACTGCAAATAAGCGATGTACTTATCAACGTCCACCTCATTCTTGGAAGTTAACTCCACCGGTTTTACACCAGAGTTGACGTCATCTAAGAAGCCGCGGGAAGACGATTTAAGCACCTTTACAAAACTAATCAGATCGCCTGCCCTCAGTTCCTTGCCGGTTTTCTGCAGGATCCGCGCAGCTTTAACATGTTGGGGGGTAGTTTTCGTATAACTAGACAGTTCATCACCCAAAACCATGTGGAACGCAAGCTCATTGATGTCAGACCATTCTCTTCGTTTAAGCCGTTGGTAACGCTCACGGATTATTTCCGCTATTTCCTTTTTGGCTTTTTCGAAGCCCTCAGGGTTTTTGACTTTTGCAAGTTTTTCTTTCATTTTGTTGAATGCGTCTTTGATAAAGATGGGAATGTGTTTTTTCTTGCCTGTTAAGCCTTTAACGTCAACTGCGCCATCTTCTAGGACCCCGAGGTAATTTTTTTTCCGTGCGCTGAAAACGGCATACCGGTAGACTTTGTCAACGTCTATGCCCATGTGCAATTCATGTTCTGTAAAGCTGACGACATCCTCGATCTGTTCTCTAGTGGGGTTTTTGAGGAAGAGACTGTCCGTGTCGCCGTAGACAACCTTTATGCCTACCGACTCGGCATGTTTGAGTATTTGGGTAATCGAGTATCTACCGATGGCTGCTGTCGCTTCTGCAACAGGTGGGCAATACAGGTCGAAGCTGTCGGCGCCGAAAACTCCGTAACTTGCGTTTAAGATGACTTTGAGGGCTCCCTGAGTGATCCCGTACCAGCTCCTAAGTTCAGGAGCCAAAGTTTTTTCTTTGGCTCTAGTTTTGTACCATTTTACACGTAAATCTCTAAGCGAACCAATAAGCAGGCTTTCGAGTGCCCGTTTTTCAGTGCAGACCCAATGCTGAGTGTCGGGGATGCTATGTCCCTTGCACCCGGGATGGTTGCAACGGATAGATTGGTAACCTAAATTCCAAACCTTGATGATTGAAGGATACAGACTAGGAAAGTCCATTACTGCAACGTTAAAGTGAACACCTGGAGTTGGCTCAACAACTATGGCGCCCTTGTATTTTTTGCCTTTAATGACTGCGGTGGTGGATGTCTTGCCTTTCTTAGTCAGGATGTCTTCTGCATTAGGAATCAAAATGTTGCGTTTGCGGTGTTCCCTATGCATAAAGTTGCGTATCCATCGGCTCACTCCTTGGCGGCTGACATCCTCCATAGGCATGCTCGCAATTCGAGCCAGAACAAGAATTAGCTTCATGGCAGAATCGTTGTCAAAACTGGTTAGTTTATAGGTGATTTCAGAGTCTCGCAGGCAGTAGCCGGCAAGTTCATAGTAGTTCAGGTCCCCGAAGGTTTTTTCTAAATGAATTTTTTGCTCCCCTAAAAGAGCATTACCTACGTCGTCAAGGCTCACGTCTTTGTAGCGGTTGCCATAGGCGTAAATTTGCACGGAACGATTAAAGAAGAACTTGTAGAGGTCAATATGGACCCCATATTTAAGTAAGCAAACCCTATCCCCGACCACAATCGGGATTTCATTTGGCTTTATTCCTTTTTTCAACGCTCGGTTACTAAGGTAGCGTAAGTCGAAGTCATCACCGTTAAAAGTCAAGATGAAGGGGTAATCCCAAAGAACCTCGAAGGTTTTTTTGAGCAGTTCCTCCTCTGTCTCGCAATATTCCACCTCGAAATCTTCTGTGAGGTGCTTGATGCCTTCTCTTACGCCTTCTCGTTTTAGAACGAGAACTCTTTTTTCGCCGTCTGAACTGTACACCGATACTGCGATCACTTGTCCCTCGGCTTCATCCGGGTTAGGCATTCTTGTCGCTATCGAAGATAGAACTTCAATGTCTATAGCTGCCCTGCGGAACTTTGGCGCTGGGTACTCAAGCAGTTTTGCCCACATTTCCGCGTAACTGCGTTCTTCTTCAGAACAATCCTTGAATAATGCCCGTATCATATTCAAACTATTTGTGGCTTCTTCAACCACTTTTTCAACAAGAGCGCCGTCTTTGACCTCGTAAATCATCCCAGGCAGGAACTGGCGGTCGTAAATGTATGATTGATAATATTTTATGCTTGACTCCCAGACCTTGATATCTTCCTTTGCAACTGGAAATTCAGAGACTTTCGGAAAATCCGCAGGAATAATTTCTCTTATGGTACCGTACGGTTTGCCTCCGATGGCTAACGGGTCGTTTGTGACGATTTTTGATACTTCAATTTCTTGATCTAGGAAAGGATCCATTTTCTTGCATGTTTCGATATGATCAAAGCCCTCATGTTTAACGACGCGTTCGATTTTTTCTAGGTCAGCCTTTGACAAGTTGGTTAGGCAGTAGGGTTTGTGCCCAGTGTTGTCATACCAGAAGTAGAGTTGCTCAGATTCTGGCTCGTAAAGTTTGATGACGGCTTTCTTTAGGCGGCCATCGTAGGACGCAGATACAAAGTAGGATGCTGGAAGATTCATGGGCGCTACAGGCGGAAAGGTGCGGGATTTCTTTTTGTGTTTGACTTCCACGTCGCTTGTAACTTCAGGCAGAGGCGCTGCTTTCGTCTTGGCCTCTTGTTTGGGAAGAGGTTTAGCTTGTTCAGTGATGCAGTAGTCTAAGAGTGTGCGCGCTATCCCATTCTCCTTGCCTCTCTATGGTACAATAGAGACTAAAATCTTTAGTGACTACAAAACAACTTTTTGCCCGTTAAGCTATAGATGAAAAAAGCGGGAAAAACGGTTTGCGGCTATGCAAGTTTCCAAACATCGTTCATGCTGGGTTCATGATTCCTGAAAATGTGGCTGTCAACTGATTTTTTGTCACCGAAGACCTTACCGCATTCCGGGCACATGTATTGACCGGCTCTCGTTTTCGTGGTGATTTTGCGCGTTTGACCCATCAATCCTCGCTCGAACCAAGGATAAAGAGAAGGGCGCATAAACCGCTGTGTGCAGATTTTAAGTTACACACTCACTCGCCCCGCTTTTCTCCCGAAAACAATTGGACCAAATTATGTCGTTTTTTGTCTCAAATACTAGGTCCCGCATAGTTTGTCAGAGCTTGCTTCGGGGTGTTTTTCTGGTTTAGGGCTTGAATCCAAGGTTTAGTCAGGTGCAAAAAAGAAAAAAGGCGAAAATACCAAAGAATTCAAAGACCGAAAAGAAGGCTACTTTGCGCGCGAATTCAAAAAGGAAACTGCAGCAGAATTAGAGAAATCACAGTTGAATTCTTATTTAGAGGCGGCCCCATCTTGTTCTATTCGTGAAGAAATTTGTTGAAGGATGCTTGGACAGTCGCCATTGAAACCCTGAGCTGGATGGAAATGCAGAAACTAAGCGAGCACTTAGCATTGGCAAAAACCATAAAGCAGCTTGACACAAAAGACCCGAACGCCATACGGTACGCTTACGGACTCGTCGTTGAAACCACGAGGCGCCGAAACCTCATAGATAAACTCGTCAACACGATTGTGGACCCCAAAAAAATCGGCGACTACAACCTCGGCGTCCAATCCTTTCTTCGGCTCTACGTTTACCAGACCCGAATCGCGAAGAACTGGGGAAAAATCAACCTTCAAGAAGCACAGCACATCGCCAGCATGGGCAGAGCAATCCTTGGGTGGGAAACCTTGCGGGAAGTTGAGCGATTCCTAGGTTTTCTGCTCACACGCCAACTCGAACCTATCCTTGAGGCTGCAAGCGATGAGGAGCGGGTTAGCTTGGAAACTTTTCACCCGTCATGGTTCGTCAAGTACTGCTTCAACCTTATGGGACGCAACGAGGCAATAGCGTTTTTGCAGGGAAGCATGAATCCGCCGCTCACCTACATCCGAGTTAACACTTTGGCAGCAACCGAAGAAGCTATAGTACAAAAACTGGGATCTGAAGGCGTAAAATTGGAGCCGCTGGCGCTAAAATACACGTATAAAGTCTCAGAAGCCAAACAGCCGCTAAACAGTTTATCAAGCTACAAAGAAGGGTTATTCTATATCCAGGATAAAGCAAGCTGCTTCGCCACACAAGCCGCCGACCCCAAGCAGGGCAGCATCGTTTTCGACGTTTGCGCTGCTCCAGGTGCCAAAACCACCTATCTAGCCCAGCTAATGCAAAACAACGGCGCCATCTACTCAGTGGATTTTTCAGCGCGAAGGATGCGAACGTGGAAACGGGAAATAAGCCGCATGGGAACCAAAATCGCTGAACCGATAATCGCCGATGCATGCGCCACCCTGCCTTTAGCTAACGAAGCGAACACAATAGTTTTGGATCCCCCATGCACGGGCACAGGCATCTTCGCCAAGCAACCCTCAGCTAAATGGCGCATCACCCCGAAATCAATCAGCAAGATGGCCGATATTCAATGGCAAATGATCAATAACTGCGCGGAAAAAGTAGCGGCTGGCGGAGTCTTGATCTATTCAACCTGCAGCATAACGGTTGAAGAAAACGAAACGATAGTTGAACGGTTCTTGAAAGACCACACAGAATTTAACATAGCAGAAATCAAGCCCGAACTGGGACTACCAGGACTGCGCGGGCTCACTCAGTGCCAAAGGCTTTACCCGCACATCCACCACTGCAACGGATTCTTCATAGCTAAACTCCAAAAAGAATGATAAGATAATTAGACTTTGGACCCGAAATCGCCTAATGTTCGCTGAGGAGTTTCTTTCGTGAACAAGGGATAGGTTATTTTTGTCCCTTCTACCTGCGCCATCTCGCAAAGTTCATGATTGATACAGCTGCTTGCACTTATGATATGTTTCACGTTAACGCGCCGAACGATGAGTGCGTCGGAGATGAGGCTTCGGTGGCAGCGCCAGGGTAAGGCTTCAGCACACATCAGCGCCAAACAGTTTTCTCGTGCCAGCGCGACGATTTTTAGGAGGTTGTCAGTGAACTCTTTGGTTTGCATGTAGTCTGCGTAGCCGCGGAAACCCATGTTTTCCCAAGCGAGGTTGACGGAGTCATGTTTGGGTCGGCGTAAGCCGCCGATTTCTGGCATGTGAATGTATTTTATGTCGTGTTTTTTGAGCGTGTTGGGTAGGGTTTCTTTGTTGAACTGTGGGTTGTGTCTGCTTCGGGGTATTGTGCGCACGTCCACGACCAGTGTTACGCCATAAGTTTTGAGCAACTCTACGAATTCTTCGAGTGTTCTAATCGAGTGCCCGATTGTGAAGATTGTTAATGCTGATTCTTTAGCCAATCAAGCGTCCTTCAGCATACTAAGTATAGCCTATAAAATATAAGACTTGGATGTGGCGACTTTTACTCCATTTTTTGGACAAGCTGGTTTGGGTTGCTTTTTTGGAACAAGTCTTAAATTAAAGTTAGGCTACGGTTAGTATCGGTTAAAAACGGTTAGTATTGGTTAATATTGGTTTAATAAGGCTTTAAGTGATTGGGAAAGTTTTATGCCATTAACAAGTTCGGTAACCTTTAAGGCAATGATAGGGAGGGGAAATCGTATTCAGATTCCTACGCTCATCAGATGGGAGTTCAAGTTAGAATCAACGCAACTTCTGAGAGGGCACCTGCGTTTGTTTGCCTACGGAGTCGATGAAACCTTTTACGTAAAGATGAACAAGGATGGGCGCATAACGATTCCAAAATTGAATGCAAGTTTGATAAAACGGCAACTTGGCGATGACGAGCGCATTTATCACCAAGCGTTCGAAGTAGCACTTGAACCGCGCTGATAGAAAATTGTTTTGCGTTGTAAACAGACAGAGATATGCAGGATTTTCTTAATCGTTCAAATTGATTTACCGTTTCAAAAACTGCTTTTGCTGCAACATTTCAAACAAGTTTACTGATCACTGAAGAGTCAGATTGCTTTTTGAAAACAAGCTTTGTTGAAACTTCAGCAAGTTTAGCAAGCTTGAAAATCTGACGGCAGTTTCAATTTCCAAGACTTTTTTTGGTAGAACGGCGTAAACCAAATTGTTACGTTGACCATTTGAATTTTTGAGAATTTATGTACGCTTGGTTTATACTCTTTTTGCTTTGCCCCAATAATACAGGAACAGGTCTTTAACCCAATTGCGGAAGACGGGGTCGCTGCCGAAAAAGCCCGCATAGTCAATTCTCCCTCCAAGTTGGCGGAAGCATATGCCAGCCATCTCTTCTTTAAAGGCGACTATTCCAGAGAGGTCAGATAAGCCTCGTGCTTCCACATTTTTCGTTGTTCCAGGCTGACTTACGGCAGGCAAAAGTTCCGTTGGGATAAGCATTTTGACCTGAATTCCCCGTTGAACCTGCTGATTCATCACAGGAATCATGTGCTCTGGAATGGTGCCTTCGCCTATTCCCCACGCGTACGGTTTGGCTTCACTAAACCATTTCGCACCCTTATTCAAGCTCTCAATTGTGTCCATTTCCAACTTTGCACCTGCAAGCTCGCCCAGTCTGTTCACGAATTGGATAGGAAGCCTCATCAAATCATGCGTTGAAAAATACTCTTTGTACTTAGAGAGAAAAGCCAGGGAAGTGGAAATCTGAAGCACTATTTTGCCGTACTCGGCAAGCACGAAGGTGCCGTCAGGTTGCCTCTGAACCAACATAGCGGTGCTAAGTCGCTCCAGCTGCCTGAAAGCTTCTGTCGGGGTAACGTCAAGTCGACGAGCGATTTCGTTCATCTTCAGATTTTTCTTCTTTAACTCCCGCAGTATGCAAAGACGGCTTCGCAATTGCATTGGTAAGGGACTAAAGTCTACGGTTTTTTTCCAGTTGGCAAAGCATTTCAAAGACAACTTTGGCCGCTGCAATCGCTAAGATTCCCAGGTCGTAGATCGGCACAATCTCGACTACGTCAAAGCCGAGTACCCGTTTGTCGCATAAGGCACAGGCAAGGTCAATCAACTGGGTTGTGCTAATTCCTTCGGGTTCGGGGTTCTGCACTGCCGGGGCAAATGCAGGGTCAAGCACATCCATATCCACGGTCAAGTACAGGTTTTCGTAGGGCAGAAGCTTCTCTTTAAGCTGCTCGCCTATGAGCAATGAGCCTTGCTTGAGGATTTCTTGAGAGGTGAAAAAATCGACACCCGCCTTCTTCGCGTAAGCCAATTCTTCCTTGCAAGCGCTGCGGGTGCCAACCTCAACAATCTTCGCGGGCTTAACTTCCTCGCAAATGAGCTGCATAAACGTGGTGTGGGAAAGGGTTGAGCCTAAGAACTCGCAGCGCAAATCCAAATGCGCGTCGAAGCTTACGATTGCTGTTTTTGCCGCCTTGGCGCCTAAACCTTTGGCTGCCCCGAGCGTAATCGTGTGTTCCCCGCCTAAAGCCACGGGAACCTTGCCAGCCACCAAAATTTCGTCGACCACAAGACGGGTCATGTCCACTGTCTTCGCTGCTTCCATCGATGCCCCCAAGTCGCCTGCGTCATGCAACGCTAAATCTTCAACGTCGATTCCGCTGCGGAAACTGTAGGTTTCAATGTTCTGGGACGCCTGCCTGATTGCGGCTGGAGCAAACCTTGCCCCGTCACGGTAGGAGCTGGTGGCGTCAAAAGGCACGCCGAAAAGTATGTATTTCGCCTCATCAAAGGTTTTCTGGACGCCGCTGAAAACGTTGGTTTGAGACGCGAACAACTCAAGATAACTCATGAAACTTCAATCCTCTTCTGAATGTATCTGCATCAAGACGGGTTCTAAACTTTTTCGCTCTCCCCCGCTACCAAGCCCTGATTGTGGAGGCAAGCCTGTTCTTTTAGGAGAACACTTCGTTCCTCGGGGAGAGTAATATGATCGTACGCAATACTGCATTGCGTGGAAATATGCGGAAAACCTGTTGCGCTCTCCTAATCCTGTTCCTCCTCAGCTTCTCAAGCCTGCCGAATCTTTTCGCCCAAGCCCAAACCTCTACAAACGTCATCGGCATCAATTCCGATGGAAGCGTTCAGCCGTCAGATGTGCCTCTTGCCCGCAACGGAAACGTTTACACTTTGACAGGCAACTTTTCAGGTGTCATCGTGGTGCATCGGAGTAACATAGTCATTAACGGCGCGGGTTACGCCTTAAATGGGGACGGAACCCTGAGAAGCGCAGGAATCGACCTCTCAAACAACGTGACAAGAATACCGGGACCAGACGAAATCTGGAACGTCACCATCAAGAATCTGGCAATAATAAACTTCGATTTCAGCATAGACGCTAGCGGAGGCGGCAATGACACAATCTGCAATGACTACATCGCAAACACCATAAACGGCTTACAAGGCGGGGTCTTCTTCTGGGCATGCGGAGGCAACAACGTCTCATGCTGCACCATCAGCGGGGACCCAGCAGTCTATATGCATTTCGGCAGCAGCTGCAACACGATAATACACAACAACTTGGCAGGCGGCGTAAGCTTGGAGATAGGCGGCGGCGAAACAGTTGACGGTAACTACTGGGCAGAATACACAGCAAGGTACCCGAAGGCTTCGCAGTTGGGTTCAACAGGAGTATGGGATACGCCCTACAGCTACAACTCCAGCTACGAGCGTTTAATCCAAGATAACCACCCACTCGTGAACCCTTTGGCTTTCAGCATCTTCCCAAGCGGAATGCCTGCACCTGTAGAGACCAAAGCGCATGTAACACCGCCTTCCCAAACGTCATCGGACTCGAACTTTGGATTTGACCTGTTCGTGGTTTTGCTCATTGTTGCTGTCGCTGGACTGGGAAGTGTCTTCGTGGTTAGGCGGAGAGGTTATTTGCAGAGGGAAAAAGCCAGTTAGCTCCTTGTTCGTTACCGCAAAAACTTATTAGTTATACCCTTAATGCATAAGGTAAAGGCGAGCACAAAAATGTCTTTAGCTTTAGCGTCTAGACTGAAAGACCTTAACCGCATCGAGCTGATAGCATTAGCTTTCTACGCACTCAGTGGAATAATCCTTTTGGTTTCGCTTCCTTTCGCAAGCTATGCGCCACAGCTTGGGCTGTTGGGAATCCTAAGCCTAATAGTGGCTTACGGGGTCTTCACAAAACGGGGTTGGGCTCCGTGGCTAATATTCATCCTGTTCGTAGCCGCTTCAACCTTCACCCTCTACACGTTGGTTGTGGCAGGATTCAGCAACGCATTGATAGGCTTATCCATGGTTGGCTACCTGGTGCTTACTTGGGTTTTCGCCATCTATCTCCTGTTGATAAGAAGAAAACCTTAGAGCCAAAGTTTCTTGAACCCAGTGGCCTTTTGACTGTTAAATAACTTTTGGATTAACCACAAAGGCTGTTTTAATTCAAGCGTTTCTTGCTTATTTGCATGAACAATTAGAAGAAACAAGAATTTCTAAAACGGCAAGAAAAGTTCTGAACAAATACGGCTTTATGTAAAGAAAACGAAAGCCTTCCTAGACCCTAAGCTTTACCAGGTACGCTACGAAAAAGAAAGACCGCGACATCTTCGTCTGCATCGACAAACTGCTCATTTTCAGGAATCTCAACGAACCCGTCTGCCTTCGCCAGCGTAGTGATTGCTCCCGAAGCGCCAGATTCAACTGGCTCAGCGATCAAACGGCAGCTTTTATCAAACATCAACCTAACCATAACGAACGTTCGCCTTCCTTTAGCGCTAAACATTCGTGATCCAGCAGCGGCGCGAACCGTTTTCATCGCGGCAACTGGTCGGCCAGCCAACTGCTGGATCAAGGGTCTAGCCAGCAAATAAAAAATCAGTAACGCTGACGTGGGATGACCCGGCAGAGAAAAAACAGGTTTATCCCCGACGAACCCAACAGTGGTCGGTTTGCCCGGCTTGACGGCGATGCCGTAAACTACAATGCCCGGTTTTCCCAGCGAATCCACGATTTGCGGAGTATAATCCCGCGGACCCACAGAGACGCCGCCTGAAGTGATTACCATGTCAGCAGAAGCTAATGCCGCATGTAAAGCCTTAGACAAAGCCTCTTTGTCGTCCGTTACGACGCCGAAATAAACGGGTTTGCCGCCGCTTTCCACCACTGCTGTACTGATGCTGTAAGCGTTGATATCGTAAATTTTTCCCGGAGGCAAAGGCTTCCCCGGCTCGGTTACTTCGCCGCCTGTCGATAAAACGGCAACCATGGGAACCTTTGAGACTTTAACCTTCGTCAAACCCAAAGCTGCCAAAACACCAATCTCTGAAGAACCCAAAAGCTGCCCCTTCTTGAGCACGGACTCGCCCATTTTTATGTCTGAGCCGCGTTTCATGATATTCTCGTTCGGAGTGACGGGGCTGAAAACGTGTAGTTCGCTGTCTTCCCGTTCGGTGTCCTCAATCATAACCACTGCGTCGGCGCCGTCAGGAATCGGCGCTCCAGTGACAATTTCAACCGCTTCACTCTTACCAACCTTAACTTGAGGCTGCTCCCCAACGCTTACAACGCCTGCAACTTTGAGGATTGCTGGCTGGTTTTCGTCAGCCCCGAAAGTGTCCTCGGCTTTCACAGCGTACCCGTCCATGGTAGAGCGGCTGAACGGTGGAATATCAAGGGCTGAAACCACGTCTTCGGATAGGACGCGATTATAAGCTTCAAGAAGCACCGCTTCTTCTTCGCCCAAAGCTGGGGGCTTAAACTGGGATGCAATGGCTCTTTGGGCTTCTTCAAAGGTCATAAGTTTCCTAAACACTCAGGACTCAGCCTCCAAGGCGCCAAACATGTGCACGATAACAGTTTCGCCTTCGCTTACACCTTCGCGATTTTCAGGTACAACTACGAAACCATTACTCTGCGTCATGGTGGAAATTGAACCCGAACCCTTCGCGCTGACCGGCTCAGCGTAAAACTCGCCTTCCTTCAAGGTCACTCGGACTCGAACGTAGGTTTTTCTTCCCAAGGCACTCGCAACTCTTCTTGACAGAACAGCTTTCAACATGGGTCTTGGCTCCGTTTCACTCATGCCGAGCAGCCTACAAACCATCGGCCGCCCGAATACTTCAAAACCGACAATTGCCGCAACGGGGTTACCGGACAAAATCAAAACGGGTTTACTTTCGAGCATGGCTAGTGCCGTTGGCATCGCAGGTCTAAGTGCGACGCCGTGAATAACTACTCCTGGCTTTCCAAGCTTGTTGACAGCATCAGGCACCAAGTCTAATCCGCCAACGCTCGTGCCGCCGGTGGTAACAACAGCGTCCTGCGTTTTAAGCGCCTCGCGGATTTTTTCGGCTATTTCATCCACGTCGTCTCTTGCGATGCCAAAGTCGGTTGTTTCTGTGCCGAGTTCTGAGCACATGGTTGAAATCATAACTTTGTTTGAATCGAAAATCATGCTGCCGCTAAGCTTCTTTCCTGCCTCTGCAAGCTCGTTTCCTGTAGCGACTATGCCTATCTTCGGTTTGGCGGCCACTTTCAGTTGGCGATAACCCAAGGCAGCAGCCAAGCCTATGTGGTAGGGGTTCAAGCGAGCGCCACCCTTAACCACAAGAGTGCCTTTTTTAAGGTCTTCACCGATTTTGGCGACGTTTTCGCCTGGAACAAGACGACTCCAAACCTCAAGTTTGCCTTCTTTTTTCTGGGTGTTTTCAAGCATGATAACGGCATCGGCGCCTTTCGGAATTGGGTTTCCAGTCCAAACCTGCTTGGCTTGCTTGGGTCCCAGCTCAGGGCTGTCGGTTAACTGGAAAACTGAGGGCTTAGATTGTGAAGCACCGGCTGAATCCCCAGAGTTCAGCGCGTACCCATCCATGGCTGACTTGTCAAACCGCGGCAAACTTTCCTGAGCGACTAGGTCTTCAGCTAAAATACGCCCTGACGCATCCTGCAAAGACACTAATTCGGACTTAGGCTTGCCAATTTGCAGTGTCTCAAGCCATGTTTGCAGGGCTTTGTCGGTCAATGTTAATTTTTGGAATCCCTTAAGCTTCACCACAATGGTCACAGTGATGCACACTAGCGAACTTTACGTAAAAAACATATCGAAACAAAAACACTAAATCGATCGCTGACTATCTGGCAGTTTTATTCTTTTGACTGCGCCTCCTCCGTCATTTTCTTAAGAAATGCCTTGATGCTTTCCTGTTGACCGTAAACTACTAGCCGGCCGTCCTTTTGCAGGTTCACTGAAAGGCTGTTTTCCTTAGCTATCACTGTAAGCTTCTCTGGAGGCAAGTTGGGTATGGGCTCTACTCTTATCCATTTCTGGTCTCTTGGAATCCCTGTGATCAAGGTGGTTTCCCTTTCACCTTTTATTTCGCATGTTGTCAAACTGGCTTCGTCAAGGCGTCTGAGCCACTCATCAACTTCTTCGGCGCTAAGGACAGTTTGTGCTTCTGCCATAAGGTCTAATTCGACGCTGCCGAGGATTTCCTCCAGCTTCAAAACGACATCACCCCGGCTTTCTTCCGCCTCAGCGATTTTGATCATCATCTTAGCGCTTCTTAAATCGTTAATAACATTTGGAGGAGTCTCGAGGCCTTTTCTCCGAAGCTCTCGCATAAGGTCCTCAAGCACTTTCCACTTCTCAAAGTAACCCATTGATTTCCCTAATCATTCTAGTTAAAAGTGACCTTTAAAACCTTGCTCGATCCTTTTTGGAAAGGAATAAATCCTTAGCTTTTTGATATATTTGCAGAGGTAACGGCTTTTGTCGGAAGATAAGAAAACACAGATTAAAGAGGCAATACGGCAGTTGCACGCTGGAGTGCCCCCCGAGCAAGTTAAGGAGAAATTCCGAACTGTCTTTGAAGGAACAGATTCTTTGGAAATCGCCAAGATCGAGGAGGAACTCGTTAAAGAAGGCTTGAAAAGAGAGGACATGCGAAAACTATGCGACGTCCACATGGCTATTTTCAGGGAGCAAATCGAGAAACAAAACCTTAACCTCAAACCCAGCCAGCCTATCAGCATCCTCATGGAGGAGCATAAGATAATGACCAAGATGGCTGAAGACCTCGTTGTTCTGGCCAATAAGATACTGAAAGTTAACGACGTGCGTTACGTGAGCGAGGATATTCATCAGGTTGAACATTTAGCCAGCGACTTCGCTGATTCAGAAAAGCACTATCTCAGGGAAGAAAACGTGCTTTTCCCCATGCTTGAAAAACACGGGATTGTTGAGCCTCCAGCCGTGATGTGGATGGAACACGACGACATAAGGAAGCAGAAAAAGAAGCTTCAAGCGCTCATGGTAGAGCTTAATGAAGCTGGCTACGCAGCTTTCAAAAATGACCTGTGGGAGACAGCGAAAACATTGGGGAACCTTTTGCCGAGCCACTTCTACAAAGAAAACAACATTCTTTTCCCAGCGTCGCTAAGCGTTATGACACGGCAGGAATGGGTTGAGGTTCGCAAGGAATTCGACGCCATCGGCTACTGCTGCTTCACACCGCCTGAGCTAGTGCTTGCGCCCAAAGAGCGCGTTGAGGAAGCGCAGGTGCCAACGCCCACTGGCATCATGCAGTTTGAAAATGGCAACCTAACCAAAGAACAGCTCGACAGTTTGCTTAACGCGCTGCCTGTTGAAATTACGTTCATCGATGAGCATGATACTGTTCGGTACTTTAACAAGCCTGAGAAAATCATTTTTGTGCGTACGAAAGCTATTATCGGCAGAAAAGTGCAAAACTGCCACCCAGCACAAAGCATCGACACCGTAAACGGGATAGTGGAATCTTTCAAGGCTGGAAAAAAGAGCGTGGCTGAATTCTGGATTAACATGGCAGGACGCATGGTACACATCAGGTTTTTCGCAGTGCGCGATCGAGAGGGAAAGTACCTTGGTACGATGGAAGTAGTGCAAGATGTAACTGACATCCAAATGCTGCAGGGCGAGAAGCGCCTGTTAGACTGGCAACAATAAGCTCAGTGGGCGAATCATACGAAGCTGCAAATAATCAAGTCGGAAGGTTTAGCGCATAACAGCTACTACCTATCAGACGAAGGCGAAGCAGCTGTCATTGACCCGAGGCGCGACTGCGACGTCTATATTGAGCTTGCTCAAAAGGAATGCGCCAAACTCAAGTATATTCTTGAAACCCACAGAAACGAAGATTACGTGACAGGCTCGCTCGAACTTCAAAATATGACTGAGGCGGAAATCGGGCACAGCAACGCACTGCAGTTCAAGTATGGAGAGCACAACCTCTCCGACGGCGACACCTTAAACGTTGGCAAAGTCAAGATCGAAGCGCTGCATACGCCTGGGCACACAAACGAATCCATATGTTACCTTGCCTATTCGCCAGACAGCAACGAGATAGAGATGGTTTTCAGCGGCGACACACTTTTCGCTGGCTCAGTCGGAAGAACCGACCTCTACGGCAAAACCGCCCAGCCAAGGCAAGCAGAAAAACTTTACGTTAGCCTATACGAGAAATTGCTGCCGCTTGAGGATGGTGTTCTTGTTTACCCTGGGCATGGAGCAGGAAGTATTTGCGGGCGGAGTATAAGCGGGCAGGAGTCAACAGCCATCGGCTACGAGAAGAAAACCAACCCGTATTTACGTCTAAGCAAGGAAGAATTCGTACTGAAATCGACGGGTGAAGAGCTAGTTGTGCCGAGTTACTTCCGCAAAATGGAAGAATACAACCAGAATGGTCCGCCTCTTCTGAGTAAGCTGTCGTATCCCAAGCCTTTTTCGCTTCAGGAGTTTGAGGATGAAATGCAAGAACCTCTTGTTATGGTTATGGACACGCGGCAGCCCAACGCTTATTCGGGCGCACATATTCCCAACTCGCTAAGCATGTGGCTCGGCGGAACGAGCGTTTACCCAGGCTGGCTCTTGGATACCAACCAATACCTCATCTTCGTTCATGAGCGACCAAGCGACATTGATATTGCTGCCCCGAGATTGCGCAGGCTCGGGTTTGATAACGTGTGCGGTTACCTATGTGGAGGAATGAATGAGTGGCAGGAAACTGGCAAACCCCTTAGCAGCACGAGGACAATGTCTGTTCTTGAACTTAAAGACAAACTGGACATGGGTGAAGTTGCTCTTTTGGATGTTCGTGAACCAAACGAGTGGAAAGAGGAAGGCGTTGTGGAAGGTGCAACGCGAATTTTCTTCGCTGACCTGCCAGAAAAAGCAGGTTTCCTGCCCAGGGATAAGCCCATCGCAGTCACTTGCTCCGTAGGCAACCGCTCCAGCATTGCAGCAAGTTTACTTGAAAGGGGAGACTTCAGAAACATCAGCAATGTTCTTGGGGGCATGAACGCTTGGACAAACCTTGGCTATCCGGTAAAACGGGACCTTTAGCAGTTGCTTATTCTTCTTTTTCACAGGCATTGAAGGTTTTTGCCATTCGATCAGTCCTTGAAGCTTCCTTGGGCTCAAAGAGTTCCTTAATAAGGTTGAACTGCCTTTTGTAGATATGGCAGTTTTTGGAGTGAAAAATCAGTTTACCCGTTGTCAAACAAAGATTTCCCCGCTCGTTAATCTCTGACACGAAGGCTTCATTGAACAATTGCAGTCCAGCAATGTTTGCAGGTAACCCTGCGTAGGCATCCCAGCTACGGAAGTAGCAAGTCAGGTGCATTTTTCCGTTGAGAATTTCCGTGTCAATCAGGCTTAGGCAGGGGGGTTCGTGGCGCTCAGTCGTGCCTGGACAGAACAATTTGATATCGTCAGGCAATCTTACGACCATTGTTATTTGCCTGTCTCGCTGCTCTTTCACGTAACGGTTGATGGCTTCTTCAACTTGGTCAACGGGCTCCCGTAACCTGCTACCGTACGTGTAGGTTTCATCTTGCTTGCCTTCACCGCACCACAAATATGTCAAAGCGTACCACTGGACATACTTCATGTCACATGGAGCCTTGTCACTGACAAGGGGACGATTCTCGGGATGGTTGACCTCCAGGGTTAAATTGAGTTTCTTCGTCATGGTTTCCTCTGAGCCATAGCCAACTTGGAAATCGTCTCCTTCAGTCCATATGCTTTTTAAGGCTTTGAACCATGCATCAGGGCAATCAAACGCTGTTATCTTAACATGCTTCATGTGTAAGCCTCCAGGACACCGAATAATGTTGAGCCGTTTTGAATATAAGTTTACAGTTTAAGAATGCATAACAGATTAAAAAGCAACCGCAACAATTGGTCTAAAAAATTTAAAAAGAAAAAAGAAAGTTGGGTTTTAGTAGGGCATTCCGCCCATACCGCCCATGCCACCCATTCCACCCATACCGCCGCCCATTCCGCCTGGAGGCATCGGAGGCATTTTTCCGCCGCCTTTGACGCTGATTAGGTCGTCGATTTTGAGTATCATGTTTGCAGCTTCGGTGGCTGATTTTATGACTTGTAGCTTCACCCTTAGTGGCTCAATTACTAGCAGGTTTAGCATGTTTTTGATTTTGCCTGTTGTAACTTCGATGCCGAAGTACTTTCCGTCTGGCTTCTCATGTTGCGCCCTAAGTGCTACCATGATATCTATGGGGTCTAATCCTGCGTTCTCTGCCAACGTAAGCGGGATTGATTCGATTGCTTCCGCGTAGGCTTCTACCGCGAGTTGTTCGCGTCCGCCGACCTTAACTGCGTATGCGCGCAAGCCTTTGGCTAGTTCTGCTTCGGGTGCTCCGCCGCCTGCAACGATTTTGCCGTCTTCAATCGCGTTACGCACAACGCATAAGCCGTCGTGCAGTGAACGTTCTGCTTCGTCGATGACATGGTTGGATGCGCCTCGGATGACTATTGTTACAGCTTTGGGGTTCTTAGCGTCCCGGACATAGATGAGTTTGTCATCGCCGATTTTGACCTCTTCAACGCGTTTTGCTTTGCCGAGAACATCAGCTTTGAGGTCTTTCACGCTTGCAACTATCGTGGCGCCTGTTGCTTTGGATAGTTTTTCTATGTCGCTGCTACTAACGCTTTTAACTGCTAAGACTCCGCCTTTGCTGAGGAAGTGCAGTACCATGTCGTCAATGCCTTTTTCGCAGAAGACAACGTTTGCACCGGATTTCGTAATTGACGTAACCATTTCTTTGAGCATGCGTTCTTCTTCGTCGAGGAAAAGCTGCATTTGGTCGGGGCTTTCAATGTTGATTTTAGCATCGAACTCTGTTTTCTCAATCTCCAGCTTTGCATCTAACAGGGCGATTTTGGCGCCGTCGATCACCTTGGGCATCTGTGAGCTTGCAACTTCCTTGTCGATAACCATTCCTCTGACAAGCTCTGTATCGTCTAGGCTTTTGCCGTGTTTCTTGACGACTTTTACAAGGTCAATGTCAGCTTTGTATTTTCCGTCGATTTTTTCAGAAACTTGTTTAACTGCCTCAACGATAATTTTTGCAAAGTGCTCTTCAGCAACATTAATGCCTTTGCTAGCCAGGGATGTGATTGCCACATCCTTCAGGGTTTTTTCATCATCTATCGAAATAGGAACGGCTATTTGATCCAAAATTTCTTGGGCTTTCTCACTTGCCTTCTTGTAACCTTCAATTATAACTGTCGGATGCACGTTTTTGTCAAGCAAGCCTTCAGCCTTTGAAAGCAACTCTCCAGCCAGAATTACCGCTGTCGTTGTTCCGTCGCCGACCTCATTGTCTTGAGCTTTGGCAACTTCAACAAGCATTTTTGCTGCGGGATGCTGAATGTCTAGCTCCTTCATTATTGTTGCACCATCATTAGTTATGGCGACGTCGCCCATGCTGTTAACGAGCATTTTATCCATGCCGCAGGGACCAAGCGTACTTTTCACTGATTCAGCCACTATTTTTGCAGCCATTATGTTGTTTTTTTGTGCTTCGCGGCCAGTTGTTCGGCCGGTTCCTTCTCTAAGTACCAGAATTGGAACTGTTCCTCCACCTTGAGACATAATTTTCACCAAGTTTTATTCTTTTAATACAAACGGAATTCAACAATCAGATATTTAAATATAAATTTTTCGTGATAGTTATCTGTCTTTTTATATAGTGAGTAATCGATAAAGGGAAGTTTTTAAAAAGCTGTCTGCTGCGCTTCGCAAGAAGCACGGTTTAAGAATTTATTGTGATGCTCAAAGAGTTCGTTTGACTTACAGGTTAGATTTTTTCAGGAACTCAAAGGAAAGAAAGCAAGGTGTTGGATTTGAACCACCTACCAGTGGAGATGTCACCCGCTTCCTCCTTTTTTTGGTTAATCACACGTTAAGTAAGTTCAATTTTACAATTTCTTTCCTTTGGAAAAATTCTTTCAGTTGACTAAAACATTGTAAAGATATTCAAAAACCCGGTATAACCTTTGAGTCTGAGTGGGCTTTAGATGAATTAGCCTTGTCGCGGCTTAGGTGGCTTTAAAATCTAAAACGTTTTCGGGAATCTCTTCCTTTCAATTGCTCCAGTTTTAGGCATGCTTTTTCAGAGCTTCGTTGCTTGCATAGTTCGTCACAAAATTCGATTAGCTTATTGCCAGAAATAGGGGAGCAAAATTCAGGTAAATCCTCTACTTTGATAACCTTGACGGAATACATTTGAGCCCATTCTCTACATTGATTAACGCTTGCGGGTAGGTTTCGTTTTCTTCTTTGTATCTTTCGGGGTGTCTGCGCTTATCACTTATCCAAGTTACTTTGCCCTCCATTATGTTTCGCCCAAAGGGTACTGCCTCCCTTTAACTATAAGGAGATTGTAGCGTCTCCGATAAGACAAACACTAACTCATGCATCACATGGAAGAACGCTAATTATGGTTGATTTAACAAACCTTGTGATGATTGCGGTAGGATGATTGGAGGAGGCTTTAAGTGGTGCCTAAAATGTCAGATTTACTTTTGCTACACATGTTGGGTGGAACTAATATATTTTCAGAAGAAATCACCCTTAGAATGCCCTATGTGTGGCGGAAAGCTGGAAGTGGTTCAACAGACAAATTCACCATTCTTTTGGATTCCTCAAAATCGTTTGTAAAATCACCATAATTTCGGAAAAATTCTGAGTGTGATTTGGAGGTTTAGCGTGCCTCGTTTGAAAGTCACTGACCCTCCTTTTCGATGTTAGCAGTTAGGCTTAACTTTAAGCGGAGACATGTATAAGAGTCAAACTGGAGCTATTAATAATTGAAGAAAAGAAATAGCATAGAAGTAACTGAATCAGAAACTTTTAGGTCCTACGATGAAAGGCTGAACGAGAAGTACGGTGACAACTGGCTGAGGAAAGGCAAGTGTACTGGACTAGAGTTTAAACGCTGGTTAGCTCTACGTGACAATAAAACAGAAATTCCTTGAGTCTGTTTAATTCCTTTTGGGTTTCAATAGCAGAGCTATAGCAAAAACTGCGATTTTTCAAGTTTCATTTCACCTCAACAAGGTCGAAGGCTCCAGCTTAGCGAGAGAAATAGCGTCAAACAGCAATCAAAGAATATTGCTATAAAGCTAAGCTATTCATTTAATGGAAATAATTTTTTTAAATTACTGTCCCGTTCCAAAATATTAGTTTGCTGTAATTGCTTATGCTGAATTGTAGATCGTCTTCGTAGATTACATCAATATTTGTTTTGTATTGCTCGAACAAACTGGTGACGTTGTTCCATATGTTTGCTGAGAGGTTGTCTGCAGACCATAAACCCCAAATAGTGTCGTTTGGTCCTCGAAAACCGTATCCGTAATTTGCTGGAAGCACAAAAGCTACTCTGTCCTGAACATTGTTTTCTTCTCTCGGATTTGCCTTTATGTAATTCCAGAATTGCTTCATAGCATCGAGTTGTCCTTGTTGCAGAACATTTTGAGTGTAATTTAGGTTGCTGTCAAATACGAGTATGTATTTTGCTCCACTTTGGTAAGCGTATACCATGTCGTCGAAAAGTTGGCTTCCGTTTTCTAAATAGGGCGGTTGTCCGTAAGTCCAAGTTATTATGACGCCCCAATCATCGTTGTGCATTGTGGCTGCTCCCCTGCATAGCGCTACTTGTAGTGGCTTGCTCAAGTTATACCCGAGCTCAGCTAAGACTACATTGTAGCCTGCTCTGTAATCAAATTCATAGAGAGCATAATCAGAGGTCATCAAGGGAACATCGTTAAACTTGAACGGTGCCAAATCACCGCTTAAGTTTGACACGAATTTATCAGCCGCATCTGTATAGTTGGCAGCTTCTTGTACAAGCATAAGGGATATGTTGCCATTTTCAACTGAAGATCTTGCCTTATCTATTTGTGCACCTCCAGCCTCATCATAAGGGAACAAACCCCAGAAATGGCTTCCCCAATTCTGCTGGGCTTGAATTACCCACTGCGTCTGATTGAAAGCTTCAGGATTAATGTGCATGAAAGGCGCAAAGCAGAGTCCGCTATCATTGAGGTACTGGCAAGTCTGATTGAGTTCGGACATGTTATAGGTGATTACAGTGCTGCCGATGACAAAAAAGTTCGTGTATGATTTAACCTCGTTAACAAGTTCCTCAACGTTTGCTACGCCTGAGAAAGCAGCGTCAATGCCAACAGAAACATTCGGAGAAGCTGTCGCCGCGTGATTTGTAATGTAAAATTCTATAACCAAACCAAGCAACAAGACAACAAGCAGAAGGGCTAATGCGTACACATACAGCCTTTTCATCTATATCAGAATTCAAATAGCAGGGCAACAATAAAAGAATAGCGTGGCACCTACCATATTATTTAACTTGAATAATCTGTTTTAGGTACAGTACTTATAACAGCACTCGGTGAATGGTTAAAGTACTTGCAGTAGCTGAAATGCTTGCATTCATATCCGTTGCAGAGAATCCGGTCATCTTCAATGATTACTTGTGTGATAGGCTTTGATTTCTCCTCGCCAAACTCTTCAGATGAACTGTGAGTTAGCAAAGTTCTGAAGGATGTGTACCAGATTTTGTGCCATGTTGACGTTCTATCCTTCATTCTAAGCGGGATGCTAACTTTCATTGGACATCCTTGGGGAACAATTTGTCCTTTTTGAAAGTTTGATTTGACTTGGTCAATCGCAAACAGCATCTCTATCCAGACGCCTGCTGGGGCTCTGATAGCTAAGTATTCTGGTTTTTTGGTTATTGGTTGATTAACTTCATAAAGTTCTTTTTTGTAACAAAGCCTGAAGGTGCTTTTGCCCGGTTCGTTTGTAATATTAAACATCTTGGGTTTAACTTCTACGATCACCACTTCGTCTTCCATACCAATCCCAAAATAATATTATTAGATTTGCAGGTTTAAGGGTTGTCTCGAAAGTCTAAGTCACTAATAAATCCATTTTTCCACCAAAAAATAGAGCGTTAACCTGAAGGAATCTGTGTTATCTTGCAGGTGTAATGTTGTTTTAAATGTCACTTAGATATCTTCTCACACTTTTTAGCCATGAAATAGAGCTACGCAAATTTTAGTTTGAAATCACATTTAAATCCATGAACTAAGTCCAAAAAGCCTTGATGACAATGCTTTTTCTTATTTATTTTGATTACTCTGGAAACTTAACTATTATTCATTACCTATCGATTTTGGTCTATTGTATCCAAGCTATTAGTCTTGTACGTTCACAAGTGGAGTGAGGAGTAACTTGTTGGATAGGTTTTCGGTGTAAACCGCGGTGTTAAGTTTCGTGGGACACTTGTTTATGTGTTAATTTATATATAGATTATTAAGAGAAGCTATATTAGCTCCCCCACGGATACTCTCTGCTTCCGAACATAAGTAGAGGTGAAAAAAGAATGCTTTCAAGAGATTGCGATGGCTGTATCATGCTTAAGGAATGCAGTGTACGATACAAAAAAACTTTAAAAGGTGACAAAGTCTACTGCCCAGACGGAACAGCACACCTGATTGACTGTGACAGCATAAAGCAAAGCACCGATATAATCTGTGTCTTTGAAGCGAGTCAATTAATCGAAAAAACTTAAAGATTAGCGACTAAACAGAAAAACCGAAAAAATCAAAACATAATTACCCCTTAAGCTGTTTTTGCAGCGTTTTGTATTAGTGTTTTCCATTTGTTTTCGCCTTCGATTGTTATTCCATGATAGGCTATTTCTACGCTATTCAGATTTAAGACTTATCATCAATGAAAACTTGAACTAAGTTACTGTAAAGTACATAGCAAAGCGTTATTAGTCTTGTACGTTCATAAGTCGATCGACTGAGGGGTAACCTGTTGGATAGGAAAGAAGCTGTTGCTCTATTGAAGGAATTAGGTACAGAGCATTTAATACAACCCACTTTCGTTCTCATCAAACAAAGAACCCCTGACAGTCACCAATTACAGATTAAAGGCGATTATGACCGCGAAGAAATTGAGTTATTACTGAAAAATAGAAAGTTCTCTCTTGAAGAGAACAAGGATTACTTGATTATTTTTAAGCCGTAGAACAGAAGTTATTTTATTATCTTGAATTTGCCCTTACATTCATTACAAGTATAGGCTTCGATGACGAAATAGCTGTTCTGTAAAAGCGTTTGAGGTTTTGAAACTTCTTTATGACAGCAAGGGCATTCAGTCACTTTAGATTATCTCTTATCGTAATATACTATACTGTACAGTATATTACCTTATGTTGTCACATCTTGACACAACATTTAACAATCAAAAAAGAAGTATGAAAAACCTACAACCCCTAGCCAGTCAGTCTTATACAAGATACTTACGGTTGCCACATAAAATTCATGAACTAATTCCAAAATGTCTTGAAGAACATGCCTTTTCTTAACAAGGAAGTTCTCTTTCAAAACTCACTTTTCGCGTTAAACTAATAGGCTTACCTTTCTTATTATTAGTTAATAATAGGATATGTGGGTCCAAAGGGTTTGGGGAAGGCCCAAAGAAATGGAAGAGAAAGTCGAGAAAGGAAGATTATTTATGGGGCAGGAAGCAGGAGAAAGAATTGGCGAAGTTAAAATCAAAACGTATATTGAAAAGAATGATGGCACCTTGTTAAGATTAGAGAAAGCCACTATTAGAACTTGTACCGTGCCAGAGGATGAAGTCAAAAGCAGAATGTGTACAGAATTGGGCAAGCTCGAAGGCAGAGTATGCGAGGAATTGGTTTTAGTTTACAGACCCAGCGGTTGCGTTAGGGAAAAGAACGAAGTTGATCTGAATGACGAAACAACCACTTCTGACGAACAAAATGTAGCCAAAGAGAACCGTAATGAAAGCAACGATTAAAGTTAAGATTACAGCGTCAGTAACTCCTATACTCACGAACAGACCGAAAAATAGGGCAACACATACGACAAGAACCACCAAGAAATATACTACTTCAAGTCGGCTTCAATCCAATATCATTTATCTTCCTCAAAAAGTCGGATTCCAACTAACATGTGGCTCATTTCTGTTATTGAATAGAATTTTCCCTCTTCCATCTTAGTTTTAAACAATATTTACCCGAAAAGGTTCAAGGCAAGAAGAAATTATCATTTGAAGAGGTTATTGAACCATTGGTCGAATTCTTAAGTGATACGGCATATATAGATTCTTTCTTACAATCTCAAGCTGCAGTAGGAAATTTAATCGAAGGTTTCAAAGGCGATTTATCCTATTATGGAAAAAAATGTAATTGAGAATACTACGACCACCTTTTTCTCTTTAGGCTATTCTACCCTGTGCAGATTCAAGACTTATTGCCACCAATGCTTTTTCGGTTCAATAAAGAGAACTCTGTCATTTTGCGTTAATTCAAAGGGTTTATTTAAACCGTATTTTTCGACTTTCACTTCATAAGAGCCCTCTGCAAGTTCAGCAGTTACGTTACCATCATTGTCGGTATTCATCGAGAGTATCAACTTTTTAAATGGGGCTCCATTTTTGAGATTTTCAGCCCATTGTTGGAGCGTTATTGGTGCCTTTTCCAATATGAAAACTTTAACGTTAACATTCTTGATTGGTTTATTTCTTTGAAAATTAACCACTCGTACAACAAGCACGTAAGTCTTTTCTAAAGCGACAGCAACTTCTTGTGGGTCCAATACAAAACCCTGAATAATTTTATTCTGTAACTTGTAGATTTAAGACTTTTGAGCATTAAAAAAGTTGCATAAAATGAAACGGGTAGGATGTTCAGTAGGGTATTGCTGCTTGGTTTCATGCTTCCTCTTCCTCTACCATGGGTAGCACCTGTTTTAGTTCTTTAAAGGATTTCAGAACGGTCATTCCACGTTGTGTAACACCGTAAACTACACGCTGTTTCCTTACTGCGCCTTCTTCTACTAAACCTTGTTTAATGAGAAAGTCAAGGCGCTCTTTTAGGATAGAGCAGTTAACATTTGCTTGATAACTGACGTGTGTTAGATTTAGTGGTCCTCTATTGGTCAGAACTGTAAGGATGTCAACGTACATTTCTATTTTAGAACGCCTCATACCAATCGTCTTATTACTAATTTGAAATCAGAATTAACGATATGTGTGTAGTGAAAAACATATCCATTTGATTATATCAGCTTAAAGCATAGAAGCCTACTCTATACTCGGTCTCCAAACTTTTTCTTCATGCATTCTCCGCAAAAATTGTTCTTGAACCTTTTTATTCGTCTGGGCTGAAAGAGTTTTCCGCAGCTACTGCACTTTATTTGATTAGCTCCTTTAGGCTCAAGTAGTTTGAGTCTTCTCTCAATTTCTGCTTTAATTTCAGAATCATCTTCCTGCTCCCGAGCGGCTTTCAACAAGGATTTGGCTTGTTCCCAGCTTCTGTCTCCGAATAACTTAAGGAACGCACTATCTACTTTTCCTTTTCCGAATTGTGAAGGTAGCATGCAAACAAAATTCTGAGGATAACTCTTGGACTTAATACTGTTAACAACAGCGAAGCGAAAGTTTTTTCGCCCACTATTGTCATCCGTATAATACTCGAAAACTTGAAGCCTAATATCCAAATTGATAAACCTTGGCAGAAGAAGCAGGAAACATGTTATATAATTGTGGATTGCTTGGGATTACTAATCAACACCAAAAAAACCATGGAGAAACTTCCTTCGTTATTGAATCAAAGTCCATGATGAACCATTTTTCAAGCCAAAAAATCAAAAAAAATGATTCTTCCTATCCAGAAACTCAATGGTCAAGCTTTGTCAAGAAACCTTTAGTCAAGAATCCTTGACGATAACTCTTTTATCGCTTCAACAGCCATAGCAAATTGGAAAACGAATGAAAAAGAAAAGAAACCTAGGAACATTAGCGTTTGCGTTTATTGCTATTTTGTGTTTATCAATGTTTTTAGCTTTAGCGCCAAAAGTGGATGCTAAGCAGTCTTCTGGAGATTGGTCGATGTTCCTTAATAACTCTGCACATACAGGTGCTACAAATAACACTGGACCCGTACAACCTGTTAAGCTTTGGAGCTACGTTGAAGGACATTTTGATGGCAGCCAAATCGGTTCCTCCGCAGCCATTGTTAACGGAGTAGTATATGTTGGGTCTAATTGGAATAACAGCGCAAATCCACTTTATAATAACGGCAACAGCGGCGTTATTTATGCTTTTAACGCCTATATAGGCGTCAAAATATGGAATTATTCAATCAACAGCGCAGTGTATTCGTCTCCTGCTGTGTCTGGAAACGTGCTGTATATCGGTGCAGGCAACAACGTTTGTGCCTTTAACGCTTCAACAGGCGCCAAAATATGGAGCTACCCAATTGGCGACAGGATTGATTCTTCACCAGACATGGTCAACGGTGTAGTTTACATAGGCTCACTCGACAGCAATGTTTACGCTCTCAACGCTTCAACGGGCACTAAATTGTGGAACTACACTTCTGGAGGCGAGATTGAGTCTTCACCTGCGGTCGTAAACGGAGTTGTTTATGTGGGCTCAGACGATGGCAACGTTTATGCGCTTAATGCCTTAACAGGCGCCAAAATTTGGAACTACACAACAAGCATCCAACCCCTCTACACAACGGGCAACCGAGTAACGTCTTCGCCTTCCGTTAGTGAAGGAATTGTTTATGTGGGCTCCGTAGGTGGCAACATTTACGCTCTTAACGCATCAACGGGTGCCAAAGTATGGAGTTTCTACACCTACCCAACCAACTTGTATGCAGGAGGCTACTATTATGGGGTTCAAGCTTCTCCCGCAGTAGTTAATGGAGTAGTTTATGTGGGTTCGGTGGATGGCGTCATGTATGCTCTTAACGCTTCAACGGGCACGCAAATATGGAAAGCCAATATTCCTCGCATTTTGTCCTCTGCCGCTGTTGCAGAAGGGGTGGTTTATGTGGGGGGTTATGAGGATGTTTATGCCCTTAACGCCACGACGGGGTCTCAAGTGTGGGTTTTTCCTACTCAAAACCAGATAAACTCTTCGCCAGCTATCTTTAATGGCGTAGTCTATATTGGGTCTCAGGACGGCAATTTCTATGCAATTGGCTCGCCTACTTCGTCTAACACACTTTTCATCATAGTAGGCGGATTGATTGTCGTCGCTGTAGTTGCCGTAGCGGTTTTCTTAATGTTTAGAAGGAGATTGAAAACTAAGTCCACAAGTCAACAGCACTAACTTTAGAGATAAACGAAAACTAACTATTTTGGATCAACTAAAAGAGACATAGAGTCTTCCAAAAAAGTGATTCCAATCCGCCCATATGGTTCTTTTAGTTTGCCTCTCCCATCTGCCAATAAGAATCATCCTTTCAACGTACAAAGTGAAGGTTGCTGAAATAACAAAGAAAAATTCGCCTACTGCGAAAAACCCGCGGGATGAGCCTGCATTGAGAAGGATCCCTGAGAAAGAAACAAGCAGGAATACCATAAGCCCAGCGATGGTGGCAAATAAATATTTTTTTGATTCTTTCCCTAACCATTCACCTTTTGTTGTTAAGCTTTTCAGCTGGTCTTTGTAAACCAGCGTCCAGAAAATAGCCCAAACGCTAATCCGAATATTGTTGAGAAGCCAACTATAATCAATGAAGATGGATTCACATAATTGAGTGGCAATTTGATAAAGCAAGGCAAAGCTGCCAAAAAACAACAAAGAAATCAGAGCAAGCCCGGCAAGAGTCATCTCAGCTACTCTGGTTATCATGCAAATTACCTTCGCATAAATTGAGTATCAAAGCAGGCGTGATTTATGTTTTGCCATTCACTTACAAGCTGAGATGTCAAATGTTGGAAAGATTGTGAAGGTTTTAGCTGTGTTCTATTAGTTAGAATTAAGAACAACCTTACTCAACGTAGTAGAGATAATGATGAAAGCACTTCCTAAGAGAACAGTTGTTTTGACCTTTGCAGTAATAATTGCTGTAGTTTTAATCGCTATGACAGTTTTTGTTTGGGAGTCAAGACCAATAATTGATTACGGTATGACAGGGTATGCGTATGTTCCCATGGTGTGGGATTTTAATCCCTATGGTCCGATTTATACCACAATAATGCCAAGCACATATACTCATGTGAATTCGAATACACCCCTGATAATCGATTTAAGTTGGGAAAATACAGGCAAGATGGATACATCTCTTCAGCTTGTCCTCACAACTGAGAATGCGAATATAACATGGTTTTCGAATTATGGGTCAAACAATATAACCGCCCCTAACTGGGCTTCAGAATCAGATGGTCAAACCCATAACGGAACAACAGCTACTTTTCTTTCTGAAACTAAAGGTCAATCTGGGATGCAAGACAAATACGTTGACATTATGCCCATAGGAAATCCTCAAAACTTCACCATAACATTCTCAGTTAAAGATACTTCCAACGCTTTTGCCTCATTGTTTTCAAATGGAACTACAACAGCTGCTTATGAACTAACAAATGCAAATGTGTATCAACTGGCAAATTGAATGTGTGGCTGTTGGAAAAATCTTTGGGGGTTACTTCCCTCGTCGTTGATGTACTGCTTCACTCGGAGAGAATCCCGGGCGCAGCCCGTGCAGAGAGCCAAGAGCGATAAATAATACTTGTTTCTCGTCGTGATTAAGTTATATAATCGTTTTTCCATAAGGGCTCTGAGGGCATTTTCAGATTAACTTTTTTACTTCAAGGGTTGCAACTGCTGATACGTGGAAAGTCCAAAAAATAGAATACGGGTTTAGTTGCGCCAGCCGCTGGCATCACAGCCAAATTCGTCGCTGCTAAGCTTGCGTTCCGCTTGAATCTTGAGCTGAGTTTGCTTTGACGATGTGGTAGCCTGACGCTTTGCGAAGCCTGTTCATGACGGCTAATCCGAGCCCTTCAGAAGAAACACTTTCAGCAATTATGACGCCGACATTTTCCGCATCAATTTCTCTCAATAAGCGGAAAAGGCTCTGGGCTACAACGGCCAAGTTAAAGCGGCTTCCTAACGATTTAATCACGTCGGCCCTGTAGTTGGTTTGCGTTTCGTCAGTGGCTAAGACGCCGACCTTTACCCCTTTAAGCCTGTAAAATTCAGACAGCTCCTTGACCTTGGCAATCACTTCCGGAACGTTTCCTTCCACGAGTATTACTTCCGCTTTAGGTGCATAGTGCTTATGCCTCATTCCCGGAGAACGCGTCTTTTCCAGGGGCAACTCAGCCTCAGCAAGAACGAAAGGGTGAAGTCTCAGGTCACCCAAAACCTGCCTTAACGCTTCAAAAGACGTTCCGCCTGGCCGAAGAACCATAGGCGGATCAACGCTCAAGTCCACAACAGTTGATTCAACCCCGATGTCTGTGGCGCCACCGTCCAAGATAACGTCGATGCGGCCATTTAAATCCTCAAAAACATGCTGAGCGGTTGTAGGGCTGGGTTTCCCCGCAAGGTTTGCGCTTGGAGCAGCAATTGGGCAACCGCTTTGCCTTATCAACGCTAAAGCCACTTTATGCTTAGGCATTCGAACTGCAACTGTTTCTAAACCTGCAACGGTCACGCTAGGGACGACGCTTGAACGCTTAAAAACCAGCGTCAACGGACCTGGCCAAAATCGTTTCATCAATAACTCTGCTTTTTTCGGCACTTCTTCAACCAGCCTGTAGATTTCCTTAGGGTCTGCGATGTGAACGATTGGAGGATTATCTAAAGGCCGCTTTTTAGCTTCGAAAAGCGATAAAACAGCATCAGCATTCAGAGCATCTGCGCCTAAACCATAGACAGTCTCGGTGGGAAAAGCTACTAACCCGCCTTTGCGGATGAATTTCGCAGCAACCTGTATTTTGGAAGCATCTGGATTTTGAGAGTCAACTTTGAGCAATAAGGTTTCTTTCATCTAAGTTGCCTTTTAAGTTTGAGCACTACTGACGTTTCAACCTGCCGCTCCGAAATTCTCCAGTAAGTCCTTAGCAACCTGTTCTTTTCCGCAGATGGCACGAGTTGAAACCTGTTTTTCTCATAAAATTTCACAGCCCAGCTTGCAGTCTCCCATGTCCCAACATAAACCTGACGTGTCGCAGCCAAACCCATCAAATGCTCCAACAATTTTTGCCCCAAGCCTCTACGCTGCATGGCCGGCAGCACATAAGCATGCCTAATCAAAGTTACATCCCGCACACGTTGGATTCCCATAACTGCCATTAAAACGTCGTTGTCTTTGCAGCCGTAAAATTTCACGCCACTGCGGATCTCTTCTTCAAGCTCTTGCTCTGGCATGTAAGGCTCTTTCCATGCGTCACTTGGGATTTTCCCTTTATAGGCGATTGCGGCGCTGTTTACCACGCTTAGGATTGCTGGAATATCGGCGGTTGCCAATTGGTAAATCATGGGATTTCCCTGTTTCACGGCAAGCTTTCCAGCCTGCGTTTTTATCAGGTTGCAGTAGGCTCCTTTTGGTTTTCGCTTTTAATGAGCTTGTCAATAAGCTTATTGAAGAATCCCTGGGCCTGAATTTCGCCCACTTTCTCAAGGTAAACTGAAACAAGGGCAATTTTTCCCTTCTTAGAAGCAACATACTCAGCAAACATCCGCGCCGAAATAATGTTTTTGTCGCCGAGAAGCACAGAGGACGTGACAGCGCCAACGCCTTCTTTGGGTTTGGGAACAGCTATCGCTAATGTTCCAAGCTTGTCTTCTCTTTCGCTCAACATTACCATACAGGAATTCTTTGATTCAACATAAACTGCCAAGAAACGAGTGTCTTGCTGCTGGATTTCTTCCTTTGTAACATTTGCCCTTTCCAATTTCTTTCCCTTCCTTTCCTGTGTTGGTTAATGATTGGACTCCTTAAAATACTTCACAAGAAAACCTTAAATGTTTACTCGGATATGAAAAACTGTTTCCTGCCTATCCGTTAACAGAAAGAGAGGTTTTACAGTAAGACATTAAGGATGGAACAAGTTAACATTCTCGTGCAGGTCTAACAATGAGCAGCCTAAAGCGAGTTAGCAAATACTTGATTCCTGCTTTCCTAATCGTGATATTGGCTGTTTCAGTAGGGGCCTACACAACTTACTCGATTGAAAGCCAACCTAAGGCTAATCCGAACAACGTTTATGTTGGGGTAGCCTTCGGGGGAAACACCACACTGGAAGCCAAAATCCTCATTGACAAAGTGAAAGGCTACACGAACCTCTTCATACTGGACTCAGGAAGAAACGCAATTACCCAAAACGAAACAGCGGTCAATGAAATCTGCGATTACGCAGTCGCTAACGGGTTAAGCGTAATTATAAACGTCGGCATCCAACAACCTTTTGACACCAGCCGCTACTGGTTTTGGAATCAATCATTAAACGTTACGCAGCAATGGAAGACAAAGTGGGGCAACAAATTCTTGGGAATGTATTACAACGACGAGCCAGGGGGCATTCAACTAGATGGCAACTGGTCATATTGGTTTAGTCATTGGCAGCCGCAGTTTCTAAGTAGCAATTTTACAACAGGCAACTATACTAAAACTGAGGCTTACCAAAGATATATAAAACCAATCTACGACCTGAATCAGATTTATTATAAGATGCTTGGCTTCATGAATAACAAAACAAGCCCTCCAAACTATGATTTAGAAGCCAACTTTTTCACACAAGATATCCTTGAAGGAGACAATGGACTTAGTCTTTTGAAAAACGCTACTGTCACAACATTCACTTCTGACTATGCCCTTTACTGGTATGATTACTTGGGTGGATACAATGTTATGTTCGCTGAGTTAGGTTGGAACTGCAGCGTAGCTGAGCAAATTGCTCTTGTGAAGGGAGCCGCAAGAATGCAAGGCAAAGAGTGGGGTGCAATGATCACTTGGAAGTACGACGATGAACCTTACTATCTGGACAGCGGATCGCAAATTTACGATCAAATGCTGACCTCATACGAGGCAGGGGCAAAATACATTGCAGTTTTTAACTACCCGTATGATAACGGAAGTATCTATGGCGCATTGACAAATGACCAGTTGATCGCTATGCAAAGCTTCTGGAACGACATACACCAGAAGCAATTTCCTGATTTAAGCGGTCCAGATGCCGTGCTGGTTTTGCCTGAAAACTACGGGTGGGGAATGCGTAACCCGAACGATACGATTTGGGGTTTCTGGCTGACTGATGGCAAGACCATGCAGATAGCAATAGGCACAAGCGCTCTTTTGTCACAGTACAGAGTGAGCTTGGACATAGTATACGCTGACCCGCAGTACCCAGTTACGAACGTGGGTTACCAGCATGTTTACTACTGGAACCAAACAGGGATTTAGCATGTCTTCCGGAACGGCTATGCCTGTTGGAAATACTTAATTAAGGGCTTCTCTTATTGCTGGGTACGGAAGGATGAAATTTGAGTGATGAACTTTCAAGATTACCGCCTAACGTTCAAGAAAGGCTTCTTAGACTGCAGCAGCTACAACAAACGCTACAGTCGATTTTAGCGCAGAAACAGCAGGTTGAAATGGAAAAATCAGAAGTAGATCAGACAATAACGGAACTGCAGAAAACAGCTGACACAGCAGTTATTTACAAGGCAGTGGGTTCCTTGCTGGTTAAAGCTGAGAAGCCAAAAGTGACAGAAGACCTTGTTGAACGCAAAGAACTTCTGGAAACAAGAAGCACGGTTTTGGCAAGGCAAGAGGAGCGAATGCGCAGCCAAATAAAGGAGTCGCAGACAAAACTTCAAGAAGACCTGAACCCAGTTAATCAGCCACCTACATCTTAGGTGAACCCCTTTGGATGAGCTGGGGATACCAGAGCTATCCACTGAGCAAATAGAAAACTTGTGCGCGAGGGCGGAGGACGCCGCTAGAAAATGCGTTCTAGTCAAAGTTTCTTCTAAGATGGTTGACATATTAGATATCAGCGTGGAAGCGGAAGCTTCAAAACCGCTGAAGGTTTCTGTAGAAATCAACCTCGTTCTCTCGCCTGAAGCTAAAGACGTAGATGCCCAGGTGCTGGTCAAAGAAGCGACAAAGACCGCACATAAGGCTGTTGAAAACTTTTTGAGAAAGCTAAAATGAACGAATTCCAAAATCTTCTGCAAGTACTCAAGGAAAATAAGGCATCTTTTGTTCTTTTGCTGTGTCACCGCAGTGCTGACGCTGACGCAATCTGCTCAGCCTACGCTTTGCAGGGCTTGCTCAAACGGTTCATGCCAGACGTCGTGTTTGAAATCGGTTGCCCCCAAGGCGTCAACAAACCGTCTAAGCTGATTCTGGAACGTATGCCGATAACAGTCAACTTGAAGCCGAACATTGAATCGGCGGATGTGATTGTTTTTCTGGATTTAAACACGATTGACCAGCTTGACATAGTGGCTGAAACCATAAGAAGGTCGCCTGCACCGAAAATAATAGTTGACCACCACTACCCAAGCCCTTCAACCACTGAAATCTGCAAACTCTGCGTCATTGACCAGAAAGCAGCCGCCAACTGCGAAATAGTCTACAGACTTTTCAAACAAGCGAAAACCAAGCCTGACTTCAACGAAGCAAAAGCGTTGTTTGTGGGCATAGCCTTCGACACGCGGCATTTCTCTTTGGCAAGCGCATCAACCTTTGGAATCGTGGCTAAACTGGTGGGCGAGGGTATAGATGTGCAGGCGACGCTGCAAGAGTTTTCCCTGCCCATCGACACTTCAGAAAGGCTAGCTAAGCTTAAGGCTTGCAAAAGAGCCAAAATCGCAAGGATCAACGGCTGGATAATCGCCGTCTCGCATGTCAGCGCCTACCAAGCAGCAGCAGCAAAATCGCTGGTCGATTTAGGCGCCCACGCTTCAGCTGTGGCAGGGTTGAAAAACGGAAAAATCGAGATAAGCTTGCGCTGCACACGCCAGTTCACCGAGGAGACAGGCATCAACTTGGGAAAAGATATCGCAGCTCCTCTTGGCGAATTCCTGCACGGAGTCGGCGGAGGACACGCGATGGCAGCCGGAGTGAGCGGCACAGGAGAAATAGAGCCAACACTAAAACAATGTCTGATTCTTCTAAGACAGAAAATAGCCAAAGTTGGGTAGCTACGCTTAAATGAGCAAAGTCTCACGCTTAAGATAGCAGGCACAAAAAATGGCTATAATCGAAACCAAAAATCTCACTTACACATATCCAGGCGCAGCAAAACCGTCAATCGCCGACGTCTCAATCAAAGTGGAAAAAGGTGAGTTCGTGTTAATCACGGGTCCAAGCGGCTGCGGAAAAACAACTTTGTGCCGATGCTTCAATGGGCTTGTCCCGCATTTTTATCAAGGCGACCTGCAGGGCGAAATCACGGTTGCAGGCGAAGACGTTCTAAAACGCCACACATATGAGATGGCTAAGCATGTGGGCTTAGTTTTTCAGAACCCAGAAAACCAGCTTTTCGCCCTGTCAGTCGAGAAGGACGTGGCTTTTGGGTTGGAAAACTTTGGGGTTCCCAGAGAAGAAATTAGAAAAAAAGTGGATTGGGCACTAAACCAAACGGGCATCTACGATTTGCGTGAACGGTCTCCTCATGAAATTTCTGGGGGACAGCAGCAGCGGGTAGCGATTGCAGCCGTTTTAGCTATGGAACCCGAAATCATCGTACTGGATGAACCCACATCTTTCCTTGACCCCTTAAGCGCCGAAAGAATTTTTGATGTTATTTACGATTTAAACAGAAAACAGGGAATAACGGTGATTCTCGTAGAGCACAGGCTGGACTTGACGGCGAAGTACACGAATCACCTAATTGTTATGGATGAGGGAAAAGTGCGTTTCGAAGGCAACCCGAGAGAAATCCTCAGCACGGAAGAAACCCGCCTTATCGGCGTCGGAATACCCAAGGCAACGTTGCTTTATCAATTGCTCAAAAAAGACGGCTTAAACATTGGCAAAAATATGCCCTTGTCTTCTGTGGAGTTAGCTGACCAACTATTGGAGATGCTTGGAACCAAATGATTGAGGCACAAGATGTCCGCTTCTCCTATGCTAACAAGGTCGAAGCGCTCAAAGGCGTCTCGTTAACCGTAAAAGACGGCGAGTTCCTGGCGATAATGGGGCAAAACGGAGCCGGAAAATCAACCTTCGTCAAGCATTTTAACGGACTTTTGAAACCTTCATCGGGAAAGGTTCTTGTGGACGGCGTTGAAACAACCAAAACAAGCGTTGCAACGCTCGCCCGAAACGTGGGTTTTGTTTTCCAGAACCCTGACCATCAACTTTTCAGCGAAACTGTCGAAGAGGAAATCGCTTTTGCCCTCAAGAACTTCGGGTTCAACCCAGACGTGGTCGAGAAGCGAGTAACGTGGGCTCTGGAGCTACTATCGCTCAGCCAGTACCGTAAGATCTCACCTTTTCTCTTAAGCGGAGGCGAGCGGAAGCGGGTCGCGTTGGCGTCGGTTTTGGCATGGAACCCACAGATGCTTATCTTGGATGAACCCACCATCGGGCAGGACCATGAGCAAAAAGAGAAACTGACCCAGTTTATCATGCAAATGCAGGCGCAGGGTAAAACTGTGGTGATTGTCACGCATGACGTGGAGTTCGTGGCTGAATGTAACCCTCGGGTTGTTTTGATGAAGGAGGGAAAAATCGTTGCTGAAGGCACGGGAAAAGACATCCTAACAAACCCGCAGGTTCTAGCGGAATCTTCGATTGTTCTTCCTCAGATAGCGCAGGTCTTCGCAAAGCTATCACCACTGGGTTTCCCAAAAAACGTCATTGACATTTACGAAGCAGAAAAAATAATCCTAAAAGCCACGGAGAGCAAACGGCAATGAGCATCTTCGACGGGTTAAAGTTCCGAAAAGTTTACTCTCCAATCCACAATTTAGACCCGAGGATAAAATTCATCTACGTCATATCAATCTTCGCCGTCGCAATCATCTTCTCCCAAGTCATCCCTCTGCTTTTCCTATTCGTATTGCAGCTTCCCTTCGTCTTGCTGGCTCACGTGCAGCGGCAATGGCTCCGCTCCTTGCGAGGGGCCGCTTTTTTGGCAGCTATCATTTTCGCAGTTAACGTTGGAACATCATTTTTCTACGCAGGCTACAAGGTAACGCCCCCCGCTGTTGAGAACGCAGTCGCATTAACTCTGCGCTTCGTGGTCCTTGTGGAATCCTTCTCAGTTTTCTTCTTAACCACCTCACCCGATCACCTAGGCTTGGCGCTGGAAGAATCCCACGTACCCTACGAATTCGCCTTTGCCTTCACCACAGCAGTGCGATTCGTCCCTGTGCTTGCAGAAGAAGCGCAAACAATTATGGATGCTCAAAAAGCAAGGGGGCTAGAGCTGGAGAAAGGCGGCTTGTTGAAGAGAATTAGAAATTACGTACCCGTCCTTATCCCGCTCATTGTCAGCGCAATTCGAAGGAGCCTCGAGTTGGCTGAGGCGATGGAGAGCCGAGCGTGGGGAGCCACCAAGAAACGCACCAATCTCTACTCTCTAAAACTCCACAAAGGAGACTATGCCCTGCTGGCAATAACCATTGGAATAACAGTCGCGGCCATATACGTTCGCCTGTATGTAATTATCCCGACAATAGTCCATCTGCTCTAACGCTTAGCTCAAACAATCGTCGGAAGTTTTAAGGAGTGGAAACTTTAATGTTTGACAACCAAAATAGAAAGATGGGATTTGATGGCTGAGCGTACTCGTTTTGGACCCGCAGGTGTTCCGCCGATGTTCAGGCTTTTGGGAGCTGATTTGCCTGACGTTCCGCGGTTGCTACGTGAAGAAGGATTAGATGCCTTGGAGTACGAGGCAGTCCGTTGGGGGCCAAAGCCGCAGATCACAAAGGAGCATGCGGAAAAGTTGGGTGTCGCCGCCAAAGAAAACGATGTGCAACTTAGCCTTCACGGCTCATACTACATTAACTTGTCAGGCAAACGGGAGATTGTGGAAGCAAGCAAACGACGGCTTATCGCGTCCGCAACCGCAGCCGACTGGATGGGAGCTTACGTTATGGTATTCCACACTGGATTTTACGGTCGCTTCGAAAAAGACTTCGCCTTCAAAACCTGCCTGAACGCTCTTAAAGAGGTCAGCACCGAAATGCGAAGCCTTGGACTTCACGTTAAGCTTGGCCCTGAAACCATGGGAAGAAAGTTCCAAGTGGGCAGCTTGGATGAAATCCTGACGCTGTGCCAAGAAATAGAAGGCACTCAACTCGTGGTTGATTGGGCTCACCTACACGCTCTTCACCAAGGGAGCCTAAAGAAATCCGGGGACTTCAGGGAGATCGCCGAAAAAGTCGAAGAAAAGCTTGACTCTGAAGCTATGCGAAGCATGCACTGTCACTTCTCAAAAATTGAGTTTACCGCCCAAGGCGAAAAAAAACACCACACACTCGATGAAGAAAGGTTTGGTCCGGACTTCCGCTTGCTAGCCGAGGTCATCGTCGACTTCAAAATGCATCCGACAATGATATGCGAGTCACCTAATTTGGATGTTGACGCAAGAAAAATGAAAGAAACACTTAAAGAAGTCCTAGATACCAAGCAGAAAAAATTATCGCTTCCGATTAGCTAATAAGTTTTCGGCGAGTTTCAGCTCATGCACTGTGTTGATGTTGACTGCGAGCTCGTCTAGGTTTAGCAGGTAGATGTCTTGGTCGAGCCATTCGTCGCCGTAACGGCTCCGTCCGTCAATGACGTTGATGCCGACGGGGACCACGTCTCTTCCGTCCATTTTGAACGAGTACTCCACGCTCATTCCGAGCCGTTGTTTCGTTTTAAGGGGAACAGCCACGGTCAAGGCTGGTTTACCGCAGCTCTCATAACGTTCAACTATGGTATCTAGCACTTCGCCAGTGACAAGAGGTAGGTCTGCTGCGATCGCCAAAAAAACGTCGAGTTTGAGGTTTTGACTGGCGTAGCCCATGTCGGAAACATAGTCTGTCCCGGGTGTTTCAACCACTCTGACTAGGAAGCTGTTCAAGTATTTGGCGGTCTTAGGCGTACAAGCGCTTGTGGCGACGATAATGCCGTCGATTTTTTTGGCGGTTTTTAATGCTGCAATCACGTAGTCGATAACTGGTTTTCCGCAGACTTTTATTAAGGGTTTTTCTTCGCGGATTAGCATTCGGGTTCCTTTTCCGCCAGCCATTACAAGCGCGGTTATGCCCAAGTGACCACCGCCAGTAAAACAATTAAACAGATCATTCGAGTTATCTCGTTGGTGGCTCCGAATACGTCGCCTGTAACTCCCTTAAAATGCCTGTGAGCTACGACAACCATCACCAAGCTGGTAATTACGCCGGCCAAGACAACGAAAGCGCCTGCCCAACGCAGCAGAGGCAAAGTAACCGCGAAACAAAGCACGAACGCGACAATCAAACGTAAGTCGCCTTTACTTCCTCTCATGGCTTCCAGAAAAGGCGAGTTCATGCCTTGGCGAACGGATTTTCCTGCCCAACCCATAACAACCATGGAAAGTTTAGCTGAAGCCTCCACAGCTGTTATGCCTCCGATTATCAAAGGAATTTCGAACTGACCATTACCAGTGACCTGCCCGATGGCTAAGGCACTAATCAGCATGGTCATGATGCCCATGGACAAGCCTCCAGCGCCTGTTAGTTGATCGTGCATAACATCAATTTTATGCTCAGGTGTGCCGTGAGCCATAACTCCGTCGCCGAAATCAAGTAGACCATCAGTATGGTGGAGCCCAGTTATCAGCAGAAGCACCGCTAAGACTAAACCACCAACAACAATTCCGGGCACAAATTGGTAAGCTACCCAACCGAACACTCCAGCAAGCAAACCAATGAAGGCGCCAATCAAAGGGAAAGCCCACATGCCTTTGGCGCAGTCAGTAAGCATATCCTTGTCCATTGCTACGGGAAAGATTGTGAGGAAAGACAGCAGATTTTTGAGCTCTTTAATAACCATCTCACTTCAAACCCATCAGCAAAGCATAATTGCGCTCTATCTCTTTAAGCAATAGGTCAGCCGTCACTGCGCCGCCGGTCTTCGCCATCGCTGCGATCGAAGCTCCTCCCGCGCCGACCCCCTCCTTCACAAGACCAGTCTCGTAGATCTGTAAACCCGGGAAACGGGAACATCCAAAGTTCAGGTTCGCTGCCAAAATCGGCACATCGCAGAACTGCTTCACTATACCTTTGAGATCGGATGACTTGTCTTTCGCAACCCACCGAGTCGTCCCCACAGCCACATTGCATAGAACATCGGGCTTCAAAGCGTTAATCAGGGCCAAGATAGCGCTCATCTGCGTTCCGCCGGCCATCAATACTGGAACCTGCCCCGCCGCACCAACGACTAAGCCTGTGAAGGCAGCCATCATCGGGTCGCCAAGGCACGAAATAGCCTTAATTGGGTCTTTTGCTAAGCTGCCGAAACTTTCACCTGCAGCCGCCAAGCCCGCCCTGACCGTTTCAGCTTTTAGAATGTGAGGATTCTGCGGCAACGTGCTGCTTACTTTTCCCTCCGCTTTCACGCCAAGTGCTGACAGCACGCCAAGGGCTGTTGTTGTCCCTCCCGGAATGCTCTCGCCAATCACAAGGTAATCTGTGGCTTTAGCCAAGTTTTGCCCAGCAATCTTTGCACGTTCAATAACTTCTGCAACATTGTCAACTGCATTGCCGCTACGAATGTCCCTACCTGGGCTTCCACCTAAATCTAAAAAAGGAATCTGCGGCTTCACCTTTAACCCGCCGCTTGCAATCAACACGGAAATGTCAGCCAACTGCAAAGCTGACCTTGTGATTAGACCAGGCGTAGGAATTCCATCAGGAGTAATAGGAACACCATTAATAGATTTGCACTTACCTAACAGAAGTAGTTCAGCATCTGCAGGCGGAGTGTAATCTGTGAATTCGGGATTGGCGCCAGCCGCAGATATACCTGCGATTTTGCCGGTTTCAGTTGTTGCTATTGCACAAATGAAAAGAGGGTTTTTCCCCGCAACTTCTTCCAAAAAAGCTCGCGCTTTCAATTCATTATTAGCGATTATTACGTCAAGTGCTTGATCCATTCTACGTTTTACCCTTGCCTTTCGGCTTGACTTCGAACCTTTTGATTTCGAGACATCCGAAGCCACCGTCTAGCTTGTGTTTTTGCGTTTCTAGGATTTCAATCTTTTTCTTAAAAGTGGGTCCATCCGTGATGACAGTGTGGTATTCGCCGCCTTCTCCGCATGGATCAACGTTCCCGAGCTTGAGGATGTCGTCGTAGAATTTTCTGTCTAAAACTCTTCCAAGCCACTCCACGCCCAGCTTCTGCAGGTTGGTGCGGACTACGGTTGCTTTGAAGCCCGTTTTTAGGTAGTCAAGGTAAATCTGTTTTGTATCAAGCATCCAGAGCGGTTTTATCGGTTTTAAGCCGACTTCTTTGAGCACTCTGCCCAGCCAACCCTGCTCATGCCCCGCTACCTCGTAAATGTCTCCTGTTACTAAGCCTTCAACGCCTTCAGCTTTGAACCGTTGCAATGCAACTTTGAAGTCGTCTTCGTACGTTTTTGGGGTAGCTTGCTGTTTGATTATCGGAATGTCTATGGCATCTGATTGGGCATCCAAGATGCCGACGGGTATCATATGGAAGTTTGATTTCTCCTTGCTCATCATCATGGTTAAGATGTTGACTACTTCGTAGCCTTGCTGGGTTGCCAAGTAGTATGCGTAGCAGCTGTCTTTGCCTCCGCTCCATGAAGCAACAACTTTCATTCTGGTTATATCCTCCGTAATTGTCCTTCACCCTTAACCGTTGATTTCTCAACTGGTTCAAAGTGAACGTGACTTGCAAACGATTTAGGCAAAATAAGCTCAGAAACGTGTGAACAGGAAAACGTGGTTTTGGTCGTTAAATATCCAGATAATATGCCGATTGGTAGAAGATTGAGTGGAATAAGCGGTCTTTTCTCGATTTTCAGCAAATTATCCGCCCGTGTTTGGTTGGTTTATCCAACCTCTTCATATAAGTATTTTGGTTTCGATGAATACGAGGCGCTCAAAAAAATTTTACGCTCAATAGCCGCGATTTCCACTTAGAGAGTGCATTTGAACTGTTCCACCTGTGAGCGCCTGTGTGTAAATTTACCAGAAGGCTTATAATTGCTTGTCGATTGAGGAGTTTACGCTGTTGGGTTTCCATGGTTCAAACAAGGCTGTGCATCGTTACGCATACTTTTCTACCCCATGTCGGCGGGATAGAAAAGGTTGTTTATGAACAGAGCAAGCGGCTAATGATGAAGAATTTCAAGCCCACAGTTGTCACCAACCGCATCGACACCCCTAAAACCTATTCAGTCGAAGGCATAAACGTTGAATGCTATGAATCTTTAAACACAGGCTTTCGCCTGGGTATACCCTACTCGATCCCAACGCCCACAAGCCTTGAAACTTTCCTTAGAGCCGTGAAGGCAAGCGATATAGTTCACGCGCATGGTCACCCCTACCTTACGTCGCTTATTGCTGCCAAACTTGCCAAAAGGTATGGAAAGCCCTTTTTTTTAACTCAGCACAACACGTTCATTCAGTACGACAGCATGTTTGACAAAGTCGAGCGCCTAAACGACCTGACAGTTGGAACGGAGACGCTTAAAGAAGCAGACAGAATAATCACGGTGAGTAACGCAACCAGAGAGTATGTCCTCAGTTTGGGTGCAAAACCAGACAAAATCAGAGTTCTGCATAACGGCGTTGACCTGGTTCATTTTAGGCATCTTCCGGGAAAACGGGAGGAAATGCGATTCAAATTTGGGATTCCAAATAACGCGGTCGTGGCCTTGACTGTGAGGAGGCTTGTTTACAAGAACGGGATCGACACGTTGATTGAAAGCGCAAACATCGCGGTCAAGAAGAATCCAAACCTTGTTTTCCTTGTTGTGGGGAAAGGACCCGATCAAAACGACGTTCAAACCAGAATTTGTCAGTTAGGGATAGAAAAAAACTTTCGGCTTGCCGGCTTCGTCAGCGATGGGGATTTGCCTTCCTGTTATAATGCGGCTGACTTCTTTTTGTTGCCATCAAAATCTGGTGAAGGTTTGCCTTTGGTTGCGCTTGAAGCGATGGCTTGTGGCTTGCCGATTATAGCTACAAACGTCGGGGGAATAAAGGAGATTCTAATGGAAGATTTCGGTAAGTTGGTGCCGCCCAATCAACCGGAGCTCATGGCTAAAGCAATCTTAGAATATTCGGATGCTGATTTATCCTGTGGCATAGGGGAGCTTCGGGCTGCGGTTGAAGAAAAGTATAGCTGGGACAGAAACGTTGAAACTCTCGTGGAAATATACGAAGAGCTTATTTAACCTTGATGCGAAGACACTATAGCCTTCACGATGGGAGTTTGCCATGACATCAAAAGTTGAAATGGTTTCGGTCGTTATTCCAACGCTTAACGAAGCGGGAAACATTCTTGAGGCAGTGACAACCATCGAGAAGGAACTGGCGTACCCGAAGGAGATAATTGTCGTTGACGGCAACTCCACAGATGGGACAATAGAAATCGTTAAGGACACGAGTTTTTGCAAGCTCATTATTGAGCCGAGACGCGGCTACGGAATCGCTCTCAGAACGGGCATGAAAAATGCAAAGGGAAACATTATCGTCATGGTTGACGGTGACGGAACCTACGAGGTAAAACACATCAACCGCTTGCTTGAGAGAATGGTTGAGAAGGACGCAGACATGGTTTTAGCCACGCGGATGTTCGACCCGAAAAAAGCCATGGGATTTAAAAATTTCATCGGAAACAAAATAATAACCATGGTCTACGACTTCTTTTACAGTCAACTGCTCAGCGACACGCAATCAGGATTCCGAGCAATATCACACGAAGCCATCGACAACGTTCCTCTAGTAGAAGGTGACATGGCTTTTGCCACTGAAATGCTGGTGCAATTCGCCAAGGTTGGATATAACATGGTTGAAATCCCCACTACATACAAACCCCGCAAATACGGGAAGACTAAGCTTAAACCATTTAAGTCGGGTATTGAAATATTTAGCACAATATTCAAGGGATTTCTAGATGCGGATACAGTTAGAACGTGCCAAAAACATTGGAGAGAAAATAGGCATAAACGATGACAAAGGCTACATAGTTGCAATCGCCCTTGCCTTAATTATTATTGCATCGTTGCTGGCAGGGTATTATTTGCTCTATAAACCCGCGCCCGAAGGTTACAGCACGATTTACCTGCTTGATTCGCAAAACAAAGCGGTTGATTACCCGCAGATTTTGATTGCTAACCAGAATAGCACATTTAGTGCGCCGCTCACTGTTGTCAATAACGTGGGATGGACCGTGCAATACCAAGTTTTGGTGAAAATAACCAACAATCTTAATTCTTCTCCGGTTAACGTTCAGCCAACTGGAACCTACGATATGACCCTAAAAAATGGCCAAAGTTGGGAGAAGTCAATCACCGTCACGGAAAATCAGGTCGGCAGCTACTGGGTTGTTTTTGAACTGTACAAGTTCAATCCTGATGGCGGCGCGTACCAGTTTACTTATGACTATTGCGTCTTGCCGATTCAAGTTATAAACTAAGTTTGAGATTTCTTGTGTTTTGCGGCGTACTCTTTTTCGATAGCCACTCGATGGATGTTGTTGTAAGCGCAAAAAGGTATGATTTTCAAGTCAGGCGTGATATAGTGGACTACACATCGTCTTACGCGGTTGACGTCGAAGTTGTATGAATCCATAAACGCCATGCACCCTAGCAGAAAGATTCTTCTGCGGATTTTGCCTAGCGACTGGTAAGAGGGCGAAAGATGCATGCGCATAATCGAGCTCATCAGAGTCAGCATTCCTACTTCTTGGGTTACCAACAACATGTTCATGGAAAGCATGGACGCCATAAATAGTGAAGAAAGAAGCGAGAACTTGCCTTTAGACTCAGCGGACTCAGCGGTTTTTCGAATTGTAGAAAAGAAGCGTTCAAAGTTGACAAAACGGTTGATTGGGAACATTTTGCCCTCTTTAGAAACGTAAATCCAATTCACGATACCGCATTGGGGGCTGCAAGAGAAAAGGGGCCATGGTTTCTGCATAAATTTGCGCATTATCTTGATTGGCGAAGTCATAACGGACATAGGGAATAAATCAGTGGTTTTTATTTCACCGTATGTTTGTTTCTCAACGTCTTCTGCAAAGGACCACTCGCGGAAGTTTTCACGGAAGGGGTTCTCGGTGGCTCTGCCAGTGAAAGCGATTGGTTGGAAGATCAAGCCTCGAACTATGTCGGTATTTTTGGCGGCGAATCGTATCATGTCGCCGACTTCCTTATCGTTCAAACTCTTCATCAAAGTGTTAACTAATATGATTTCCATGTCGTATTTGCGGCAAACGTCGATAGCCTTGAGTTTTTCTTCTAATAGTGCTTTTCCTCTAATCTTCTTGTTAAAATCGTCATGGAAGCTATCAAACGATAAATAAACGATGTTTAAGCCTTTGTCTTTCAGCTTCTTTGCCAACCCCGGAGTATCAACCAAATGTGTCCCATTGGTTGCAAGAATTGTCATGAACTTTAGTTTGTGGGCGACGCCGATGATTTCAGGCATGTCTTCTCGTTCAAGGGGTTCTCCGCCTGAGAACAAGATGGCTGGCGGCTTGGGGTTAGCTTTGCTTACGAATTCCAGCATTTTTATGAGGTGTTCTTTGGTTGGTTCGTAGTCGGTTTCCTGCTCTGGAAACGTTGAGAAGCATACGGCGCATTTGAGGTTGCAGCGTTTCGTAACGTCGATTACCCCGATGACTGTGCCTGAGGCGTGTTTAGTGCAGGTTTCGCAGGCGTATGGGCAGCCTTCAGGGTTTTTGGGAGCGTTTAAGTCGCCGAGGTACTGGAATTGGTCGTAAGTTTGCATGTGGCTGAAAACAGGTAAGCTTTGCCAATGAGTGGCTTCGAAATCGCCGTGTTCTGGGCATTGTTTGGTAATTTTTATTTTGCTGTTAGCTTGGGTTAATTTAGCGTCTATTTTCTTCTGGCATTCTGGGCAAATACTTTTTGTTTCGCTCGCCTATAGCCCTCCGATTATGTGGGATAGCGCTTGAAGAATCAACGCTAACGGAAGCAGAATCATTGACATAGTGACAACCCGTTCATACTTCCGCACATTTAAAACATTTGAAGACGCCATTACGAGGCGAACTGAAGAGTAAATCAGAAGACAACTCCAAACAAGAATAGGTAAAAGATAGTACAAGTTGAAGTTGCCCACTAAAAAGGGAAGAGGCGCAAACAAGCCAGTCAAAAGGAAAAACCCAGCGGCCACCTTGGCTGAATCGCTTATGCCGATTTTCTGAGGAAGCGTCGGGTACCCCGTTTTTGAATCCCCGTCAAGGCTTAGGACATCGCGAAGCACGTTGCCGCCTACTGTGCCCAAAGCTATCGGGTAGAGGCTGAGTGAAACGATGCTTACAGCTGGAGGAATAGAAATTGTTGCTTCCCCATACATAAAAGCGGTGCCTGTTAAAATTCCAACTAGAACGTTTGCTGCAAACCCTGACTTACGCTTCACAACCGTCGAATAAACCAGCAACAAAGCGGAGTCAACAGCGATGATCGCGAAGCTTAACCAGTTGATGAAGAAAGCCATGACTAAACCCGCTGCAAAAAGCACGCTTGAAACCACCACGACCTGTCTGAGAGTCAGGGCGCCGGAAGGTATGGGGCGTTTTGGCTTGATCACGGCGTCGCTTTCTCTATCAAAGTAGTCGTTTACTGCGAAGCCGGCGGATGTTATGAAAGCCATTGAAAAGAAAATCAGCAGAACTGTCTGCGCGCTCAGGCTTAGGGGGCTTTTTGTGATGGCGAATGCTGTTAGTACTGATAAGCCGCCAGTCATCAGCCAGTATGGAAGTCGCAGAAGAGCGATTAGTCCTCTGGCTGGGGCTGGAGCAGCCATTAAAGTTTCCTGTCAGCGATGACTTCTTTAATGCTGTCTTCAAGGCTTACTTTAGGGTTCCAATGGAGCTCTTTTCTAGTTTTGGAAATGTCGAACCAAATCGTGTTGATGTCGCCTTGCCAAGAGACTCCAGTAGTTGTAATGACAGTTTTGTTTTGCAAGTTAAGAATTTGAAGGATAAGGTTGGCAAGGTCAATTATTTTTGTCGTTGTTCCAAAACCGATATTGTAGGTTTCGCCATTTGTGAATTCTTCCGAGCCCACCGTCAAGAGCGCGTCAACTACATCTGAAATATGCACCAAATCGCGTGACTGCAACCCAGTGCCGATTATTTCAAGTTTGTTTGGGTTCTTGGCTATTTTGTCTAAGAAGTCGTGGATGACCCCGTGGCATCTTAACCCGTAAACGTTAGCGAACCTTACGACGGTCACGTCTAACCCGTATTGGTCCCTGTACATTCCACAATATTCTTCGCCGACCACCTTGGATAAGCCGTAACAGGAGACCGGGTGGAAACCGTAATCTTCCTTTGTTGGCAGCTGAGTCGGGTTGCCGTAGACTGCGGCGCTGGAGGCGAAAACAAGTTTGGCGTCGTCTTTGCGGGCTTTTTCGAGTACTTGCAGGGTTCCTTTTGCGTTGGTCTCGAAATCTATCAGCGGGTTCTCCATGCTGTAGGGGACAACAACCTGGGCGGCTAAGTGATAAATTAAATCAGCCTTTTCCGTTGAAAGCAGCTTTTTTTGGTCAAGGATGTTTCCTTTAACCAACTTTACTTTTCCAACGTCTTTAACGTTATCCATTTTGCCGCTTGACAAGTCATCGTAAATCGTCAAGTTAGAAGTTAAATCTGTAAGACGCCTGCACAAGTGGAATCCGATGAAGCCTGCTCCGCCCGTTACAAGTATCTTCTTCCCTTTGAGTTCCCCCATAACTACCACGACAAAGTCTATATCCCGATTCAATTAGTGTAGGGTATATGTCGCCTGAGAAAGCTATAAAAACTTTTAGGGATTTGCTGTCTTTCCTAACGATTATCCCAGTGGGCGGAAAAGAAGATTTCATTTTTACGACGGCAGAGCACGTTTACCTCTTTCCCATAATCGGCGGCTTAATCGGCGTTCTTGCGGGAGCCTACTTTCTCGGAGCAAACATCATCATCCATTTCCTGCTTGGTTTAGTTAACCCGTTTGTTGCCTTGCCAGTTGACCTGCTTTCAAAGCTTGCGGTTGCCGCGATGACCATAGCTTTTTTACTCGTCATTACAGGGCTACAACATTTCGACGGCTTAATCGATTTAGGAAACGCCTTTGGCTTAAGAAACTTGCAAGACCGTAAAATGGTCGCGCACGCGTGGACCGTGACCTACTGGGGGGCCTTGTTAGCGCTGATTGTCGAGTTCGTCGCGTTTGTAGGCTTGTTCTTGATTAACCCGCTTTACGCTTTCGGAGCCATCCTCGCCGCCGAAATCTCAGCAAAGCTATCTATGGTCACCATCGTCTGGGTTGGCAAACCCACACATAAAGGGTTAGGCTCGATTTTCCTACAAAAAGCGAAAACCAAACTCAACATAATCGCGTACGCAATTTCCATTCTGATTGTTTACCCCTTCTTCGCTTTGACAGGCAGACCCTACTTGGGTTTAATCGCCGTCGGGCTAGTTCTGGTCAGCATCCCAGTGGCCATGGTGATGGAGAAGGTTGCAGAAAACATCTTTGGTGGGGTTTCCGGCGACGTGATTGGCGCGACAAACGAGGTTTCGCGGGCAGTTATGCTTATTTTGTTTGCAGGCGTGTTGATTCTGCTATGAAAGTTCCTGCGTTGATTATGGCTGGGGGCAAAGGCAAGCGCATCGGATTGCCGGTAGAAAAGCCGCTTCTGCATTTTATGGGTAAGCCGCTACTTGATTGGGTTGCAGGGGCAGTTGAGAGTGCGGAGAAGATTTCGGAGTTTTACGTGGTAACGAGTCCCAACACGCGTGAAACGGAGAAGCACTGCCAAAGCATGGGTTGGAAGGTTGTGCGGACGGACGCTAAGGGTTACCACAACGATTTGAAGCAGGCAGTCCGCCAAGCCAATTTGCAGGGTCCCATTTTAACGGTTCCAGCGGATTCTCCAGCTGTCACTGGCAAGTTTCTCGACAAAATAGTCAGCCAGTTTGAGGCTTGCGGGAAAGACTTCTACGCGGTTTTCGTGCCGATTTCAGCCCGTGAAGCTTTAGGGCTCTCGGTTGACTCTACCGACGAGTACAAGGGCGAGTGGTACGCCGTGTCAGGGGTAAACATCATTAACGGCGCCAAAAGCCAAACTGAAGCAAAGATAGAAACAAACGCCTTAATCACGCAAGAACTCGAGGTATTACTCAACATAAACACGTTCAAAGACTTGGAAATAGCGGAAAAAATCATGAAAAGCAAGCTTTAGGGCTATCTGCATTTTTCTGATGTTCTCTCTTTATTTTCCTAATTGGGTTTGTTGGTGTGAGCGGTGGCGAGCGAAGCGAGCAGAGCGAACCGCAAAATTTGGTTGTTAAACAGGGCTTTGTGTTAGACTTGATATGTGTGTTGTTTTCGCTCGCTTACGCGTCTTCTGGTTTTCGTGTCAAACGTCTGACGGCTATTACCGTGAAGATTAAACTGATTTCGGGGACGGTTATGCCCACAGCGAGCGAAGGTTCTAATGATGCGGCTTTCGACGTCGGTGGTATTGCGAATTGTATTGTTACTTGATGTGTGCTGAAACTGGTTGTGTACCATATACAGTAGTTGTTGGCGTCCTGTGTGAAGCCTTGGTTTGAAGCGTGCAGACCGTCAATGTAGATTGTTGGCGTGGTTCCATCAGATACTGCACTTATTGGGATGGTTAGGTTGCTGAAGCCAGTGGTTCCGCTTTCGCCTGTTACGGTGAAAGATATTGTTGTTGTCTTGACGGAAGGGTTTGTCGCGATGGTAACGTCAGACATCTGTGAACTGGTTATGTTTCCGCTGATTGCAAGGTCAACTATTACCCCATCATCTGTCGTTGCCTTGACAAGTGGTGCTGAAGGCGTTGCAGTCGGTAACGCTTTTGCTGGTGTTGGCGTTGGCGTTGGTGTTGGAGTGGGCATCAATGTTGGTGTTGGCGTCGGTGCAGGCGTCGGCGTTGGTGTTTGAGTTGGGGTTGGTGTTGGTGTTGGCGTTGGAGTTGGAGTAGGAGTTGGAGTAGGAGTTGGAGTTGGCGTTGGAGTTGGTTTAGGCGTTGGAGTTGGAGTTGAAGTTGAAGTCGGTTTAGGCGTTGGAGTTGGAGTTGAAGTTGAAGTCGGTTTAGGCGTTGGAGTTGGAGTTGAAGTTGAAGTCGGTTTAGGCGTTGGCGTTGGAGTAGGAGTAGGAGTTGGAGTTGGCGTTGGAGTTGGTTTAGGCGTTGGAGTTGGAGTTGAAGTTGAAGTCGGTTTAGGCGTTGGCGTTGGAGTAGGAGTAGGAGTTGGCGTTGGAGTTGGCGTTGGAGTAGGAGTAGGAGTTGGAGTTGGCGTTGGAGTAGGAGTAGGAGTTGGCGTTGGAGTTGGTGTTGGAGTTGGAGTAGGAGTTGGAGTAGGCGTTGGAGTAGGAGTAGGAGCTGGCGTTGGAGTTGGCGTTGGCGTTGGAGTAGGAGTTGGCGTTGGAGTAGGAGTAGGAGTTGGCGTTGGAGTTGGCGTTGGAGTTGGCGTTGGAGTAGGAGTAGGAGTTGGCGTTGGAGTTGGAGTAGGCGTTGGAGTTGGAGTAGGAGCTGGCGTTGGAGTTGGCGTTGGAGTTGGAGTAGGAGTTGGAGTAGGCGTTGGAGTAGGAGTAGGAGCTGGCGTTGGAGTTGGCGTTGGCGTTGGAGTAGGAGTTGGCGTTGGAGTAGGAGTAGGAGTAGGAGTTGGCGTTGGAGTTGGCGTTGGAGTAGGAGTAGGAGCTGGCGTTGGAGTTGGCGTTGGAGTTGGCGTTGGAGTTGGAGTAGGCGTTGGAGTTGGAGTAGGAGCTGGCGTTGGAGTTGGCGTTGGCGTTGGAGTAGGAGTTGGCGTTGGAGTAGGAGTAGGAGTAGGAGTTGGCGTTGGTGTTGGCGTTGGAGTTGGAGTTGGCGTTGGAGTAGGAGTAGGAGTTGGCGTTGGTGTTGGCGTTGGTTTAGGAGTGGAGTTGGCGTTGGTGTTGGCGTTGGTTTAGGAGTTGGCGTTGGTGTTGGCGTTGGTTTAGGAGTTGGCGTTGGTGTTGGCGTTGGTTTAGGAGTTGGCGTTGGTGTTGGCGTTGGTTTAGGCGTTGGGGTTGCCGTAGGTCTGGGGGTTGCCGTAGGTCTTGGGGTAGGCGTAGGTGTAGCAGCTTTTGTTTGCATACTCACGAATGCACAGATTAATAATGAGATTAGAAATGCGAGTATTATGACTTGTAGTCTTTTCATGTTTTTTATCCTAGCGCGCGCCGATGTCGTCAACCTTTTGCGGAAGCTGGGATTTGAACCCCCATTCAGGTGGATATGTCACCCGAAGGTTCATCACATGACCGCATTCTTCAATGGGTTTATTTCATTAGTTGCCTAAAAAGATGGATAGAACTAAGGGATAGAACTAAGTTCTACTTTAATTTCTTGAATCCTTTATAGTCACCGCATCCATCATCGCTCAATATGTATCAATTCTTTTTAGTGCTTTTTTGTCATTTGCGGTTATAAAGTGCTTCTTTAACTTCCATTGGGTTAAGTAGGTTGCATAGTCTTGACATTGGTTTTAACGCGTATATTCTTGTGTTTCTTGTCTCCCCTGCTAATCCGTTGCACTTCATTGCGTAGTCGTAGAACTCTACGGGGTTGTCGGTAACCTTTAAAAGTGATGCGGGTTCCCCTTGATTTGATGCCTGTTTTAGGAGACCTGCCTCGGATGAGCCTACTTAGCCACGATAGCTTCTGGAATGCAGTGATAACACTGCCGATGACCAAGCGTATGCTTAAGCTGTCGCTTAGGAAATGTTCCGCTTGCGGCAGAACTGTTCTTGAAGCAGCTTTGGATTCGTACGCGGGAAAAAGTGAATGTGACTGCCCAAAATGCAGCGCCCTCTACTCGCAGATTATCGGTTTTTGGGTTGAGTTCCTGCGACGAAGCCTCAACATTAAGCGTGAAAAAGTTGAGAAGCTTCTTGCTGATCCGTATGCAAGGCGCGCGGTTTTGAATTTGACTAGAAGCTTCGGCGAAATGGGGATCAAAAAGCCGATTTCCCTTTGCGCACCTTTCTTGATTGTTTGGGACTTCACCCACAAATGTAACCTCAACTGCAAGCACTGCTATTCAAACAGCGGCGCCGTCAACGATAAAGAACTGACAACTGAGCAAGCCGAGGCGGTGGTTGACCAGCTTGCAGACGCTGGGGTAACAGCACTGGCTTTTTCGGGAGGCGAACCCCTGACACGGAAAGATTTTTTTGAAGTTGCACGGCACGCGGCTGACCGTGGACTCTATGTGTCGGTAGCTACGAACGGCACCCTGCTAACCAAGGAAAACGTGCAGAAACTAAAGCAAGCCAAAGTCAACTACCTCGACATCAGTATTGACGGGGCATCAGCGAAGACGCATGATACCTTCCGCGGTGTAGCTGGCGCGTTTGACAGAGCGGTGACTGGGCTGAAAAATTGCGTCGAAGCGGACTTGTGCGTGTGCATAGCTTCGACGGCGACCAAAAACAACTTCGAAGAATTTCCTAAAATAATCGATTTAGCCGAAGAAGTTGGAGCTGAACGGTTCACTTACTTCAACTTCATCCCAACGGGCAGAGGCAAAGCCCATTATGAAGATGACTTAACGGCTGAAGAACGCGAAAAACTGATGCGGTATCTAATGGCAAGAATGTCCAAGGGATGCAAAACAACCATTCTCACCACCGCACCGCAGCTAGCCCGCGTCGGTCTTCAGTGCCAGGGACCAGAAGGCACGGGTGAAGTAACCATGTCTATGGCGCACATGCAAACTGTCAAAGTGACTAAGAAGGCAGTGCCGCTGGCGGATTTCATCGGCGGTTGCGGAGCGGGCAGATTGTACTGTTCACTTTCGCCTCAAGGAGATGTTCATCCATGCGTTTTTTTGCCTGTGAACGTCGGCAACCTGAAAACTGAAAAGTTCCAAGACATCTGGTTAAACGCACCCCTCTTCAAAGCCCTAAGGAACAGGGGCAACCTTAAAGGCGCTTGCGGAAAATGCAGCTACAAATACGTTTGCGGAGGATGTAGGGCACGTTCAGCAGCGTACCATAACGGCGACATGTTGAATTCAGACCCAGGCTGCATAATGGGAAAACAAGCGGAAGGTGTCAAAGACGCCTGAGCCACCGCAAAAAACAGTTAATATCTTCCGAACTGATGGCAACATTAGCGACATTTTGAGGCGAGCTATCGCAGACTCGGGACTACGTGGAAAAAAGAAGATTTATGTGAAACCCAACATGAGCCATCCCCAGTACGTGCCAGGTGTAGTGACATGCCCGCAGTTGCTGGGCGAATTGGTCGGATTGCTACGTGACGGCAACAGCGAAGTTGTTGTCGGCGAATCCAACGGGTATAATTATCCTTGCAACTCCGCGTTCGAAAAAACTGGGATAGAAGCAGCTGTCAAGCAGGCGGGCGGCAGCGTAATTAACCTGTCAGAAGACAAAGTCATCAAAGTAAAATTTTCTGATAGCAGCAATTCGCTCAAGTGGTTGTTTCTGCCAAAAACAGTTCTGGAGGCTGACGCAGTGGTGGATTTGCCGCTAATGAAAACGCATGAGTTTGCCATGTACAGCGGCGCCATAAAAAACCTGTTCGGCTGCGTCCCCAGCAACAGGCGCATTTACCTGCACCCATACCTGCCAGAAGTCTTCTACCGACTGTACACTGTTTTGAAGCCTCAGCTGACCGTGATGGATGCGAGGATTGCAATTGAAGGCAACGGACCCACAAAAGGCAAACCGGTCAAGATGAACCTGATCCTTAGCAGCAACGACGCACTATCCATCGATGTAACCGCCGCCAAAATCATGCAGCTAAAATGGGAAGAAACGTACCTGGGTTACATTGCCAAAAAAGTAGGCTTTAAAGAAAACGCAATCATTGTGCAGGGGGTGCAGGTAAACGAGGTAACGCGCAGGTTTGAGCCGCCGAGAATTGATTTGCCTGTGAAAGCTCAAATGGAGATTTATCAACATGAATACTTAACTAAGCTGCTGTTCTGCTCGCTGGATGTGGTTAAGCTGTTCCAAAAGGTTACGATGGCTTACAGGCGTGAGTCCATGCAAGTCGCTTAGCTTAGCGTTTCGTCGTAGACTTTAATGGCGTCTTTGACGACTATGCGCCAGTCGAAACGTTCAAGGATTGTTTTTCGGGCAAGTACCCCCATTTCCTGAGCCTTTGCTGGATGATCAAGCAGGTAAAGTATCTTGTCGGCGAACTGTGCTGGGTTAAACGGCTGGACTAGGAAGCCGTTTTTGCCATTTTCGATGGTTTCAGGAATTCCGCCTACCCGCGTTGTCACTACTGGCAGACCTGTTGAAAGCGCTTCTAAAACGGCGAAGGGATGGTGCTCGTAGAAAGTTGAGAAGGCGAACACATCTGCGGCTTGGTAGAGTTTAGGCAGTTTCTTGTCGGGGTAGTAGCCCGTAAAGACCAAGTTGTCTTTTACGCCGACTTTCTCTGCGTAGGCGATGAGTTTATTCATCTCGTCGCTTTGCCCCTTCCCTGAGACTATGAACTTCGCGTTTTTGAACTGCTTAACAACGGCTGGCATGCTTTCGATGAGCGTGAATAACCCTTTGCGTGCGTAGAGCCTGCCAACGGATAGTATGGCTAAGTCATCTGAGTTAAACCCGAGCTCTTGCTTGATCTTGATTTTGTCCATGGCGGGCTGGAACTTGCGCGTGTCAACGCCGTTATGTATAACTCTAATCTTGCTTGCCGGCACTTTGTAGTATTCAAGCAGTTCCCGTTTTGTGAAGTGACTTACAGCGATGATTTTGTCGGCCTGTTCCAGCATTTTCTCCTCAAAAATCCGCAGAAACCAGTTGAAACTCACCATGAACTTCTCGTTGGCGTTGAGTCGGCTGTAGGGTTCGCCACGGATGGCTTGGGCTTCGCCTTTCCACGTAGAGTGCACCGTGCACACCAGGCGTTTTCCAAAGTTGGGGGGCACAGCAAAGTTAGGCGTCAGAGGCAAGTTCGCATGGGTAACGTCTACCCTGATATGGTCGCGTTGGCTGTTTAATTTACGGTAACTGTCGGCAGCAAGTATGAACGATTTGACAATGGGTGTTTTGGGGATTTTTAGGAAAAACACTTTCAACTGCTCGTTTACCTGTATATCCAGCTGCTGGTCGGAACCCGTAACGACGAAGATTCTGTAGCCGTTCTTCATGAGCTCGTTGGATAAGTAGTAAACGTAGGCGCCAGTTCCACCCGACAGAGGCCAATACTCAGGCGAGATAAAGCACACGCTACGCATGGGCTTTTCTCCCCTTGCCGCGCAGAAAGTTAAGGGTGGTTACCAATGCGCCAACAAACCAAGCCAGAGCCCTCACAAAATAAAGTACAACCAGCCGCAAAGCAGCCCGATTGTGGAATTTAGCGGCAATCTTGGCGGCGCTGTAAACAAAGTAGATCAGCATGGAGGCTAATATCAAGCCTGAGCCAAGCCAGAGAAGCCTGACTGCGGGGATGATTCCGATGAAGAAAAAGACGATGACCGTCAAAAGAAGCACTGGTTGGACGTTCATTCCGAAATCTGTGATTTCATCACCCTTCGCCAAGTCGCCATGCTTAAAATACAGTTTTAAAGTGTTCTTTCCGTACTGCAACTGTTGTCTGTAGTAAGCCTTCAGCGTCGGCCTGTGGTAGTGGAAGCAAACTGCACTGGGCTCGTAAGCGATCCTGTAGCCTTTAGCACTTAATCGAAAGCCCAAGTCTGTGTCGTACTGGCTGGGCAAGCCCTCATCCCATCCACCGGCCTCCTCGATAACTGCTTTTTTCAGAAGCAGGTTCATGGTGGCGATGCGGCTTGTGTATTTGCCTATTCGGTTGTAGCGGTTTTTGAGTTCGTACCCGATGCACTTTGCCCACGGGTTTTCGGCGTTCCAGGTTTCGATGCTGCCGCTGACCCCAGCAACCTTCGGCTCCAATAGGCGGGGAACCATTTTTCGAAGCCACAGCCGGTCAACCTTCGCGTCAGAGTCAATGAAACCTAAAATCTGGTTTGTTGCGACGTTTTTCATGGCGTAATTGTAGGCGGCAGGCGCGTTTAAACGGATTGAAACCACTTTAACAGGATACTGCTGCACTTTTCTCACTGTAGCGTCTTTTGACGCGCCATCCATCACTATGATTTCAACTGAGCCTGAGGGGTAATCAAGCGCCAAAATAGATTTGAGGCATTCCTCAATTGTTTGCTCGTTGTTGTAGGCTGCGACAATGATTGAAACTTTGGGAAACTCGTTGTCAGCCAACCTGCTTAACCCTTCACATAAGCTGAGAATATCGAAAGAAAGATCTTGAAGCCGTCAAACAATGGGTCCACGCCTGACCTGCCGTAGGTTCGTTGCTCAAAACTGATCGGCACCTCGGCGATTCTGAATTCTTTCTTGGCTGTTTTCACAAGCATTTCCGATTCTATTTCATATTCGCCTGACTTTAGCTTTTGGCTTTTCAAAACTTCCTGTTTCATCGCGCGGTAGCCTGATTGAGAATCAGTTATGGCAACGCCTGTTAGGAGCTGAATGGAGTAGTTGAATAGTCGCACGCCGAAAGCGTTCAATCGCCTTGCAGCAACATGCTTATGGTTCAGGTACCTGGAACCGATCACCAAATCAGCGTGACCCTTCAGGATTGGCGCTAAAACTTCGGGCAACTCTTCGGGCCGATGCGAACCGTCAGAGTCAATAGTGACTATTACGTCGCCGTTCGTCTTAGCGAAACCTGCACGCAAAGCGAAACCTTTCCCTGAATGCTGTTTTAAAGAATACAGCTTGACCCCGCGTTTGCTAGCGACTTCAAGTGAATGGTCATAAGAATGGTCATCCACAACAATCAGTTCAGTTTCTAATCCTACTTGTTGGGCAACTGCTTTTACGCGGTCAATTATGTCGCCTATCGTTAATTCCTCGTTGTAAACGGGAATTATTATGGAAAGCAGCATTTCCCCTCGCTCAATTTATTCTTAGATGCCAATGGAAGAACTTATAAAGTTTGGGTGCTCCAAGCTTGTAAGCAGCCAAATGGAAAGTTACCCAATATGGAAACCGCACTGCAAAGCAAAGTCTACGCAAACAGGAAAATGTGGTTTTCCATGTGGTTCCTGTCGGCAATCGTAACTTTCGGCGTGGCGTTTTTCCCAATGTTTCACCGCCTGGTTGAGGGAAGGAACAGGCATTTTAACCGTGAAGCAGACCTCCAAAAGCAGGTTGCCGATTTCCTGAAGAGCAAAGGCAAGCAAGCTCCAGCGTTAAGCGAGGGTTTAGCACAGAGAAGCTCCAAGGCGTGGGCGGCCAGCATCATTCTGGTTGTTCCGGCGTTTGTCATCACTTACTTGTTGTCCAAGGATTTGCTGGTGCACGAGCGGAATCAAGACGCATTTCTTGCTGCTGCTTTTCCCGAACGAATGTTTATGCCGCAAACGATACCGATAAAAACTTATGTTTTGATTACAATTGTCACTTTGGGTGTCGGCGGAATTTACTGGCTTTACAAGGTTGTCAACTTGTATAACGCTCACTTTAATGCTCAAATTCAAGTTGAAAAAGAAATAGTCAGGTTGATGGAGGAAGAAAACACTGTCGGGGCAATGTAGGGAACGCAGGTTCGTCAGTCACGGTGGAGACATCTGGGGTTTCAGCCGAAAATACAATGTGCCGCTTGAAGAAGTCCTTGAGTTCAGCGGACCCATCAACTTCCTCGGACCCTCACCAAAAGCCGTCGAAGCTGTCAAACAATACGCCAAGTTAATCAAGTTTTATCCTGACCCTAACCCACTGGAGTTCAAGAAAGAAATAGCCAAATACATTGGGCACGGAGTTGAGGAAGAAAATATCATTTTAGGCAACGGCTCAATCGAACTTATCTACGCCATCACCGAGATTCTGCCGCGCGGGTTTAAAGCGCTCATACCGGTGCCTTCATTTAGTGAATATGAAAAGGCTGCGCTGCGCGTAGGAGGCGAAGCAATGTTTCTCCAATTACCAGAGAACTTTGCATTAGAAAACGAAAAAATCAAAAAAGCAATCACACCCGAAACTAAAATACTCTGCATCTGCAACCCACATAGCCCATCGGGAACTCTGTACAGCAAAGAATCCGTGTTGGATCTGGTGGACTTCTGTCGCAAGAAAGACGTAATCTTCAGCATCGACGAGAACTATATCGAGTTCGCCGAAACAGGGCAAGAAACCACCCTGGCGGGTATGGTTAAAGAATACGAGAACCTTTTTGTGATTAGATCGGTCACGAAATTTTACGGCATGGCAGGCATACGACTAGGCTATGGCGTAGCAGCGCCAAACGTGGTTGAAAAGCTTGAGAATGTTAGGGTGCCATGGAGCATTAATAGCCTTGCAAGCTGCGCCACCCTTGCGGCATTTGCGGACAAGGAATTCATCGAGAATACTAAGATAACGATTGCTAAAGAAAGAGAGATGCTCGCCAAAAGCCTTAGCGGAATCGAAGGCTTACACGTTTACCCATCTGTGACAAACTTTTTGCTCGTAAGGATACAAAACCGCAAAATCACTTCAACCAAACTCAAAGAGGAGTTGGCCAAGGAGCGCATGCTTATTCGAGACTGCTGTACCTTCGTCGGCATGGACGATAGCTACTTCAGAATCACAGTGCGTTCAAAGCAAGATAACCAAAAGCTCGTGCAGACAATAAAGCAGATACTAGAAATTTGCAGGAACTAATTTTTGAGGCAAATGCTACGAAACGAGACTGCGTTTCTGCGTGTGGCTGAAGTCTGGAAACTTCAAGGGGGTGCGGATAAAGAACACTGGCGTGTTGTTTCCGACGAGGTCACAGTTGCCGTCTTCTGTGTAGAATTTGATTGCAAATCCTCTGGGATCCAGCTCTGCATCGGCAGATCCTTTTTCTCCGCCCACACTGGAAAATCTCGCGAAAACTTCTGTTCGTTTGCCGACTTCGGACAGGAACTTTGCTTTGGTGTACCTGGTTACGTCTCTGGTTACTTCGAAATAGCCTCCTGCGCCTGCTCCTTTGGAGTGTACGATTCGTCCAGGGATGCGCTCTCAGTTGAAGCGTGCCAGTTTTTCGATCAAGTGGACATCCTGAAGCATTACTGGTCCATTGTTGCTAATGTTCAGGGAGTTTTGATCGTCCGAGACCCTGGCTCCTTGATTTGTGGTTAAGGTTTCTTTCAAAAAATGTTTCCTGCTTTGCCTTCAAAGCTATGAAATTACAGTCCATGATGCATTTTAAGAGTTATGAACACTCCCCTGCCACCAAAAAAATGTCAACCAATTATTACCCACCAAAGCTGTACAATTAAGTTCGTATGAATCATTTCCGTAAACGCTTATTAGTTCACGGGATGTTTATCCATAATCCAACAGATTCAAAATTTACCTTAGGTGTTTGAAATGAAGGTTGTTATTCACTGGAGCGGCGGAAAAGACTGCTGCACAGCGCTGCACAAAGTGGTCGAGCAGGGTCACGAGGTAGCTTGCCTAGTCACCTACATTTACATGGAACCTTACGTTTTCCACAGTTTCAAAGTCATCGAACAACAAGCTAAAGCATTGGGCATGCCCCACCAATTTGTCAAAATCACGGATAACCGCTATGACGACATTATGGGAACTCTGGAGCGCTTGCATAAAGAGGAAGGCGCCAAAGCCATCGTCACGGGTGACATCGACAACGTTCACCACCGCCGCGTCTGGAAGGACGCATGCAGAAAACTGGGTTACGAAATGATTATGCCTCTTTGGGATCGCCCGCTGAACCTTATCCCGGGCAATCGTCACCGGAAACGCATTATGGAAATGGAGCAATCAACCGGGGTAAAAGCTATCCTAAGCTGCCTTGACCAGAGATATTTCACAGAGCAATGGCTTGGAAGGCAAATTGACAGGAAATGCATTGAAGACATGCAGTCCCTGGTGGGTCCAGCAGGAAAAGGAATTGATGTTTCAGGCGAACCCGGAGAATACCATTCTACGGCGCTTGATGCGCCGCTGTTCAAGCAACGCGTTGAAATAACCAAGTTTACGAAGAAAAGCAAAATCGTCGACTTCGGCGGGTCCCCGTTCCGTGAGGGAAACTTCCTTTATATGGACGTTGAAGAAGCCACCGTCAAACCCAAAACCTAGGCAGCCCTTTTTAAGAACCTACGGTTTTCAGTCGTCTTATGGCAATATTGATTAAGTAAACCTGCTCCTAAAATAGCAAGGCTGGAGTTTGAGAGGGATGGTTGAAAAGGAAGTTGTCGGCAACCTCCATGTTGTTTGGCTCTGCGGAGGGACAACTGCGGATATTACTCCAGTGCAACCCCTAAAATTCAACATGAACACCGCTTGCGACAAAATCAAGAAGAGCTGCAAAATCCGCGTGAAGTCTCCGATGGTTCTGATGTTTGACTACATGAAGCTGGACGTTAGCCTTTTCGACGGGGGACGCATGCTGATTAAAAATGTGCATGACAAAGAAACCCCGCTTAGGGCCTACCGCGACATCTTGAAGGCAATCAACCTGACCATTTAGAAGAAAACTGCCACTGCAAAAGGGATTTTCAAGAATAAAACAAAGAAAAGAAAAAGTTGGCTTTTAGAAGTGGCTTTTTGACGGTGGCTTCGGCGGTATCTTGTTAGGTTGCAATGCCATTCGTAGGTCAATGAACCTAAATGTGACGGCTGCCTTCATCGCTGCTAACCCGTAGATAAAGCTTTTTTTGAACATAGCCCTTATGTAGCTTGGTCGTTCGTAGAAGCTTGACCACGCTTTTGCACGAAGCTTCCTAAGTTCTTGGATGGTCATCGTTGGGGTTTCGAATGTTGGCGTAGCGGTGTCGTAGTGGTCAAAGTTAGTGTCTTTTAGCCAACCCTTCTCTTTGACCAAGTAGTAGAGTGGTGTACCTGGGTATGGAGTCGCTATTGTGTAGGAAGCCATGTAGGTGGGAGCAATCTTCTGACAGAGCTTTATGGTTGCCCATGCAGATTCTTTGGTTTCGCCTGGAAAGCCGAGGACAACGTTGGGGTCGGGTTTCATCCCTGCCTCTACAGTCCACTGGAAGGCTTTGATGGTTTGCTCCAAGGTGATGCCTTTTCGCATCTCGTTGAGAACGTTCTGTGCGCCGGATTCGACGCCGTACCACATGGATTTGCAGCCTGCTTGAGCCATTTTTTGCAGCAGTTCTTTGGTGACCATGTCAACGCGGGTTCCAGCAACCCAGTTAATGTTAATGTTTCGCCTGATGATTTCGTCGCATAGGTCAGCGGTGAATTGTTGGTCTACTGTAAAGGCTGCGTCAACAAAGGAGAACCATGTTGCGCCGTAAGTTTTCTTGCATTCTTCAAGTTCGTCGCAGACGTTTTGGACGCTTCGTTTGCGGAATTTTTGCCCGTGCATTCGGACTTCGATGCAAAAGTCACACCAATACGAGCAGCCGCGGCTTGCAATGATGTCAAACATTATCCTGCCATACTTTGAAGTGGCTTCTAATGGCCACAAGTGGCGAGCTGGGAATGGAAGTTCATCGAGGTTTTCGATGTGGGCGCGCTTTGGGTTTCTCACGACTGAACCCTCGGCTTTTCTAACGGTTGTTCCGATAACATCATGCCAGTCTTTGCCTGCCTCAACTCGCTGGGCAAGCTCAAGCATCGTGTATTCGCCTTCGTTCCTGATCACGGCGTCCAACGTTGGAAGGTCTTTGAAGGCTTGTTCATCCTCGAAGGTGACATGGTGTCCTCCGATGACGGTTATGCAGTTCGGAAGGGCTTCTTTGGCGACTTTAAGGATTTGAAGCGCAGACTTGTATGTCAGTGTGTTGCATGTGACACCCACGATGTCGGGTTTGCGTTTGCTGATTTCTTCTCTGAAGCCGTCGTAGCTTAAGTTATAGGTTAAGCAGTCGACTACGTCGATGTTGAATTTGTTCTGCTCTAAAACTGCTGCGACGTAGCCTAAACCCAGCGGAGGGAAGGGAGGATGCGGGAAAGATTGACCGGGGTACGGCGGGTTCACAAGGGTAATGTGAGTTTTCATTTTTCTCCCCTAAATTTGTAATATTTTAGTTAAGTTAAGTCTCGGCGTTAATATAGTTGTCTAGTTTTCCCGTAAAGTTCCCATATTTACCCGTAAATGCTAAAACAGGAAAAAAAGCTCAGGTTGGGCAAGCTTTTCTGAAACAGAACCCAGCCCCGAACCAAAAATCAAGACAAGAAAATAGGGAGAAATCATTAGCGGCGGAAAACCATCGACGCTCCCCTTTTTACTGCGCTGCCTAAGCCCTCCTGCTTCACCACTCGCATAAACTTGGACGCGGCTGATTTCTGGCATTTGCGCTGAAAATCCCTCTGAATCTTCTCCAGCATGTCGTGGTCGAACTCGTTGGTTTTGACCCTTGCTAAATAGTCGTATAGCTGGTCGTAGAGTCCTTTGCTTATCACCTCATCGTACAGTTGGCTGCCTGGGCAAGCGATGTAAATGTTGAATTGGCACCAGTCCGCCTTCAGTTTTTTAGAAAAGTTGAAGGTTTCCTTCATGTCGTCGAATGTTTCGCCTGGAATCCCTAGCATGAAAGAAGTCATGGTCTGTATACCCGTCTGCCTGCATAGCTCAAAGGCTTTCACAACATCCTGCAAATCAATGCCTTTGTTGAGCTTCTGCTGGATTCTGGGTGAACCTGACTCGACGCCGAAGAACATCGTTTGGCAGCCTGCGGATTTCATTTCGGATAGTAATTCCTTGTTGATGAGGTCGGCTCGGGTTTCGCAGGTCCATTTCAAGTCAATTTTGTCGCTTTTGATTAGGCGGCATAGCTCGGATGTACGTTTTTTGTTTATGGTAAAGTTGTCGCCGACAAAATAGATTCCCTTCGTGCCGTAGGTTTCAATCATATGTTGGATTTCGTTTATGACCCGTTGCGGCGAGAAAGATCGGCAAGCTGAACCCCATAGCTCTCTGGTTTCGCAGTAAGCGCATCTGTACGGGCAGCCGCGGTGTATGCTCATTGTGTCAACGGGTTTAACCGTCAAATAGCTCAATTCACGGGTGTACATGCGCATAGGCAACAAATGTCGAGCTGGGAAGGGAACTTCATCTAAGTTGCTGATGAATTGAGGTGCAGTTTTGGCTATTTCGCTGCCTATTTTGGTTGCAACCCCAGGAATATGCGCTGCCTCTTGGGCTTTTTCGCCTTTTATAATGCTGGAGGCAAGCAGAACCACCGCTTGTTCTCCTTCGCCGATAACTAAGTAATCTACCTCTTGATGCTCTAGAAGGGTTTGAGGCATATAGGAGGCATGCGGACCGCCAACAACGACGCGGCAGGAAGGAGATGCCTCTTTGACTGCTTTTGCCATCTCGATACAACGCCCGTAAGACAAGGAATTGCAGGTTATGCCTACGATTTCTGGCGATCGTTTTCTTATTTCGGATTTAACTTCTTCGATGGGTCTTTCAAGCAGGTAATTATCGTAGATTTCAACTTGGAAGCCGCTCTTTTCCAAAGACGCGGCGACATATGCTAAGCCCAACGGGGGAAGTCTTCCAGCCACGCCCCAAGGCGATTTCTCGGGCGGCGCCGTGGTCATTAGCAGAATCATTTTTGGTTTCTCCGGTGGCTTAGGTTCCTATTTTAGGAGGCTGTTTGCTTTTGCCCTGACTGCTCGTCTTGCATGGGCCAGGATCAGTCGGGTTGCGCCTAGACCCCACATTTTTCCTTTCCTGAACATGCCAAGTGCGCTGACGAAGTATGCTGGGCTAAGGTAGAAGCTTTGGAATGCTTGCTCGCGGATTTCGGTTAGCTCCTGCATGCTCATGTTCGGGATTTCAAAGGTCGGAGTCGCGGTGTCGTATCTGTCAAAGTCTGTTATCTTAAGCGAACCGTTGGCTTTGACTTCCTCGTACATTGGTGTTCCCGGATAAGGCGTCGCGATGTAGAAACCAACATCGTTGGGGTTAAGCTCTTTGACGAAGCGGATTGTTTCCCATGCACTTTCCTTGGTTTCACCTGGAAAACCCAAGATGACGCCTGCAACAGTCATCAACCCAGCTTCTTTCGCCCACTTAAAAGCGCGTCTTGTCTGAGTGAGTGAGAAGCCTTTGCCCATGCTTGTCAAAAGCTTTTTTGATCCTGATTCAACACCGAACCAGACAGCTATGCATCCCGCCTCACGCATCTTGACAAGAAGCTCTTTGGTTACCATGTCAACGCGGGTTTCGCAGTCCCACTTAATTTTGAGTCCTCGCTGCTGAATTTCATCGCAGATTTCAGCGGTCCGCGCCAAGTCCACTGTGAATGCGTCGTCGTAAAATGTGAATTGGTTAGCGTAGTAGTTTTTGTGCAGGAATTCGAGTTCGTTTACAACATTTTTTGGGCTTCGCATGCGGTATCTTCTGCCGAACATTCGCACGGCCGTGCAGAAGTTGCACCAGTACACGCAGCCTCGGCTGGTCATCACGGGGTAGGGAATGGTTCCGTACTTTCGCAGGTTTTCCGTGTGTTGCCAAAGGTGAAGAGCGGGAAAAGGCAGACTGTCAAGGTTTTCAAGGAAAGGCCTATCGGCGTTTTTCACCATGCCCGAACCGTTTCTGCAAGTAGTTCCTATCAAGTCAATGTAAGGCTTGGAGTCTTCGATTCTTTGCGCAAGCTCCAGCAACGTGTTTTCTCCTTCGCCTCTGACCACAACGTCCAAGGACGGTTCTTCCTGCAGTGCCTTGTCATCCCAAAATGTCACATGGGGACCACCCATGGCAGTTATGCAGTTCGGCCAAACTTCCTTAGCTATCCGGACAATTTTGAGCGCTGACTTGTAGGTAAGTGTGGTGCAGGTTACTCCAACTATGTCAGGCTTAACTTTGCCGATTTCTTCCTTGAAATGTTGGTAACTGAATTTTTGAGCTTGGCAATCAATCACGTTAACATCAAAATGACTCTTGTATAAAACAGCACCTAAGTAACCGAGGCCTAGCGGCATGAAAGGCGGGTGTTGATGGGAACCGACAGGGTACGGCGGATTTACAAGAGTTATGCGAGTTTTCATGTTCTTCCCTGAAGCAATAGAGTTTATGTCTTGTGCTTCATTTACTTTATGCAATAACACACAATTTCCTGCCAGACACGCGAATTACCAGTAGAGGCCGAAAGTTTGACTCAAAAAAACGAACTGGAATCTCATTTGGGATTTGCCTTAGGCTTCAAGCAGCACTCTTTGATGTCCATGTAAAGCCAATTTCGTTTCCAGTTCTTCGATTTCTCTTTTTTCTTCTTCGTTTTGAACTTGCCAATGCCTATGGATTCTTTGAAAAGAGGCGCATCCACCACGGTGCTATGGTAGCCTTGCCCGTCTTCGCTGGAGACATCTATCCCTTTTTCGTCAGCAAGCTTCTTTAGCTCTTTAACTGACTCGGGGTCAAGTATGCGTCCCAGCCAGTCTTCTTCGAAGAAGTTTGTGTTGATGCAGTTGAGCATGGGTCTTAAGCCGGTCCCAACGACTTCTTTCAAAACATCGTAGGTGTCTCCTGAAGGGTTTTCGAGGGGCATCATGAAAGCCAACCCCAATTGCTTAGCCATGCTCTCGTAGTAGCTTGAGTGTACGATGGCGCATCCTGCTCCAACTATGTCGCCGGTAACGATGCCCTCTATACCCTCTTCTTTCTGAAGCTTCGTAAGTGCCTCCAAAATGTCCTCGTATGGCTTTTTGATACTAACCCGTTTCAGAGGGGTGCCTAAAGTTTTTGACTGAAGCTCCATTATCGGGAAACTGTGGAAAACGTAGGGTTTCATATATTCAAAAGTGAGAAGATACGAAACCTGATGACCCTGTTTGATGACTTTGTGATAAGCTAAGCAACATTCTTTGCCACCGCTCCAGTGAACAACAACCTTCACACTTACCCTCTTCAGCAGGAAAAGGCACTCGAAAGGGCTATAAACCTTTTCCATAAACACCTTTACATGCAAATTTCGCGTGCAAAACAGCAAAGACGAACAATCAACACGGCAAAGCATCGGTTCAGTTAAAGCTATTAACTCGCAAATAGTCAAAGATAGCAAAAGTTCACGGGAGACGCAACGTGCCAAACCAGGAAAAACATTTGATTCTCTTAATGACTACAGCGCCCCCAGAAAACAGCGCGTGGTACTTAGGCAAGCGGTTGCCCCCAATCGGTTTAATGTATGTTGCAGCAGCACTTGAAAGGGCAGGCTTTGAAGTGCAAATGCTCGACAACTACCTCATGAAAAAGCCAATAAGTGAATTCAAACAGCTAGTTACAAGTCTTAACCCGAAAATCGTAGGCATCACATGTGGTTCAGCAACCTACAGGCGCTGCATAGAAACCGCGAAAGCAATCAAAGAGATCCTACCCAGCTGCAAAATAGTTGTCGGAGGATGGCACGCTTCCTACGTGCCTGACAGCCTACTTGAGAACCCAGAAATCGACTATGTAGTTATGGGTGAAGGCGAACGCGCGGTAACCGAGCTAGCCACCTGCATTGTAAATGGCAATGAACCGCAAGCAATGACGCTTGCCGGCGTTGCATGCAGGCGCCAAGGCAAAAACATCAAGAACCCCCCAAAATTCATCGAGAACATGGACGAAATTCCGTACCCCGCCAGACACCTTTTACCGCTTGAACTCTACGACCGAACAATAGAGTACCTAAGCGTAAAACCAGCCGACGTCATGAGCATAGCACGAGGATGCGTTTACAACTGCGGCTTCTGTGAAACGCGCAAGCTGTGGGGTAACATTTGCCGAGCATTCACTCCGCAAAGGGTTATCGGCGAAATCAAAGACTTGCAAAGTCGGTACGGCACAAAAGGAATCTACTTCATCAACGACAATTTCACGCTCAGAAAAAAAGAAACTCTTGAACTCTGCAACCTAATCGTAAAAGAAAAACTTGATCTAGAATGGGTGTGCGACACAAGGGTCGATTTAGTCAACCAAGAACTTTTAGAAGCCATGAGCAAAGCAGGTTGCAAAACCATTTGGTTCGGCGTCGAGTCAGGTTCACAAAGGATTCTTCAGCGCATCGGTAGAAACACAACCCTAGAGCAGATTGAAACCGCGTTCAAGCTTTGCCGCAAAAACGGCATTAAAACGGCTTGTTCTTTCATGCTTGGAGTGCCAGATGAAACTATCAAAGAAATGGAAGCGTCACTCAAGTTTGCCAAGAAACTTGATCCTGACTGGTGCATATTTAACATTTTCATCGCTAATCCAGATAGCCGCCTCTACCAAGAAGTCCTAGACTCGAAAAGTTACACTCAACTCGACGACTTTTTGCTGGCCGTGAAAACCAAGGAGTGGGACTACGATTCGTTGCTGGCGGTTCAGGGAAGGTTCTTCAGGGATTTTCACCGGTCTCCCAAACAAATCATGAAACGAATAAGGCGTGAAGGCGCGGTAAACTTCGCGAAGCGAAGACTAAACCCCAGCGCACACCAAAACGTGGGAATTGCGTAGTCATTTTTTAGCTATCCAACAACTCATTTCGGGGCTGCACAGAAGACGATAAATGATTGCTAGTGGGTTAGGAATCCAAGTGCTGGTTTCGTAGTAGTCGTAGCGCCTGGTAGAAGCGTAGTTTTCGCTATCGAACAAACGTCTTATGCGGCCATGGTTAAGAGCGTGTTCTTTTTTATGCCAGTAATCCGAAAGCTCGTAATCGATTGAAGGAGTGCTTAACCCTGTCATTTGAAAGTATAAACTGTTCAGCAATGGGTTTGAATGCAAGTATAATCCTTTCACGAGGTTGGAAAGGCTGCTTGGTTCATTTTTCCAGTAGAAAGGGGATGCCTCATGGTCAATGTAGATGACGCCGCCTCTCTTCAGAAAAACTGAGAGGCAGCGGAGGGCATCGACGTAGTCCGGCAGGTGATGAAGCACGGAGTAGCATGTTACTAAGTCAAATTGTCCCTCTTCAAAAGACAACTCTTCAATGGTCGCGCAGATCACTGTTAACTTGCTCTTTTGCAGGTAGGCGAGGTATTTTCTTCGAAGAATCTCGCACATTTCCGGCGAGATATCCACAGCAGTAATGGTGTAGCCCATGCGCAAAAGCTTACCTGTTAGATTGCCGGTGCCGGCTCCAACATCCAAAGCAATCTTACCGTTATCGGTCACAAGCTTATCGATCATTTGCAGTTTAGCATTTGTTCTTTTTTGCTCTTCTTTGGAGTACACTTCTGGATGGAGCAGTTCATAGTATTGCGCTTCAAGCTGGTGAACAGATATGTTTGCTTGATGAATTTTTTCTTTAAGCTTCGGATCTTGAAGCAACGTGCACTCCCCACTTTTGCGAGTTAGCCTTGCCAATAAACGCTTTTCAACATTTAAATAATTTGAAAAAATGCAAGTTCAAAAGTTAAATAAAAAATAAGGGGGGAATTGATTTTTCCCTTTGTTGGGTTTATGGGTGTTTTCTCATCATCAGAAGTGCTAGTACTGCGCCGATTATGATTATCACAATGATTATTGCTATGCCTATGTATTCGACTGTCGATTGTGTCGCTAAGCCGGTAAGTGGTGTTGCGGTTGGTGCTTCAGTCGGGTGCGCTCCGGTGGCGTAGAAGCTTGATTCTGCGGATGATGGCCAGTAACCGTTGGTGCCTGCAAAAGTCGCGAATACTGTGAAGTTGCCTGGGATAGTAGGTGTGTATGCGAGGGTGTACATGCCGCTTGCGTCAGTCGTTACTGTTCCGACCGGGTAGTGGTTTCCGTTGGAGTCTAAGACTGCGATTTGCACTGGGACACCAGTGAAGTCGGTTGGCATACCTTGTTGCTGGTAGACGTAGCCCATCCATGCTGCCATGCTTGCGTCAGATGCGCATGGGACACCGTTGGGGAAATCGCCCTTCTGCTGTGTTCCCTGTGTGCCAGCGGAAACATCGGTGACTGATCCACGAATTACTACTGGTGTTCCGACTGTTGTAGCAACGTTAGGTGCGTCGACGGTTGTTTGGCTGGGTCCTCTGCCTACGACGTAGATCGAATTGTCGTAGCCGTTGAACCAGGTGTTATAACCATCTGCCATAGCATATGAAATTGTGAAGAATTCACCAGTGTAGCCTGAAAGCTTCCATATGAGTTGACCAGTTGTCGCGTTAATAGCGGATTGAAATGCACCTTTGAAGAGCGGTGTTTCGATGGTGTGCTCTGTGGTTACCATGTATACTACGCCGTTGCCGATTGCGTTGATCTGCATCGGGTAATCACCGAAGGGCGCGTTGAAGCCAGCGAATGAGCTGTTGCTCGAGCCGATTTCGCCATTGCCCCAAGTCCACAGTAGGTTTCCAGTAGTCAAGTCCCAACAGTAGAGTATTCCTGCGTAGCCTGTGCTGTAGAGTTTTCCGTTAGCAGCGACACCGCCGATGATCGGAACCGCTGGGTTGCCGTAGTAGTCAAGAGACGCCATAGACGCGGTTGGACCCCAAAGTTTCTGGCCTGTCGACATGCTGTAGCCTACCCATTGCATGGTTTCTTTGTAGGCTTCTGTGAAGACACCGTGACCGCCGTTAGCCGTTGGATCAGCAGGGCCTGCTGATACTGAGATGTTGCCTGCTGGTGCTTGAACTGTGTTGGACCAGAGAATAGTGCCTATGTTGCCTGCTGCCATGTTGATGCCATAGTAGGTGTATGGTGCCTCTGACCAGGGTGGAGATCCAGCGAAATCGCCTGGTCCTGGGAACGAGCCGGTGTTTACGATCAGTTCCTTGCTGTAGAAAGCATCATCTATCGTAGGTACGCTGGTAAGGGTCGGCAACGAAATGTTGAAGTCTAACAGGCTTGGATTGGATCCGTCGGATATTGGCGGCTGCAGGGTTGGCACTGTTGAAGGACCTGAGTATGTGTTGTCCCAAAGTCTGGATGAGTTCCATTCTTGCAAGTACACTTTTACAGGGCCTGAAGGAACTGGACCGAATGGAGTCATAGTGGTTGGGCCGTAGTTTACGAAGGATAGTGACAGATATTCACCTGATGGGCCGAGCATGACTGCGCCAGCGGGAACATTGGTTACGTTAAATATCGATATCCCAGTGAAGGCATCGTAGGCGTACCAATTGCCTGGAAAGGCTCCGAATAGACCGCTACTGACGGTTGAATGAATTAGCACTGGTGGCCATACGCCGTGTTGGTTGGGGTCTTCAGCATCATAAACGTAAGCAAAGCTTATGGCTCCCATGTTGGGGTTGGTCCAAAGCTGTTGGCCCGTCTGCAAATCAACGCATGTTGTTGCTGCGTTGATAGGGTTAGCTGCCAATCCTCCAGCGACACCAGACCATCCGAGCGGTGGGCTGTAGATTAGCATTCCATCGACTATTATCGGGTTACCGTATCTTTGGCTGTAAGCTGATCCTTCGAACCATGTGTTTGCTGGTAGTGCTGGATAGTTGTTTCCTCCGACTACTCCGCCTGCTTGTATGGGTTTGGTCCACATGATGTGGCTGGTTTGTGATCCGACTGCGTCGCCTGGGAATGACTGCGAATTTGCAGTAAAGGTACCCCAAGCTGCGTAGCCTGGCCATGTTGTGCCCAGCCAATTTGACGAGAGGGTGTACCAATTGGTGTTTTCGGCGTATATTGGTCGAGTCCAGTATGCCGTTGGTAGTGGCCCGCTTGTTGTTGCTGCTTGAATGGGTGAAGACTGAACGGTGAGAGTTGTTGTTGCGGTGTTTGACAGGTAGGTGTCGCCGATAAATGCGTCACCTGGGGCGGCGTTGGAAGCGGTTACTGTCTGTCCAGGGAAGATGAATGTGACCTTGTAGGTGCCAACTGTATCTGGAGTGAACGCGTAGTCTTGCGCGGAGGTTGTGTCGTAGATAACTGGGAAGGTTTGTGTAGTGTTTGTGCCATCGGGTGCTGTGATGACTAGCTGATAGTTATGGAATCGATAGGGAGTGTACAAGTATGCGTTTTCATAAAGTTTGTCCAGCCACATGATAACGTAACATTGCTGACCAACACCAATTGGATTAGGAGCTACGTTAACGTAAGCGTATGTTGGAATTTGCAGAGGCGGCGTGTGTGCATTGGCGGTGTGTATTAGCATCATTGAAGCTGTCATTGAAAATATGAATAGTATCGAAATCGCAATAGAAATTGTTTTGTTTTTTCCAATTTGCATTTTTTCTTTTCTCCTTAGATTTGTGATTATTATTACGGACAAAAATGCTTATAAGTCTATTGTTGGGCATTCAAATAGGCGCTTTTTTTGCAATAAGAAAGTTTCTTTTTGAATCTTTTACATTCATGGTTTACACCAAAAAGTTGACTGAAAAAGTTAGAAGTTATGAGGGAGCTCACTTGGTTTATGCAGCATTTGATTTTCTCGAGGTACAATTTACTGCGTTTTAGCTATTGATTGGTTGCTTTGACTTCGATGCAAAGAGTGGATCAGTGCTGTAGTCTTCGAAAACCAAGCATGCCTTGTGTGCTGTAGAGTTGCGAAGTCAAACGGTTTAAGAGTTTTTTTCTTCTCAGGCACTTTTGAAACTCGCTTCTTGTTGCTCGCATAAAAAAATGAGTTTGCGGCTCCAAAAAGCAACAATCTTTAAACGTTAAGATGAGAATTTTTATATAAAACGCCAAGTATGGTTTTGGCTTATAAGATTTCAACGTGTGAAGTGCTCAGCGAATTTGGCAGCAAAAATAGATGAAATTGATGCGAAGATCCTTAAGAGTCTGCTTTTAGAGTCACGAACTAGTTTCACAGCAATTGCTTCTGAATGCAAAATCACAGTCACCGCCGTTAGGATGCGTTATAAACGTTTATGGAGAGACGGCGTAATCAACGGTGAAAAAATGCTTGTTAATCCACACTGCTTGGGATATCAGCATATCGCAGATTTAGGAATGATAACTGCAGTTGAAAATGAAGAAGAAGTCAAAAAGTTTCTTGAAAGTAAACCGTACATAGGCGAGCTCGTAGGCCCGATGGGGCACTATAGTTTTTGGGGAAAAATCGCCTTACGAGATCTGAACAAATTGCACGATGTTATTGAAGATTTGGAGTCGAATGCCAACATCAGACATGTTAACGCGTTTATTTGGGCAGAAGCCGTAAACATAGAGTACCCCCAAAATTTACTCATAAAACCGCTGGGCCGAGAAAATACTCAAATTGTTGAACAGCCTGCGTTAATTAACAACAATCAGGCGCCATGCGACCTCGATGATGTTGATAAGAAAATTGCGTTAATTCTCACGCAGCAGTCTCGCACCCCATTTAAGAGTATTGCAGCACAATTAAAGATTTCAAGCAAGACGGTGATTCAACGATACAAGAAGCTCAGAGGAAACTTGTTGCCGCGTTCCACTATAACCATCAACTTAAATAAGCTTGGGTACAAAGCGCTCGCCAACGTGTTCATTAAAGTTTCGAATCGCAGCAAAATGCCCGACATATACTTGCAGCTACTTCAAATCCCCAACGTAATAGTCATCATAAGAGAGATGGGTACTTATGATCTATATTGTGCAATTCCACTTGAAGATTTCGATAAACTGTTTGAAGTTAACGGAAAAATCATGAGAATAGGCGGGGTCGAAACTGCTGAAGTTTACCTGACAGGGATGCCGCCCGCATGGCCCTTGAACTTGTTCCCTTCATTAATTGAAAGCGAATACATGAAACCGAAATATTGGCCCGACAAATAAGAAATTCCGTCAAAAGTTTCTTTTGTTTCGTTCTGTGCCTAAATTGCGAAATGTTTAAGCATCAAACGGCTATTTTTGAGGGATAATAGTGAAGCTGTGAAGCATGAAATGAAGCCTCATATAACCTTAGTCAACCCAGCTGCTCCAGCCATGGCTGTGATGCACCTACCATTTGCGCTTTTGGGCCTCGGATATTTAGGCGCAGTATTGGAGAAAAATGAGTTCCAGGTCGACGTAGTTGACTGCCAGGTGCTGAAGTTATCTTTTGAGGATTTCAGGAATGAGATTGCTAAGCGCCAGCCTGACATTGTTGGGTTTACCTCTTCAACATTGACATATAATACCGCGATGAAGTTGGCAAAGATCGCAAAAGAGGCCTGCCCCAACTGCATAACAGTTGCGGGCGGAGCACACGTTACATTCTGGGATGACAAGTCGCTTGAGGAATGCCCACAACTAGACGTGGTCGTTCGAAGAGAGGGCGAATACACTCTTCTGGAGTTGGCTCAGAGAGTTGAGGAAGGCAGAAGCTACGACGATGTCATTGGAACAACTTGCAGGAAGGACGGAAAAATCGTTAGAAATCCCGACCGCCCCTACATTGAAGATTTGGATTCGTTGCCGTTTCCAGCACGTCATCTTTGGCCTATGGAACGCTTCCGCGAATTAGAAGACATACTTTACCTTGCAACGAGCCGAGGCTGCGTGTACTGGTGCGAATTCTGCTCAACTGTACGAATGCACGGCCGCAAATACCGCATGCGAAGCCCAAAAAACGTCGTTGACGAACTCGAATTCCTGCACAAAACGTACGGCATCAGCAAGTTCACGTTTTGCGACGACGCATTTACCGTGGACCAGTCGAGAACCGAAGAGTTATGCCGCGAAATCACGAAGCGGGGCTTGAAGATCGAGTGGAACTGCGGAACAAGAGTGGACATGCTTACAAAAGATTTGCTTGTGAAGATGAAGCAGGCGGGGTGCATCACTGTATGGTTCGGCGTAGAATCAGGGTCCCAGCAGGTTTTAGACGCTATGAAGAAAGGCATCACCCCCGAATTAACCATGAAAGTTCTCGGTTGGCTGCAAGAAATGGGAATGACGCCTATCCCAAACGTCATTTTGGGCTTCCCAGGAGAAACAAAGGAAAGCGCTTGGAAAACCATCAGGTTCGTCGAAAAAATATCCCCGCATGATACGGGCTTCTACAACGTTGCAACGCCGTTTCCGGGGACACCAATGTATGACATGGTCAAGGAAAAAGGCTGGCTTAAGGTCACGGACTTTGACATGTACGACACTTGCCACCCCATCTTTGAAACGCCGACAATGAGCATGAAAGAACTTGGAAAACTGCGGGAAGCCGCCTACATGCACTTCTACCTGAGAAGAGGATACTACTTCGACAAAAGAAGACGATTCAAACTGCAAACAGGGTTGGTCGTTGCTTTTAACTTGATTGCATACATTAAACTAAAGTTGAGAAAATAGGAAGACTGCCACTGAGCTGTTCAACAGCCGCAGTTCTAGACCATTTCTTTCTTGAGTACACTATCGAGACGACTGCCAAACATGCGAATATGGAAGCAACACCCGTTGTAATTAATTGTGCAAACGCCTCTCTACCGTAATTGATATTAGTTTTTGGCGGCAATGTTTAGCGTAATCTTGGTTGGTGCCAAACGTCCTAATCCTGAACATATTAGTTGCCATAGCCATCATGGCTCTTGCTATCGTCTTAGATTTGGCTATTGGTGACCCATCGCCCAATTACCCGGACAAGTGGGTTTTCAAGCTTCACCCAACCGTGGTAATGGGAAAGTACACCAAGAAGATCGAGCAGCACTTCAAAAACCCAGATCCAAAAATCGAGAAGCTGCTCGGCGTCCTCTTGGCAATGACAGTGATTTGCACGTTTGCCATCCCAGTCTATTTTAGCTTGTGGGCAATCTACACTTACATCAGCATTTTCGTCTACGCTTTTATGGGCATCATACTCATGAAGATGACTATCTGCATCAAGCTCGAAACTGACTGGGCAAAGGCAGTTGCAAAAGCGATTCAGGGGGATGAGATTGCGGAGACGAAGAAGTACAGCCATTTCTCAAGAAGAGACTCAACAAACCTCAACGGTCCTCAGATGGGCAGTGCAGTCATCGAATCCATGGCTGAAAACCTAATCGACTTCAAACTCTCACCCATGATGTCCTTCGCCCTGTTCGGTGTCACCGGCGCAATCGCTTTCAGAGCAATCAACACGCTTGATGGAATGGTAGGCTTCAAAGACAAAGAGCACATCAACTCGGGTTGGTTCAGCGCAAACCTCGACACTGTGGTTAACTACATACCCACAAGGCTCACCGCCCTGCTTATGATAGTGGCGGCGGCCATTCTTCGAAAAGACACAAAGAACGCATGGAAAATCGCTCGCAGAGACCACAAGAAAACGCCAAGCAGAAATCACGGTTGGCCTATGGCGGCGATGGCTGGCGCATTGCGCATTCAGTTGGAGAAGCCCGGGCAATACACTCTCGGGGACAGCCAGGAGCCGCTTAATGGTGAGAAGATTTTGGGCGCCCTTCGAATAAGGGATGTAACGATTATTTTGTGGGCGCTCATATGCGTCGGCATCATCGTGGGCGTGCGACTGTACTTTTTGCCGATTTAGTGCAAAGTTTTAATCAAGGCCACATGGTATTTATGGCTTGAGAGTGCATGGCATGCGAGTTTGCTTGATTAATCCACCCCGAATCCAGCCTAAAGCGTGGGGAAAGCCAAACGTTTTTCCACCTATAGTCTTGGCTTCGGTGGCTGCCGTCTTAGAGAAGAAGCATGCCGTCTCCATCATTGACGCCCCAACAGAGGGCTGGAAGGACGTTACAGAGTTGGATGAAACCAAGTACCGCGTCGGGCTAAGCGACCAAACCATAGCCTTACGTACCAAACAGTGGAATCCTGATGTTGTCATTATGGAGATTCCCTTTTCAGGGTGGTCGAAAACCGCATTTGACGTCGTGCATCGGGTAAAAGCAGTCAATGAAAAAATCGTCATCGTTTTGATGGGTCAGCATCCCTCCGCCCGCCCAGAGGCTTGCCTTTCAGAAGCAGATGTTGACTTTGTCGTCATTGGTGAACCCGAAAACACTGTTTTTGAGCTGGTAGAAGCGTTGGAGGTAGGTAAACGGGATTTCAGCGGCATCAACGGTTTAGCTTTCAGGAATAAGAGAAAGGCGACGCTCACGGTACCTCGTGCCATAATTGCGGATTTGGATTCTCTGCCGTTTCCTGCCAGACATCTGCTTCCAATGAAGGTTTACAATGAGGCGGTTAAGGAGAACCCATTGAGGGGAGAAATTAGCAAGCCTTGGACTATTGTGACGACCAGCAGAGGATGCCCTTACAGCTGCGTTTTCTGCACGAATTTTATAGTGTGGGGTAAAACCTGGCGTGGCAGAAGCCCCAAAAACGTCGTAGATGAGCTTGAGTACTTGGTGAAGACTTACGGGATAAAGCAAGTTGACTTCTACGACGAGAACATGACGCTTGATAAAAAGCGAATGGCAGACATCTGCGACCTGATCGTTGAGCGGGGATTGCATCTTGAGTGGTTTACCCCTAATGGGCTCAGAGCAGACACTCTGGATGAAACCTTGCTTCGAAAGATGAAGCGGGCAGGCTGCAAGAAAATCCGTGTTGCCCCAGAATCAGGCGTTCAACGGATCGTCGACGACGTTATCGGGAAAAGGTTAGATTTGAAAGCCGTTGAGCAAGCGGTTATCTTATGCAAAAAAGTCGGCATAAAAGTGGGTTGTTTCTTCGTTTTAGGGTTGATTGGGGAAACCAAGGCTGACATCGAAGAAACGATAAGGTTCGCTTACAAGCTCAGGAGTTTAGGCGCTGACAGCCTCATTTTCAGCATAGCTATGCCGATCTATGGGACAGCGCTTTATGAGCAAGCGAAACGGGGTGGCTACCTGAAAGAAGGCTTCTGCGACTATGCGCTGGCAGCTACGGAGCCTTTGATTGAGACGCCGGAGTTCTCCGCCGAAGACCTGCAGCAACTATGTATGAAAGCAAACATGGCGAACCCGACCTTTACCAGAGCCAAAATTGGGAGGGCTATTCGCCATCCTAAGAAAACCGTCAAGATACTTCTCAAAATGAAATAGCGGCAAGACCTCGACGTTTTATTTTTTGTTATGGATTTTGGTCACAAATAGTGTTAAACTCAATTGGGGCGGTTTTTTCTTCGTCACAGCCTACCCCCGGGTTAACTAGATGTTCCAAATAGGAACCTATGGAAGAGCCAATCAGGATAGGGGAAATTACCGAGTCAAAGGTTCTCGCAAGTTTTATAATGCCGTTTTGGTACACTCTTGAACATGAATGCTACTCTCAGCCGTTTAATGGCCCTCGTCAAGGCTTTTGGGGAAATGCTCTTCTTCTTCGGTTTCGCCGCTTGGCTAGATGGCGTAGTCATTCAGCTAACCCACCCTGAGTGGTTGCCGCAGCCTGTTTCCCATCTCCTAAATGTAAGGACGGACACATTTACAATAATCATGTTTTTCGTCAGTGCCATAGGATTCCTCCTCTGGAGAATCGTCGCTGAACAAACAAAGCTTCAACATAACAAAGCGCAAATCGATTAACGATTTAATGACGGTTGAAAACAGTTTTTCCGTTGACAATGGTCATTTCAACGCTGATGGTACTAATTTCTTCTGGCGCAACAGTAAATGGATCTTCCGATAGCACTGTTAAATCCGCAACCTTGCCTTCTTCAATAGAACCTTTCAGGTTTTCTTCGCTTGAACAGTAAGCTGCATCAATAGTGTACGCACGAGTTGCTTCCTCAATGGTTAAGCGTTGCTCAGGGAAGCTGGCTCTTGATACTGCTTGTCCCATACCGAGCAGAGGGCTTAGAGGCTCCATTGGGCAATCGGAACCGCCAGCAACCTTAACACCAAGTTTGATCAGGGTTTTGAGCGGATGAAGCCACTCGGCCCTTTTCAGGCCAAGCCGCGTTTCGGCTGACCAAACCGCGAATTCGGTTTCAATAACTGTTGGCTGAACCGTAACAACGGCGTTTGAGGCTTGCAGGCGCTTGATTAATTCCTCATTTAGAACTGCAGCTTGTTCCAGCCGAAAACGAACGTCTTTGGCAGGTTTATTTTGCTCGATTACCTTTAGCGCAGTGTCAATGGCCTTGTCCCCCATGGCATGTAACACAGGTTGAAGACCCAAACCCAAAACCTCATTAACCGCAGACGCCAGTTCTTGCTCAGTTAGGAGCATTTTTCCTCTGTTGTCTGGCTCGTCGCTGTATGGCTGCATTAAAGCCGCTGTTTTAGAATCCAAGTATCCGTCTGTTGTGACGAAAACTGCGCCGACTCGAAGCATTGAGCGGTCCTTTGTCTTGAAACCTGCTGTTTCATTCAAAAACTCGCAGGGGACAATAACGTTAACCCTGATTGGAAGTTTTCCTTCTGTTCTGAGCCTTTGAATTATCTCAAGCTCGTTACGTGAGATTAGTATCCAATGAATGCTAGTTATCCCAGCTTCTGCGATCTTTTGAATAGCTAATGCCGATGCGTCCACAAGCTCGTCGACTGTTGGTTCAGGAACCGCTTGCCAGATTAGGCTAGTTGCGGTATCGCGAAAAATACCAGTCAGCTCGCCTGTCCGAGGGTTTTTGTCAATGGCTCCGCCTGGGGGCACAGCGGTTTGCTCCGTGACACCTGCCAAAGTTAGGGCTTTACTGTTTACAGCGCATATCATTGCTGCCTCACGGAACAGAATGAGAGGGTTGTCAGGGGCCGCCTCGTTTAAATCTGAAACTTCGGGGAGGCGTTTCTCGCTGAAGCGGTTTTCGTCCCAGCCGCGAGCGATAATCCATTTGCCCCCATGCGTTTGCTTTGCCTTCTCTTGCAGTAGGCGCTTCAGCTCCTTGATCGAATCCGCCGGCGTTAAGTCAAGCCATAACAGGCATCTTCCAAAGTCTGCCACGTGAATATGAGTATCAATTAAGCCTGGGGTAACGGTTTTACCTTTTAGGCTGATTACTTTGGTCTTTTTGCCGATTACTGACTTTATTTCTTGATTTGTGCCTACTAAGATGATTTTGTTTTTCTTTACGGCGACTGCTTGAGCAACAGGTTGGTAAGGATTCATTGTTCGGACGTTTGCATTGATCAAAGCTAAATCGGCTGACAACCTGCTGTTTTCTCCAAGCATAGGGTACTTCGCCTATTGAAAACATGCCATAAAAACCCTTTCCTTAGTTACAGGCTTTCAATTTAGCGACAAACCAAGGATAAATCCATTCATGGAGGCAACTAGACAAGAACTCAATCAGAATAACGGTCGAAAAAGAACGGGAAGGGTCGGGAAAGGTCGCAGGGAGCCGAATAGGGACGCACAGAGTCGTTAGGAGTCGAATAGAGTCGCAACCTGCAAACACTTCAAGCCCTAAAAATGGAAAGCAACATGAAACGCAAAGAACAAATTGCCGACCAAATAAGCAAAGACATCAGTCTACAGGCATTATTGCTTGTTGTGCTCGTTTTGCATAACACATAATAATTGGCTAACCCGATTTGAATCATTAGTCGTCGGGGAAACAACGTGAAGGCTCACGTAGTACTTGCAAATCCACCTTACCCAGAGGATGTGCCGCAAGCCGTCTTCATCCCGCTGGGCATCAGCTACTTGGTGGCTGTGCTTGAGCAAAACGGGTATGAAGTGGACGTCGTTGACTGCCAAGTCGCTAAGCTAAGCCAGAAAGACCTGGAAGACAAATTCAGAAGCCTTAAACCCGACATAGTCGGCACAACAGCTGCAACTGTAACTTACTTTCCAGCGTTAGAAGTCTTGAAAGCAGCCAAAGCAGCCGTACCCAATTGCGTAACCATGATCGGTGGCCCCCATGTTACGGTTTTGGACGAACGCACTTTCGCCGACAGCTCAAACGTGGATATCGTAGTAAGGGGCGAAGGAGAGCAAACTATGCTGGAGCTTGCACGCTTAGTATCCGACGGCAACCTGAAGGGCCTCAGCGAAGTTTTAGGCATCACTTTCAAAAAGAAAACCAAAGTTTTCCGCACACCTGACAGACCCTTTCTGGAAGATATTGATGCACTGCCTTACCCGGCCCATAAGCACTTTGACGTAAGCAGGTACAGAATCAACGGAAAGCTTTACATGCCTATCATAACTAGTCGGGGGTGCCCATTCAACTGCGCCTTTTGCTTGGCGTCCAAAATGTGCGGAAAAGGATTCAGGGCAAGAAACCCAAAGAAAGTCGTCGACGAACTTGAATGGTTAAGAGACACATTTGGAGCAGGAGCCTTCGCTTTCTACGACGACACGTTCACCTCTGACGTGCCACGGGCAATTGCAATCTGCGACGAAATGAAGGCAAGAAATTTTGATCTTCCATGGGACTGCCGAACACGAGTGGACAAAGTTTCCAAGGAGCTCTTAACAAAGCTAAGTAGCACAAACTGCCAACTCATACATTTCGGCGTTGAATCAGGCAGCCAACAAATGCTCAATACTATGCGGAAAGGCACCACTGTTGAGCAGAACGCAAACGCCATAAAACTGGCAAAAGAATCCGACATCCTCGTCGCTATCTCCCTCGTCATCGGTTACCCGGGGGAAACGCCTGAAATGCTTCAGCAAACGGCAGACTTTATCCGTAAAACGAAGCCTGACTACGTTTACATGTGTGAAGCGGTTCCTTACCCTGGGACGCTACTGTACGATTACGTGAAAGAGTTAGGCTTGGAACTTTCGGAAAACTGGAACCTGTACCATGAGCAAATGCAAGTTTTCAAAAACACGCTGTTGCCGCTTGAAAAACTTGAGCGAACCAAAAAATCAGTTTACGACAGAATCTTCACGCCGACTTATTACCTGCGGATGAAGCAAAGGGGAGATTTTCACAGTCAAATCATGGCTCGCATGGCGCTGAATCATCTCGTTTGGAAATACGGGGCAACAAGATGGGCGTTTAGACAACTGGGCAAGGTCAGACACGTTAAGAAGAGTCCAGGCGGGCATAGTACGCCAAGCAAAGACCAGCAAGACTAGCAAACGACCTGTGAGAGGAACAAAGACAGTGGGTTAGACTCGGGATCCCAAGGTTTATCGAAAAACCAAATATTGACACTATCTAAGGCGCTGCAGCGGCAGTTATCGGTTTTTCGGTTTTCTTTTTGCTAGCAAAGCTGGCAGCAAAGAGTGCAACAACGGCAACGGTAGCAACCACAGCAACTACTATGATCAAGTAATGTCCCATGGCAACGTTGTCTGATGTAGCACGAGGTGAAGCTTGGGTACTGACCCCTTCGGAGAAGCAGTAAACGTTCCAGTCGTTACATCCAATGTATAGCATGCCGTTAGCTATGGTTGGAGAAGACCAACTGCTGGAGGGAGTGGTACCTGTAGCGATTTTCGTCCCGCTAGCTGCCGTGTCAAGGACGAAGATGTGGCGTTCACTAGTTGCAACATAGATTTTGCCGTCAGCGTAAGAAGGCGAAACATACAACTCATCTCCGGTGAAGGCGCTCCAGAGCTCATGGCCGTTAGCTGCATTGAGGCAAACTATGTTGAATATGTTGATGATATAGAGATTGCCTTCTACGTAAATCGGCGAGGAAACTATGAATTCGGTAGCCGCTGGATTAATAAAATCCCATACAAGTTGGCCTGTCGCAGTGTTTACGGCGTAATAAGCGCCCCAGTCGGAGGATGCAAACACTATGCCGGCCGCCACCGACGGGGAACCAAGCATCTCTGTGCCGCCTAGAAATGAATGATTGTAGGGAATCGTGAAGTTCCACATCACCTGCCCGGTGTCTGCGTTTAGCTTAAAGAGCATACCAGTCGATGGCTGCTGGGAAGTAAAGTAGATGGCGCTGTCAGAGTACGCTGGAGAACACTCGATTGGCCCACCCGCCGGAGTCTCCCAAACCACAGCACCAGTGCTTGCGTTCAGGGCATACAGGTAGTCGTCCAAAGAGCCGATGTAAACCATGCCGCCTGAAACCACGGGTGAAGACGTAAGCATCAAGTTCGCGTATGTGTAATGCAGGTTGCTGCCGACAAAGGTCTGCCAGTTGAAAGCGCCAGTTTGAGCGTTGAGGCAATACACGTAGCCGTCGTCACTTTCAATGTAGAGCCTGCTGTTTGCAACAGCAGCTGAATCTTCAATCGCGCCGCCAGTAGCAAACTTCCAGACTAGCTTTCCGCTCAATGCATCGAGGGCATAAACGTTTTTGTCCTGGGAACCGACATAAACGAGCCCGCTGACGACCGTAGGCGAGGAAATAACTGAGCCGTCGGTTGTGAATTTCCAAGCCTCGGTGAGGTTTGAGGGACCTTCTGCAGCTGTTGACGAATGGGTTGGATCAGAACGAAACATGGTCCAATTGCTGACAATTGAAGATTCAATTGGCGTAAGCGCAGGTGTCGGTATGGCCGTTGCAGCTGGGGTAGGAGTTGGAGTGCTTGAGGGCGTTAGGGTGGGTGCAGAGTTGGACCCTATCGCCCAAAGTTGGTTATTAGTAGAGTATTCCGTTCCTGATGTTGTGTCAACTGCAGACGTCACGTTGCCGGGAATTATATACAAGTTTCCGTACGCAACGATAGCGGATTCTCTTGGAGCCAAGGCTTCAATTGGAAGCGTCCAAATAGTGTCCCCGTTGTAAGCATTTAAACATGCAAATTGTGAGATCTGTGCTGGACCGTTATAGGCTGCATATTGGCCTGTCGTTACGTAGATTTTGCCATCGGCCACCGTAGGCATTCCTGGCCACATAAAATCGTTATCTGGACTTTCGTACTTCCACAGCAAAGCACCAGTTTTTTCGTTCAAGGCGTAGAGGTATCCATCCTTGTTCATTTCGTAAACAGTTCCGTAAGCTACTGCGGGTCCTGTTGTGAAGTAGCCGTTTGGGTCTGAGGGCGGCGTGTACGCCCACACTATTTTCCCATCAGCAGAGTTGAAACAGTACATCGTGTTGTCATCTGTTCCGCCTCTAAAAAAGAGACCGTCAGAGTAAGCGCCGTCAAAGATCATAGGTCCCTTTGTAAGCGTATCCCATATTATAGCTCCAGTGGTTGCGTTAAGCGCCAGTTGCTGGTTTTCAAAAGAGCCTGCGAAGACAATGCCGTCCCCATACGTTGTTCCGATGCCAGCTTGGCCTGCGCCTGGAATGTAAGTTGTCCAAGCTGCGGTCGGCGGTTTCGAGGGGTCAGCAAAGTTCCAAGCGATGATGTAGGAGTTGTCCTTTATATAGAACATTTTTTGTTCCGGGCTGTATACGTTAGAGGTGAAGATTCCTGTATCGGCGCAAAACGACGTGCTAGTCCACAGGATTTTACCTGTCAATGGGTCAAGACAGCTGCCTTCTACGACCAAATGGGAAGAATCGATTTCGTAGGCAATTGGCCAAGTCTTATTTAACGGAATTATGGTGCTCCAAACAATCTGCCCAGCTTGGTTTACTGCAACGAGGGAATTGTTTGTCCCAACGAAGATTAACCCGTCGAAAGCTGTAAGATCGGGTTGTATTCCAGGTATGTTGGCTTTCCAAAGTATGTTTGATGTGCTGGGAGCTGGTCCCGGTGAGAATCGGGTAAACGATTCATCTCCTTGGAATTGAGGCCAATCGTATTGATTCAGGTTTGAAGTTGTGCTATTGCTCGCCTGAGCCCTTGCATCCATTTGAAAGGTTAAAATTGAAGCGAAAACTGAAGAAACGAGAAGCACGGCGAGAATAGCAATTACTAAGATTCTTTTTGAGAATTGATAGTCCCCTCTGCTTGTAATCATTCGCACATCTCTGGTTAAGAGGTTAACGCCTTGCCACCGGTCATTTATTGATTGTTGGTTTCACTATAAACCTTACGGAAACATTCTAAATTCAATTTGCCAGGTAAGAAAAGGAGGAAAATGCTACTTCGGCGAAAAATGAAAACAAGAGAGTCACCGCACAATCTTTTTTAGGCTGAAAAGAAACGTTTACCTAAATAATGAATTGGCGAAGAGAGTGGGTTTTGGGTTGACGAGTAAGGGTCCTTTACTTATGACTTCTTGGAGGGCAACAGGCGCCTGCAATGCCCGCTGCAGATACTGCAACGTTGACGCTAGTGGCAAACGTGCACCAAGAGAAATGACTACGAAAGAGGCGCTACATCTGGTTGACGAAGTACACAAGTTCGGTGTGCGATGGTTCGGCTTGAAAGGCGGCGAACCCCTTATGCGAGAAGACATCTTTGAAATTGTCACCTACGCAAAAAGCCTCGGACTCAACGTTTGCCTGCTAACCAACGGATGTTTCGTGGACGGAAAAATCTACGACAACCTAGTCAAAAACCAAGTTTGGACATCCGTAAGCATAGATGGACCTGAAGAAATCAACGATCAACTTCGCGGCAAAGGCTCATACAAAAAGGCATTGGCAGCCATTGAGAAGCTGTCAGCCGGCAAAATCCTCAACGGGTTAGCCTGCGCAATCACCACAATCAACTTTAAACACCTAGACCACGTCGCAGAGTTAGCTGACAAATACCACGCCAACTTTGTCTGGTATAACCATCTGGTTCCAAGTGGAAGAGCGAAATCAACAATGGAGTTAACTCCCACACCCGAGGAATATGAGTGGACTCTTAATCACATTTGGGATTTAACGGAAAAGTACGAGGGCAAATTCGAAATCCATGTTCACTGCCCCCATTTTGCACGGGTAGTCAAACAGCGGAACATCCCGAACTTCGACGAGTGGTACGAACGCAAATTCCATGGAAAATGCACCTACTTCGCTTTCGGCGGCTACTTAAGCGTGACAGAAAACGGCGACTTAATCCCGTGCTTCTACACGGACCTTCAGCCTTCAGAACCTATGATGCTGGGTAACGTTAGGCAGAAAAGCCTTACCACAGCGTGGAAGGAAGTCCAAGAGTCAAAGTATTACCAAAGCTTCCAAAACAGAAACCTGATTAAGGGCAAATGCGGAATCTGCGAGTACCGAGAAATCTGCGGAGGCTGCCGAAACCGGGCATACGCCTACACAGGCGACATCTACGAAGCGGACCCAGCGTGCGTATACATACCTGAAAGCCTGCGCAAAAAATAGACTCAGTTTTTTTGGAATTCAAAAGAAAATGCCTTTAAGTCGTTAAGAACCGAAGATTAATAAGAGTAAAAATGAAAGCAGCCGCCGCAATTTCAATTGTTCTGACAGTGCTGTTTTTGGCTTCAGTCATTTTAGTAAGCTTTTGCCCCGCGGGACAGGTGAGCCTTAGTGCGTGGCCTATGTTTCACGGCGACATCACTCATTCAGGCTACTCCAGCTCGGTGGCGCCGATGACGAATGCGACCTTGTGGAAGTTTAACACGGGCGGTCAAGTTGATTCACCCACCGTTGTCGGCGGCGTCGTTTACGCCGGCTCGTTTGATCATGAAATCTACGCTTTCAATGCTTCAGACGGCGCAATCTTGTGGAGTTCGCTTACTGGCGGGATCGTGATTTCCCGTCCAGCAGTGGTGAACGGCGTCGTCTACGTGGGTTCAGAAGATCACAACCTTTACGCTTTCAACGCAGCAAACGGCGAAAAACTGTGGAATTATTCAACAGGGTACTATGTTGACTGTGACCCCGCCGTCGTCAACGGCGTCGTGTATTTTGGCTCGGAAGATCACAACGTCTACGCTTTGAATGCGGCGACGGGCGCTTACATTTGGAACTTTTCAACTGGTTACAAGATCATGATGTCCTCGCCAACGGTAGGCAACGGAAAAGTCTACATCGGTTCAGAAGACGACAAAATCTACGCGATTAACGCCACCAGCGGCGCCTTCATATGGAGTTTCAAGACAGGTAATCAAGTGGTTTCTTCGCCAGCCCTAAACGATGGCATCGTGTATGCGGGTTCAGACGACGGCGACCTCTACGCGCTGGACGCCAACAGTGGCAAATCAGTTTGGAACTACTCGACAGGAGGATCCATCTATTCTTCGCCATATGTCAGCGACGGTCTAGCCTACGTTGGGTCAACAGACGGCAAAGTTTACGCCCTAAACGCTGCAAGCGGGAAAGTTGTTTGGGAATTCGCAACGAGCGCTGCCGTGGCTTCTTCCCCCTTAGTGGCTGGTGGCACAGTTTACGTCGGTTCCGAAGACAGTAAGGTCTACGCGTTGAGCGCTTCAACAGGAGCATTGAGGTGGAACTACACGACTGGAGACATGGTAATTTCTCGACCAGCCGCTACGCAAGGCATGGTTTACGTTGGTTCATGGGATGGCAAACTCTACGCTTTAAGCACTTCTGGCGGCAGCCGTATTTGGAGTTTTGCAACTGGCGGCGAAATAGACTCGTCCCCAGCCGTGGCGGGTGGCTTGGTCTATATGGGTTCCCATGATGGAACTGTATACGCGCTGAATGCTTCAACGGGGATGATTGGCTATAACGTGGAGATGCATAACAACGTCGTCTGGAGCTATAAGACGGGTGACATGATCATGTTTTCTTCGCCTGCAGTGGCGGACAGTGTGGTTTACGTTGGCTCCTACGATGACTACGTTTACGCCTTGAACGCGGCGACTGGCGCCTTGGGGTGGAGCTACAAAACTAGCGCACCCGTGGTTTCTTCCCCCTCAGTGGCTAACGGTGTGGTGTACGTGGGTTCGGAAGACAACAAAATCTACGCTTTAAACGCCGCCGACGGCTCCTTCAAATGGCAATTCGCTACCGGCGGTCAGATAACCTTGTCGTCTCCCGCAATCTACAAGGGCAGAGTCTATGTCGGCTCAAACGACAACAGTATTTACTGTCTAAACGCATCCGACGGAACACCACTCTGGAATTACACAACGGGCGGATACGTGGTTTCCTCTCCAACAGTATCTAACGGAATGGTTTACGTAGGTTCATACGACCACAACATCTACGCCTTAAATGCTTTGACTGGAAAGCTTACTTGGAAATTTGCCACAGGCGCTGGGTTAACGTCGTCGCCTGCATTTGCAAACGGCAAGGTTTACGAAGGCTCAGGGGATGGCCGGGTTTATGCTCTGGATGCATCCAGCGGCAAAATCGTTTGGAGTTACGCGACTGGCGGCGAAGTTGCGTCTTCACCTGCCGTGTCAAACGGGATTGTTTACGTGGGCTCATGTGACGGCAACCTTTATGCGCTTGACGCGGGAACAGGCGCAAGAATTTGGAGTTATGCCACAGGAGAAAAAGTTGTTTCTTCACCAGCCATAGCCGACAACGCTGTTTACGTGGGCTCATACAACAACTTGCTTTACGCATTCGGCTCATCATCAACCGCGGCGCATGCCACGTCAGAACCGCCGCCCGTAGTTATCATTGCGCTGATTTTGGCTGCAATTTTGGGTGTGGCAGCGATGGTTATAATCAGATTTCGAAAAAAGAAATGAGTTTTTGGTCTCATCGATAGTCGTGTTTTAGCTGATGAATGCCCTGAATCACTTTTAAAACTATTTTTCGACTAGTTCCGCCTTTTTTATGTTGAGAACCGCGAATCCTTTTCTTTTCACTTTGCTGCTTTGAACGATTTTCAGCCGTTTCTTAAACAGCGGTGCATTATTCACAAGCGTGTGGAACTCGATGTTGCTTATGGCGGTGCCTGTTTCTTTGCTTTTGCTGCGGATAGCCTGCAAGAAGTCTGCGTCGACTTTGCGACCCAGCCATTCTTCGCCTAAGAAGTCGGTGTCGACAACGATGATGGTTGCTTCGTAGCCTTTTTGTGTGAAGTCTGCGAGGTTTTGGTCTTCGCCTTTTCCCTTTAGCGGGAAAATCATTTTGACCTTAAGCTCTTCGCAGATCGGGGTAAGCATTGACATATGGACGGCTGCCTGATCTTCTTCAGCGCCCCAGGCAATTCCTTCGACGGGAGGATTCAGGTTGCTGATGGTGGCTTTGAACTTGTCGACGAAATCTGTCATGGAGATTCCGGGCTGGACAATTGGCAAATCCATTGCCTTTGCTTGCATCGCGATGATTTCAGGATTGACCTCATGTGGGACATCCTTGTAGGGCTTCATTCGTGACAGTTTCATAAGGACAGAACTAGCGAGACTTTTGATCCTTTTTGGTTTGGGCTTTTGAGGTTCCTTGAAAACGAAGTTTATGAGTGAAGTAACATCATTTCCTTCTGAGATAGCCCCTTGACATGCAAGGTAACTGTCTTTACCTCCAGTCCACATTGAGGCAACTCTCAAAATCTTCCCCGAAGAAGCGTCGCCCACACCGTATAAAAACGTAACGGTAAAGAGTGCTCATCCTACCGCTTGAATACAACGCGACCCTTTAGCAAAAGGTTAAAATCTTGAAAATATTATGCTTAAGAACCATATCCAAGTAAGAATGAAAATCATTCTATTTACGCCAAACGTGTATTGTGATGAAGACAACTAAAACAAAAATAGCCCTCGTTAACACACCGCTCCTTGAAGGAGCCGGCGACCACCCGCTTTTCCCACCGCTTGGCTTAGCCTACATGGCGGCTGTGCTCGAACAAAACAGTTTTGAAATCAAAGTTTTCGATTGCCCCATTTATGGGATAGACCACGAGAAGCTAAAGGCAGACTTAAGCGTTTTCCAGCCGACCATAGTGGGAGTGGGCACCATGACGCAGACGTTTGAGTCAGCCCTTAAGACTGCCTACGCCGCGAAGGAAGCCTGTCCCGACGCCAAAATCGTCATGGGCGGACCACACGCGACTTTTCAAGACACGGAAATCCTCTCCCAAGAAAAAGCAGTCGACATTATTGTAAGGGGCGAAGGAGAAGAAACACTTTTGGAACTCGCAAAGCAACCTGAGCTACAAAACATCAGCGAGATTAAAGGCATAACTTTCCGAAAAGACAACCATATTGTCCAGACACCAACCCGACCCTTCATCCAAAACCTAGATGCTCTGCCCCGCCCAGCATACAAGCAGATTCCAATTGAAAAATACAGGATCAACGGAAAAAGGATCCTACCAGTAATTTCAAGCAGGGGATGCCCGTTCCAATGTTCCTTCTGCGTTGCCTCTGAAATGTTCGGTCGAACATTCCGAGCAAGAAGCCCAAACAATGTGCTTGACGAGATTGAATGGCTCAAAAACGAGTACGGAGCGGAAGGAATACAGTTCCAAGATGACACGTTAACTTTCGACAAGAAAAGAGCCATTGACATCTGCGATGGAATGATTGCTAGAAAAATTAATATTAAGTGGGGCTGTGGAACCAGAGCGGATGTGACGACCAAGGAGCTTTTAGCTAAGATGCATAAGGCTGGCTGCGAGGAAATTTGCTTCGGCGTTGAGTCTGGATGCCAAAGAATCCGAGACTCCTTGAAGAAGAAGGTTACAACCGAGCAGTGCGAAAACGCCATCAAATGGGCGAAGGAAGCAGGCATATTCGTTACCGTATCCATAATCTTGGGTTATCCCGGCGAAACAAAGGAGACGCTGCAGGAAAGCTTGGATTTTGTCCGAAAAGTGGAGCCCGACAGCGTATGGCTAAACATCCCGACACCCTATCCGGGAACGGAACTGCGTGCTTTGGTGCAGAAACAAGGCTGGAAGATGACGGACGACTGGAATCGATACAACACAATGAACCCCATTTTTGAAGACCCCAATCTTCCAGCGGAAGAAGTAACCAAGGCAAGACAAGACTTTTACAACCAATTCTATTCAGTAAAGTACTTTATGCGTCAAGCAGTGAAAGGATACCTGCGAGGCAGCGTCTACAGCAAGATAATGGCTCGTACCGCGGCGAACTACATACTCATGAGAGCCAAAAGCTAAATTCAAGCTACCAACAGCTTTAGCCAATTTGAAGGTGCTTTTATGGATCACGAAGGCGTATAGGCGCTTCTAACGTAATCTTTATTATGTTATCGAGCCGTCTTAAAGTTACAATCGAGGATTATTTGGATGACCAAAGCCTCCGCTCTCAAAACAAGCAAGTCGGAAGTTTACGATTCAAGGGAAAACTGGCCTCCCTACACCTACAGGGATTACCCAGACATTAGACCCGAAACGTATCACGCGTTCATGGAGTTTCTGGACACCGAAAATAAATCTGGCAGGTTGATGGAATTGCAGCCGTGGATCTCTGTTTGCGACTCAAGATGCGCATTCTGCTATTTCCCCACCACCGCAACAAGCAAAGTGAAGATAGAGCCATACCTTGAACTGCTCAAGAAAGAACTCGAAATGTACGCCAAAACCGAGTACGTGAAAACCAGCGTTTTTGACGAAATAGTTCTGGGCGGCGGAACACCCAGCGTTTTAGCAGCTGAACAGATGATTGACCTCATCGATTTTTGCAAGGCAAACTTCAACATCAACAAGGAATACTTCATCAAGGTAACAGGGTCCTCGAAGACCCTTGCGCTTCCGAAAATTGATAAACTCGCCAAATACGGCGTGTACCAAATGGATATGGGGGCGCAGACATTCGATAACAAATTACGTATGATGCTTTGCTTGCCTGATACTGCAGCGGATGTTGAAAAAGCAATTCGACACGCGCGTAAACTGGGCTTGTGCGTGTGTGTAGATTTAATGTACAATCTTCCAGGTCAAACCATGGAAAGCTGGATAGATACGCTGAAGAAGACGGTTGAACTCGACGTGGAAATTGATACCTATTCATTGCATGTAGACCCTGGTACTGTGCTTGAAAAAATGATTAAAACAGGCATTTCGCCACCTACGGGAGATGCAGAGTACGAGAAGCAAATGTACCTGACTGCCTACAACATGCTAACCGCTGCTGGCTACAAAGCAGTAGGGCACGACAGATTCAGTAGAGTAGAATGGCACATGCGAGAAAACTGCTTAAACGGTTGGCCATGGGGAGGCATATTGACAACTGGCGCGGGTTGCTTCATGGGATACCTCCAACGGTTTTCTTATTCTAACATTGAAAACATAAACGACTATATGGCAACAGTAAAAGCGGGAAAACTTCCTATAAGCAGACTTTCAGAATCCACAACTGAAGACATGATGAGGCGAACGATGACAAGGCTGTACTTACGGCTGCCAGTCAGCAAAGCAGAGTTCATGCAGAAATTCGGAACTACACCTGAAAAAGTCTTCCCGAAACAGCTTCAAAAACTCAAAGAAAAAGGATTAATCGAAATCGACGACAAAGAAGTCAGGATAACAAAACAAGGCGAAATCTGGAAAGGCAACATCGCCTGGGAATTCGCCCCCAACCAAACCTAATTTTTCCCCGATTTACCACGCCGCCCAGCGGTTGCTGGCAAACTGGATTCAAAACCCAAACCCAAAAAACAACCCTAAACAAGCCCTTACCCTCCCGATAGGGATATACATTTGATCAGAAAGCAACACAAAAGGGCTTCGGAACATGGCGGTTTCTAAAAACCTCAGAAATTAAAAAAGAAAGGGAAATAGGGATTTTATTGATGCCTTACTGGCTGAAGCCCATACCACGTCATTACTTTAGCAATAATAGGTATTATTACTCCTAAAGCAATGTTCGGAATGAATT
>JBEKTQ010000006.1:0-128233 GCA_049515895.1 Bathyarchaeia archaeon | reverse complement strand
AAAAGACAATCAACCAAATTCCGTATGATGAAGATTACTAAACTTCCTGCAAGCGTGAATACATCCTGCATGTGTATTAGCAAGTTTAAACTAAATTTGTAAACCAGTATTTTTTGTGGATACAATTTAAATTTTCTCTCTCCTTACCCCACCACTCCCTTCCCTCCCTACAACTACTAACCAACTCCAACCTGACCAAATCCAACCTAACCTACCACCTACACCCCCCTACTCTTAACACCTACAACCACCGCACCGCAAACCGCACTCCACACCACACCGCACCACAACGACACGACCCAACACAACAAAAAAGGAAGGGTAGAGGAATGATGATAAGTGTTAAATCTGCATCCGTAGAAAGTGAATTGACTGATTATGAAATGTCCTGCTTGTGGTCAAACTCTTAAACGAATTGAAGGGGTATGTGGTGAGTACATCTGTATTAATTCTGAATGTCTTGAAAACAAGAAAACACCGACACAGGGATATGCAGAGTTTTATGGACTAACCCAAACAGAAATATACGCAAACTATCGCGTGGCACTAGCCAAAAAATAGCAAGGAGAAATAGCCAAACACTAAAATAAGGTAACTAAGATACAAATAAGGTAAATAAACAACCTGTGAAAACTTGAATGACGATTTATGTTCAACGTGTCCTTATTGTGGTAGCACTCGCCTTGAAAAAGATGAAGATATCGTTAAGTGTCTTGATTGTGGCATGGGGACGTATAAGGCAGGTAAGCACAAGGCAGGTTCTAGATAATTACAAGAAAATGGCGTTGTTTTCTTTAAGTTTGTTTTTAGTTAGATCCTAATGGGATAGAGATATGAACAACGAGTCTAAAAAAATAGCGAATAAATAGAAAAGAAGGACTTATTATCTTAATCGCTGAGTATACTGAGCGGGTATGAGTGTTCATAAGTTTCTTGAATGTAAGAATTGTTGGGTAGAGCGATATGGGAAACTTTGAAAGATTAAGTAATGTAGTTCTTATTAGAACCTGCCCCTGTGGTATCGTATTCAAAACCTATGACCCAGAAAAAGTGCACCATTCGAACAAGTGCAGGACAAGTTGCGTTAGGAAAAGATGTGAAGCTAAGATAGCCAAGAGAATGAAACTAAAGCAAAAGAAACTAAACGAGCAAAGTTTTCCCTAAACTCACTTCTATCTCTAAAATAACTTCCAAAGACTTTCATGTCTTCTTGATAAGTCTTAAATCTGCATAGCTCAGAAATAGAACTGAGGTGAAAAGAATGAGCGAAAACAACAGTATCCTTGCTCAATTAGAGACCAAAAGAATCCGCATAGAAACTAACAAGGAAATAATCAGTAAAGCAATTAAAGAGAAATTTGGCATTGAATTACCTCTTCCAAAAGGTTTGCCTAAAGGATACAAGGTAGATACAATGGTTGATATAGTCAACACTCTCTTTGACGCTTTAGCCGTAGCTGTTGAGGAACACATTTATGCAGAATAGGACTAAAAAATTTTAAGCGCTCTCTCAATAATTGTAACTTCATGAAGAAACTGAAGAAACCTATAGGTATACTCAAATAAGGAGGTTATAATCAGTAAATCAAAGGGTTGAAAATATCTTGAGAAATAAAGGAAACAAGTTTTACCAAAACACTCATGGAAGCATTTTTCGAACAAAGACAAATATTAAACGGCGAAAGAAGATTGCGTTAATGAAAAAAAAGCGAAATGTTAGTGCTCCATTGACTCCGCTTTCTTAGGGGACTTTTTAGGGACATTAGCGGATTACTCCATCCGTGATGCCTGGTGCATTTTTTGGGGGAAAAAAGATTAAATTTTAATCCAACCAAACCTCCCTTACTCCATCAACCACAATCTATCACATACACACTATGACACATATACACAGACTTCAGGGAAGCTTTTGCAAAGTTGCCTTTTTGATTTTCGTGGCAAACAAATAAAGTGATGGTGAGATGGACATTGAAGCGTTGTAATCTACCGAGTTAAAGGTGAATTTTATATTTTTATTTAACTTAATTTTAAATATGACTCTATAAATTTCTATTGGGTAAGGTCTTAGACGATGGTAGAGCAAAAGCTAAGCGTAATTCTAATTACTGGTAGAACAATCGATCAAGGTGTTGGAAAAGAGATGGGAAAAGGCTCAAAAGAGTACTTTGACGGCTCCGCCATCTGCATTATAGATGAAGCTGACATGAAAAAAATGGGCATAAAAAGCCGAACAAACGTTAAGGTCACTTCAAAGTACGGTTCAGTCATAGTTAAAGCGGTTAAAAACCCCTACGGTTCCAATCCCGGGTTGGTTTTCATCCCTTGCGGTCTATGGGCCAATGCCATCTGCGGAGATGAAACCTTCGGAATGGGTATGCCTCTGTTTAAGGGTTTTGCGGTTGAAGTTGAACCTGCCCCAAACCAAGTCGTCTTAACGCTTGATGAACTTTTGAAAGAGGAGTATGGAAGGTAATCTTGATGACGGAAACTATAAAATCAGTTGTTTGTCCAATTTGCGGCTGCTTGTGTGATGACCTAGAAGTAACAGTGGAAAACAACGAGATTGTTAAGATGAAGAACGGCTGTGCCCAATGTGAAGCTAAAATGGTTCACGGGTACAAGAGCGATGAGCGAATTCTAAAACCGCTTATACGAAAGGACGGTAAGTTAGTTCCTGTGCCGATGGATGAAGCAGTACACAAAGCAGCCCAGATTCTCACAAACGCGAAGTATCCTCTGTTGTTCGGTTGGAGTAGTTCAACCTGTGAAGCTCAGAGAATCGGCGTTCAGTTAGCTGAAGAATTAGGCTCAGCATTAGATAATTGCTGCAGTGTTTGCCACGGTCCATCAGTTATGGCTACACAAGAAATCGGTATCCCCGCATGCACTCTTGGGCAAATCAGACATCGTGCAGATCTAATAGTTTACTGGGCATGCGACCCCTGGTCTTCACATCCAAGGCATCTTGAAAGATATACCAGTTTCACTGATGGACGCTTTGAGGGTAGCGAATGGAAAAGTTACCTAGAAAAATTAAAAGGTACCCAAAGCAAGAAAAAAGTAGAAGCAGCCTCAAGGCGAATATTAAATAGTTATAATCCTCCAATTGCCCCACAAGCATGCACTGTAGACCGACCGCCACAGGCAATTAACAAGGCGGGGCGTAAACTGATTGTTGTCGACGTTAGAAAAACCATGACTGCCGAGGCAGCTGATTACTTTATTCAAGTTCAACCAAACAAGGACTATGAAATACTAGACGCCATGAGATGTTTAGTCGTAGATCAAGAACTGGATGTTGAACAAGTTGGCGGTGTCCAAGTTGAATACCTCAAAGAAGTAACCGACGCAATGGTGAACTGCAATTTCGGCGTCATCTTCTTCGGTCTCGGCTTAACTCAAAGTGCAGGCAGATTCAGAAATATCGAAATAGCAATCGCGTTGACAAGGGACCTGAACAGGAGAACCAAGTTCGTAATCTCTCCGATGCGAGGACACTTCAACGTCACGGGTGCAAACGTGGTTTTCGCTTGGTCCACAGGTTACCCATATGCCCTCGACTTCTCACAAGGGTACCCACAATACAACCCGGGGGAATTCACAACCATCGACCTGTTGAGACGCGGCGACAATGATGCAACGTTAGTTATTTCATCAGATCCAGGTGCGAACTTTCCTAAGTCAGCCATGCAAAATATGATGAAGCACCCGTTAATCACCATTAACCCAGACATGAACGCCATCTCAAGGCTAGGCGACGTAGTGTTTCCAACCCAGTGGTGCGGAATAGAATACGAAGGCTCAGCTTACCGCATGGATCACGTGCCAATAATGCTGCGCAAGGTGGTTGAACCTCCGCCAGGGATCCTAAACGACGAGCAGCTTCTAAAGAGAATTCTTAAGGAAGTCCGAGTGATTAAGGCACAAAAAGCAAAGAAAGAGCCTAAAATTGAGGTGGCATGCAAATGACTGAGTTACTAATAAAAAACGGCTTCGTCTTTGACCCCATAAACGGGATTAACGGCGAAAAAATGGATGTAGCTATCAAGAACGGCAAAATCGTTGGAAAAGTCACGCGCAAAGCTCACGTGATAGACGCCACTGGCTTAACAGTCATGCCGGGTGGTGTTGATATTCACACCCACGTTGCAGGCGGAGAGGTTAATACTGGCAGAATTATTCGTCCCGAAGACCACGTTAAGGATGTGGAGCGCAAAACCCGATTAACACGTTCAGGCACCGGCTATTCGATTCCATCCACTTTCACGACTGGCTACCGTTATTCACGTATGGGTTACACAACAATCATGAATCCATCAATGGCGCCCTTGGAAGCGAAGCACACTCATGAAGAATTAAACGATATTCCACTCGTTGACAAAGCCACCTACCCGCTTCTGGGCGACTGGTGGTTTGTACTTGAAAACCTCGCAAAAGGCAATATTGAAGAATGCGCGCGCCACGTCGCATGGATGCTGGATACGACCAAAGGTTACGCAATAAAAATCGTTAACCCAGGAGGCTTGGAATCTTGGGGTTTCGGGCACAACGTCCATAGCATAGATGACCAGGTTCCAAACTTTTGCATTACTCCACGCGAGATAATTAGGGGTTTAGCTAAAGTTAACAAACTGCTGAATCTTCCTCACTCAATTCATCTTCACACAAACAATCTTGGGCTGCCGGGAAACTACACGACAACATTGGACACAATGAGAGCGCTTGAAGACTTATCCACAGACGGCAAACCTGTGGCACACATAACTCATTTGCAGTTCAGCAGTTTCGGCGGCGACAGTTGGAGCCACTTTACATCGGGAGCGGAAGAAATTGCAGGTTATCTCAATGCACATAATCACATGACCGTCGACATGGGACAGATCATATTCACAGATACCACAACCATGACGGCTGACGGACCATTTGAGTTCACGCTCTATGAGTTAAGCGGACACAAGTGGGTTAACAGCGACATTGAAACTGAGACAAGCGGCGGAATTATTCCGTTTCATTACAAGAAAAACAACGCTGTTAACGCTACACAGTGGTCAATCGGTTTAGAGTTAGCGTTGCTGATTAAGGACCCCTGGAAAATCTTCCTGACAACGGACCACCCCAACGCTGGGCCCTTCTTTGCTTACCCGCGAATCCTCGCTTGGCTAATGAGCAAGCAAGCGCGGACGGCAACATTAAATCATTGTCATAAGAAAGCACAGAAAAAGAGTTTGCTACCATCAATCGATAGGGAACTGACGCTTTACGAGCTTGCAATTATGACTCGTGCGGGGCAAGCCAAAGCATTAGGGCTCAAAAACAAGGGGCATCTTGGCGTTGGCGCAGACGCGGACGTTGCAATATACAACATTAATCCTGAGACAACCGACATAGCCGCCACCTACAAGACTGTGCGTAGGGCGTTCAAGCATGCAGCTTACACTGTTAAGGACGGGAAAATCGTGGTTAAAAACGGCAAAGTCGTGGGCGAAGCCAGTGGCAGAACCATGTGGCTTGATGTCCAAACGAAAGAGCCGTGCATTATCGACGAAGAGATGAAGCGAAAGTTCAGGCAGTATTGGACCGTTGAGTATGATAATTACCCGGTGTTTGATCACTACCTGCGGGTTCCAGAAAAATTGACAATAAAGGCGACGGTGTAAAAATGATAACTCTTAGGCCACTGAGAAAGTTTGAGGTACCTGTTCAGGCAGCATGCATCAGCCCGGACGTGTTCAAAGGCAAAACCGCCACTGAAATAGCAAACCTGCCAGTAACCGAAGGCAACCAACCGCTGAAACTATGCGACCTCTTTGAAATAACTGAAGATAGCGCTGAAACTCCAGCCATAACCATCAACGGCGACGCCGGCAAAGTTAAACGCGTAGGTTCATGCATGACAAGTGGCGAAATAGTCATCAACGGCGACTGCGGAATGCACACGGGCGAAAAAATGCTTGGCGGCAAAATAATTGTAAACGGCAACGTAGGCGGATGGACAGGCAACGAAATGAAAGCTGGAACAATCGAAATTCACGGCGACGCTGGCGATTACTTGGCTTCCCCATACCGCGGAAGCAGCAGCACAGGCATGAAAGGCGGTTTGATCACTGTTGACGGCAAAGTCGGCAGCGACGTAGGCTGTTATCTGCGCGGCGGAGTTCTAAAAATCAAAGGTGGAGCTGGCCGATTCCTAGGCTATCATATGAGTGATGGCGCAATCCTCGTTGACAAGGAATGTGAAACTCGCGCTGGCGCATGCATGACAGGCGGAAAAATCGTCATAACAGGCACAATCGAGGAAGTCATGCCCACATTCACAATTGATGGCGTCAAGCCCAAAGTCAAAATTGACGATACTCAAAGCGTGGCAGGGCCCTTCTACGTGTTCCTCGGCGACCTATCAGAGCATGGCACAGGCAAGATCTTCGTCAACAAAGCCAACAACCCACAAATGAAATTCTACGAAAAATATCTCTAACTTCCGTTTTTGGTTGATCATCTGAAGTCAACTCTTTTCCTATTTTACTTCAAAAGAAGATGATTTAACCTAGCAAGCACACTTCTTCTTCTACTTGCTAATTGACTTAGAGCACTACCTCTAATGACCACTGTTTTGCGAATCATCCCTCGGGTTCTGTTAACTTTGTAGGTGATGGCTGAAGCTGTTAAGAATCGGGCCGTAATTCTGTCTCTCGAAAAAGGTCTGTTATAATCTACGTGTTTGCTATTGGACCAACCCGTTTTGGTTTTTCTTTTAATGCGCTGTACGCTACTTGTATAATGCCAATGATTCCGACTATTGCCACTACACCGTAGAAAATCCATTTGTTTACATGCGCAGCCCCGTAAATGTTGTACACGTGCAAAATCTGTATTCCTCCGACTATTAATGCTATAACGATAATTATTGCGCCCCGAATTAGCCCAATCATTCTTGAGTTCAAATGCAATCCTCTTTATTCTCTATATGTATGGAACTATTTAAAATAAAAGAGGTATAGGTTCTGTAGGTATCCTCGCATGTTAAATAGTTTTTAGCCATCTCTTGCTCCAGCCGAATGACTTATCAAAGGCGCTGAGTTGAAAACACAACGATGCGCGAGGATAGAGTTATGCGGCAAGTTGACATGCTGAGGCTTGACTTATCAACGGGGAAAGCTGAAAAGAGGGTGGATTGTGTCGCCGAGGAGGTTCCTCTCCAAATCTCACTTAACGACGTTTACACTTTTGTGATTTGGTGCTCTCCCTCCCAATTCAAAGAGCTTGCAGTCGGATATTTGCTTGCGGAGGACATTTTGCGGAGGGTCGACGAAATCGAGTCGCTACTTACCAGCGAAACTGAGAACAGGTGCCAGATCAAGCTGAAGGCAACAGTGGACTTGGATGAGCGCATGAAGCACTCACGCCGCAGCACCCGAATCATACCGTTGATTAAGTCCAGCGCATCCCCGTACCAGCATGATGAGAAAATACCTTTGGTGAAGTCGCCGCTGAAGGTGAAGGCGCAAGTTATCCTTGACTGCATAAAACAAATGAACAGCCGTGCTAAAGGCTTCAAAGAAACTGGGGGCCTCCATGACTCAGGTATTTTCAAGGCAGACGGCACAATGGTCGCTTTTTCCGAAGACGTTGGCAGACATAACACAGTTGACAAAGTCATAGGAGAAGCTTCGCTAGACAAAGTGGATTTCAGCGAGTGCTTCATGATTATAACTGGGCGAGTTCCCGGCGACATGATTTACAAAGCCGCGAAAGTCGGCTTGCCCATTATTGCTTCTGTGGCAGCGGTTTTGAACTCAGGCATCTCGTCGGCAGAGAAAGCAAACATTGCCCTTATAGGCTTCGTCCGCGGGACCCGAATGAACATTTACACAGGAGCCGAAAGAATAATCCTGTAGGTGCCCCAAGTGATTAGACCCGACATTAAGAGGCTACCCAAACGTGCAAACCCTCTCGACGCGCAAAAACAGCTCCTTGAAGCCGCACACGCAACCAAGCTACATAGTGAGATTATTCCACTAACGGAAGCTTTAGGCAGAGTCTTAGCAAAAGGTGCAATTTCGGACGTTAACATCCCAGGCTACGATAAAACCTTCATTGACGGCTACGCAATCAACCCCGCTCTGACCAAAAGCGCATCAGTCAACAAGCCCGCCACTTTCAAGGTTGTTGGAAAGCTGTTCCCAGTTGACTACCCAACTGCTGTAAGTGTTGGGAACGGAGAAGCCGTTTACGTTGCCTGTGGAGCCCCAATCCCAAAAGGTGCATCTTCAACCGTAAAAGTGGAGGAAACCAGGCTAAGTGGCGACCAAATTCAAGTTCTCAGGTCAATCAAGCCCGGCGAAGGTATAATACCGCAAGGCGATGATGTGAAAAAGGGCGCTTTGATTCTACGGAAACGCCAGGTTTTGAGGCCGCAAGACATTGGGTTGCTCGCCTCTATCGGGTTAACGAGGGCTGAAGTATTCAGGAAGCCAACGGTCGCCATTTTGTCGGGGGGAGACGAGTTAATTAGGCAATGCCAAAAAAGCCCCGAAAAAATCGCCAACAACTACGCACTTGTCGTCTCAGGCTTAGCATCTGAACTCGGTGCGTCAACTTCAACGCTAGGAATCATGCCTGATTCCATGGATAAGGTGCAAGCTAAAATCAGTGAAGCATTGGCGCATTCGGATATTGTCCTCACTATAGGCGGCTCCTCGGTCGGGGTGAAAGATTTTGTCCCAGATGCGGTAAACTCGCTCGGAAAACCAGGCGTTGTTGTTCAAGGGATCCTGCTAAGACCTGGCGCGGTTTCAGGCTTCGGTCTTGTCAAAGGCAAACCGATCGTCATGTTGCCTGGGCACATCGGGTCATGCATCGCCGGTTTCTACCTTTTCGCTGCACCCTTAATTAGCCTTTTCACTGGCTTAGATGAAACGGGGATGCAGCCGCGTTTGACTGCAGAGTTAACTAAGGCTTTGGATTCTGGCCCGCAATTCAAGTTTTTGCTATTACGAATAATCCACGGTAAAGGCAAGTTCTTAGCCGAGCCGGCAGAAGGCGGCTCAAGTGCCTTAACAACCATCGTAAAATCTAATGGCTACACGATTGTGCCGCCACATACCGCCTTGGCAAAAAGGAGCGAAGTGGAAGTCACCTTATTCGGCAAACAAGAAATAGCTTCGTTTGGTGTTTAAGCAACTTTTGACGAGTACCTGTGCCCATGTGCGGTTTTTCCCATGGCCCATGACTCGCACCATGCCTTATCAGCCAACCCACGCTCAGCTAGTAGTCGGCAACCATGTTCTTCATACCGCTCTGCTTCAATTCGGTAATTGTTCGCCGATCTCAAGAAAGCCTCTTTACCTTCAAAATCCAGCTCGACAGCCGTTTTATGTTCCTGTTGCTGTCCGCCAAGTTTCAGCAAGGTTTCACCCTGATTTTCGCCGCTTACTCCAGCCCAAAAACTCAACTCTTTGTCCTCAAAACTCTTGATACATGAAGAAAAAACGCCCTGTGCTTCTGTAAGTTTAGCCTGCTGGATCATTTTGGCTCCTTTTCTGAGATGATTTAAATCAGAAACGGGGGTAGTTCCCAAAATCAAGCTTACATTTTGTTTGACTGGACCGTGAGCTCGACGGGTTTGCAGCAGGTTAAGGTCTTCTTTGGAGTTGATGTTGATGAAGCTTTTCAGTTCAGGGTCAAGCACCTTAATTTCGTTCACGGCAGATACAAGCAGGGCTTTGCTGGCGCCACGTTGAATGTCGTCTGAACGTGGACGTTTAAGCGCGCATAAGGTCTTAGTGATTTCTAACCCGATTTCCCGATCCAGCACAGTTAACAGGGTTTCAAGCCTTCCGTTAGGCCACATTGGAGTAGCGACCTCGAACCCCACTGCTTGCTTAAACAGGTAATCCGCAACTTTTGGTTGCAGAAAGGGCATGTCAACGGGCAAAGTGAGACAATAATCAGCCTGAACACGGCTGAGCCCTGACATAATCGCGACAGTGGGTCCGCTGATATCTGTTTTTTCATCAATCACAACCCGTACGGATTCTAACGAGTGTTCTTTGAGGATTCTAGCGTACTTTACCCTACGTTGCTCATCGTTCACACTTACTGCAACGTCGTCGACGATCCCCTGCACATTTTCAACAGCGCGGATCAGCAAAGGCTTACCCGAAAGAGTGGCAAGCGCCTTGTCCTCCCACACTCCTCCGCTTTTAACCTGGAATCGTCGAGCTTTTCCACCTGCCAAAATTAGCGCTGCCAATTTGGTCAAGTAGCTTCTCCCTCATTCAGTTGCTTCTGAGCAAGGTTTGCTTTGGACTAGCTGCTTTTTGATTAAATCAACGAGTTTTTGCCCATCTTTGGGGACTTTGACTATTGGTATGTTACGGTATTCATTGCTCGCTGATTTTGCAGCTACCACACCTGCAATAGCAATGATCGGATCAACGGTGCCCTCCAACGTTTGCTTAAGTCCTTCCTCATCTTTTGCCGTGACAATTTTGGGCACATCCACCCTTTTTGCGATTAAGCTGTGAAAGCCTTCGATGAAAACCAAGTCAAGTTTCTCACCTTCGAGCAGTGCTGTTATTTGGTCTAAGTTGTTAAGCGCCATTTGGGTTTTCTTTATGACGTCTATCTCTTCTGGAGAGATTGCAACGATTACTTTTGAACCTGCCTTAGCATAACGCCAAGTGTTGGTGCCTTCTTTATCCATCGTGAAACCTTTATGGTGAACATGCTTAATTGACCCAATTTTGTAGCCTTCCTCTGATAGGCGAGAAATCAAGTATTCTAACGTAACCGTTTTTCCTGAACCACTCACGCCGACCGCGGCAACAACCAAAACCATACGAGTTCGCGCTCCAGTTGGAAAGATAATTACTCTCTTTTTATAAATTGCGCCTAGGTTCTGGAATTTTAAATATTATTTAGCCTTGGATCAAGTCAACTTCGGTTGAAGGCCTGTCCTCTGGTTCCTGCTGGGCAATCGCTGAAAACCTTTCTTTATGCATTAGTTTTAAATAAACCTCATGATATCCAATTCCCAAGCTGGATTTGATGATCTGCAATCTGCTCAACAAGAAAATTGCATTTAAGTTCATAAACTTTGTCAAACTGCCTTTGTTCTTAGCTGGCGGAAAAAAAGACTCTTCAAAACGGAGCCATGGAAGTTTTAGCAGGAAAACAAGATATGCCGTGGCAATTGTCATTGCTGCTATGGTGCTAATTTCTTTTTTTGTTGCCATTTCCAGTTCAATCTCGCAGTTGCAACGTTGCCTTGGTATTGACTATGTCCCCTTGGCTCCTCAAAATGGCGGTTCTGGCTTGGTTGTCTCGGGTCAACCTGTTAACAGTTCAGTTTGGCTCGGCATAGCAGCAAACGCCTGGGCTTACTTTCAACCCGGCATAGGTGTTGACGCAAAAACTGGGCTTCCGTACGCTTCAGGCACAAATTTCGAAGCCTTTACTGCTTGGGATTTAGGAGTTTATATCCAAGCTATCCTTGACGCGCAGAGACTCGGGGTAGTGAGTGAAGGAGGTTCTTGGAGCTCCAGCGTAAGATTGGAGAAAGTTATGAGTTTTCTTGAAAATCGGCCTTTGAATCCAAAAACTGGTTTTCCGTACTGGTATTACGATGCGACAAACGGACAAGACTATCATGCAATGTCGGATAAGGCAACAGGTGTCGTTGACGGAGCTGACACAGGAAGACTGTTTGTCGCACTTAATAATCTTAGAAACTACAACAGCAGCTTTACGCCTGAAATAGATAACATCGTTTACAACCAGAGCGACTACGCCTCTTTGCTTTCCGGCGTAGAAAAAGACGCGGCGTCAAACAACGTTTATTCCTACTACATTGACAGCGGCTTCGCAAGCTTTTGGCCCGAAGTCAGCGGCGTCCCAAATGAAGTAATGAATAATTTAGGTGAAACGCAGAATGTTACAACCTATGGAGTTTCATTACCAAATACCGCACTCACCAGTGAACCTCTGCTCTGCGCAATATTCGAACTCAACAACAGCAACACTGAACTAAGCAGTTTAACTCATCAGGTTTACCTTGCCCACAAAGCATATTATGCGGCTACAGGTAAGCATGTTGCATTCAGCGAAGGAAATTCTTTAACTAGCCAATACCTCTACGAATGGATAGTCGCCCCGAACGGCGAGACATGGAAAATAACCAATACCGCAAACTCCTACGTCAACGTGAACCCCATCATCTACACCAAAGTCACTTACAGCTTCCTGGCACTGTATAACTCGACCTTCGCCCAAAACTTGGTTGTTTATTTACAAAGCATGCTTCCTAATCCAACCGCAAACGGGTACTGCGACGGAGCAAACAGCAGCGGACAAATCATACCAGGCACAGGCTGCAACACAAACGGATTAATCTTAGACGCAGCACTGTACGCCCTTCACAACAATTCGTAAATCGAATCAAGTGGCTGCCAACCCGAAATTTGTTCTGCTAAAAATAATATATGACTCTTATGTCTAAGGGTGGTAGGTGTCAAGGTTTGCCAAAAATGATTGCAGTTATCGGCGGGAAGCACTCCGGAAAAACCACAATAATTGAGCACTTAATCACGGAACTAAAGAGCCGTAGTTACACTGTTGGGGCAATCAAAGAGATGGTTCGTATCCCGACTTTGGATACCCCTGCCACCGAAACCGAAAGATACCGCAACGCCGGAGCAGAAGTCATAGTGGCGGTTCCACGCGAAGAAACTGTCGTATTTATCAAAAAACGACTCAATGTAAGGGAGATTTTGCCATTTCTCGCCGGGTTGGATTACGTGGTTTTAGAAGATTTCGAGCGTGAGCAGACACTTCCCAAGATTATCGCTGCGAAAACGGCTGACGAAGTGAAAAGCTACTTGGATGAATCTGTCATTGCAGTTTCAGGTCTGATAACGGAGTCAGGTGTAGAAACAAAGAAAGCAACAGCGTTCAGCGTTCCTGTGTTTAGGATTTTAACACAAACTAGAGAAATTGCCGATTTAGTGGTGAAGGAAGCCGTAACATGCGGGGATCCCTAAGTCTCCCTTCGCGTAGAATCTAAAACTACGTTTATATCATTCATTGCATTAGGTTCTAATTGGGGTTAGGATGCCCAAAAAGAGAAACAAGTATAAACATTTTACTTTGTTCGGTTTATTCGCTGTACCTGAAGATCCAGAAGAGCACAACCACTGCCACTGTGAAGGCAACATTTGATATCTGGGCGCTGTCGGCGCGTCGCCTTTAACATTTTCTTTTGACCTTTTGATCGAGTGAAAAGTGCCGAATCTAAAATATTTCTGGCCATCCCCAGCAGAATTCAAATCCCAACAATTTCTTTGAAGACCCAGATTACCAAAATTTTAGTTACGGCTGTTGTCTTCAAATACGTTTAATGCGTCAGCATTGAAACGCAGGTATACTTTGTCTCCTAAGTTGAGTCCCAAATTCTTTATATCGCTTAAAGGAACTCGTGTCTTTACCAAGAATCCTGCATCTATTGTAACTTGAGCGTTTGATCTCATTTGAACCATCTCAGTAATGACGCCTTCGACAGAATTGCGTGAAACACCAACTTGATTGAAATCAGCTGATTTTGAAAGCATTATGTCTTCGGGCTTAATTGTTGCAATAACACTTTTTCCGACTAAATTAGGCGCTTGAGGTGCCAACAATAGCATTCCATTTACTTCAATTTCTAAGAGGCCGCCGCGGGTTTCAATAGCTTTGCCTTTGAAAGTATTTATTCCAAGGAACTTGGCAACGTATGATGAACTGGGCTTATCAAAAATATCCGTTCTGCTGCCCACTTGCTCAATACGCCCATTACCCATCACAGCTATCCTGTCTGACATTACGAACGCTTCAGACAAATTGTGAGTAACATACACCACCGTGATTTTCAGCGCCTGCAGGTAGTTTTTAAGTTCCAGCCTGAAAGATTCCCTCAATTGAGGATCTACAGCGGACACAGGCTCATCCAAAAGCAGAACTTGCGGGTCAGTAGCTAAAGACCTTGCTAAGGCAACGCGTTGCTTTTGACCGCCGCTAAGCTGATGTGGATAATACTTTGCGTATTCAAGAAGACCCACAAATTCAAGCAAATTACTTGCTCTTTTTTTGACTTCTTGTCTAGGTAAGTGAAGCGACTTTAAGCCGTATGCAACGTTATCTTGAATCCGAAGGTGAGGAAAAAGAGATACTGTTTGAAAGACATACCCGATTTTGCGCTCAGAAGGCTTGATGTAAACTTTTTTTGCGCCCACTTTTCCACTAACTAAAACATCATTGACGTAAATTTGGCCTTCATTTTGCATTATTAAGCCCGAAACTATGTTTAGCAAAGTTGATTTTCCGCAACCATTCGGTCCAAGCAAAGATAAGATTTCTCCGTTTTTTACTTCTAGGCTTAGATTTTCTAGTACTTTTTTATCGTCAAATGACTTGGTGATTGAATCAGCTTTGATCATTTTTTAGCTCCAAACTTTTTTTGATCAAGAAGCTTAACGATTATAAGAATCGAAAATGAAATAATGATTAAAATGATAGATAACATGATTCCCGCTAAAGGATCAGAATACAGAAACATGTAGATCGCCAGGGGCATTGTCTGTGTTATGCCCGCAATGTTTCCCGCGAACATTAGGGTTGCGCCAAACTCGCCCATAGCTCTGGCCCACGTCATCATGGTTCCGGAAATTATGGCACGTATTGATAGGGGGAAGGTGATTGTCAAAAATACTTTAAGGCGAGAACCTGACAGCATTTTGGCACTGTTAATTACGTCTCTATCCATGTTTTCAAATCCAATTTTGGCGGATCTAAATAGAAATGGGGACGCTACAAAAGTTTCTGCAATTACTACCGCTATCGTGCTCCCTGGTATGATGAATCCAGGTTTGTTGAAGAAGGGGCCCAATAGTCCTTTGGGCGCAAATGTGTATAGCAGTGCGACGCCCGCTACGGCAGGCGGTAACACTATCGGTAAATCCATTAGAGTGTCAAGGATTGTTTTTCCAGGAAAATTCCTTGTCACCATGAAATAGGCAGATGGTACTGCTAAGACAAAAGCAATCAAAGTCGCTGAGGCTGATGTAATTAAGCTTAGTTTTATTGCTTCTATAATCCCAGCATTACGAAGTTGAGCGCTGACCTGGCTTGGTTCTATTTTTAGAAAAACCGCTAAAATGGGCAAAGTAACGAAAAGAAGATATGTTAGTACTATGAGACCCATAATTAAAATTATGATTTTATTCGACAGGGAATTTGCGAAGCCATGATTCAATGTTGCGCACCGGTTGATTGGTTAAAAAAGGGTGTGAGTGTGCTTAATATCACTTTTAAAACCCAAACCCGAATTCTGTCAGTAAGGCTTGTCCTTGGCTTGAAAGCCAGTAATTGTAAAATTCTTGTGCTACAGTCGGTTGAGCCGTTTCGCTAGGTATGCAGATGCCATAGGTGCCAGCAGTGTTTACTGAGGAAGGTATCGAAAGGAATTGCACTGTTGTTCCGATCATGTTAGCGTAAACCTCATCAGAATAGAACACGATGCCCGCGTCGGCGACTCCTACGTTGAGGTTAACTGCGCCAACGACTTGTTCATCGGTTTGCAGCGTATTGATGACGTTGTTTTGGAAATTCGTGTAATAGTTCAGGTAAGAACCGTTGTTGATGTAGCTTGGAGAACTCGGGTTGCCCCATGTGTTATTGATTTTTGTCAGTGTTTGGTTTGTGTATGAGCCAACAGGTACTGATGTTTGCGCTATTACGAGATGTATTTTATTAGCGCCTGTAGCGGTGGAAGCTAGATCTGCTAGTGATGTAATGTTTTTCGGGTTGCCCTGCGCCAGAATTACGCAGAGGCTGTTTGTGGTGAAATTAGTGTAAAGGTTGTTGTAAATGAGGGTGGAGATGTTCAATGTGTTGGTCCATTTGATGTCTGCGGACATGAAGACATCGCATGGGGAGCCTGCAGCAATTTGCGCTTCAAGTGTGCTGGATGAGCCAGGGTTGACTACTATGTTGCAGTTGTATTCTTTGTCAAATGCTGCTGTCATGTTTGCAATAACGTTGGTTAAACTTGATGCGGCGAATATTGTTAGAGTTACAGGTTGAGGAGTGGGTGTTGGCTGAGGCGTCGGAGACCCTGTTGGGGTGGGTGTGGCCGTTGTTGTGGGTGATGCTGTGGGCGAGAGTTTGGTCGTAGGTATTGGAACAGGCGTGGGTGAAGGGGATGCAGTTGTCGTTGGAGCAGGTGTAGAAGAAGTGTTGGAGCTGGCTGAGAATGTGCCTTTGTACGCCAAATAACCTATTGCTGAGGCCATTATTATTATGACTACCAACGCTACTGCGACATACTTATTATTCATGTTCCATATACTCGATGTTATCAGTCAGTAAAGTCGCCCTATAAACATTTCTTTGAAACATACGTTGCTACAAACAAAAATAACGAGATATCACATCAGGGCTTATGCAAAAGGTTAAACTTAGCGTCGCTCACGGCATTTCTTTCAGTTCCCTGCCAAGCTCTGCTTGAGCACTCCGGTATCTTTTAACCAAATCTTTACCGAAATCTGTAACCGCCGACGATCCTCCGCCCTTCGCCCCACCTCGAAGCCGTATAACCAACAACTGCCCAAGCCGGTCTTCTGCCAATGTAATCCGATGCAATGCATATCGGTAAGACATTTCCAAATTTTCAGCAGCTTTCAACATTGAATGGCACCTGTCTATCTCTTCCAGAAGTTCAGCTAAGCCGTCGCCGAAAACTGATTCGCCCTTATCGTTGACCATCCAAAGTTTAACTGCATAGTCCAACTTTTTCATTGTTAGCCGCCTCTCTTAACTATTGGATAAACAGAATTAAGGTTAGCGATTGCTTTATGCTTCAGTGACTTTCGTGTCTTTTAGAACGTTCACGTTGCCATTGCCTTTTGTCACATAGCCAACGTCAAAATGCCTAACTTTCCGTTTATCCAACTCGCTCATCAGGGCATCTTCGTCTTCTATTGCAACGGCAATGAGCATTCCACCTGCAGTTTCCTTTGCTTCACCAGTCAACAATGGGTAACCGAAAAGTTCCGCCAAACGAGGTGTCCCACGAATCACAGCCAAATGGTCAATAACAATGTCCACTTTTCCGAGAAGTGCCATGTTCTCGGCGTGACCTTTGAGCCCGAAGCCTGTGACATCGGTGGCTGCGTGAACTGGAACCTTCTGCATGGCTTCCGCAACAGGCTTATTCGAACTGATCATTCCTTCAACGGCTTCATTAACTGCCTCTTCGACCATCTCTTCGGGGATTTCTTTTAGCAGTTCTCGTCCTTCAGATTCTTTTCTAAGCCTGTAGGCAGCCATCGCGGGAGCTATCCCAAGTGGCTTAGTCAAAAATAGTCTGTCGCCGACCTTTGCACCGCGGGTGTACACAATCTTATTTGGATCGCCGACTCCAGTTGCTGCGCCACCGATAATGGGCCATGGATTCCTAATCGTGTGCCCGCCAACCACCGGAGCTCCCATCTCGCGGCAGAAGTCACCAAACCCTTTTAGCATTCCCACGGCTAACTCGTCAGGCATATTTTCCGGAAACGCCATAATCGACAAGACACTAACTATGTGGGTTACGGCCATGGCGTAAATGTCGCTGGTCACGTTGCTTCCTGCAATTCTGCCTTGAATCTCTGGTTCATCAACAATCGGGGTGAAGAAATCCAAAGTGTTCAAAACTGCAATTCCTTTGGCTATTTCTACGACACTGGAGTTTTCCCATGGACCTGCTAGCACCGCTTCGTCGAAATCACCTGATAAACCCGCGTTATCAAGTAGTCTGCCAAGTTGGTACTGAGGAAGCTTACAGCTGCAACCATGAACTGAAACGACTTTTGTTAATCGATAGCCCAATCAAATTTTCCTCCCTAACACTCAGCGTTTTCGAATCAAAATCTTAAACTCGGTTTCAGATTTAGAGGCTTCTATAACTTCGTTTCCGTTATTCTTAACCCAATGTTGAATGTTATTAAACTCCAACTCTCCTTCTCCAACAACCTCGAGTATTTGTCCAGAAGCCATACTTGCCAGTTTGCGTTTTGTAAAAGCCACTGGCATAGGGCACATTTTTCCTCTGACATCTAACTTTTCAATTGCCAAGGAAGGTCACTAAAAGGTGATTACTTTATCGCTGTTCACGGTCCACTCGACAAGCTCATGTACGGTTGCGATTTTTACTCCCTCAATAAGGTCACCTTGGGTTAGACCGCGTGCTTCGCAGCAGACGACGCAGGCTTTGACTTCCGCCCCACCTTTCATCAGGTCCTCTAACATTTGCCCATAGTTGGTTAAGCCTTGGGCGGGTTTTTGTCCTTTCTTGGCTAGGTAAACGCCATTTTCAAACAGCCAGATTCTTATTTCGTGCCCTTCTACGTCGCAGGTCCACGCGAATCGAAGCGCAGAGAGAGCTCTTTCTTTTGCATAAGGCGCCTCATAAATTATCAGAGTGAATGTTGCCAAGTTGTTTTGCCTCAATTTCTTTAATAACGTTAATTAAAAAAACTAATATTAAGCCATCGCCAAATAGGCACAATTTTATTCTTCAATCCTTACCCAGATTTTGCCTTCTTTTATTATCCACTCGTACTTCATCAGCTTCATCATGGGTTCTTTTTCGTATTCCGCTGTTCTAAGATCAAAACGCCAATCATGGCAAGGACAAACAATTACCGTGCCATCCAAGTTTCCTCCGGAGAAACCGCAGCCTTGGTGTGGACACCGGTTATCAATCGCGAAAATTTGACCGAACTGCTTAATGAGTAAGATTGGCGTGTCTTCAACCGAAACTAGCTTCATTGTGCCTTCTTTGAGCTCTTTCTCTTCTAAGGCTGGGAAAAAATCTTCCATCTCGTCCATGATTTCGCGCGCCCTATCAAAAATTACAGTTCATTAAAGATAAGCATTTGTGTTATTTTTTGGCCCACTTCATCTCGGGTTCATTTGCAACTAAAGAAATATGCTCACAACTTGCAACAGACTACAAAATAAATCGCAAGCAAACATAGACAGAATCAAAACAAATTTCTCAGGCAAAAAAATCGCTATTCTTAAGTTCAACGTTTGAATGTAAATGGGCATGCAAGCAGAAATCGGGATAATCGGCGGCACTGGTCTTTATGACCCTAAACTTCTTAGGAATATTCAAGAAGTAACGGTGGAAACGCCGTATGGCAACCCCTCGGATTCTATAACCGTGGGAGAGTTAGGCGGCAAATGCGTGGCTTTCTTACCCAGACACGGCAAAAGGCATACAATCAGGCCAACTGACATCAACGTCAGAGCCAACATTTTCGCATTAAAGAAACTCGGAGTAAGACGCATCTTAGCTCCTTCCACTGTAGGGTCTCTTCGGGAAGCGTATCATCCAGGAGAAATCGTTTTCTGCGACCAATTCATAGACCGTACAACAAGACGTGAAGAATCATTTTACACCCAAGACAGAGTTTGCCACATAACCGTCGCCGAGCCAATGTGCCCAGAATTGAGAAAAAACATGATCTCAGTCGCCAAAACGCTGGGAGTAAAAATGCATCCCACAGGGACTTATGTCTGCATTGAAGGGTCACGTTTCTCCACCAAGGCTGAATCAAAAATGTATCAACAATGGGGTGCAGACGTTGTCGGCATGACCTTGGTTCCTGAATGCGTGCTTGCAAGAGAAGCAGAAATATGCTACGCATCCATATCAACCGTGACAGACTACGATGTCTGGAAGGACCACCCAGTCTGCGTCGACGAGGTTATCAAAGTAATGAAAACAAACATCGAAAATGTAAAGCACATAATCGCCGAAACCGTTACCAAACTGCCGAACGAATCCAGCTGCACATGTGGAGAAGCCTTGAAAGGAGCATTCGTCTGAAAGGAGGACCCGAACGTGAGTAAACCCGACAAGAAAATGGACTTAAAATCTAAAGTTAGAAGGATATCACAGTTTAAAGGCGTGGTATTCTGGGATATAACGCCGCTCTTAAAAGACACGGATTCGCTGCATGAAAGCGTAAAGCAGTTAGCCGATCATTTCAGGAAAGAACACGTCGATTTGGTTGTTTCAAACGAGGCAAGAGGCTTCATCATCGGCGCGGCTGTAGCCTATGAGTTGGGCGTCGGCTTCGTGCCTATAAGGAAAAAAGGCAAGTTGCCCTCCAGATGCGTCGAACTTTTGTACAAGAAAGAATACGAATCTGACGTAATCGAGATCCATGAAGACGCTATTGAAAAGGGACAGAAAATCTTGCTTATCGATGACTTACTAGCAACCGGCGGAACCATGAAGGCAAACATTGATCTAGTCGAAAAACTTGGCGGCGAAGTCGTGGGCTTAGGTTTCTTGATTGAGCTCTGCTATCTGGAAGGAAGAAAACTAATAGACGGCAAATACGACATGTACTCGCTGATCCAAATGCAAACCACAAACAGCTGAAAAGAAAACTCGTGCAGCTTTGCCAAAAGCAAGCTTCAGTTTCTGCAGATTTTAGATTTTTAGCTCTAAACTGTTTTGCAGATGAGTAATGTATTCAACGAAATCTAGTTCTCCATTTTTCGGGGCGAAGTGGAAATCCACGTATTGGGAGTGCAGCTTTTCAATTATTTTTATCTCAATCAGTTTGCCAACTAAACCGAAAGTTTCCTCAATAGCTTTCGCGAAAACTTCAATTTTGCCTGGAATATCATCTTTGTTTATCCCGTAGGCGTTTTCCAGGTGGCTATAAATGGCTTGTTTAGTGTTTTCTCCTAAGCTAGAAAGAATGGCATTTATCGCCTGCCCAACTGCATCTTCAAAACATTCTTCCGCATGCCAATTCGTCAATGAAATTCCAGCAGAAGGATCTAATGATATTTCATACTGACCCATCTTATCATCTTCCTTATTGTAAAGAGATCCAATACAGCATATCGTAATATTCAATATTTAAGCGTTTTCAGTGAATCAGATCCAAGCCTTACTGTTGAACAAAACAAATCATCGATATGTGACCGCGACAAACCTACAACAGAAAAACGCCTTGACGACCGCCAACAGTTTATAAAATGCCGTATTAGCTAATCCACCAAAATCGACTTAGCAGTTTCCTCGTAAACTTGGAAGTCGCTTTCAGAAAATAAAACCAAGATAACCCTATCCAGCTTGTCTTCTTTTTCCAAAAAATCCTTCACCGTTTTCATAGCTATACGGCTAGCTTCTTCAATCGGGTAACCGTACGCTCCTGTACTGATTGAAGGAAAAGCGATTACTTTGAGCCCTTTGGCAGCGGCAAGCTTCAACGAGTTTCTGTACGCTTGCTTAAGAAGTTCGGCCTCAACATGGAAACCGCCGAGCCAAACAGGCCCGACCGTGTGAATCACATGCTTCGCCTTTAAGTTGCCGCCTGACGTAATAACGGCTTTCCCCGTCGGAAGACCATCAGGCCACTCTGTCTCCCTTATTCGCCTGCACTCCTCATCGATTTTGGGTCCGCCCTTGCGATGTATTGCGCCGTCAACTCCGCCGCCCCCCATCAGCGAGGAATTTGCGGCATTCACAATCGCTTCTGCGTCAACATCCGTTATGTCTCCCCTGATTATTTGCAAAACGGTTTTTCCAACTTGAAATTCCATATCTACCACTTACTGCTAAACGCTATTTAACTATGCTAATATCAACCATAACGCTGAACCCGCAAAGTATGCTCCGAAGCCGATGAAGACGGCGGCGCAGAAAAGCGTGATCCCTGAACGGGTGCGCGCTGTCCAGAAACGTTGAGACCCGAAGACTACAAGTGCAGTAACGGTGTACCAGGAAAGGTCGCATAGCCAATGAATGCCTGCAAAAATGGAGAAGCCAATTAGCCCAAAAAGTTGAGCATTGAGTATAAGGGTGGTTCCAATCGTAAGCCACCAAAGAATAAAGCCAGCGTTCATCGCTGTAGTGTAAATTCCAGCAAACAATGAGTCTCTTTTTTGTGAAACCTGGTTTTCTTGGGTTTTATTCTTGTTTCTTAACGTTTGAATGCCCATGAAAACCATCAAGAGCCCGCCAATCAGTCCCACAGCAAACTGGGCATCACTGGGAATGCTAAATTGGGTGAGGATGAAATAGATTAGAAACATAAGTGGAAACTCGACAACTGCATGTCCCACGGCAATTAATATTCCGGCGGACTTGCGTTTTGTCGCTTGCTGAATAGTTGCTGCGAATAAGGGTCCTGGCATAAGTACACCTGACAGAGAAATTACCAAGACTGAGGCAAAGAACAGGTATTCGTTAGTGATGAAAGCCATGGTTTTAGAGTTTCCTTCCAACGGTTATTAGGAGAACCCGTGACCATCGCCAGGGCTGCTGTTGAAGTTCTACAGCTAAACCTGCTTGCGTAAACATGTCTCGTATCCTTGCTGGGCTGTTATGTCTGAAGTTTCTTACAAAAAATGACAGCCAGTGCGGTATAACAATATCGGCCAGCACAAACCTTCCATGCGGTCGCAAAACACGAGCAACTTCATTGATTCCTTTGGTTTGATTTGTCCAATGATGGAATGAAAGAGTGCTGAAGGCAAGGTCAACAGAGGCTTCGGGCGGAGGCAAAGCTTCAGCCATAGCAACATGAAATTCTGCTTCTGGAAAAAGTTGCGTTGCCTGATCTATCATTTTCTTAGCTGCGTCAAAACTCACTAACCTTGCGTTTGGCCACTGCTTCTTGGCTTTTCTAAGCAATCGGCCTGTGCCGCAGCCAACATCCATAACAACTTCTGGGTTACTTTGGTCTTTAGCCAACTGTATAACTCTTCTCTGAACTCTGTCAAAGAAGTAGCCCTGACTACTTGCAGTCTCATAGGTTGCTGCTCTGCGGTTGAAATGTTCAACGTCAGCGTTTTCCTGGCTTTTCTGCATGCGGTTTTCCTTCAAACGGCCAATATGACCGATTAGTGTTTGTTTAAGCATTCGTTGCTAATTAGCATGTTTTACCTGCCGTATACGAAAGCATCACCAAAACTCAGTTTTCACTGCATCTTTTCATTTTAATAAGCCTCGTCTGCATCTCCACTATCTCACTGCTGTCTTTTGCCATTGCATAATTGTCAAGCAACTCACCGTTTAACTCGAAAAACGTGTGTCCCCACGTAAAAATCGACAAAAGCTCTTCCGCCTCCTTCTTAAAACCAGCAATATACAGAGAAGCGGCTATGGCTTCAGCGGTGGTCAGTTTTGTAAGTTTTCCAAAGTTCACTGGGTTGCCTGCGATAAGGATGGGGAGGCAGCGACTGGTTCCTTTAACGTGTTCACTCATAACTTTTTGGGCTTGTTCCCAACTGCAATCCAACGCCGCCAAACCAAAATGCAAAAGCCGGTCCCTGTCTGCTGGAGAAAATGCGATTTCGCCAAAAGGGTTCAGCACGATGGCTCTCTTTGGCAAAAACCTTACCTTGGTAACTATTCTCGCTAGCCCTCGACGTTTTAGTCTTAGAGCAGTATTTTTTTTGGGGTCATCTTGAGCCGCATGATAAATGGAAATCCTCACTGGAAAAGCTGGTTTTACACCTTCGGAGTTAGCTTCCACTTGTTTTGCGCACCTTCAAATGACTCATCGGATTATCAAAAACCCTTGGAATCCAATCAATAATGTCCGTTGCAACCATGTGGAAACCTAGTTCGCTTGCAACAAAATCGCCAGCTGCACCGTTAACAAACGCTCCAGCAACGGCAGCTTCAAACGGATCAACGTTCTGAGCCATTAAACCCCCAACTATACCACTGAGGACATCTCCAGTGCCGCCGACAGTCATGCCTGGGTTCCCAGTAAAATTCAACTTAAAACGTTCTGGACTGCAAATGTAGTCAACCTTGCCCTTTACTAGAACAACGGCGCCGAGTTTTTTGGCGGTTTTTTGTATTGCCATAACTCTTTCTTCCTGGTTTTCAGGCAAAGTTTCACCTGTAAGTATCGCGTACTCGCCAGCGTGAGGCGTGAGAACAAGCGGCACCTTCAGGGGTCTTTTAAAATTAGCAAAGGCCTTAAGTCCATCGGCGTCCAAAAGCAAAGGTTTCCCCGCATGTTCAACCTCTTCAACGCAAAGCTTTACGAAGTCGATAGTTTCGGGGTTCAAACCCAAACCCGGGCCCACCGCAACCGCGGTAACCATGTCCAAGTACGGCTTCAGCGTTTCCATGTTGCGGGGCTTCAGGTTGTTTCCGTCAAGCTTTATAGTTATCAAATCAGGGGATATAGAAGAAATCGCGTACGCGGTTTTCGAGGGCGCAGCAACATAAACAATGTCAACGCCTGTCCGCATGGCGCCCAGCGAAACCAGCGTGGGTGCTCCAGAGTAAACTTCGCTTCCGCCGATGACGAGCAATCGCCCGAAATCACCTTTGTGGGCTGATGGACCACGCGGAACTTTTGCAAGACAAACGTCGCCTGGACCTGTGTACCGTTCAATTTCCACGGGCAACCCAATGTCTTTCACGACGAGTTCGCCGACGTATTTTTTGGCTTTTTCTAAGCCTGCCTTTGACCTGTGGAAAGTGACGGTCAAGTCAGCTTTTACTGCCGTGCCCAAGACCTCGCCCGTGTCCGAATCTATGCCCGTAGGCACGTCCACAGCGATTTTGAAAGAATCCGAATTGGTGATGCATTCGACTAACTGCCTTATAGGCGGCTTAATTTGCCCTTTGGTACCGGTTCCTAATAAGGCATCGATTATTACGTCAGTAGATACCTCGGGAATAGTTGAGCTGTCCGTTAACTCAACCAACGGAATTTTGTCTTTGATAGATTGAAGAATAGCCCAGTTTTTCAGCGCTGAGTCATGACTGATGTCCCGACTCCTACCGGCTAGTATTACCGTAACTTCGTAACCAGCTCCTAACAGGTGCCTAGCTACGACAAAGCCGTCGCCTCCGTTTCCGCCTAAGCCGGAGAAAACAACGATCTTTTTGCTTTCGGGAAATCGTCTAATTACTTCCTGGGCAACGCTGCTTCCAGCGTTCTCCATTAACTGAAGAAAGCTTATGCCAAAGTATTCAGCGTTGGCTTCCAGGGCGCGCATTTCCCTGCTTGTCATTGGTTTGTTTCTGGTTTTCATTCTAACGCCTTGCATTTTATTGAGTGCGGGTTAAGAGATAAGCCTTGCTAACGGTATACAAAAGCATCACCAAAACACATTAAAAATCAATCAATTTAATGCCAATGCGTCTCCTTCCCTATTCTTCAAGCCAACGAAGTCCGCAAAAGGTTTATCCAATAGTGTAACGCTAGATATTTTGAATTCTAAAATAGGTTAATCTGAACAGCAATTTTATGAGGTATCCGTTTGAACAAAATCTACAACCTAACAAGCTCAGATGCCATTTTGATAACTGACATCCAAAACGATTTCCTGCCCGGCGGAGAACTGCCTATCGCCGGCGGCGACGAAATTATCCCAGTTCTGAATGAGTATGCACGAATCTTCAAGGACGCTAAAGCGCACGTTTTTGCTTCCAAGGATTGGCACCCTCCGAATCATTGCTCCTTCAAACAGCAGGGCGGTTTTTGGTCCCCGCATTGCGTTCAAGACACCAAAGGCGCCGAATTCAGCCCCAAGCTTAGACTGCCCAAAGATGCAGTAGTTGTCTTTAAAGCTACGGATCCGATGCGGGAGAGCTATTCAGTTTTTGACGGAACTAACTTCTTGAAAGAACTCAAAGAGCGCAATATACAACGGCTTTTCGTAGGCGGATTAGCAACTGACTACTGCGTTTTGAACACTGTTCTTGACGCACGTAAACATGGCTTTGAAACCATGGTTCTCATGGATGCAATACGGGGCATTAACGTTAAGCCTGGCGACGTTGATCAGGCAGTTGAATCAATGCTAAAACGTGGTGCTTTGCAGGCGTCAACCGCTGATTTTCCAGAGGCAGTTGATGTCTTGTCTGTGGACGAAGCTGAAGCAGACGTATTGGAAGATAAACCGGCTGAACGAGCTAATGTGAAGAAGAAGGCTCGAATGCGACCTCGTGGATCCTCAAAGAGGCTTCCGACTGAACGTAAGGGCTGATTTCCTTCGAAGTCCAGCGAACCTTATATAACCATGATTCTGAAGTTTGCAAATAACGTCAAATGAAACATAGCCAAAGAGTTTAATCGGGAAAACAGTTAATCTTAATTTATTTCAACCCGAAAAAGCATTCAAAGTTCTAGAAAAAGTTTCTACAGCTCCCTATTTATGTTGGTTTTGGCAGGTTGCAAATGTCTTTTCACTATTGTACACTCCTCTAAATACCTTTGCAGCCTCCAACCCATGCGAAAAAGTCTCGAATGAATAATCTTTACAATAAATAGTTAAATAATTGAGCTAAAGTACTCTAAATTGCAATTAAATCATTAAAACTGCATGGACTCTGGCTTTCTTTCTGCAGCGGCAGTAAGCGAAGAAAGAAACTTTAACAATAACTAAAACGTGTTGGAAGCCATCCTTTTTGCATCTATTGTTCGCCTATTACTTGAATGATTACGGTTCGTTTACGCGGATAAACGTCTGTTTCCACAAAGAAGAGTGATTGCCAGGTTCCAAAGGTGACCTTCCCGTTAACGATTGGCAAGGTTTTGTCAGGCGGGAGAAGCATTGAACGCAGATGTGAATGGGCGTTAGATGGGTGCTGGTACGTTGCATGTTTTGGCGCAATCTCTTCAAGGAATGCCTTGATGTCGTTCATCAGGTCGTCGTCGTTTTCAGTTAATATGAGGATGCCTGTCGCGTGCGGGGCAAACACGTGGACCACCCCGTTTCTTACGCCTGAAGCTGAGACCTCTCCTTGGACTTTGTCGGATAAATCTATGAAGTCGATTTCACCCTTTGTAGTGAAGCTGAAACTATTATTTACGACCTTAAAGTTTGACATGCTCCCCTTGACTTTTATTGCTGCTTCGCAGAAAAACATTTCGAGGAAAACAATGGCTTTGAGCGGTCAGGCGCTTACTCGAATACTTGGTTCTGAGTTGGAGTAACTGACAAAACGGACCTGTTCGTTATCCAAGGTCATCAAAAATCGTGTCGACTACCCGTAATTATAAAGAAACTGTTATATTTTAGATAGCAATAATAACCAATTTGACTTTTATTTGTAAAAAATGTTCATTCAGGGCATTATTCGTTAAACGAGGCTTTGCGTATTTTAGGCCATTTTTTGTCAAAACTCTGAAAGTCAGCTTCCAACATAATAATAGTTAGGGTTTTGCATTAAGAACTGCAGGTTTTAGTGCCGTCGACTCGGTTTTCAAGTTTTTCCAGCTTATTTTTCAACTTAAGAATGATATTCCTCCTGACTGGTGTCGCCTTTTAGAATGTTGCTCAAGGTTGAATATGTATATTTAAGGTTCGTTTGTGTTCGAAGCCTTAATGCTTAAAAAATGTCAAAAAACAGATGTAGGGTTCTGTGAAGTCTCTGTCTATTCAGTGGTTCATGTGAAAAATCGTCTAGCGCCCTCTTTGATTAACGCCTTAAATTTGTTTTCAAGCATTTTTTCGTTAATAGAAAAAAACAAATATTTGAACTGCAACAATTCAAGTTAAGTCATTGAAAGGTGAAGTACGTTAGCGATAATGAAATGTCTTAATTGTGGTATTGAAATAGCAGTTGAAAATGCCTCTAATTCATGTCCTAACTGTGGAAGTTTAGATCGTTCTGTTGCAGTAGCTGATGAAGCAAAAGTTTTTGAGATGTTAACGGTTAAACAGAATGTTAAAAGTCACCATAAATACGACGGCTTTATGCAAGCTGGAGAAAGAATAGGCAAGAATGGTAAAATAGCAAGAATACGATTAGAAATAGACAAAAAAAACAGAATCAAGCATCATCTTGTAGAAGAAAAAAGCGAAAAAGGCGAGTGGGTAGTTGTCCATGATAAAGTTGAACACTTTTGATGACTTTTCCCTCGAAAGTCTACATGGAGAGTAATTCCTCGGAGGAATTACAGAACCTTTTGTTGAAAGTAATGATGAAACTCTAGACGTTTTTTCACAGAGGAAACCACTAGACACAGACTTAACAGAACCAGATGTAGCTGGATTTAGAAATTGGTTCTGTTGATGCTTTTGTATACAAACCCATATGTTGTTCCTCGGTACCTTATTGTGAATTTTTTCAGGGATAATTACTGAAACCCGGAGTTTATTCTTGGTGCAAATAGAAATCTTCGCGTGTTAGAGTTTTTGAATGTCAAAAAAATTAGCTTGCCTTTTCTTACTGGCACTGTAAGACGCAACTTGAAACATGATAGAAAAAATCGGACCATCTGTGTGAGTTTCACCGTCACACATAATTTGATAGCTATGCGACAGCTTATCTGGTCAGATGAGATCTAAACTGAAGATTTTGCCGCGCTTTTTTCGAAGTTGGCGATAAGCAGTGCATGATTGCAAAATGGCTTGTAAAATCATTATTTCTGCGCTAAAAATAACTACATTTTTTTAATGCGATTGAATCTTGTTGACTATTAGATAGTCAGTTTCTATGCCCTGATAGTTCTGTTCCCTGAGCTAATTTTTCGCTGGAAACCTCCACTTTCCATTTGTTCTGACGGTTTTTTGCGCTAATTGTTTGGCTGGTTAGGGTCTGTGACGGTTACCTAACAGAGTAATACTAACAACACTATATTCACACAACCATATTTACCGGCCAAGCAATCGCTGCGATATAGTGCCGTTTACGCTTGCTTATTGTGCGTAGTAACCTGGAGGGAATCTGCTGAAATTACGTTTCTATGGGCCAAGGATAAATTGAGAAGAAAGCGTTAGCAAGAATTGCAATAATGCATCTCCCATCAGTTAACTTGAATAGTTGAGTGAACTAAGAGAGTTGGCAAAAAGGCACAATCAACGAGTGAGCGTTTGCCGCGCAGACTCAAAAATATGACTGCACTCTACAGCTTAAAATTTCAGATGCCTGTTCAACGGCTTCATCTTTGATCCCTTGAAAATGTCCCTGTCTTTCTGGGTTTTTGACACGGTCAAAAAGACCGTGGCGTTTTCTTGCGGCATCGCATTTTAGCAATTCTGTGCAATTCAAGGAGGCCGCGGCATAGACATGTTCTTGGCCCATTTCTGGGAACAAATTTCCAGAACTCTAAATTCTTCTCTGTGGCAAGAAGCGTGGTGTATGCTGGAAACAATTAGGCGAGCCAATCTTCCCCTCACCAGCTTTATTACATTTTTGGCCCGATCATGTTTCTTCTTGCTCTATTTTACTAGAGTCAGACCGAGTTCCAGTTTTTGCCAACGTCAGCTTTGGTAGTAGACAACCCGATACTCTTCATTGTCGAATAAGATTTTTATGCGACCTTCTTTTCTGTCGGCCCAGCAGATTTTTAATTGACACATTTTAGGGAGCTTGATTTTGGCTCGCACAGCTTTACTTGCTTAGGTTCAAAATTTTCACTCGTGGCTTCCAAAAAAACCGCGCTTCAGTGACTGGAAAAATCGGTTTAGCGTTTTGGTTTTTTTACTAAAATAGCTAATTTTATGGCTTATTTTACCAATATTCCTGTCCGACGTTGCTGTTTTTGTTCGAAAAGAAGTATTCGAAAAATTACAAGAGTTTTTTACCCTAAACCGATAACCGAAAAGCCTAATTCAACCGCAAAATGCCAAAAAAACCTTATTCCAGCCTTTTTTACCTGCTCCCTAGGAGCCTCGCATGGGGAATATCGTGGCCTCATATAAGTACCCCCGAAAATCTCCATGCGAAGCAAACCCATGATTTTTCGAACTATGTTCGAGCTTTCCCCCGGTTTTTTTGGGTGTGGGTGAAACTTTGCTTATTTTTGACAAAAAATTTTAGAACCAATTTTTTCACGCAGTACGCTCTTTTGCAAATAGCTTTCGTCCTGGGTTGGGATAATTTCCCGGTTTTGAAGTTAAGCGTCATAAAAAATTTTAGTCCGGTTCTGGAGGTAAATCAGAGTCTCGGTTGCTAGAAAAAAATCAGAAGCTGCTCGTTTTTTCAGTTTTCTGTTTCGCGGTTTTCTCAAATCGGTTTGGCCCTTCTTGAGGTTTTCTGAAAGAGAAGTGTTTTTCTATGTTCACCAGGTGCTTTCTTGGCAATTTTCCGTTTACTGTAGATGTTGTGTCCCCATCGTTTTTGGGGCCAGCGCTAACTCTGTAGCGCTTAATGTAGTCTAAACTGGCAATATCTTTGGCGCGTAGATGACGCAGATTCCGTGTATGGTTGTTTTGGTGCCGTACGTATCACGTTTGTTGGTGTCCATCACCAGCATGCGCCAGGGTGCCACCGCTTAAGGCAAGCGTATACAAAAGCATCACCCAACCCATTTTCCAGTGTCTCTAAGGCAACAATTTTTATCCTCTGAGAGCAGATAAAACAGCAAACGCGGAGAAAAAGCCGCTTGAGTAAAGAAATTGACAGGGTGAGACTTCGTCGCTGGCGCAAAAGAGGCTTCTATAGTGAAACCGTTTTGGTGAAGTTGCTGCAGAAGAAGGGCTACTACGCCGTTCGGGTTCCCGTCAGCAACCCCAGCCTCAATCCGCTGCCGGACATAATGGCTAGACGGGATCTTCACACGTATGCTTTTGAAGTGAAAAACGCCACGTACTATGCCTACTTTCCCAAACAGCAAGTTGATAAACTCTTCAGGTTCCTCAACCAATTCATCCCCTCAGAGAATTCCTACAAACATGCAGTCGTCGCCGCGCACTTAGGCAAAAGATGGCTTTTCAAAGAGGTCCCCTGGGCAGATTGGGAGAAAGACAAACTACCGGAAAAAATACGCATTCTCAAACGCGACCGAGGAAACCTAAATCTGGACACGACATACCCCTGAAGTTGGGAAGCAACTGTACCTCAACGTTATTATTTACCACGCACACCTTTTTTCATTCGGAAGAGGCAAAGAGAGGAATGCAAACCCAAGAAGACGTTGCCGTTTATGCAGAGGCTCTGGGAAAATCTTACGAGATAGGCAACGAAAAACTTGACGTGTTAAAAGACATCACATTTTCCATTCACAAAGCCCAATTTGTTGTGCTCAGCGGCGCTTCAGGTTCAGGAAAAACAACCCTGCTCAACATCATCGGAGGACTTGACAAACCCACAACAGGGAAAATCTTCGTCAACGGCCAGGACCTAACAAGCCAAAGCGAAGACTCCCTCTCAGATTACCGTTGCAACAGCGTCGGCTTTGTATTTCAAGCATACAACTTGGTTTCAACATTAACTGTTGCCGAAAACATTGCCTTTCCGATGGAGTGGACTGCAAAACCACAAGAAGACATAGAAAAACGCATCTCTGAGCTACTTGAAACAGTGGGATTAGCTAGCAGATCAAACCATTTTCCAGCCCAGCTAAGCGGTGGTGAGCAGCAACGCGTCGCCTTCGCCAGAGCGCTAGCAAATGACCCTCAGTTGATCCTTGCAGACGAGCCGACCGGCAATTTGGATGATAAAAACGCTCAGAAAATCGTGCAGGTGCTCCAGTTGCTGAAGGAAAAAGGGAAAACGGTCATTGTGGCGACGCATGATATTCAGATAAAACAGCTTGCGGACCAAGTTTTATGCCTTGAAGAAGGCGTTTTGGCGAGAAAAAATGAGTAGCGCCGCTTTTCCTATAAACGATTTGCTCCGTAGACGGCTTCAAACAGGCTTGACGATTGCAACTTTAGCGTTAAGCGTTGCTTCCACCATGTTTCTGCTGCTTTTCAGTAGCCGCTTAGGCGGTTTGACGTCTGCAAACGACGTTTTTACTATGGGAATAGGCGTGTTATTTTCACAATTCATTCTTTTCATCGGCATTCTCATTTTTGCCGTGGGTGCAATGTTGACTTCTTTCATCGCCTTCTTCATGATGGCTCAAAGAACACGAGATTTCGGGTTGATAAAGGCTGCAGGGTGCCCAAACAGCCTCGTCGCAGGATACTTCATGACAGAACTATTAGTCACAACGGTGGCAGGATGCGGCTTAGGCATACTTGCAGGTTTCTTAATGGATTTTGGAGTTTCAAACTATGTTTTTTCATCCTACAAGCTGCCCAATTTATGGTCGGGACCCATAGTTTTCGTGGTTTTCCTAGTTTTGGCGCTCTTTTTCGGCATTTGGCCTCTTCTTAAAGCCTCCAAAATGTCACCCATAAAGGCTCTTTCATCCGTTACCTACCATGGCTTAACCACAACCGCCAAACACACTCCGCTTTCAAAGTCGGGAATAACCTGGAGCATCGCCAGCAGAAGTCTACTTCGAAGGCAATCAGCAACTTTTCGGATAGTGATTTTGCTTTCAATAGCCTTCATCCTACTAACGGTTTGCATCGGCGGAGGCATCATCGCAAGCAACACAACCACAACATGGGTTCAAGACAGCGTCGGCAAAAACACAATCGCCATCGCCTCAAACAACATGGGAAACCAATATCTCAAGCTTCTGTCACAGTTTTCAGGAACCTCAAGTAAAGGCAGCTTTGACTATTCAAACCCAAATCTAGCGATTCTCAGCTCAATCATAACCCAATTAAGTGCTTTGCCAAGCGTAACTCTGGTTGACTCCCGCTTAGTTTTGAGCGGACAGATTCAGGAGGTTGCTAACTTCAGTTATAGCGACACGGGTTCAATCAGTTACTTAGGCGGAAACAGGACAACAAAGGCGTTAGTTGTTGGCATAAACAGCGCAGAGCTTGCAGGCAAATGGAACCTTATTGGCCGATTCCTGAACAGCGGGGACCAATACCAAGCTGTCGTCGGCGATTCGGTCGCCCAAACAATCTACTCGCCTGATCCGGGCCAGGGAATATCGGATGCAAACCCGCTTGTTGAAGACATGATCTTCGAAAACTCCTCATTTAACATTGTTGGAGTCTGCGTTGACCCTTTAAACAACGGCTTCGTAACCTTTGTGCCCATTCAAACCCTTGAAAACTCATCTGGGATTTCAAGCCCAAACCTGCTCCTAGTTACTTTTAAGAACTCAGCTGACCAGGCAGCCGCCGTTGCGCAAATTAAAAGTCTACTTCAAAATGCAGATCCGAGCTTGGGCGTCTTTCAGTTAAGTAATATTGTAGAAAAAGACACGAATTTTCTTGCTTCAAATTGGCAAACAATAATGATCATGCCGTTCTTTGCTTTGGGTGCGGCAGCGCTCTGCATGGTAAGCTACATGATGCTTGCCGCAGATGAACAACACCAAGAATTCGGAGTTTTACGGGCTGTCGGTGCCAAACCACGCTTCGTTGTGTCGGTTTTGGCGCTTCAAAGTGCAGTCTTGCTTCTTTCAAGCTTCGGAATTGGAATATCTCTTGGAACTATCATAACTATGCTTATTTTGATACAGCAGCCCATAGTCACAAGTTTCACGATCCTGGAAATAGCCGGACTACTTTTCGTCGCGCTGGCAGGAATCCTGCTCTTGAGCCTTTACCCGGCGTTTAAGTTGGCGAGAGCCTCAGTTTTGAAGATTATCACCTAGCTTTTGGAAGGTTCTGTGGAAGAGCTTGACGTTTTCTGTGTATGCGGATAGTTGGTTTAGGAAGTTTTGCAGCTGCAATATGGGAATTATCGGGACGTCATAGTAAAATTTGAATGCGCTAAGCACAAGCGACAAGACCGCAGGCATAAATTTTGCTTCGCTCCAACGTCCACATTCAAGTTTCAACGCGGGGTTAGGCAATGAATCTGCCAACGCGCGGGTGCGATCAATCTGCAAATCAACGATTCTCTTCAGAGCCGAAGTCGCGATTGCGTGTTGCCAATGTTTGCAGTCGATGCAGACTACCAAGGGTTTCTTGCAGCCTACGACGTCCATTTCCCATCTTCGACCTGAACCTTTGAAATGAACGTTATTTGAAACGGTGTACCCGTTCTTCTTTAACGCGTAACATGCAATTTCTTCGAATTCTTGCCAACAAAGCAGGTTGCTGATATCCTCAACATCTGCACCTAGAGAGAGGGCTTTGACTGCCATTTTAAGCCTGCTGCCGAGTTCGGGTTCAACGCTGCCCTGTTTCAGATAAACGAGGCCTTCGTTTTGGAGTTTACCTAGCAATTTTATCGTGACGGTTGAAGGCAAGTGTGCTTCTCTTTTGACAAGTTCAGTTAAAACAGGCCCTTCTTTTGTCAATTTTAGGAGAGAAATTATCAGATTACGCTCAACACTCATAGCTAACCCCTAACACAATTGGCATCAAATAGGTAAAAAAGTGAATTGCCTAGAACAGCTGAAGCACTTGCGCATTTTTTAAATTGGATACGAAGCATCATCAACTTTCACTTTCCGACCACGCATCAACTTCCAGCGCCTCAAACACACCAACTCCTTGACCGCTCAAATTCAAGTTTTCTCCCTATTTACATTGCTGCAGAATTATCCTGCCTGACTGAAATACCTTCTTTATCTTTGCCAAACTCCAATCAAACCAACCTTCGCCGTACGAATCGTAAAGCAGGAATACGTGTATGGAGTGATTGATTAATTATTGTTTATTTCACAAGCGCCTAAGAAGTTTTTTAAACTTTATTATGTAAAAAATGATTATTCGTTTAATTTTCGGTCATGAAAAAAAGCTTGGACGAACATAATTAATAGATTTGATCAAACAGAGGACCGAGCTAAGCCATTGCCTGCCCCCAAAAAAATTCTGACGTGCCCCGAAATGCTAACTTTGGCAACTCTTAAGGTCCAGTTTCCCATGCTTTTTTGACTCTAGTGTTTGATTTCAAATATGAAAAGGTCGATTTGCAACCTTTTAGTGCCATTCTTTTCCCCTTTCGGTTTTTCAGTTTCCATGTATATTTAAGGTTCGTTCGTTTTCGAAAGGTTCTAGCATTCTTGAAGTTAAAAACCGTGTTGGGAGTTGGAAAACTGGGTTTTGGTGATGCTTTTGTATACGGAGAACGCAAAGATAGTGAAAGATGAGTATTTTGATCTTTAAGGAGGATTAGAAATAGAAAGGTTACAGTTTTGGTTAAATTGTCTTATTTTTCTTTTTCTTGGATTTCGCATTGGAGCTTCTTTATGATTTCGTCGACTCTCATAGGCTCAATCTTAAGCGTGTAAAGTTGTCGCGGCGTGCGCAGTTTCAGTTTAACCTTGTCTTTGAGCCTTTGCACTGAACAGTACTTTGCTTTGGCGCTCATTGCTACAAACTTATCGACATCAGTAATTTCGGTTGGCATACGCTTTTCCTCTACAGTAGCTTTGAGGATGCAAAGTCACGTTTTTATCTGTTTTGGTCGGGAAATCGCCACCCGTAAGATGTAGGCAGAATGCCTCTTAAAGAAAGGGGGTTTTGCTTAGGCAAGCACTCTTGCTTAAGTTTTTTTTGGCCGAATTCCGAGCTTAACGTTAACTTCAACCGTGTATTCCTTGTCTGCTTTTCCAACGGCAAAATTCCAATCTTTCACGTCGACTTCCATATCCTTGAATTGATTAACAATGGCATCTTTATATTCCTGGGCTGTTTGACCAATCTTCTGTAGTTTTTCGGTTATGTTAATGGATGTTTCAGGCATAAATTACACCTCCCAAAAAACAGTAGGGTAGTGCTAAAGGCATTGAGCGTTAACTGCTTTTAAAAATTTGTGGTTGTGCAGCCACAGCAGCAAAAGATGGCGCCTTCTTCTAAAGGCAAAGCTAACAGGAAGCAGCTTTGTATGTTCAGCAGGGTTTCTCGAGCATAGGCTTTACTAAGGCTCTGAAATTGCACCATCGCAGCCTCTTCGATTTGGTTTGGAAAAAGTTGCTAAAACACGTTTTTGTGCTTAGTGTTCTGGGTGTGTGTGGTTTATGCCGTTGTAAAGCGTTATTATGAACAGAGCTAAGAAAATGACTTCGATGGTGGCTGCGATGATTATTGCTGTGTTGAAGTTTGCGCGTTCTTGATTGGTGAGTGTAATTTGAATGGTTGGTGATCCTTGGGTGGGGGTGGTGCCTGGAATTATGTATTTGTATATTGAATTATTCGCTTCTAAGATAACGATGACTGGAGGCACAACTATGGCTATAACAAGAAAGACTGCTGCGATTGTGAAAACACGTTTTCTATGCATAAAAATCCCATAATTACAATTATTGTTCAAGGTAATAAGTGTTAAGAAGTAAGTTGGTTTGATCTCAGCATCACGTTCTTGAAGGCGCGAGTGATTTGGAAAATTTCTATTAGGCAAAACGACATCAGCATAGATTAGTATGACTTTAAGAAGAGTCGGGGTTTCAGCCTTTTTGCTACCTGTATAGTTGTATATTATGCTTCCAACCCCAGATGAACTTGTAATCTACGCGGTAGGCGGATTCTTGTTTTCGTACGCTTTTCACATGCCGCTTCTTTACGTAGTCCTCTTGACAATGATCATGTACCGCGGGCTGGGCGCAGGCTGCTTGGTGGGCTCATTGCTTGTCGGCGGCGAACCAATTTACTACATGTTTGAGAACAGATTCAAAAAAAATCGCGGTTTATTATTAGACGGTTGCTTGGCTCCCTTTTCGGACGGAATTATAGATTGGTGGGCCGTACCGGATTTGAACCGGTGATCTTCGCCGCGTGAGGGCGACGTCCTAGCCAGCTAGACTAACGGCCCACAGACGTAAGCTGAATTCAAACTACGTATTCTCCCTTCATAAAACCTTTCCTCTCAAGAAAACAATCATTTAGCAGGTGCCAAACGCTTGAAAAGAAAGTTAAATGACCTCGTTGATGAACATGAAGGAACTCTAATCTTTGTATGTTTCCTAACGAGCGGACTTATAGGTTACTTCTTGATGCATTTCATGAGCTTCATTCCTTGAAGTTAACAACCAAAAGTAAGATCTTAGCTCCAGAATGATTCAACCTCACGTCGGCGTAAAGTTTTGAAAAACTAAACGGAAGCGGCTCTTCTTGTTCGATTTTTAGTCATTCTGCCAAAAAGATAACTTAATATTTCTGAGGAAACGTAAATGATTAGGCTCTCCAATATCCCAAGGTTGCCCAAAATATGCCGAGGTAGCTCAGCCTGGGAGAGCGCTCGGCTGAAGACCGAGTCGTCGCAGGTTCAAACCCTGCCCTCGGCACTCGTTCGTCATTTTTGGATAAGCCCAAGACAAGTCTGTTTTCGCTTTCTAAAAAACCTGAGATCTTCAGAGGTACAAACACGTTCTAGGCCTTGTTAGTCATTGCCGCCTTTGAGTAATAGCTTAGAATTTTCATGCGTGCCCTTTTCAACACTTGGCAGCTCATTGAGCAACTCAGACTTAGAAGAACAACAAGCATCTTTGCATTGTTGCATTTCTACTTTGAATAATCCAAACTTTAAGTTTCTGCTACCTTTGCTTTGGGAGCTGTCTCTTGTTGGTTTAGGGACATATTGTGGGAAATCCTTAAGAAAGGCGACGCAGACGGCAAATGCTATGATTATCCATGAAATGTAGTTTCGAGCGGTTTGTTTAGGGCTGGGTTGAATGGCAAGGTCTTTCTTTGATTCACTGAATCATTTCATTCGAAGACGTTACAGGTGGGTTATAGCAGCTTGGGTAATTGCAGTGGTGCTCTCGCTTTTTCTCATCCCAAGCTTTTTCTCGTCTGTCTCCTATGATCTGACGGGTGGGTTTGGGGCTCCTTCCAACACGATGTCGGATAGAGCCGCTAGTATAATTCGAGCACAGTTTCCTGCGAGGAACAGCAGTGACACCAGCATTCTTGTTGTCGTTCAGAACGCCTCAGTGTATTCGGATGCTCTAAGGCAGGTTGTTTTGGCCCTTAATCAAACGTTGTTTGAGAGTTCAAACGTCGGCAATTACACAGGTGAGCAGAGCCTTTACGCGAGTGAAGCCAATGTCCTTAACGGTTCCTTGCCAGCGATCATCAATCAAACAGCGATGCTTCAAGCAAGCATACTTGTAATCAACCAAGGATTGTATTCTTTCACGGGGAATCTTTCCTCGCTTAGCGAAAACCTGTTCCAGATGCAGGACGGCATTAACCAAACAGCACAACTTGTATGGGGAGTTCCAGCGGCGTTCGTTAATGTTTGGCAAGGCGTGTCACAGCAGCTCAGCGGATACGACGACACAAACCCCTTTGACGCTAATGCGCAAGCTAATTCAACTACCTTCAGCGTAACAGGCAATTTCGGAGGCGCCGCCGAATCTATCGGTTACTTCACGGCTTTCTTTAAAGCATGGAATGCAAGCTACTTGACACTTCCAGCCAGCACGTCAGTGTCTAATCGGGAGGCTTACGCGATTGGGCAAGCAGTCGCTGGGTTTCTGGGAAATTCGCAGATTGATGCCCAAACAAGTCAAATGGTGAGTCTCGTTACTTCAAGTTTAAACTTTGAAACTTGGAATCAGCCTGCAGCAATTGAGAATTTGACGATTACAAACATGGCTTCAAGCATTCCATCAAGCCTTGCATCCTCACTTGGCGCTTCACCAATAAGTGTCGTGAACGAGCTTTACAGTTTCGGGCAGTCGCCTTCAAACGTCACCGTTGAAAACTACGCTATTGGCCTCTTGGAAGAAAGCTACAGCAACTTGACAGTTTCTGACTCAGGCTTTTCAGTTTCTGACCTTATGCACTCCTCGTATGACCTTGGTTCAGCACCTAATAGCACGCAAAAATGGAATCTTGCCTGCGCATTGACATCTAACGCTACCCAAAGCGCCTTTAACGAGTCGCCTCTCTTCAAAGTAAACAGCGCCTCTCTCGCGAGTCTTCTCACATCCCTTTCGCCGAATGCAACAATCAGCGACATAAACAGAGCCATCGACACCGAAATTGCAACTCAACCATACACAAACTACCCGTTTGCTCCAACCTCCGCGTTAACAGGCAACTTCATCAACTCACAAAACAACACCATGATGATTGTTTTCAGTTTCTCTTCCAACCTAGACGACAAAACTATCGCGTACGTGAAGTCCGCTGTGCAAAACTCGGGACTGCAAAACTACGGAACTGTCTACGTGACCGGCGGCCCAGTTTTGACATCTGATGTCGCAAAAGCGTTCGTGCCAGCCTTAGAAGTAACCGTAGGCCCAGGCGTCGCTATCTCGCTTTTAATTGTTGGGCTTCTCTTTTTGGCGCCGATGGCTGCTTTAATCCCAGTTCTGTTAGGTGGGATTTCTATTTCTGTCGCGCTCGCCTCGATTTACGAAGGTTTCGTGAAGATCGGTCATGGAAACCTAACTTTTCTTACCCCTACATTAACCATACTCTTGATGCTTGGTCTAGCAGTGGACTACTCAGTTTTGCAGCTTAGGCGAACAAGGGAAGAACGGTTGAAAGGCAAATCGCTCGAGGAAAGCGTAGGCATCTCGATTAAATGGGCAGGCCAAGCAGTTTTGACAGCAGGCATAACTGTTATTGTTGCTTACATTGTTATGGCCGTCGCTAACGTTCCTATCTTCAGCGACGTTGGAACTGCAATAGCCCTCGGCGTTGCTATTTTGCTGACGGCGTCTTTGACGTTGTTGCCGGCTTTGGAGATTGCTTTAGGCGACAGAATTTTCTGGCCGGGACTAAATAAGAAGAGAAATGAAAACTCTGACCCAAACAAAAACGCTCTAAGACGCCTTGGGCACAGCACGCTTAAAAGAAAAGTACCGGTTGTGGTGATCATCAGCATTGTAGCGTTGAGCGCCTTCATAGTGATGTATAGTACGCCGACGAGCGAGGAGTTTCTGAAGTTGATTCCGAACTTCCCAAGCAACCAGGGATTCACCGCCTTAGCGAACGATTTTGGAAGCGGAACCCTTTCACCAACATCTATCATTATCACGACCCCCACGCCTATAACGTACGGAGACAACCAGTTTAACCAGACTCTGCTTAACCAAATCGAGGCAGTCACGGCAGTCGCTGCGGGTTCCAAAGGAGTCTCGACGGTCACTGGAACAACTAGACCATACGGGAGCTCATTCGAATACGCCTTAATCGAAAAAATGTCCTTGCCAATTCAGCAGCAGTATGAGAGCCAGATGTTTTCAACCATCGGCAAAGACAACAAAACCGCAGTTATCACCGTTAACCTGGTGGATTCGGGCTGGAGCTCCGCCGCCATCAATTCGTTGAAGGGAATTGAAAAGAACATCAGCAGCAAGCTCTCACTTGCAGAAGGTGTAAAGGTTTACTATGGCGGAGAAACCCAGGCGACCACCGATAGTCAAGCGTTCATGGCAAACTTGATTCCCGAGGTCGTTGCTATTCTGGCGGCTGCGGTCTACGTGATCCTGTTCTTCCAGTTAAAGTCAGCTTTCACGCCGGTTCGTTTGATTGTCACGATTCTTTGCAGTGTTGTGTGCTCGTTAGCAATCATTTCCTTCGTCTTCTACTATGCCCTTAACCTGCCTATCTTGGATTTCGCGCCTCTTTTTGTTGTCGTAACCATGCTTGGCGTCGGAATTGACTACGACATATTCTTCATAACTCGCATCAGAGAAGAAGTCCTAAATGGAAAAACAGATGATGAAGCAATAGTAACCGCCATCGACAAAGTTTGGGTAACAATCCTCGGCTTAGGTCTCGTTCTGGCCACCGTCTTTTTGTCGCTGCTGGTAACCAATATTGCCGTTCTCGAAGAAATCGCCCTTGCGGTCGCCGCCGCCATCGTTATCGATGTAACCGTCGTCATCCTCTTCTTTGTGCCGTCGCTGATGGGGCTAGCGCAGAGTTTCAACTGGTGGCCCTACCGGTTATCGAGAAACAAGAAACCCGAAAACCACAAAGATGTATAAGTTATTTCGTGTGGAAAAGCCGGCAAATTTGTTGTTTGTGTTTTGGGTTGCTTTCTTGATTTGGGGTTTGGATTGGTTGCAACTGTAATCTAAAAACATCTAAAAAGATCTATAAAAATCTAAATTAATCTAGAAACATCTAAAAATCTCCCGTTTAATCCTTGGTAACCTGAAAAAAATCGAAATGGAAAAAGAAGTAAACGCGTATCAATCCGCTGTTTTTATCTGGCCGTGGAGCAGGCAATTAACTAAGTTGCCTTTGCGCAATTAGAGTTCTACGCAATTTCTCGTTTCTCCCAAAAATAGGAGGCAACCTTTAAAATTGCGTGTTGCTCCGTTTCGCTGCCTCTTAAAGTTGCTTCAGCCAGTTGTCAAGCTGTTTTTCAGTCAAGCCGACGCCGAATTTTCCGTCGAGACGTTTAGAGACGACGCCTTTTTCAAAGAATATTATGGTTGGAACAGCCTTTACGTCATAGTCATCCCATAATGGATTGTCGTAATCATCAAGCATGACATGAATAACCGCAGCGCCATTGAAGCCGCCTGTTTTCTTTTGGAAAACTGGGACAAAACGGATGCAGTAAGGGCACCATGAAGCATAAAATAGTGCAAGAATTTTCTCATCCTTTTTCAATTCTTCATTAAGGCCTTGTTTATCGTCGACTTTAATCATGCGGCATCATTCTAAATCGGTTTTACGATGTTCATAAACGTACCGTTCCAAATTCTGGGTAGTTGAAGGAAGGCTAAATAGGGTAGCTTCAATCAAATAGTTGAACACAATGTCGCGGAAGGCTTACAGAAGAGGATACCCAGTAGCGGTTTTGGTGGGAATAGAGTGTGACCACGCTGCTTTATGGCAAGTTTTCAGCCAAGTTGCCAAGCAACAGCAGACCATTTCCTTAAGCGGAAACAGAAAAGACCCAAAAGCACTCTACAACTTTCACGAAGCCATCGTGAACGCGCTGAGGCAAACGTTGAAAGAAGGGGTAAGAAGCATCGTAATAGCTACCCCGCCGAGAACAAATTATGCACAAGAATTCCAAAACCATATCAAGGCCCACCACAGCTGGCTTCTTCAAGGAACCAACAAAGCCGCGTTTTCCACAATAACAGGTTCAGCCAGTGCTCCACCGCAAGTTGCCGCCCTAACAAAGACAGCTGGCTTCAAAAAGTTAATCAGTGAAACCACGGCTGAAGAAGCAGAAAACCTTCTCGAAATCCTGGAAAAAAAGCTAAATTCAGCCGACAATCTGGTCATTTTTTCTATGCAAGAAGCAGAACACTTTATCTTTGACACACAAGCGGAGGGAAAACCTAAGCCGGAATACCTCATGTTTACAGAAGAGTACCTAGCAAAAAGCCGACAAAAATACCGCCTTCAAAAACTCATGCAAGTCGCCGCAAACAAAGGAGTAAAAACAAGAGTAATAAACGCTGAATCAACCGCTGGAAAACGTCTCACACAGCTTGGCGGGATTGTCTGCCTTGCAAAACGCCAATAAAGCCTCTTAAAGCATCTGATTCTTCTTCAATTCGTCAACAGAAATTATGCCAGAATGCAAAGAAGAGGCCACCAAAGCACCTGACACACCCGCATCCCTTAACTCAACTAAATCCTTTATGTCTCTAACTCCGCCCCCAACATAAAGATCCAACGGCGGCTCATCAAGCACTTTCCTCAAAAAACCAATATTAACTCCTTCACCACTCCCTACCCGGGTCAAATCCAAAACAATAACTTGTGAAACGCCCATCTCCTTGAATCTTCTCAGAAGGTGCTGAGGATCCAGACTGCCGTCAAACCCCGGCTTAGTCAGAACCTGGTCGCCTTTCAAATCCAAGCTAACAATGACTCGCGCGTTTCCAAACTCATTTACTGCTTCACCGATGAAACTGGCGTTTTGCAGAGTTTCGGTCCCGATAACAAGTTTAGAAACCCCATTCTCAAGCAAACGTGCAGCCCTCTCCGTCGACGTCACTCCTGCATCAACCATCAACTTAAGTCCTGTTCCATCAGCGATTTTTCTGAAAATATGAAAATCGGCTGAGCAATCAATAATCGCATCCAAATCAGCCACGTACAACTCGCGGAAACCAAGCGTTTTGAATGTTTTCGCAACTTCAAGTGGTGCAAACGAATCGGATAGAACGCTTTGCAGGGGTCGGTACTCGCTTCTTTTGCCTCTGACCGCATGAACCACGATGCCGTTTAGAATGTCGATCACAGGTATAATTCTCAACCTTGTTTCGCCACTTTGGAATGATTATTAACGAATAGAAAAACTTAGCCGTCGCTGAGCAAAACTTTTAAAGGGTTAATTACTGCGCTTGATACTGACACAAGGTTGAAGCTACTCATAAGTCCCGCAAACGTAAAAGAAGCTGCTGAAGCCATAGCCGGAGGCGCTGACATAATAGACGTCAAAAACCCGCAGGAAGGCGCTTTAGGAGCCAATTTCCCATGGGTTATCAAACAGATAAGAGAACTCGCGCCGAAGAACGTTCGAGTGAGTTGTGCTTTGGGCGATGTCCCGAACCTTCCAGGCTCCGTTTCCTTGGCAGCTTTAGGCGCGGCAACGCTAGGTGTCGATTACATTAAGGTTGGGTTGTGTGGGTGCAACACGGCAGGGGAAGCAGTCTACTTGTTGCGGAACGTCAACAAAGCCGCTAAAGGATGCAATCCTAAAATCAAGGTGGCTGCTGTCGGGTTGGCTGATACACAGAGAATTGACTCGTTGGACCCGATGCAGATTCCTTCAATAGCGTTTAAAGCCCGTGTGGAGGTTGCTATGCTTGACACGGGCGTCAAAGACGGAAAAAACCTCTTCAGTTACCTAAAAGACACGCAACTCGAGGAATTCGTTGATTGCAGCCATCAATTTGGTCTCGAGGTTGCATTGGCTGGGTCGCTGCGTAAGCAAGATTTACCTGTCATCTATCGCTTTGGCGCTGACATTGCTGGTTTACGCGGAGCTGCCTGTACAAACAGCGACCGTGTTCGGGGCGAAATAAAAAGAGCTCTCGTTGAGGAACTTGTGGAGACCATCAAACAGGCTGAAGGGCAAGCCGGCAAAGTGAGGGTTTAATCTTGCTTGCTAACGGCTTGAGCAGGAAATTAGTGCTAGATGAAATCAAAAAAATCCGCAGATTGGACCATCGCTATGATGAAGGCAAGATTTTATGTTCAATGTGCACAAAACCGCATCCGGCAGCGGAAAAAGCATACAAGCTCTTTTTGAGTTCCAACTTGGGCGACCCAGGGCTCTTTCCAGGAAGCGTCAAGCTTGAAGAAGAAGTCATAGATGAATTGACAGAGCTTCTCCACGGCGAAAATTGCGTTGGACATGTTGTTTCAGGGGGGACAGAAGCTAATCTGATGGCGCTTTTGGCGGCGAGAAACACAGTGCACGTTAACGTTCCTGAAGTGGTATTGCCAGAATCGTCACATTTCTCATTCACCAAAATCTGCAACGTCCTAAACCTGAAGCCAGTTTACGCTGGGTTGGACAGCTCTTTTAGAGTTGACCCTCTCCAGGTTGAGAAAGTTGTAAGTAAGAAAACAATAGCAATTATCGGGACAGCGGGGACTTCAGAATTGGGCGTTGTCGACCCTATCGAGGAACTTTCCCAGATTGCGTTCCAACGTAAGGTTTGGTTGCATGTTGATGCAGCCTTCGGAGGTTTAGTCATCCCATTTCTCGCCGACGCCAAACCTAAATTTGACTTCGAGCTGGAGGCAGTGAACTCCATAACTGTTGACCCACACAAGATGGGCATGGCGGCGATCCCAGCGGGTGGAATCATCTTCAGACACGGCGAATCATTGAATTGCCTCGGGACAGAAACACCCTACTTAACCGATCGTTACCAGTACACTTTTGTTGGAACTCGGACAGGCGCCGCCGCCGCTTCCGCATGGGCAGCTTTCAAGTCGCTCGGCATGAACGGATACAAGAGAGTAGTGGGTAAATGCATGAAGACCACTCGCTTTCTCGCCAACGGTCTAACAGATGCAGGCTGCAAACTTGTCGTGGAGCCAATGCTTAACATTTTAGCTTTCCGCAACAATAGCGACACCAAACGCTTGGCTGAAAAGCTTAGGCAGCAAGGTTGGTTTATCTCCTACGTGCCACGCTACGACTGCATAAGAATCGTAATTATGCCACACGTAAAGAAGAGACACGCCATTTCATTCTTGAAAGATATCCGCGAGTTAAAATAATACCTTAGAGTTCAGGTAAAAGAGAAAAGCTTTAAGGTACGCTTGGTTCCATCGATTCTAAAAGTGACCTTTGCTGAAGATTTTAGTTTACGAGCATGTTTCAGGAGGTGGATATGCAGGGCAACCTTTGAATCCGAGTGTTTTGTCCGAAGGGTTTGGTATGCTTCGCTGTCTTGCCCAAGATTTTAGATCTGCAGGACACGAGGTAACTGTTTTACTTGACGCGCGTATTTCAAAACTGAATCCGCCTATAGTTGCTGATTGCACCGCCCCCGTTTTGTACGCCCCAGAAGCTAAGAAATTCCTTGCCAACGCCTCCAAAATCAATGATGCTGTCTACATTATTGCTCCTGAAACGGGAAATACTCTCCAATCACTCGTTAGTCTGGTTGAGAAGACCGGCAAACTTTCGCTTAATTGTGAAGCCAATGCCATCCAAGAGGTCGCTGACAAAGCGGTTCTTTATGAAACCTTGAAAAACAGCGGTTTATTTACGCCTGAAACGATGATTTTTGATATGGATATCGACTTTTCTGAAATTAAGGGAGAAATCAAAAGCAAGATGGAATACCCTGTGGTTTTCAAGCCATTAGATGGTGTCAGCTGCGGGGGATCCAGCATCGTCCAAGAAGATAGGCAAATAAAGAATGCCGTCGCGAGAATAAGGTCCGTATCATCTCGAAAAAGCTTCATAGTACAAGAGTTCGTTCGCGGCGAACCAGTAAGCGTCAGCCTACTTTGCGCGGGAGCTAAAGCCTCGGCGATTAGCTTAAACAAGCAAAACGTCAAGATAACCCAGCCGGAAGGAGTTTCATGTTATGAAGGCGGAATCGTTCCATTCGACCATGCACTTAAACATGAAGTGTTTAGGACAGCGGAAGAGGTTGCACTGTCTTTTTCTGGGTTGGGTGGTTATGTCGGAGTTGACCTAGTTTTAGCTCGAGACAAACCGTTTGTGTTGGATGTTAATCCTCGGTTAACAACATCTTACGTTGGGTTAAGAGAAGTTGCCGGCTTTAACGTCGCTGAGGCAATAGTTGACGCCCGACTGAAGAATAAGCTTCCTTCAAAGCAAGAAACTGCAGGTTTCGTTTATTTTTCAAAAGTGAGAGCTGCCAAGCCATCAATAGGAGCTTTCCAGAAGGCAACTCAAATAGACGGAGTTGTCTCGCCTCCTTTCCCGCTAGACGGCAATTCAGAAGCGATTACGCTTGTGACCGGACAAGACGGATCCCCGCTTGATGCTCAGTTGCGTTTCGAAGAAGCTAAAAAGCGCCTACTAAACATCATAAAAAGGGGAAAATAGCTTGGCAAACGTGTTAGGGTACGACATCGGCGGCGCCAATACCAAAGCTGCTTTTGTACGGACGAAAAAAGGCAACCTGAAAGAAGTAAAGCTGGCGGTCGAATACTTCCCAGTTTGGAAGCACCCTGAAAAACTCACCAGCGTCCTCTTGAAACTCAAGGAGAGGTTGGGCGCAGATAGGCTTGACGATTTAGGCGTAACGATGACCGCCGAATTATCCGACGCCTACCAAACCAAGCGCGAAGGGGTACATCAGGTTTTAACCAGCGTAAAAAAAGCTTTTCCCAACTTGCCTATTCAGGTTTTGAACAGCGATACGAAATTAGAGTCCATCGACAAGGCGGAATTGGCGCCGCTTCTGGTGGCTGCTGCCAATTGGGCTGCAACAGGCTGGTTGGTCGGCCTGTCGATTGTGGACGGCGTGGTGGTTGATGTCGGAAGTACTAGTGCTAGCATAATTCCAATTTTGGCGGGAAAAGTGGCTGCTAAGGGCAAAACGGATTTGGATAAGCTTATTTGCGGTGAGTTGGTTTACACTGGAAGTTTAAGGACCAATGTTGCTGCAATCGTCCAGTCGATTCCAGTTAAATCCGGAGTGGCAGGCGTCGCTTCTGAATTGTTCGCGTTGTCAGCCGATGTCCATCTGATTTTGGGCAACATTACTGAGAGGCAATACGATTACGAGACAGCGGATGGAAGAGGAAAAACCGTGCCTGAATCCCTTGCACGGTTGGCCCGAGTGGTCTGCGCTGACACTGAGATGTTAACCACGCAAGAAATTGTTGGCATGGCAAAGTACATTTACGACAGGCAAGTTACGCAGGTTGCTGAAGGCTTACTCAAAGTCTACTCTTATGTGAAAAAACAGACGAACAATGAAGTTTCCGTGGTGGTTACTGGTCTCGGCAAGGATTTTATCGCAAGAAAAGCAGCTGAAAAAATCGGCGCAGAACCTATTGTTGATTTGGGAACGTTTCTTCCTGATGAGGTTTCCATGGCTACTCCTGCGTTTGCTGTCGCTTTGATGACTGCTAGCAAGTTTGAGGGGGAAACAATCAATTGGATGCGGTAATCGTTAAAGTTGGCGGCAGCCTTGCCATACATCCTGAAAAGCTAAGAAGCTTATGCGCTAAATTGGCGAAGTCAGCAAAAGAGCACAGATTAATAGTTGTGCCGGGAGGCGGAGAATTTGCGGATACGGTGAGAAAGGTTGATTCGCGTTTCAGTTTGTCGCCTCAAATTTCTCATCGTATGGCAATTTTGGGTACGGATCAATATGGGTTGCTTCTATCTCAACTTCTGGCCAACTCATTTCTCACTTGCAAACTTGAGGATGTGCAAGAAATCTTGGATTCAGGTAGGCTTCCCGTCTTTTTGCCTTCTGCTCTTCTATTTTCGGAAGATGACCTTGAGAACTCTTGGGACGTGACCTCTGACTCCATAGCTCTTTATGTTGCAGGCCGACTGCATGTGCCCAGAGTCGTTTTGGTAACAGATGTTGATGGCGTCTACAATTGCGACCCTAAAAAGTTTTCAGATGCTAGATTGATTAGAAGGTTGTCTGCTTGTGACCTTTTAGAAATGGAAAAGCGGACGAGTGTGGACAGGTTTCTGCCTAAACTGCTTCTGCAGTTTAAGGTTGAATGTTTTGTTGTTAACGGGCTGCAGCCGCAACGCGTCGAGGCAATCTTAAACGGGAAAAAGACGATTTGCACGCTCATAAATGGCAATCCCAATAATTAGTAAGTCTTCCCTGGCCAAGACAATTTTGGCTAGGGAGGCAGCAAATCTTTAGATTACTTGCCGTGATTTTTGTCAGTAACAGATGAGAGCATCAAGCATGCCAAAGTCTAAGGAACACGGGAACCGATTTGCTCACTTGATAAATTGTGTTAACCTGAGCGATGAATAAAAAAGAAAAATAAAAAAAGGAAATTTGGAAGTTGCCGTTTAGATCTTTTTCTTATCTACGACTTCTCGGAAGGTTTTGTCGCAGCATTTATAGAGAGCTATTGTGAGTTGTGTGCGTTTGCCTTTCTTGTCTGGTTTGCCAGCCATCTTCCAAGTTTTTGTTGGGTTTTTAACTTCTTTTCCACAGGTTGGGCATTTTGCCATGGTTATCCCTAATCTTGGATGTTATCATATGCATCAGCATAAAACACTTGCGGTTGATGCACGCAAAAGTGCGTAAAAAAGGTTCTTTTAGGGTTGAAAACATGGCGAATATTATCATTTTATTTGTAAAATCAGCGGTAACTCGTTAGATTGCGGGGAGCAAGTGGCGGTCATTAAGCTTAAGCAGGCGCTAGAAAAACTGAATTAAGGAAAAATTAAGGAAAAAGAATTTTAGTTTAAACTGACGAAGCTTAAGTTTGGTAACGAATGATTGTTATCGGCCTAGATTTGGCAGGCGTCGAGCGTAGACCCACAGGTTTCTGCATTCTTACAGGAATAAAAGCGCTAACAAGCTTGACATACACAGACGCGGAAATCCTTATGAAAATCACGGAAACCCAACCAGCCCTTGTCGCAATTGATGCCCCTTTAAGTCTGCCTCCTGGAAGGAAATCCCTCGAAGAAAGAACAAACATTCACCTCAGGGATTGCGATAAGGAGCTTTTGAAAAGACGCATAAAGTTTTTTCCCGTCACGCTAGGACCGATGAGAAAACTGACTCAACGTGGAATAAACCTGAGGCATTTGTTAGAAGCAGAAGGGCGGGTTGTAATTGAGGCTTATCCAGGCGGCGCTCAAGATGTCTTGGGAATACCCAGAAAGCAGATGGGGCTCGAAAAGCTGAAGGCGGGTCTCGAGGGCTATGGCATAAAAGGATTGAAAAGTGAATTAAGCGATCATGAACTTGACGCTGTAACCTGCGCGTACGTTGGTAAACTTTTTTTGGAAGGAAAAGCCGTAACTTATGGAGCCCCCAATGACGGAATAGTTATGCCGAAATGATAAAACCTTTCAACCTATTCTGGACACCCAGCTATCAAAAGCACCAAGATCATTTACTAATCTGCTGTCCGCTTAAGAATGTTTTTTGAAAAGAGAAAAAAAGAAGGGATTTTGGATTTATGTAGAAGGCGGCGGTGTCGGCGGTGCTGAAGATGGGGGATTGGATTGGAATTGTAATACTTGTTTTGTTTGGGCGACGGTAGTTCCTGCCCAGCGGTCTGTCAGTTTTTGGCGTTTGTCATTTCCAGCTGTTACAACTGCTATCAACCAGTCGAGAAAGAGGAAAAGCCAGAAGATTTTGCTTATATTGCGAATGAATGATTGGCCAATCGATATTTTTCCACCTTTTTCCATCTGCACTTGTAAGCCCATGGCCCTTTTGCCAATGGTTCCTTCCCAAACGACGTCTAAAATTATGAAGTACAGCAACGAAAGTAATCCAAAGGTCAAAAAGAAGAGATAATATCCCACGAACAGGAAAAATGCTCCTGTTAAAACGATTGCGGCAGCGACAATTATGCCTAATATGACCGAGACAACGATAATTATTACAGCGTCAATGATGTAAGCGACTAATCGTGCAAGCCAATGATTAAAATCAATCTGTACACTACTGTTTGCTGTCATTGCTACAAACCTTAACTAGATCGTTGTATAAGCCCTTATTATCGTTTTCTATTTGTCGATTAACCGCCAAAAACGGTATGTTTTAAATTTTGAAACCTGCTAGGAGTGCCATTTCCAACCATTTCCAGTAGCAATCAACATCAGAAAATCTGATTTGTCTCAGCCACTTAAGCTGCGTCTCAACATCCAAAAGCTTGTTCGATGGGTCCTCAGTCTTTGGAGTTCCTGACGCTTCCATAAACTTTACATGAAGATTCTCAGTCGGAGAAGCAACACGATCAAGATTGCAGAAAACTCCTTCGGAATTTAACATGCCAAATACTTCTTTGTATAGCTGCCTTTTCCTTTTATGGTCCAAATGGTGGATCGCCAAACTTGACACTACAGCGTCAAAGAAGCCCAATCGCTCAGTTGGAAGGGGCAAACTAAAATCATGCTTAACTACCGTTACTTTCTCGTCTTGCGCAAAACGTTTTCTCACGCATTCGAGCATGGGCTCAGAAAAATCCAGCGCTACACCTTCAGCTTCTGGCCGGTTAAGTTTAACCAACGCCATCAGTCTGCCGTCGCCCGTTCCCAAGTCTAAAATGCGTTTGGTGTGCTTGGGAATTTGTTCAAGAAGCACTCTCTCACCTTCTGTCCTGTGCGGAAGTTTATCTGCTCTGGCCAAGTATGCCAATACATGGTCAATTGTTTGCCATACGCTCTTGGGTTTGCCTTCTTTTTCCAAGGTTAATCCCTGTCCTGTTACAAGCGCAAGGATATTTTTAATTTGCGTTTCGTACGTTGAAGAATTGATTAAGTTGGGCGGCAAAACGCTTTTTCAGCTTGAAATTTTTATTCTTTAGTTAAGAACCCTTATATGGCGTGGCTTCCTTTGAGTGAAGGAATATCAAGAGGGATTTCTGTTAATGGAGTTTTGCCCAACGTGCGGCGTTCGTCTCGAACCTAAAAAATCTGAAGGCGCCGCAGTGCTTGTTTGCTCAAAATGCGGTTTCACCAAGCAGGCTTCATGCAACAGGGAGCAAGCCAAAGTGGTGAAGTTAATCCAACCTAAATGCCAGCCTTTCATGACCGTCATAAGTGAAGAAGAACAGAAAGTCAAAACAATGCCGACAATACGCATGAAATGTGAGAAATGCGAAAACAACCTGGTTTACGTTTGGCAAGTGCAAACGCGCGGCGGCGACGAAGCGTCAACCCAGTTTATGCGCTGTACAAAGTGCGGTCACACCTTCAGGGAGTACTCTTAGAGACACTATAACGTCTTTGTAGTTCAATTTTCTAGTAGAAATATTTTCTAGTAGAAATTTAGGTGAAGTTTATTGTCACTGATTGAGTTGCGCCCGTAACTGTAACTGTTCCGTTTTGATAGTTCCAGTTGTTGCCTGGAGGAGTTTGTGTTGCGTTGTCGACGATCACTGAAGTTGGAAGCGCGTTCGTTAGGAAGGTTTGAGTGCCGACGCCCCCGTTAACAGTATAGGAAATGCCCGTTGAATTATAGTTGTTTATCACCATGTTGGCACCGACAGAACTTATTGTCAAGTTAGATGTAACGCCGTTGAAAGTCAAATTGTAGAATCTGAGCAGGTCACCTGTCTGGTTGTAGCCCGTCAAAGTTATCGGAGTTGCAAAATTTGTGCTGAAGCCGCTTGAGCCCCAGAAAACAGCGCTTATAGAGCCCACAGGCGAAGGTGCATATGCAGTTAAGTTGGTTGTGAAGCGGAATTGATCCAACCGGTCCGTTAAGTATTGAGGTATTCCTCCAGTTCCATTGGCGTATGTTTCATAGGTGTAAACGCTTACAACAGGGTTTGCAGGGTTGCTCATGTTAAAGGTGTAGATTCTCGCAGTTGCCCCACCTTGGAGGCTGTCTTCTTGTTGCCGGTTAAAGAAAATGTCTTCCCTGTTTCCATTCCTTAGGTTAGCTGCGGTGCCTTCACTGATGTCGTGTCCGCTTAACGTCATAAAGACGTTCGGGTAGTTACTCAACGTGTTATTAAAGTTGGCTGCCCAAGCGATATCCTGAGAGCTCGGCGTATATCCATACGTGCCCAATCCAGTCAGAAAGTTATGGGTTGTTACAATCACGTTATCGTTGGGGTTACATTTCAAAAGAGTCTGCATCCAGTCCAGCACCGTGGCATTAGCGTCATAAGCTACGTTAATAATCATGAAGCGGTAGTTGCCATAGCTGAACTGCACTGCCGTGCTTGACCCGTTGAAAATGCTTGCAACCCAATATGGCTCGTGCTGCATGACTGAAACGTCAAAGGCTGAGTCACCGCTCCCGCCAAGCCAAACACCATTAGCGTTCCCTTGAGGAAGAGACTCACCGATGATATCGTGGTTTCCCGCGCACCAACTGTATGGAACGCCGTTGTTGTAGAGCTGCATCATTGCAATATTGGCGTTTTGCCATTGTGTGACGTTACCGGGAACGTTGATGATGTCGCCTGTGTTGACAACCATTGAAACATTTAATGCATTAGTGTTGTTTACAATCCAGCTAGTCAAAGTGTTGAACAAGGCCGGGTTTGATTCGCTTAAAAACTGAGTGTCTGTAATTTGAATCAGGCTGAACGCGTTGCTGACTGGGTTATCCCAATTAGCTATAGTTGATTCCAAGTTTGCAACCTGAGAGTTCAACGAGGTGATTGTTGTTTGATATGAGGTGGCTTGGTTCTGAAGGGTCACCACCTGTGCTTGCGAGGCAGCAAGCTGGTTTTGAAGGGCCGTCACCTGAGGATTTGAAACAATTTCGTTTTGAAGCGATGATATCTCATTGTCAGCTGTGTTTAATGAAGAAGATTTTGACGCAAGTTGGTTTTCAAGAATTATGTTGGTTGAATTCTCTGATTTAACTTGTTTTTGAAGGCTTGTTATTTGAGCGTTTAAGGAGTTGACGGTTGAGTTCAAGTTTCCAACTGTTGCATTCAGGGAGCTGACAGTCGAGTTTAGGGAATTAATCACCAAGTCTTTTGCTGCAGCTTGATTCTTAAGATTCGTATTGGAATTCTGTATCAGAACGCCAATAACAACGGCGGACAAAACAATGCATAAAGCTATGCTTCCCAAAGCAGTCTTCCTGCTTACAACCTTTTTTGCGCCCATTCAACCTTCGCCTCTTGCCAAAACGTAACACTGATACGTAAATAAATCGACATTTCTTTTTATATCTTATTCCAGAAACAACTTTTTCAGCAACCGCGCTGTCAGTTGCAATATTTTCTGCCCCTCGCTTTTTGCAGTTTCAACGCTAAAATCAGTTCCCTTTTCAGGTTAAACACCTAAAGTATGAAGAAAAAGCAAAATGTAGAAAGCGGGAGGCGGTTGAATACATTTGTAAACGAGAATTCGACGAAGAAGCCCGTTTCTTCTTGGTTTCAAAGACAAAAATCAAGGGTTAAAAAAAGGACCCGTTTTTTCTTCACTTGAAGTTTTAAGTCTGGGTTTTGCTCTTTTTTTCTTTACGTTTCTTTCTTTTCTCGTCTCGTTCTTTTTTAGTTAAAGGTTTTTCTTTCTTCGGCATATTTGTTTATTCTCCGAATGATACTTTATGCAGGTTAGTGCTTTAATAATTTTCGAAAAAAGCCAAAAACGCAGAATGCAGCAAAGAGAAAACAATTGGCTCGGTATCCTTTTGTGTTAATCAGAGAAATCTGCAAAATTGTATTCAATCAAAAAAGGGAAAAACGCGGTAAACGCGATTTGATTATTTTTTACCTTTTGAGTGCTTTGCTGGGAGTGCTATTTGTTTTCGTTCTTTTCGCTTTTGGTCTTTTTCGCGTTGCAGTTTCTTGTGTTTCTCCAGACCCTCAGCTTTCTTTTCTCTTCTAGACAAGATTTGTCAACCTTGCAAGCTCATTGGAATAGGCCCTCAAAAACTTTGCTGTGCCCTGCAGTCTTTCAAGATCGAGAAAAATGCAGTGTATCCCGGCCTTTTCCTTAATTGAAATGTGGGCGGCAATCAACGCGGTTTAGCTTTTAACCTCTAGTTTCATAAACTATTACTGAATCAGGTTTAATCTGCATTACCAAGTCGTGCCCTTCCACTATTTTCCTTAAGCAACCTACGTTTTCCTTCGTAATGTTTGTTTTAATATTTATATGGTATCCATTAAATAATGGGTACATAGCCCTCTGCGGGATCAACGTAAAAGTGCTTCCTTCTAAATTAGGGCACCTGTCAACGATTTCCCTAAGCAAAATAGCGATTTCGGCTAATTTCATGAATGATCGCTACTTATTACACGGGCAATTAATAAAAAACTTTCAGTAGAATGCCACGAAAAAAGCATTAATTAAATCAGCCGCGACGAGGTCAATCGTGAATTACTTATTTTTAGGCCTAACGTTTCTGGCCTTTAGTCGGAAGCTGCTGCCTCATCTGTTTCTTTTTTGCTTCTTTTTCGCGTTCCAATTTTTTTCTTTGTTCAATCTGTGTGTTTTTTGCTTTTCGTTTTGCTACACTAGGCATAAAGTCACCCAATAAGAAGTTAAGAACAGCATCCAAGTTAAAACATTTTTCGCATCAATATGCTTCGCACTGGAATCTTGCGAGCCCGTTTTTGGAGATCAGGTTTACCATTGTTTAGAATTTAATTCAGGGTTAAATTAAAGAAAAAAGAATATTACCAAATAGGTAAAGATTTTAGCGTACAAGCTTAATATCGTCTTGGTGGTCTTCGTTTTGAATAGCACTCACGACAATATACTGGCCTGCTACCGTCTGGCTTGAAGGGAACTTCGCATTCTTTTCCGCAGTCAGCGCAGGTTGCCTTGTGCATCTCTTTGTTACCGTATGACATTTGTTTTTTCACTTCCTATTACGTTCTTTGCAAATCTCTTTGCACGCTTGCCTAATACTGAACTTATTATAAAGTCTATCCGTTGACGAAAGCTCGAAGGCTTACTCGCCTCTCGTATCGTTTCGGTTGCATTCCGCTTTTGGCCTGTACTCAACTTTTCTAGTTCGCAGTTTGTGATGCTTTTCACATTCTTTTATTCGGACAAGCATCCACTCATTTTCCTCATAAACACAACCGCAAACCAAAGTCTTAGTCGGCAAAAAAAGTCCATCTCCTAACAACGTGCACGCAAATAACAAAAAGAGCAATCGTACCTCATAACGATTCCTCTCCAAATTGACAAAAGGAGGCTTCTGTTTGTTCATTCAAGCAGGCAAGAGATTGAAACTCGATTTTTGCGTTTTTCTTTAAGAAAGAAGTGAAATAGCGTGGAATCTCAAAAATGGCGCTATACAGGGTCATCGCAAGTTTTAAATACAAAGTGAGTCGAAAGAGGATTCGTTGGGCAATTGGCTTTTCTGCTTGTTGCTCAACAAAGACAAAATTAAATGGAGAAAAGAAAAAATGCATTTATTGAAAAACAAAATTGCTGCGATAATACTATGCATGCTTATGGTATCTTTAGCAGGCGCTTTAACAGTATCGAAATCAGCGTTCGGGCAAAGCATCGTCCATGTCCCAACAATATCCTTTTGCAACGTCGCTCCTAACCCATGCGGTGTTGGTCAAATAGTTACCGTTGATTTTTGGCTTGCTGTGCCAATTTTTGATACAGAAGTCGCCAAAAACATGACCGTCTACGTTACCAATCCAGCCGGAGTAAAATCCTCACTAGGAACATTCACCACTGACACAACCGGCGGCACATTCACAACCTACACTCCAACATCAGTCGGCAACTACACATTCCAAATGTTCTACGGCGGACAACCCTTCACGGGATTCGGCTACACGAATTATTACAATGACCCAAGTCAAAGTGCACCACAGACGCTTGTTGTGACATCAGAGCCAAGGGGAGGCTTACCAAACACTCCACTCCCAACAGCCTACTGGGAAACTCCAGTAAACTCTGAAAACATCTTTAACTGGGCAGCATTAAACGGAGGCTGGATGGGATATTCCTCCGTCACATTTGCGAACACAGGAGGCTACAACGCCACTGGCAACTACAACCCGTTCTCCGCTGCGCCAGCTTCTGCGCACATCCTCTGGACCAAACCATGGTGCGTCGGAGGAGCAGCTGGAGCACCACTGGGCAACACCGAGCAGTACAGCAGCTTCTGGACAACCTCACAATACGATCCAAAATACGCGCCAGTTATCATGAACGGAGTACTCTATTCAACCTGGTACACAACACAAACCGCCGCCTCGCAAGGCATCATAGCGGTAAACCTGTATAACGGACAGACTGAATGGGTAATCAACACCACGACAATCTTAAGATGTGGCATGGAGCTTAACTTCCCAACAATTGACCAATACGGCATTGTCGGACCATACATCTTCACTCAAACCGGCGGCGGATTCTTCTCCTCTGGACCAGCCACATGGTATATGTGGGATGCTATGACGGGAAATTTGGTCGCTTCAATCATCAACATGCCTTCATTGGGATTCCTCGGGCAAGACGCTAATGGAAACATAATCGGCTGGCAAGCCGCTCAAAACGCCACCATCAACTTCTTCGGACCCCCAACTCCAGCCACTGATCTGACCGTCACAATTCCACACATGTCCCCGGGTGGTCCACCGATGTTTGGCCCAATCCCCACGACAAAAGTCGTCTTCCCCGCATCCAAAGGACCAGTACTGGAATTCTACAACCTAACCAACGCTTTCATAGCAAGCGGCCAAATGTCAGCTTTCGGCGGCTTATTCGACTGGAACATTGCACCTAACACTGTATTCGATGCAAACTACGCATTGGTCTGGGCTGTTTCAATGAACCCGGTTCTCAACGGACAACTCGTGGCAGGACTCGGCACAGCTCTAGGCTCGACATTATGGGCAGGAAACACCCTAGTATTCGAACAAGGCTCCGTCTCAGTTTCAGAAACCACTGGGTACATGGTTGAAGCCGGCTACAGCGCAACAGACGGCAACCTAATGTGGATAACCAACCGCACCGGCGGCATATACACACCCTACACTAGATTAGCTTATAGTGCAGCAGCAAACGGAATCTACGTTGAAACAAACCAGAACACCTTCCAGATGGCAGCATACTCAGACACCACAGGCCAGCAAGTATGGACAAGCAACCTCAACGTAAAAATGGCAGACGGCAATTCACTGAACACCTACGACGCCTACGGCCTCGTCACTCTTCCTGACTCATTACTGAACACAATGTACGTTTGGGGCTTAGGAGGAGACGTATGGGCAGTAAACATGGCCAACGGCAACATTCTCTGGACGTGGAGCACATACCAGATTAACGGACCAGCCGGAACAGAGTCACCATACGGGGTCTACCCAATCTGGGTCTTCGCAGACCACGCCATGGCTGGAACAGGAACTAATACAATCCTGTACCTATCTGAAGGACACGAATACAACCCACCGCTATTCCACGGAGCACTAGAGTTGGCACTGAACGCAACAAGTGGAAAACTCGTGTGGAGCAACTTGGGCTTCGACGACACAGGAACCGAAGTGACAGACGGCGTATTAACCACATTCAACGCCTACGACGGACAAGTCTACGCGTACGCACAGGGACCAAGCAAAACAACCGTTAGCGCACCTTCTGTCGGAGTAACAACAGACACACCAGTCGTCATAAGCGGCACAGTAACCGATGTCTGCGCAGGTGCATCACAAGAAGCAGTTAAGGCGAACTTCCCCAACGGACTACCATGCGTATCCGATGACAGTATGAAAGGCTTAATGGAATTCGCATACGAGCAGCAGCCACTACCGACCAACCTTACAGGAGTCCCAGTGACATTATATGTCCTGGACAGCAACCACAACTATCGACAAATCGGAACAACAACCTCAGATGGAAGCGGATTCTACAGCTTCACGTGGAAACCAGACATTACCGGCGACTACACGATCTATGCAGTATTCGCTGGCACAAACGGATACTACGGTTCATCAGCTGAAGCAGCCGTCCACGCAGGTGCACCCCCAGCAACACAAGCACCAACAGCATCACCAGCCAGCGGCTTAGCTTCAAACAACACAGTCATGTACGGACTCATAGCGGTAATAATCGTCATAATCATAATCGGCGCAGTACTCGCAATCTTAGTCACAAGAAAACGAGTGTAAACAAATAGTCAAAACCCCTTTTTCTTTTTTTATTTTTTAAATCAAGACAGCATTAAGAAAATGTCATAACATTTCGCACAAGATTAGCACGCCGCGCGTTTGGTCACATTTTTCTGCACTAATATGAAAGAATACTGCAACATTGCCGCTAAAAGTTGTTCGTTTAGGTTGGAATGGTTTTGTGAGTTATTTTGGCGCCGTGGGAAACCGGCAAATTTGTTGTTTGTGATTTGGGTTGCTTTTTTGATTTAGGTCTTGGATCGGCTGCAGGTTGCGTCTAAAAATCTCCCCAAATCTCCCCAATTCTCCCGAAATCTCCTTAAATCTCCCCAAAATCCGAGGTCCTATGCTATATAGCTGAAATAGTCAACAAAGAGAAGAATTAAGCATGCCGCTAACCCAACCGTTTTCGAAATTTTGTTGGCCAGGCCAGACAACTTATTACGCCACTTGAAGGTTGTTGATTCTTTTCATCATCAAATGCAGGGTCGAAGCTGCCGGTGGCACATCCTATGGAGTTAGAAAAAAATGCTGCTTACTTCATAATTTGGGAACAAGCACGCGCGCTCACGCAAGATTGAAAGAAAGGATACTTGTAATATTAAGATTTGAGGTTGGTAAAAATAAATTAAGTTGAGCAACTCAATCCATTAAGAGGACGAAGGCAAATGCAAGGGGCATCCTACTCATGGATTCCTAGAACAGGAAAACAATTGTTCATAAGGTGTGTCGATATCATGTGCCTCTTCGGAATCGCCGGTTATGCTTTAAAACTTCCGACCTTCTTTAACAACTGGGTTTACTTCCCGTTGTGGCCGAACCTCGGCGACAGCCTATTCCTATTAGTGTGCGTTGTATGGTTCGTGTTGAGATTACGTGGGTTCAATGTCCGCAATTAAAGAGTAACGCGCGCGCCGGCGCACTTTTCTACTTCTTGAAAGTCGCGCTCAAGGTGGACTTAATGGCTCGGACTGCACGAGAAGGAAGGTTCTCGTCGAGGATTCTTTTTGATGTAATTCCGTCAAACTCAATTGATTTTTCCTCGTAATTGCTCGCATTAACGTACGTAAGCTTGAATCTGGGGGCGTAAATTACGACTCTTTCGCTGATTTCAAAAACCTCATCGACTATACGGCTCAGGTTTTCCGGTCGATGAACTAGCCTTTTCCGAGCAAAGTCAACGTCCGCTTCCGGATCGATTTCCTTAATGCATTGTGCCCTTATTGACTCCTTGGGCTTCTTCTCCGGGGGCCCGCTAGGTAACGTTTCAGGATTCGCTTCTTGACCATTCTTTAATAGCATGAAGAAGGATTTCTTCTCAACAACAAGCCGTTCTTCGCCCTCAAACTTTATGCTTGCGGTTGAATTCTGACTTTTCTCCGGATAGAATGTTCTGTTTTGCATGACGAACTCGCGTACTTCGCTATCGATTGAAACAGTGTAAGCGCACATGCGGTAGTAATCTAGAAAATATCTGGCGCTAATCACTATGTATGGTTCGTAGTATTTTTGCAGAGAAGCTAATTGGATGGTTGCAAGGCTGGGCTTCCGAATCCCAAACTTGGTAAATAGCCGTCGTTTTAGTCTTTCCCCGGCTACTTTTATGACGGTTGGGTCTACAAGAGTTGTGAAAACCACGGTCTTCCTCGGGACTATTTTGTCCGTACAAGCTGAGAGAACGTGTCCTCTTGCTATCACCGCGTAATCCATAATCGTCTGTTCAGTCGTAGCTTCGGCCATAATGGTAGAACTCTCAATGGGAAGGTTGACCTTATCTATTGTAGAAAAACTTGTCTAATAATAATTATGAATCTATAAAATGAATTATAAACAACATTGGGCACGCGTGTTCGTTGTGGTTGCTGTTCGACTAAGAATAATCGGTCAATTGATTCACGTCTTTGCGGAGTTTGTTTTGATGATGACGTTACTGAGGTGACGGTTGAGAATGTGTGTGAGATTGGATAACTGATTCTAACCGATTGGCTAAGTTCCTTAGTTGGTTTCGCTATTTTTGGGTTTCAGGGGCTTATGTTATTTACACTGGTTCCCAGGTCATTTTGGGGGCTGGTTGTGTTGGACGTAACACATCAAGATTGGCGAAATTGCCACACCCCCTTTCTTCCTTCGGTCGTTAGAATTAGGTTGGCAAACGTATTTTCTTGAAGTACAACCACTGCTTTTCGTTTAATTTTTCATCCTTTTAAATGAAAAAATGCATTTATTTGCTTTATCCTCTAAGAGTTTTGCGCAAATTACTTATATGAGTTGGACAGAGAGGGGCTACGTGGAGAAGAGGCGTCTTCTCTGCTTCTTCTCAGCACAAATAATATTAAAGGAGAAAAACAAAAATGCAAACCAAAAGACGTTTGATTGCTTTGGTTCTTATGATAGTATTAACAGCTCCAATGATAATGATGATAGGACAAGCATCTGCCCAAACATCGTCGCCTGTAAACCTTCCAACATTTCTGTACGTCAACGCAGCACCCAGCCCCGTCGGCGTCGGCCAAACCGTGTACATAACCCTCTTCTTCACCAAACCCGTAACATTACTTAACTACAACAACTTCATCAACGCCGGATCAGCACTCACAAACCTGAAAGTCAACATCATTAAACCAGACGGAACCAACCAGACCCTCGGACCATACACAACAGACACCACGGGAGGCGTCCCAGCAATTAACTTCGTGCCCACAGCGGTGGGAAACTACACATTCCAAGCGGTGTTTCCTGGGCAATCATTAGGAAAGGACCTTACGAGCGGAATAACCTATAATGTGAATCCCTCAATAAGCCCAGCAGTCTCAATTGTTGTGCAAGCAACTCCGGTATCATACTTTTCTAGTACTCCTCTTCCAACGAGCTACTGGACAACACCAATTTACGCATCAAACTATTGGTGGGCGCAAGCGGTCGGTGGAAACTGGTACGGACTGGGTAGACCAGGATTCGACAATACAGGTGGATACGACGGCTCAGGAAACAACTTCCAACCCTACAGCACAGCACCAACGACGGCGCACGTACTGTGGACGAAACTAATCACAACTGGAGGCCAACCTGGAGGCGAAACCCCAGCTAACGAAATGAGCTCATTCGCCGCAAACTCGCCACTCTACCACACCTTTGAACCGATAATTCTGGATGGAATTCTTTTCTACAGCTGGTATCCCGCTCAAACCGACTACGCAGGCATCGTTGCAGTTGACCTCTTCAACGGACAAACGTTATGGGTAAAGAATACCACTGACACACTGGTGTATGGTCAAGTGATCACATTCCACACAGTTGAGGAATTCGGCTCTCAAGCACTCCTGTGGGTGTACAATCCTTCAACTGCAAACTATGACATATTAGATCCGTTCACAGGAAACTACATGGCAACTGTAAACAGCGTACCAGGAAGCATAGCTAACCTCTTTTCAACATCAACAAACGCACTGATAGATTCCAACGAACCTAACTGCGCAGGATCAATACTACTCTACTACACCAATACCACTAATGCCGTACCTGGCAACCCCTTCAGCCCCGTTGTCGCGGAATCGCTGACTATGTGGAATTCATCACTTTGCCTTGTTGGTGGTCCAGGAGCAAATGGCCTTTCGGCTGAAATCTACACAGGTGACTTTAAACCAACAGGAACCTACAACTTCACAACAGGCATCCAGTGGTCAGTGCCAGTTCCGATGGCGAATCCAAGCTTTGGCATCTCTTCAGAAACCACCCAAGGAATACTTTTGACCTCAGCCACGACCCTTATTAGCGCCGGCGTGTTCGCATCGTTCTCACAGTATGGTGGATCTTATGTTACAGATATAGCGTACAATCCCATGACTGGCGCGCTTCTTTTCGGACCAACAAACCAGACATTGCAAAACGCGCATAATTACAACCTTGAGGCATCAGGCAACGGCATATACGTGAGACTGGACAAAGACACAGATCAAGCATACGGCTATTCGCTGTCAACTGGCAGTAAACTCTGGGGTCCAACTCAACTAGTAGGAAATGGACTGAGCACCCTCTTCGCAGGTGGAGCTATCGCCTACGGTCAAGTCTACATCTGGGACATCGGTGGCTACGTAAACGCTCTCAACCTTACAACTGGAAAAATTGATTGGACGTGGACCAGAGGAAGTGCTGGATACAACACGCCTTACGGTATATATCCCAATTGGGTCTTTGATACGCAAAGCATCGCCGATGGAATGCTATTCCTCTCCGAAGGACGCTGCTACGATCCGCCGCTCTTTCCAGGTGGAGAGAAAATTGCATTGAACTGCGCCAACGGCAACGAAGTTTGGGAAATAAATGGCGCTTTCCAGAGAGACGTATCACCTATCGCTGACGGAGAACTGATCGGATGGAACGGCTACGACGGACAGATATACGGCTTCGGCATTGGGCCAAGCAAAACCACCGTCACAGCACCCGACGTTGGCGTCACGACCGCAGCTCCAATAACCATCTCTGGCAGAGTGACTGACATCTCCGCAGGCGCAAACCAGGACGTAGGTGCAGCAAACTTCCCCAACGGTCTACCATGCGTTTCCGACGCAAGCATGACGCAGTTCATGGAATCCGTTTACATGCAGCAGCCAATGCCAACCAACATAACTGGAGTCCCAGTTACATTATCAGTCTTGGACAGCAACGGCAACTACAGAACAATCGGCGCAACCACAACCACTGCCAGCGGCTTCTACAGCTTCAATTGGAAACCTGACATCACAGGCAACTACACTGTCACCGCCACTTTTGCAGGCACACAATCATACTATGGCTCTTCAAGTCAAGCAGCTTTCTACGCTAGCGCCGCAGCACCAACAGTTGCACCAACCGCATCACCACTTAGCCAAGCAACCACTCAAAACGACATCATGTACGTAGGAATAGCAATCATTATCGTAATCGTCATAATCGGCGCTGTACTAGCAATTCTTGTCACACGAAAACGTCCATAGCCAAAGAAGCAAAGCAAAAACAACTTTCCATTTTTTTTGTGAGTCTTTCTTAATGGAGCACCTTGTTAGCAGGGACCATAAAAGTGCGGTGTGTTAGCGAAATAGGCTGGTGTGCTGGACGTAACCCACCCTTAGCCTTAGTAATTTTTTAGGTTCCTAACTCATTTTATATCCCAATATTGTTATGATCACTTTCTAGTTATAAGCCTCTAGAAGTTCGCCTTAGTCAAGAAATCTGGACTAAGAAATAATTGGTTGGTTAATAAACCTTGACAAAAAAGGATTTTAAACGGAAAAAAACTAAATTATCGAGAACGAAAAAATAGCTATCTGGCTAAAAAGGGGATACTTGAATTAATGATCAAAAGAAAACTTATTCTAGTAATAGTTACGGTCGTTATCGTTTTTGCGTCGGTAACTACGCTGCTTTTCTATTCTGGTTATTTTTCTCCTCAACCGAGCCTCCAAGCAAAGATAACAGCCTTCATTGCTGAAGGGCCCTCCCCGATCGTTGGGATGGAGATGATTATCACGTTCAATGTAACTGTAGAAAACACGGGGACGGCTGAAATCAAGAATGGAAATCTAACGATTGAAAGAATGGTCAACGGAAACATCAGCGAAACTGGCGCATATGACTATCGCCCTGAAAGCTTTACGCTTCATGCAGGAGAAACACTGCAAGATCAAATCAACCTATTAATTGGGTTTGATGACAGCATGAAATCAAATCAGAGTTTTACGGCTGTTTTGAGAGGCGATGGCGCAGTTTTGGATGAGCGGAAACTCGGTTCATAATACTGATTATATTTTGGCCTCAGTAACTTTTTACTACTTATTTCCTTAATCATTTCGCACGAGTGAGGAAACGAGGCACGAGCTTCCCTGAATTGCGACAGTTTTTCACGATTGAGCGGAGCAAGAGGGGTATGAAGCGAGCGTTTGAAGTTTCTGAGGCGGTGGAACGAGGGCAAATGCCATGGCCCCGTTTGAGCTTCTTTTTAGACGGTTATTCTAACGGAACGTTGGCTTGAGGATTCGAGCTTTGCTGGGGCGTCTTAATCAGGGTTGATTTACCCGCTAATGATTGTTTAGATGCTGTTTTGGTTGCTGTAAGTTTGGAATAAGTTTTGTTTAAGGTTTTTTTCTTGGTGCCCTCTCGTTTTTCTAATTGTTTTTGTTGGCCGTGGAGCGGTTCGGAGCGAAGCGACAAGAGCGACCAACAAAAATAGTTGATAAAGAGAGCGAAATCGGGAGCGAAGCGCTGAAGTCTAAATCTCTTGAGGACATTTACAAGTGTTTTCTCTCGTTTGTTACAAATTCAATAACAAATATGAGGAACAAAATAGCTCCAACAACCGCTAAACCTACTCCAAGATAGGTTACCAAGTTACTTGGTATGCGGTTGGTGTGCGCTGGAGATCTTAAGTAACCAACTAGCATGATAACTATTCCAGTAAGCAGTAAAATGATGCCTACTCTACCAACAATTGTTCCATACCCCTTGGACATTTCTTTCTTCCCTCTTGATAATCAATGAGCAGGTTGTTCCTCAAATAGTTTGGCGGTCGGCGCAAGCGGGAGCGGAGCTACCATCAACGAATAAAGCTCTTTGTTTTTCTTAGCGCACGCACGCTTAGGCGGTAGTGTTAATGATGTTGGTTTTGCGCGCGCGGATGGTTTTGTCCTTTTTTTATGAGGCGTGCTAACTGTGGCATATATTTTGGCAGAAGTTCTTGTTTTGGTTATAATGGTTGCGTATGAAAGTCTTTTTGTCTCTTTAGGCTTCTCTATTTGCACATTTATAGGGTGCGCCGTTATTTAGTCGGTGAAATTCGCAAAAAATATTACTTGTTAGATGAACAGAAGCAACAGTAATTAGAAACAGCTCTCGCAGCGCTTCCTATAGAAGCAACAATTCAAACGGCTAACTGATCTTATGTGCTTGACACGGAAATTTAGCAAAAACGAGGAATACGAACAGCCTAACAAAATCTTTGTCGTTGACATGGATCATCTAACCCCGGCAGTTTTTTTACAGTTTCAAAATATATAAGACAAGCTCCTCTTTCAAAATGCCTTATCATATTCATTTGGCAGGTCTGAAGGATGGCAAAACTCAAATTCTCGGAAGGATCGTGATTGGCCGCTAAACCTGGCTAAAAGGGATTTTCTCAGCAGACTGTCAAAGGCGGGATTCCTCTTTGAAGCGTTGATCTCGACGAAATTAGCGAGGCTGATTGTATTTGGATTTTGCTATCGGCTACCATATTTTTACAGAGGAGGTTGAGTGAGTTTTCGGTAAAATTCAAGAAATTTTTCCCATCGTTAGTGAGATTGAACACTTTTCGTGGCCTTTCTGCATCCATTTTCCAGGCGCTCTTTAAGTAGCCTTTTTTCTCTAATAGCCCTAGTAATGGGTAGATGGTGCTTGGTCCGAAGTAGACGCCGTAGCTTTTTCGGATTTTGGTGATGAGTTGGTATCCATGCATGGATTCTTGGTCGAGATATTGAAGAATAATCATGTCTAAGAGCCCTTTGGTGAGTTTTGTTTGGACTTCTTTTTGGTAGTTGTTGATCATGTTCTACTTTTCTCCTGTTGCTTTCATATATCTTAATAGTGCCTAAACCATCAAATAAACCCTCGTACATAATGCAAGCATATCAAAACGGGCTGAGAGACCTAATTGTCGAACACAAAAACAGGTCAATACGTAAAATATCTCTTAAAAATCGACATATTTGGCTTAAATGGAGTTGTACAACACATCAACTGAAAAACCGCAGCGGTTGGAGCAGCCCAAACTGGAACAAGGTCATTCAAAATTGGATTGTTGAATCTGCTTTAGTTTGTTGGGTTTAGCGCGCCCGACGTATATAGCTAAAAAATTCTTGGATGCCCCGAACAAATCTGTTATATCACCGTCAGTGTTGGAACAACTAACCATTAGCGTGCGCTGATTTGTTAGAATATTGCTCAAGTAGATTTTTCTTCATTAATTCAGAATTTTTCTTCATTAATTCAGATTTTGGACATAACTTCATAAGTAGGATATAACGGTGTCATAATACGGTGCATGTGGGCATCAAAGGTAAAACTGGTTAAGGATATGGAACGTTTAAAGAATCCAGACCAATGGGGAACATTGGTCATAGTTCTTTTCACGATATGTCTATCAGCCCTTATAATTGTTTACAGGTCTTTGTTCAGTTTTTCTGTAGGTTCCTTGCTGTTTACCCATTGGGCTGTCTTGATAGGAGGCTTCTGGATCGCAGTTGTTACGCCTATATACGTTGTCTTGAAACATCGTCGTCCCACGAGAATCAAAGCGTGGGTAAGAGTGCACATATTAGGAAATTTGGTTGCCTTCACGCTTATTTCTGTTCACTTCACATATTGGATAACGAGGGTGTCCTTCATTGGAACGGGATTTGCATTATTTGTTGCCACGCTTACGCTCGTAGTGACAGGTCTTTTTTACAGGTTCAACATAATGCAAAGTTTAAAAAAGTACATCAGATTCGTACACGTTAGCATGACCACAGCATTCTATCTCATCCTGACAATTCATATTTTAAGCCACATGATGCGGCTTTAAGACGGATTTAACAGGCAGGCAAGCGTTTTGTAGAGTTTTCCATTTATTCTGACCCTCAATTGTTATTGCGCTTGCTTCTATCTTTCTTTTGTGCCTATACAACACTAGTTTTTTCTGGTGCTGATAGTTTGTTGTATCTTCACGTAACCACATAAATTTAAAACTTGATGAATGGTGTTTGTAAACCAAAAGAAATGGCTTTGTATGGCAAAATGTCCACACTGCAACCAAGATGTTGCAAAACCTGATAAATCATTAGCGACCTGTGTCTTTCGCATCGAAGTTTACACTTGCAAAAATTGTAATAGCTGTTTTAAAGTGTTGAAATAGTTAGGAAGTTTTCGTTCTCTTCTATTAAGAACCTGTTATTAAGAAATACCACAATTTCTTGAAGGTCGTAAATGCCTTTAATTTTCAACTGGTAATTATCTGGGTATAACTGAGAAATATCTGGGAATCTTCGTTCAAGAAGCACAAAAGCGGGTTGAATTAACATCCCCGAGCTTAGCTCTTTTAGAAGAGCAACTGCCTCTACTCTTTTAATACGTCTCCACTCAAGCTACAGGTGTGCGTACAAGACTAATAACACTTCGTTATATAGTCTCAGTTTCTTTTTTGTTTGGTTTTTGCGGTTCCTTTGGCTTTTGCGTGTTGCTGTTGGGCACAAAGCGGAGCTCGCGCTAGATTCTATTCTACGGTATGCAGATTTGAGTCTTATCTTTATGAAGAATTGGATGTTCTCAAAGTTTTTTCTGCTCAGGAAGTGTCATTAGGAGTAACTATCATTGCCAATCCAGTAGCCCCTGAATATGATAACACATTGTGTTAAGGTGAAGAAAGGAAAACAACCTTACCAAAATTGATTGCCAATTTATTAAACGCGCGCACTATAAGCGGGAATGCTAGTAGTGGGATGCCAAATCTAGTTATTTGATAGCAAAGTCCTTTATAATAGATGCACGTACACGTAGTTAGAATGCGAGGATCGCATTATCACTTTTCTAACCTTTAATAGCATTAAGTGATTTAGTGACGATTCTGGGCAAATAAACAGAGATTAAAACATGAGTCTAACCCTAGAAGTCCCCAAAGTGCATATTCACTTAGCTGAAAAGTGCCCTGAATGCACAAGCAAAAAACTTGTCCACGACTGCGGCACAGGCGAAACCATCTGCGGTGACTGCGGTCTTGTTTTGTACGAGCAGATGTTAGATAAAGGCCCCGAATGGCGCGCTTTTACACAAGAAGAAAAAACATCAAGAAGCCGCGTCGGTATGCCAACCTCCTATTATGTCCATGATAAAGGATTATCCACCTCAATCAGCCAAATTGACAGAGATGCATTCGGAAGGAAATTGCCCCTTTCCACTAGATTGCAGATGTGGCGTCTCAGGAAATGGCAAATACGCAGCCGAGTACACTCATCCAGCGACCGAAACCTTGCACAAGCCATGTCTGAACTTGAACGTTTATCAAGCAAAGTTTCCATCTCACGATCGACCAAAGAAAAATCGGCTATTATTTACCGCAAAGCGTTAGAAAAAGGCCTAATCAGAGGAAGATCAATTAACTCTATCATCGCGGCTTCAATTTATGCAGCTTGTCGCAAGAGCGGAGCATCCAGAAGCCTTCACGAAATCGCTGAAGCAAGCCTTGTTGACGAGAAAGATGTCGCACGCTGCTATAGACTGCTACTGCAAGTGCTCGATTTTCACATGCCAATTGCTGATCCGCTGACATACGTCTCAAAAATTGCCGAGAAAAACGGGATTTCAGGCAAAACACAGGGCGCAGCGATAACAATACTTGCCGAGGCTAGACGAAAACGATTTTCGGCAGGAAAAGATCCCACGGGCCTGGCTGCAGCGGCACTCTACATAGCTTGTCTTCAGAATAATGAAAAGATAACACAAAAAGAGATGGCGGACGCTGCTGGAGTCACCGAAGTTACTGTTAGAAATAGATACAAGCTGCTGAAAATGCAACTAAATCTCGAATTGCCAGATCAAAGAACTTATTTTTAGCTTTCTTTTGTTTTGCACGTTCTTTTTTGGTTTTTCAGAGCTCTTTGTGGATTCTTTTGGCCCCACAACTCATAAAAAACTGTATTTACTTAATTATTAAGGCAAGGAACGGCTTTGCGAAGCTTACAGCCGTTTTTTCATCATAAGGAGATTATCAGATGAGTAAGAAGGGAGACACAGGAGAACGAGATCGGGGAAAACCTCAGCCTCGGAAAAAGAAAGAGCGAGAAGATGCCCGCAAGAAGAAGAAACTTGACAGAGTGGAAAGACAAAAGTCAAGATAGGCTATATAGATTAATCTTAGTCTAAAGAGAATTCAACAAAATGTTATTAGCGGCTTCTTTTGGTTCAGAGTTGGAAAAAGTAACGTAACAATCTTAACTGTAATTCTTCCTGCTTGTATGGCTTCTTTTGGATGCCCGTTTTACGCCATTGCCGTCTCCTTTCGGGTAATCTCCTATTCGCATTCTTAGAGGGAAATAGTGTATTTCAAAAAATGAGCGAATAGAAGCAAATATTATTTGAAGGGTTGCTATTGCATAGCCTTCTTGTTTTTTCTTAGCCATGAACGCTAAAAATTGGCTTTCTGTTTTCTCTGTATTTTAAGGTCTTTGTTTAGTAGGTCTTATTGTCTTTGAACGATTAGTTCATCAGGATTTTTGTTTATGAATTGCAAAAACTCTTGAAAATATTTCTCATACCTATCTTTTGTTGCTTCCCCTTTTGTCTTTAATTCATCGTGCCGATACCTTAACGCTGGAGATTCTATTTGTTGTTGTAGATTACCTTCTGTTATTGTGTGGGCTGGTGTGCTGGTTGTAACCCGCCTTCTGTTATTGTGGCATTCGGCTAATCGGGCTACCCGCGCCTTGGGTAGATTCCGCATCGGCGACTGTTTGCCCTTTCCACTTGCAGGACGGCCGTTTCACCGCTTCCAAGTTGGCGCACTCGACCTCACAAAGGCGTCATCGACAAGTCCAATTGGACGTTTCGTTTCTGCTCCGTTGCCAACGCTCTCGCGTTGCCCCATCATGGAGCTGCAATTCTACACGTGGGCGGAGTTTCCTCAGACCCAGCATTTTTGGGTCCGAAAGCCACACACCAACTCGCCAGCCCACTCAACAATGCGCGTTGGCAAGCAATAAGAATTTCGAGTCAAATTCAAGCAAGCTGGCCCTTCGCGACCAGGAAGACTTGGCCGCCAACCTCCACTTGCAAATCATCGCCTACTTTGCGGGCTTTAAGCAGAAGCAGCGAGGGACGCCCCAACTCAATGCCCTGCTCAACCCTGACGTTAACCACCTCAGTGCCGAAGTAGTGGTAGCGGGACAAGTAACCTGCAAGGCAGCCGTTCCCTGAGCCCGTCGCTGGATCCTCCGGGATGCCTAACAAATCTACGAAAACACGGACATGCAAATCATTGCGTTTATCAACGGTTTGAGGGGAGAAAATCAAGATTCCGCCGCGAACTTCACTCGCCATTTCACGGAGAGAACCGATGCTTATGGCTGCCCTTTTAGCAGCGTCCAAAGTTTTGAGGGCGACAATGATGAATGGCAAACCCGTAGAAACTTCCTGAACCGGAATCCGTTCGTCAAAATCCGATTCATTAAGCTGCAGGACTTTAGCTAGACGACCCGCCGTGAAAGATTCGCCGAAAACAGGTGAAGCCTGCTTCATCCACAACGTCTCTTGATCATCCTCTTTTTTGAAGATGACGATGATCTGCCCAACTTTCAAGTTAAGCACAACCTTGCCATCTTTGCCACCAGCTATGAAATGATTGATCACCCATGCCGTTCCCAGAGTTGGATGTCCAGCGAAAGGCACCTCCGAGTTAGGTGTAAAGATGCGCACGTCATATCCACCGTCCCTCTTTTCGTTTGAGCGTATGAAGGTTGTTTCGGAAAAATGCATTTCATTCGCGATCTTCTGCATATCCTCAGCCGGCAAATCGCCTGTGTCAGTGAAGACTGCAAGCTGGTTGCCTGCGTACTTTTCCTGTGTGAACACGTCAACTAAATAAAACGTTAACCCGCTTATCTAAACCGCCCGCCCTGTGGCATACAAGGAAGCGTTTGTAAGAGGAACGGATAAAACTTTCCTCAGACACAACTCTAAACATGGACAAACGAGTCATCCTCATAACGGGAACACCATGCACAGGTAAAACAACAACCGCCAAAGCCCTAGCCGCCAAACTCAACGCCGCTTACATTAACCTCACCGACTACGCCAAAGCCAACAACCTCACACTGGGCGAAGACAAAGAGAGAAATACCTTCATAATCGATGAAGAGAAAATGCAAGAGAAACTCGCAAAAACAATAGATGCAACTGACAACGCCAACATAATCATCGACGGACATTACGCCAGCGCAGTGACCCCAACCAAGCATGTGGCTCTGGTTTTCGTTTTGCGACGAAACCCGAAGGAACTTAAGCTTTTCATGGAGAAATGCGGTTACACGGGAAGCAAACTTTGGGAGAACCTTCAAGCCGAAATTATCGATGTTTGTCTAGGCGAGGCTATCGTGGCACATGCGGGAAGGGTATGCGAATTAGATATTACGGGCAAACCGGTTGGAGAAGTAGTCAACGATATTTTGGATGTTTTGGAGAAACGAAAGAGCTGCTTTGTTGGCGTAGTGGATTGGCTTGGCATGCTTGAACGGGAAGGCTTAACAGACCAGTACCTCAAACTTTAGGTCATAGCCCACGCTTTTGTGTTAAACCCCAACTCTAGAGCGTTGCATAGTCAATGTAGCCGTCTACATGAAGTGGCCCATTTTCTGTTTGGTGAGCAAAGTGATTTTTCGGCGGTTGCTGTAGGATTTTGCATGATCGCTGAATTTGTCGGCTATCATAATTGGGCTGCCTAAGCCAACATCTTCTGAAGCAGTGTCCAACCCAATAATCAAGTTTACGCCCACGGTTCGGTTCCAATCCCTGACCCAGACACCCTGCTCAATGCGCCCTTTTTGCACGATAAGGTCGAAATGACGGGTTGCACCGCTGTATCCGTCCAGCCAAGCATTTTCCTTGTTAACTTTGTAACCTTCCTTCTTGAAGTACTTGACCGCCAACTCTATCATATGTACTCTAGATTTCAGCGGTTCTTTATCCTTGCTCATAGCTCGCGCCTTTTCCCTGCATACCCTTATCAACCCGTACGTGGAAAAGGCTTTCGGAAGCGACACGCAAATGAAGCCAACTCAAATCGTGAAATGCCCACAATGCCAAGGTTTAATGTTGACCACAAAAGCACAGAAAACCAAAATCTGCCCGTACTGCGGCACACGAGTAGAACTTTTAAGGGCACAGAAAGTCGCTTCGGCAAAGAACCCCTTCGAAGCTTCGACCTTACTTCGAAAACTGAAAAGTGAAAAAGGACTCAAATAGAAAACGGGTCAACGTATCTGCCGCAGCATCTCACAGGTCTTGCACAAATCCGCTGCTGACGGCTCACCACACTCAACACAAGTCATGAATCCTTCCTTGGATGCGGTTTCTTCCAACGCCGGTCTCAGCCGTTCCATAGCTCGGAGCACTGTGAATTTGGTTCCAGCATGCTTCGCTTCGAGCCGGTTAAGCATCCAACGCATGTCGTTGCGCAACGCTTCAGAAGCGTACGGGCAAGGCGTATCTTGGAAACTGATTTTTTTCACATAAGCGTATAGGGCGCTTTCGTTCTCTGGAATCTGGCAGAAAGGTTTGATCTTCTGCACTAACAGCGGATGCACTTCGCTTGTGACGGGTTTCTCCTTCGCAAGCCGTGTGATGTCGCCGCGGAAAATGTTCATGAGCACGGTTTGGGCTTCGTCGTCAAGAGTGTGGGCTGTTGCAACTTTGTTCGCGTGGACCTGTCTTGCGCCGATATTGATGGCTTTCCGCCGAAGGACCCCACAGTACGCGCATGCCGTCAGCTCCATGTGCCCTTTGACGCGGGTTTTCTGTACTATTTCGTCGAGCGTATACCCGAAAAGATCCTTGAAAGAGACGATGTGATGCGGAATTTCTAGTTTCAGACAGTTTTCTGCTGCGATCTCTAAAGCTTCGTTTCTGTAACCAGCGATGCCCTCGTCAACAGTTACGGCGGTGAGCGTGGTTTTGGAGCGGTACTGCTTCATCTTAGCCAAAATGTGCAGTAGACTTAGGCTGTCTTTGCCGCCTGAAACAGCGACTGCCAGGTGGTCGTTGAAATTGAGCATGTGGTAGTGTGTGATGGTTGCACGTACTTTGTTTTCGATGGATTGGGTGAAGCATTTTTTGCACAGTGTTTCCCCTGAGTACTGCCTGTGAAAGAAGGCTGCACGGGTTTTGCAGGCACTACAGAGCGGGGAAGTCAATGATTTTCCTCAGCTTATCGCTAATCACTGTTGATTAACCGTTAAGGTAAATAAACAATGCAGTCTTAAACCTATGAAAGGCAGGAGAAACATGGCTGTAAAGCCGACCAAACCCGCAGACTACAAAGAAGTAATGTACACGACGACACGTTGGGCGCTGCTGCACGAACTCAGAGGCGAAGCAGTTAAGATCATGGTAGCCTTGGAAACATTTCATTTACAGTCGATTACCCATGGAAGCATAGCCCGGGGCGACGTCAAGAAGGGAAGCGATGTTGACATCTTCATCGGCGAAGTGCAGAACAGTTTCCTTGTTGAAACCGCGCTGGAAAAAGCAGGCGTGCCCATTAACGCCAGATTAATTGTTCAAGCAACCCCTAGATATGCTATGAAGGCTCATATTGAAGTTGGTGAGCGAATCACCGTTTCATTCCCGCTGATGGAGATGCGCACGGTTGAGAGGGAATTTTACCGTTTTGGCGGCGAGGTGAGCCTCAAGCAGCTTAACGCGGATGCTCGTGTTCCAGGGGTAGATAAACGGCTGATGCTTATTGAACCTACAGAGGCGGGCCATATGGAGAACAGCATCATCGGCAGGGAACAGTCCGCCGCCAAAGTTCTAGGCGTTTCCGCAGAGACAGTGCTGGACAGGGTTCACACCCTTGTAAAACGAGACACATCAGGAAGAACAGGAGTCTTTGTTAAAAGAGAGCTTATGCCAGATGAAACCTTCGAGTTGGCGCTCAAGAAATTGGCAGATTTGAACCCTGCCGTTAGACGCAGAATGAAAAAACAGGCTTAAGAGGGGTAGTAGATGAGTTCTTTCTCTTCAAGTAACGCCTGAATTTTGTCGACTGCCTCGTAAACCTGCTCTTCTTTCTTGGCTCCAACGCAGACAAGTTTGCCAGCTGAGAATATTAGGAACACAACTTTGGGCTCATCCATTCTGTAAACTGCACCTGGGAACTGCTCGGGCTCGTACATGACTTTGCTAAGCTTGTAGACGAGACTTTCAAGGTCAATTTCGCCGCCTAGCTCTGCAGAGGCAACGATGTTTTGGATGTTCACGATTGGTTTCTCAGTGATTTGGATGCCTTCGCCGCGAAGTTCTTTGACGACTTTTTCGACGGCGCTACGGGATTCTTTTTCGGATTTAGCGCCTGTGCAAACCATTTTGCCGGTGCCGAAAATTAATGTGGCGGTTTTCGGTTTTTTAAGTCTGAAAACTAAGCCTGGGAAAACGCTTGGGTTATACTCTGTCTGCGGAAACTTTTCCACGATTTTCTGTAAGTCGATTTTCTGGTTAAGTGATACAGAAGCAACGATGTTTTGTATGTTAATAATTGGTTTTCGTTTGCTCATGATTTTTCACGGGCTTGAGTATTTAAATGATACAGGGAGTATATAACATCATCTATTTATAAAGCCTTTATAAATGGCAAGCTGTGGTTCTGTAAAATCTTTGTCAGGTCGTTTTTTCTGTAAATTTTCGTCTGCTCACTTGTTCCACTATGTATACACTGAGAGCATTGACCAAGCTCTTAAAAACAATTATCCTACAATAGCTGTCTATGAAAGAAGATGTTGTTAACCTAACTTCTCAAAGGATAATGTTGATTATAAAAGGAAAACTAAAAGAAACTAAAGGTGAATGCATCGATTATTGTTTAGAACATATATTTGATGAATGCGAACTACCAAAACTTAAACTAAAACTGCATATAGCTTGTAAGGGAATCTGTACTAGCCAAGTAGTAAGTGACTGTCTTTCCCTTGAGGATATAAGTAAAATTCATGATATAATGAAAGAGTTCGCCAAACAAAACAAAGTAAATATTATGTAAAAAAAGGTAAGCCCATAAATTTGCTCGGTAATGGTCGTAGCCACCTTAACCGCTATATAGCTCATTGTTAATCTAAAATATTGGAAGTAGGTTTATGGCAATTAAACCAAAAAAGTACAGTTTAGGCTACACAATTTTTACAGATTCTAAACTGGATGAAAAAATCTACATTGCACGAAGTTACGAAATTCAGGGGGCATTCATAACATTTGAACCACAATTAGAAATAACAAAAACAAAAACGCAGACAGTATTTGAAGGAACTAAAGTCACACTACCTGAATGCGTTATTAAAGAAATAATTTTCCACGAAATAGATGAAGAAAAATCCTAAAACGAATACAGACGCAAAAAGGATAAATTATCCCCAGGATCCTTGGGTCAAATAACTTAACAGTATAATTTTTATCCAATGTTGATACTGTTAAGTTAAGTTACCCAACATTAAAACTTATTATTCCTACTTCTTTCACAAGAATTAAATTGAAACCTAGCCATATAGGTTGTAAGGTGAAAACACAAATGAGTGAAAAAGACGTACTTGATTGGTTTCAGACAGCAGCTTATCTTTCCATAGCTCGCGCAATTCAGACGTCCCCAAAAACAGCTAAGGAAATTGCTAAAATCATAGGACACCAAGATGCTAAGACAGGTGAAATGTTAGGATATTTGGAAAGGTCAGGTGCTATCGAATACACTGGAACGGGTTGGAAGCTTACGACACTAGGGCAAAAAGTCCTTACTAAATACTTTGAATAAAATTCTAACCCACCTTTTTTTATGCTGGGTAACTTAACAGTATCTGCAATGTTTAGATGCCTTTTTTTCACAAAAAGGCAGGAATTAACTAATTTTTAGGTAGGTGACGTTAAATAAACAGAAACAATGGTACTCAAATTATATGCTTAGTACAATCGCATAGATATAAAATGCTGTTTGGGCAATCCTTCTCTGAATCTCTCTCTTTTTTGGGGGTGATTATTTGTCAAAGAAAAGCCATCCCAAACCAATTAAGACTAAAGAAGGAAAGTATCAATGCCCAACTGATAAAGAAAGTTTATGCCACTGAGAAAGATTATGAGAAGCACTGTGAAGAGAAGCATACAAAAAAGTGAGTAACCTACTTACCTTATTTTAAATCCATTTTTCTTTTGGGTTCTGTCAACTTCTCGTCTGCCTTGGACGGCAAAACCCCTTTCGAAGAGGAGGAATAATGATTAAACACAAAAAAAATGGTTAACCCCTATTGCAGACCGAACATCTGCGGAAAGAGGTAAAACCCATGAAAGCACCATAGCTAGAACCTCTTTTTCAATTATAACTAAAAATCTAGTTAACCTCAAAAGAAAAATCATCCTGGTCAGTTTCGCTTTGCCAGTTGGCTAGAAACAAGAGGTCACTGTTAGAGTTCCTTGTCAGATTTTGACGTTTTTGCGCAAGTACAATTGTCCTTCTAGAATCCAGCCAGCATATGCCCCAGCCAATGCACCAAAGAAAACAGCAATAGAAAATATCAAGATCACAGCAAACTTGGTTCGATGAATTCGCGGTAACATTTTTTCCCTCACGTTACCTTCAAAAATATGTATTACCTTGACACTCTTAGGTTAAACCTTCATGAAACATATAGACTATAAATAAAGCTAAATTTAGTTCATGTTTCTTGATTAAACCTGTCCCTATGCAGTTTCTCGGTAAAGTGGAAACCGCAGCAACGCCGCGATCCCGCCTAGCGATAAGAGTTTCGCGCCTGCTTCATGTTCCGTGCTGATCACTGTGACACTTGCACGACGTCTCTCCGCTTCCCGCATGAGTCCCTCTAGCTTCACCCGCTGCAACTCGTCCGCGTCGCGAATTGCTGTATCTGCTATTACAAGTTTCTCAACCGCGCCCAACTTGACCGCGTTGTCCACTGAATCCAACCCGTAAGTTACGTTACCTTCACCTTTCCCAAGCCGCTTCATGACTTCCTCGATGGTTTCCGTTTCTTCCACGACACGAAGTTGATGAGAAGCCTTTAACAGGACGCCGCTGCGGAGGGCTTCGTCGATGCCTGCTGTACCGCCGTTGTTGACGCTTTTGATGTCAGCGACGGACTTGGCCATTTCTGCAGCTTCTTCATTGAGGTATCGCACGAAGTCAGTTTTGACGTAGCCAGCGCCGATGATGACGATTGGATTATGATTTGGGCTCCAAAGCTTGTCAAGGCTGGTTACTGCAAGACGGAAATACGCTTTTGTTGCTTCAACCCGTTTGTCAGCCTCGTGCTTTCCAGGCAGTCGCATGCGCTGTTCAACTCGGGTTTCGTACCCGTACTGTTTAGTTTCCGCTATGGCAAAGCCTTCGTCGTCTATGGAGATTATGAGCATAGGCTTCTCGGTTTGACTTGCTTTCTCGAGTCTGTCAAGCAGGTGACTAGGCCATTCGGTCTTGACAATTGTAACTGGCTTATCCAAAGAAATGCTCAGGGTATGGTGGGCTCCAGTCGGAATGATGTCAGGTGCGTGACAGATTAGCCCGTGGACCCTCAGTCTGCCGAGGAACTTGTCCCAGCTGACGGATTCTACTTTAACTCCCATGAAGGCGGACACGCGTTCGGCGCTTTTCGGTCGGCTTGTCTCCGTATCACTTTTTATGGCTCTTGAACTGTAAGCGTAAACTTCGTCGCCTTTGTAGATGACGTTGTAGAGGTGCCATAGGTCATCTGGCGAGTCGGGAACTACTTTAACGAAGCCTTGGCGCAGGTTTTTCTCAATGATCTTCACAATCCGCACTTCTCGTTTAGCTATTGCGACACGAAGGAATAAAAACATACCACTATGACACTTTGAAGGGAATCTAGGAGACAACGGGTAACATGTTTGGGCAAAATTTAAATTCTTTCGCTTCTCTAGTTTTAAATGTCAACTGTTTCTAGGTGTGTTTTATGTCTGAAACGTTTGAAGATTTCATGTGTAAATATATTCGAGGTCAAACAGCGGTTTTCAAAAGGTATCTTTTAGCGGCGTTGGATAGCCAAGACAAGAATCTTTGCTATTTGGATATGAGTTTAGGCACGCCTCTTCCGTCGATTGATATAAAGAACTGCGAGTTGCTGACTGAAGCCGGACTTTTCTGTGAAGAAGTCAAAGTTACGAGGGATGGCCGCAACCGTTACAAGCTGTTTTGCCTGACTGATTTAGGCATGGAAATGGTGGAAAAAATAAAAGAACAAAACTACACAGACGATTTGCCTCAAAGCCTCCAAATTGCAGGGTCTGCACCCGAACAAGCTAAACTACCGCATTGAAGAAAAACTAGCGAGTGCGAATTCAGAAAAAGAAAAAGTTTTTTTTGGGGAAAAATATTCCCAGTTTTCTGCTTGCCTATATGAGGTGTAGCAGGTTTATGAACAGCGGAATGAACACGATTGAAAGTGTGCTGAGCAGTTTTATTAGTACATGAAGGCTTGGTCCCGCTGTGTCTTTTAATGGGTCGCCGACTGTGTCGCCTACTACTGCTGCTGCGTGAGCTGGGGAGCCTTTGCCGCCGTATTTGCCGGTTTCAATGAATTTCTTTGCATTATCCCATGCTCCACCGCCAGTATTCATGAACAACGCTAGAGGAACAGCTGAGATGGTTGCGCCGATTACGAATGCCCCTACAGCTTCAGGCCCCAGAAGGACACCTACGATTATTGGAACAATCACAAGGATTAATCCCGGAAGCACCATGCCTTTTAACGCAGCTTTTGTACTGATGTCCACAGCTTTACCGTAGTCAGGTTTGCCTGTTCCCTCCATGATTCCTGGAATTTCTCTGAATTGCCGTCTGACTTCTTCCACCATCTCAGCAGCTGCTTTGCCCACAGCACTAATTGCCTGAGAGGAGAAGAAGAACGGCAGCATCGCCCCGATGAACCCGGCGATTAGCACGGCTGGATTTGAAATGTCTACAACAAAGGTTTTGCCGGCGTAAGCTGCTGTTGAAGAAACTTCTGAAGCGTATGTTTGGAATAGCAACTGCGCTGCAAGAAGGGCTGAGCCAAGCGCAAATCCTTTGGTTAAGGCTTTTGTTGTGTTTCCAACTGCGTCTAACGCTTCCATAGTTGATTCTGCGCCACCTTCGCCTGACATTTCAGCTATGCCTGCTGCATTATCCGCGATTGGGCCAAAGCCGTCTAAGGCTAGAACCATGCCCATGACTGCAAGCATACCCATGGTGGCAAGTGTGGTTCCATAGATTCCGCCTATAAAGGGTGTAATATGAGCTGCGTGAGTAGCGTTCCACGAAACGGCGAATTGTGTGCCGAAGTAGTAGGATGTTACGAGAGCAATAACTAGAGAAACAATGGGTAATGCAGTTGTTTCGAGTCCTACTGCGAAGCCTGTGATTATGTTTGTTGCGGCTCCTGTTTGGCTGGCTTTAGCAATTCGTCCGACCGGACCTCGGTCACTTCCTGTGTAGTAGTCTGTGATGTAGTCGATTGCCACGCTTGCAGCTAAGCCTGAGAGCAGGCAGAAGTATAGATAGAAGAAAGTCATTGAGAAGTCGCCGTTGCCTAAGAGGAAAATTGTCGCAAACAGGAATAGAACGCCCGAGACTATCGTGGTTACCATGAGGCCTTTTCTTAAAGCTTTCATTGGATGCTTAGCTTCTGCTTCGTTGAGTTTCACGAAGGGCATGCCGATTAATGTTGCAAAGATTCCTAGAGCTCGAGCAATAAGCGGAAAAACCAGAAATAACAGGTTTCCAGTCGCGATGCTGATTAACCCGCCGATAATCATTCCGCCTATGTTCTCCCCAGTTGCTGATTCAAATAAGTCTGCGCCTCTTCCAGCAGAGTCACCGACGTTGTCGCCAACGTTATCGGCGATTACTGCGGGGTTGCGTGGGTCATCTTCAGGTATGCCTGCTTCAACTTTACCGACCAAGTCTGCGCCGACATCCGCGGCTTTAGTGTATATTCCGCCTCCAAGCTGGGCGAATAAAGCGATTAATGAGGCACCAAAACCCATACCGACAATACCGCTTGCAGCTGACCTGCCTAATGTTGCAGCGGCGGAAACACTCAGCGTGCCAAACATGGCATTGTAGCCGCCATATAACAAGAATAGAAAACTTACGCCTAGAAGTGATAAACCGACAACTGCCATACCCATTGTTGCTCCGCCGTAAAAAGCTGTTTTAAGTGCTTTCTCAGCGCCTTCTTTTGCCGCTGCGACGGTGCGGACGTTTGCTTTGGTTGCGTTGTCCATGGCAATGTAGCCAGCAGCCAACGAAGCAACTGCTCCGATTAAAAAGGCGGCCGCTGTGCCTATACCATAAGGTGGCTTGTTAAAGGGTCCACTTGGTAAGGCTAGCCAAAGAAGTACGAATACTACTGCCGTGATGATAGCGATTGTCGTGTATTGCCTTTTTAAAAAGGCATATGCGCCTTCACGGATTGCATTTCCAACTTCTTGAGCTTTTGGGCCACCGGCGCTCATTCTGCCGATATGGCGCATGAGCAAAAGTGAAGCGAGCACGGCGATAACACCGGCGAATGGAGCAATCCAAAATACCAGAGGGGATGGTGAATTAGCACTGGATGTTACTAATGCTTGAATGGGTACGAGCATGTTCTAAAAGCCATGACCATTTTCCTTATATGTTTTTCTAATACGTTTTGGCAACGGTATGATTAAATTAGAAATTTTAACAAACCAGTCAAAAAAGTATTCAGTTTTTTTTGGTTGCATTTTTAAGCAACCGCCGCGTATCTCAATTCTAACCTTTAAAAGGGATTATCTGATGCCTTCAAGATTGATAGTTGTTAAGGTTGGAACTAGCGGCATAACGGCCGACGGAGGAAACCTTGACGATGAAGAAATGAAGAAACTAACCAGCCAAATTGCAGCTGTAACCAAGCAAGGCGACAAGGTGGTTCTTGTTACTTCAGGGGCAGTGGCTGCAGGAATAGCGGAGCTCGGCATTCCACCTAAACCCAACGATGTAGTTTTTCAGCAGGCTGCAGCTGCGATGGGTCAAAGTGTTCTGATGGCGAAGTACCGTGAACTTTTCAAGGCTAATGGTTTGAAGGCTGCGCAAATACTGCTTACAGCGGAGGACCTTTCCAACAGAGCGTCGTATGTGCACATGTGCAATGTGCTTAACATGCTTCTGAAAACAGGAGTTATCCCGATAATCAACGAGAACGACGTAACCTCAGTGGCTGAACTTCGTCAGAAGGAAGGCTACAAAGAAAATTTCAGCGACAACGACATCCTCTCAGTTTTGCTGGCAAACGCGATCGGCGCCGATATGACCATTATACTCTCAGACGTTGACGGCTTATTCACAGCGCACCCACGGGAACCCGGTGCACAGCTAATTAAAACGGTTGAAGCAATAACGCCTGAACTCAAAAGTTCACTCAGCGGTAAAAGCAAGCTGGGCAAAGGCGGCATCCAAAGCAAAATCAAAGCTGCTGAAATCGCAACTTCATGCGGCATACCCGTGGTCATAGCTAACAGCCGAAGAGAAAATGTCATAGTTGACATTCTTGCGGGAAAAGACGTGGGCACCTTCTTCAAACCTCAGAACCCAATGTCAGCTGTTAAACGTTGGATAGCTTACGGCGCCGCTGTCAAAGGGGAAATCTACGTTAACGCGGGCGCAAAAAAAGCTATTCTTGAGGGCTCAAGCCTTTTGCCTGTGGGCATAACCCGTGTGGTGGGACAGTTTAACGTTGGCGACGTTGTCAGCATCAGGGATGAGTGCAAGGTTGAATTCGCCAAAGGAAATCCCAACTTTTCCAGCGGCGACTTAAACCTGATTAAAGGCTGTCAGGTAACTGAAGTACAAAAGAAGCTTGGGGCAGATAAACCTAAAGAGGCAGTGGAGCATAGAAATATCCATTTGATCGGGGAAGAAAAATGATAATTGAACTGTGCAAAAAAGCCAAAGCTGCCTCAGTTGAAATGGCTAAGCTTACATCGGAAGCTAAGAACACTGCGCTTTGCAGAATGGCAAACGCTTTGGAAGCGAACACTGAGAAGATTTTGACTGCCAACTTGGCTGATGTTGACGCTGCGGTGCATAGAGGGCTCAAAACCGCTTTGATCGACCGTTTAGCTCTTGACCAACGTAAAATTCAAGCCATGGCTAATGGTCTTCGTGAAGTTTCAGCTTTGCCTGACCCGATCGGCACAATAATCAACACTTGGATACGACCCAATGGGTTGATAATCAGCCAGGTTCGAGTTCCCCTGGGCGTTATTGGGATCATTTACGAGTCGCGGCCTGATGTGACTTCCGATGCGGCTGGAATCTGCATTAAGTCCGGAAACGCCGTTATCCTGAGAGGCGGATCAGATGCGCTGAACTCAAACGTGACTATAGGCGAGGTTCTAAGAGACGCGCTATTAGGAACCAGCGTGCCTGTTGATGCAGTGCAGGTGGTGAAGTCAGCTGACCGCCAATTGGCTGAGGAGCTGATGCGGATGCGCGAGTACATTGACGTTCTTATTCCCAGAGGCGGCGCAGAATTAATAAAAACGGTAGTTGAGACTTCGCGTATCCCCGTTATTGAAACGGGAACGGGCAACTGTCACGTTTATGTTGAAGAAGACGCGGACCTCGAAAAAGCAACACCCATCGTAATAAACGCAAAATGCCAAAGACCCGGAACATGCAACGCTGCCGAGAAGCTTCTGGTCCACAGCAAAATCGCCAAGAGGTACCTGCCCATTGCGATTGCGGCGCTCAGGGAAAAAGGCGTGGAAGTTAGGGGCGACGAGGAAACCCGCATCATCGTTCCCGATGTGAAAGCGACAACTGAGAAGGACTGGTACACCGAATACTTAGACCTCATTATAGGCGTAAAAGTCGTCAAAGACCTCGACGAAGCCATAGCGCACATCAACAAGTACGGAACGCACCACTCAGACTCCATACTCACAGCAGACTTCGATAAAGCCATGCGGTTCATACGCGAAATCGACTCAGCAGCCGTCTACTGGAACGCTTCTACAAGGTTCACCGATGGTAACCAGTTCGGTTTAGGTGCGGAAATCGGCATCAGCACCCAGAAACTTCACGCAAGGGGACCCATGAGCGTACAACACTTGACAACCACAAAATACGTTGTTTTAGGCAACGGACAAATAAGAAAATAATAGAGAAACATTCCATCTGGAACTGTGGGGACTGCTTGTCTTAGATTGTGGGTAGTGTTGGTATTATTGTTTTGAGCTGGTTAACGACTGGGTGGATTAAGCTGAGGACGATTTGCGGGTATAGGCCTACGACTATTAGTGTGCCTGCGAGGATGAAGATTGGGACGAGTATGCGTTTTGATTCTTTTACGGATGTTTCGTCTTTGGCTTTCTTTCCGTACATGACGTAGATTAATCTGAACAAGAACGCGGTTTGAAGGACACTTGTCAAAACACCTATCACTGCTAGCCAGCTTAAGTTGGCTTCTATTGCGGCGGAGAATACCAAATATTTACCTATGAACCCACCGAATGGAGGAACACCAGCAAATGATAGCCCAGCCATCACCAAGGCTAAACATACAAGCGGCATTTTCTTGCCTAGCCCTGAGAAGTCATCCATGCTTCTGAATCCATGTTTGTTTATAATGCCTACTGTCATGAAAGCGAGGGCTGTCGTGATGCCGCCGATTAAGAAGAAGTAAAGGTTGCCAAGTATGCCTAGTGAAGATACGCTTGTTATGGCTACCAGGTTGTAGCCTACGTCGGCAACACAGATGTATGCAATTAAGCGTTTTACATCGGTTTGTATTAGTGCAAACAAGTTGCCGACAATCATGGCTAAGGCTGCCATGAACGCTAACATTACAGTCCAGTCTAACACTGCATTTGGACCTTTTGGAACCATAATATACAAGAGTACTCGTATCAGGATGTAATAGCTGCCTTGGTCAACAAGGGCTGAGAGGAAAGCCGCCGACGACGCCGGAGCGGCGGTGTAAGCATCGGGAAGCCAGAAGTGAAAAGGCACAATTGCAGCCTCAATAGCGTAGCCAGCTGCTATAAAGATGAACGCTATGATCAGCAAGTGGTTATTGCTTAAAGTTGTTAAAGCTTGGCCAACTGCCATGTAGTTCAGCGTTCCAGTTAAAACATAAACTAAGGAAAGCCCAAAGACCACGAAAGCCGACGCAATGATAACCACAATTAGATATTTCAGTGTCGCATTGATGGAAAATACGTTTTTCTTGAATAACATTAAGAAAGCTGCACCTGCAGTTGCGGCTTCCCAGAAAATGAAAAGGGTTAAGAGGTCGCCTGCCAAGACAGCGCCCAGCAAGCCCGCAACCGTCATTAGCATAACGGCAAAGTACCGTTCCGTCGGTCGGGCGGTAGAGTCAACAGCGAACACAGTGTAAATCACGACTACAGCGCTTATTGCGACAATGATTATTGCCATGAAAATTGATATGGCGTCCACCAAGAAGGCGCTGGAGAAAATCGCTGAGGAACTGCCACCTAAGCCTAAACTAACAATGCCTGGCGAAGGTGTACTGTAATAGTTAAGCGCCAAGTTAGCCACTGTTGCGCCCGCAACTGCAAACACGGATATGAACCAGCCTAAGGTCAAGGCTGTCTGGTAATTGCTCTTTCTTATTAGCCTAAACACTGGAATAGTCAGCAATGCAGCTATTACTAAAGTGAATATCGGCAATACGACATCTATAATTTCAACCATCGCAAGTCACCTTCAGTTAAGTCTCACCGTCTGGATTAGGTTCAGGAAGAATGTCGGGTAGATCCCTACAAGGACAATTAAAACCACCAAGATGGCGAAAGATATTTTCATGTAGTTTGAAACCTCAAAGGTTTTCTTTTTCGCTTTGTCCTCTTCGATTATTTTGTCTGTCTCGTCCTTGGATTGACCAAGGAAAACGTTTGAGGTGAATCTGAGTACGTATGCAAGCGAAAGCACCGTCGCTATAAGCATGAGAGCGGTGGGTATGATGTAAAATGAATCTCCCTTTATTATTTGGAAAGCGCCTACAAATATTAGAAATTCACTGATGAAGCATGCGAAAGGCGGCGCTCCACCGATGCTTAACGCTGCTATTATTGATGACACCGCTGTGAACGGCATCTTGGATGCTAATCCACCCATTTTGCGGATGTCTCTTTCTTCAGTTTTCTTCATGACTCCTCCTGCGGTGAGGAAGAGGAGGCCTTTGCTTAGTGCATGACTGATAATGTGAAGGACAGTTCCGGTTATCGCGATGGATGAGGCCAGAAGTACAGCTACTCCAGCGGCGGCGTTTGCAGGGAAGAGTGAAAGCCCGAACATTATGTAACCCATATGGGCGATACTTGAGTAGGCAATAAGCCGTTTAATGTCTGTTGAAACTAACGATACGAGTGACCCAAAGAAGGCGGAAAGTACGCCGACAATGGCTAGCGCATGCAGAAAATTGGTTCCAAATGTTAATCCGACTGCTGGAAAAACCATTCCAAGTGAAAGTCTAAGCATTGCGTAAGCTCCTGCACTTATCATAACACCGCCTAATAGCGCTGACATTGGTGCTGGAGCTTCTGAGTAAACATCGGGCAGCCACATGTGGACCGGTATAACAGCCATTTTGACGGCGAATCCTATGGTTAAGGCAATGAGAATCCATTTGATGAGAACTGGACTAGCTGTCAATAAAGCGTGTTGAGCCACTATCATATCCGTGGTTCCAGTCGCTATGTAAGTTGCTCCGATGCCTAAGAGCACGAAGACGGCGCCTGCATGCGTGTATATGAAGAATTTGAATGCTTTCTTGTATGAGTCTTTGTAACCCCATTCGCCCACTATGAAGTACGCGGGGACAAGCATTAGTTCCCAGCAGAAGTAGAATAGGATAAGGTTAGAAGTTAGGAAGACGCCCACAGACCCTACTGTAAGCATGCATAGCAACGCATAGAAGACCTGCAAGTTCTTTTTTCCAGCCATGTAAGAGATTGAGAACACAGCCGCGACGAGAATAAGAATGAGGCTTACTATGGCTATTGAAACGCTTATGCCATCCGCGAAAAGTGAGAATGACGTTGAAATTACAGAAATCCACGTGTAGGGTTCAACGTACTGGTGACTTGAACTGTTTAGAATCGTTGGAACGGTTGTCAAGAGTAACATTATGTTAACTAGGGCAATTAAAGCGATGAAGATCGCTGCCGCTTTAGGGGATTTCTTTCCAGTGAAGTATACAAATGGTATGCTTAGAGTTGGAATTGCAAATACTGCCAGAAGAGCAAACGTCATTTCATTACACCCCTACCGTTAATATTATCAGGACTACAATTAGTATGAAACCAATTATTCCGGCGGCGATATAATTTTGAACCGTCGTAGATGGCACTTTTTTCAGCTTTAAAGAGAGACGCACAAACCCACCTGCAAAGGAGTCTAACGCCAGACTCGCTGAATCGTCGACATATTTGAGGCCGTCAGAAAACTTTCCGATTCCCTTGGCTACGGCGTAGTATAGGTCATCAAAGAAGAAACCGTGTTTCAGCATCGTAGCAATTGGATTTGAACCGCCACCAACACTTCTTATTCCCATGACGTTCTTGTAGTAAGCCCAGTACACAAGCAAACCTGTCGGAACCAGCAGCGCCAAGAAGATTGGTGTTTCTATGTCAGTGAATGAGCCAAGCAGCGAGATTCCAAGGCTGTTTAAATGCATAAAGTTCACAACTAAGGGCATCCCTAACCCCCAAATAACGCATAACCCTGCGAGGATTGCACCTGGAATCAGCATGACTTGTGGAGCTTCATGGGGATGCTGCTTTTCTAAATGCTCTGATTCTTTACCCATGAAAACCAAGCTTAACATCCGGATCACGTAAGCGAACGTAATCGCAGCGGTGGCATAAAGCAGAATTGCCTGTATCAGGCTGGCGTAGGTTCCGATGTTGGTTACGCTTGAGATGATTAAGCCTTTGCTGAAGAAAGCGGCGAACGGTGGCAGACCGCTTGTCGTTATGACCATTATGAGCATCAAAATGAAGGTTACAGGCATAGCTTTCCTTAAGCCGCCCATTAATCGCATGTCTCTTGTCCCAAGTGCGTGGATGATGCCTCCCGCAAGGAGGAATCCAAGGCCTTCGAAGAAAGCATGGCTTACCATGTGGAATAAGCTTGCAAACCAGCCGACTGTCGCTGCTCCCGCAACAGCTGCGCCTAAGCCAGCCATCATGAAACCGATTTGGCTAACAGTTGAGTATGCTAGTACTCCTTTGATGTCGGTTGTAGTGATTGCGAGTGTGGCGCCAACTAACGCCGTTAAAACACCTATCCAAGCGACAGTTGGGAACCAGAGCGGTTGAAGCGCAACAATTAGCGGTGTAGCTACTGTAGCTATGAGTATGAACCTTGCAAGAAGATAGACACCTGCCTTGACCATTGTGGCAGCATGCAATAGAGCGCTGACTGAAGTTGGAGCCTCCATTGCGCTGTAGAGCCAAGTGAACAACGGAAGCTGGGCTGATTTTGCGATAGCACCGCCTAAAACCAAAAAGAACACAACAACCAAGAGTCCCGTATTCAAAGTTCCAGCGCCCGCGGCGGATGTAAGAGCAGCGATTATTCCACGGAAGCTGAATGAGCCAATTGCCTGCCCGCCAACTAAAGGACCCGCGTAAAGTATGCCTATTGCAGCAAGCAAGGATACGTCGCCGATACGCGTCATAATAAAAACTTTGTTGCCTGCACTAACCGATGGAGGCCGTTTAAACCAGAAAGCAACTAAAGCATAAGAGCATAAGCCTACCATTTCCCAGAAAATAAACATTTGAAGCAAGTTGTCTGTGATCACAAGGCCAATCATTGAGCCTATGAAAAGCAGAATCAGGAAGTAGTAACGTGACAATCCTTCTTCGCCTTTCATGTAACCCCAAGAGTAAATGGCGATAATTAACCCGAAGAAGGCAACAAGGCACGTGAACAAAACCGACAGCGGATCAATGTACACTCCAGCGTTGATGCCTGAAATCCAAGCGATTGTTGATTCCGTAGCTTGCCCATTGCCGAAAAAGACGCTTGGGACAAGGGATAACGCCAAGGCTGCTGTTACAACTGAGACGGCAATCACAAAGTAGTTTCGAATTTTGTCGCCTTTTTTTGCGATCAATGGAACGAAGACGCATGCAATAAGTGGTACTATCCAAACTAGCCATGCAGAGATAGTAATACCAAACGCCATTATGTTTCAGCCTCCACTTCAGTTTTTTCCTGCGTTTTTAGTATTTCATTGATGTTACTTGTCCCATACTTTTTCGTTACGATGACTAGCAACGCCAAAATTACTGCGCTGACTGCGGTGTCGGTTGAAAACGCTAGTATCAGAAGGGCTTGTCCTAAACCTTGACCTGCAGAAGAGGCAAGCATTACAAAATTCAGTGTTGCGGCAGTGGCGATCAGCTCTATTGAAATGAAGACTTTCAAGAGTTGGCGATTAGTTAATAACCCGTAGATTCCGATTGCCAGCATTGCAATTGATAGTATGACAAAGTCCATTATTTCCCACCGTTCCTTTGCTCATATAGAACGATAGCGATTCCAAGCGTGACAGTCAAGATGACTAAGGCTTGTAGGACAACGTCCAGTCCATTAAAATTCCAAAGGGCCTCCCCAAAAGACACCGGCGAATAGTTTCCTGATGAACTGGAAATTGACAGAAAGATCGCGGGTAATGATAAAACGACTCCTGCGCCAATCAAGGCGAAAGTCTTTGCAGGCGGTGTTTTCTTTGTGGATTTATTGCTTAACATTTCTCCTGACAAAAACAAGATTGCTAATGTGCCTACACCGACGGCGAACTGGAAAATCGCCGCGTAAACCGCGCCGTTTACAGCGTAGAGTAATGCTGTGAAAAGAAAAGTCCCAGATAGAGCAGCAACAGAGTATATGACTTCGTCAAGGAACAGAGCCAAGCAAGCGGAAACAAGCAAGCCAACCGAGAGGATTTCAAGTATCATTGAGGAGCATCCTTCTCACAAGTTGCTTGAGGCTTCATAGTCAATGATGATTTGTCAGTGGTAGCCAACTCGTAGAAAACTGAGCTTTTTATCGCGTTTCTAGGGCAACTTTCGGCACATTGGTAACAGAAGATACACCTGTCAAGAAGGAACTGAGGGCGTTTCTTACCCTCGACTTCAACCATTTCAATCGCTTTGGCTGGACAATCCCTGCTGCACAGACCGCAACTAACGCATAAATTGATGTCGAATACTTGCCTACCTCGGAAATCTTCAGCAAGCTGCGGCTTAACAAACGGGTATTTGGTTGTTGCAGGTTTCGTAAATATGTGCGAAACGGTTCTTTTCCACATCGGAGATATTCGTGATTTTTTGACCATTCTTTATCACACCAAGGGGTACACCCAAGTAACCATTACTACTGTAAGCATTAGCGACAAAACGGCTGCCGGCAGGACTATCTTCCAGTTAGCTGACAAAACCTGGTCGATGCGCAACCTTGCAAAAAGAGTTGTCACGTACTCGGTAACCACCACAACCGCTAGCAGTTTGATTACAAACCACAACGAGTACCAGAACGCTGGCAATCCAAAGAACACTGGACCATATGGTCCGCCAAGGAACAATTCAACCACCAAGGCTGAGCCGAAAACAATCTGAACATCGCGTGTCAAATGAAGAAAAGCCAGTTTGCCCCCTGTGTACTCAGTCTCCAATCCGCCAACTACTTCGCTTTCTGCATGAGGAACATCGAAGGGGTCTTTTTCGAGCTCTGCTTGCAAAGCTACGATGAAAAGCACGAAAGCCCACGGCGCCAATATGATGTATGGAATGGATTGACTTGCGGCAATTGCGAATATCCCTAAGCTCCCAGCGATAAAGGCGGGTGTCAGGGCAATTAGAAAAAGCGGTATGTCGTAACCGAGGAACTGAGTTAGAACTCTTGCTGAGCCGATGGTGCCATAAGGATTGCATGATGCCCATCCGGAAAGAAACAAGAGAAAGTTTGCGATTGTAACAAACGCTAAAATAACAATCAAGTCGCCATTGAATCCTGTGCTTGAAAGCACACTTGAACCGTCCACAGGCAGGAAGCACATGGCGAAAACCATGATGGTAAAGGCTACGAGTGGGGCAAACGTGAAAACAACTCTCTTAGAATTCTTCGGTTCGATGTCTTCTTTTGTCAACAGCTTAATGAAATCGGCAAACGGTTGAAGAATCCCAGCTGGGCCTGCAACCATCGGACCTACACGATTCTGAATGCGAGCTTCTAATTTTCGCTCAATCCAATCGCAGAATAAAGTTAGAAGCAAGATGAACGCAAAGCCTGGAAAGATTAGTATTCTTAAGATCAGCCAAAAGTCAATCATCAGGTCACCTATCTGTACATGAGAAGCAGGGGTCTAAGCTAACAAAGTTTGGAGGAACGTCAGCAATGCTTTCACCTATTGCCGTCTTAAGGAATGCGGGAATGTTAGCGTAGGTTGGTGTGCGAACTTTGACACGTTCAGGAAAAGCTGTGCCGTTGCTTCTAACGTAAGCGAATAGTTCGCCTCTTGGTGCTTCAACACGGTTGCACGCTTCGCCTGCAGGAACAGCCCTCGGCGCTTTTACCCTGAAGGGACCTGCTGGCAAGTGGTCAAGCGCGTACTCGATTATGTTGATGCTTTCTTCAACTTCGTCCATGCGAACGTTCATCCTTGCCCAAGTGTCGCCGGCGGTGTAAACTATCTCTTTGAACGGAATCTCAGCATATGCTTCATAAGGCTCATCCTTGCGTACGTCAATATCTACGCCTGATCCACGGGCAACTGGACCGACAACGCCGAGTTTTAAAGCGTCTTCGCGTTTGAGCACGCCTACGTTTTTCATGCGCGCTCTGATTGAAGGCTCTTCTTCGTAGATTTTCCTGTAGAACGGGAGCTTCTTTCTCAAATCTACCAAGGTTGTTTTGATTTTGGGAATGTCGCTTTCTCTGATGTCCCGTCTTACGCCGCCTATAGTCATAAGTGATGAGTAAACTCGGTTGCCGCTGGTTAATTCGATGAGATCCATGATCGGTTCACGGTCTCGCCAGAAATATTGGAAAAGAGTCTCGTAACCAATTTCTAGACCTGCGTGACCCAAGGTCAAAAGGTGACTGTGCAACCTGTTAAGTTCTAAAGCTATTACTCGAAGGTACTTGGCTCTTGAAGGTACTTCTGTTTTTAATATCTTTTCGACGGTTTCGACAAAGTTACAACCGTGTATCACGTTGCATATTCCGCAGATGCGCTCAACCAAGTAAACATCCTGCAGGTAAGTACGTGACTCAGCTGCCTTCTCAATGCCTCTGTGAACATAGCCGATTCGGGGCTCAACTTTTGTTACTGTTTCTCCATCAACTGTCACTGCGAATTTTTCTGGCTCAAGCAACGCTGGATGCTGGGGTCCTACGATGATTTTTACGACTCTTCCCATGTCAGGTTCTTCCGTATCTTCGGCCGGTGGCGGGTTAAGTTTTACTTCGCTTGCTTTGACATCTTTTCTTAACGGATACACACCTTGAGGCCAATATTCCGACAAGACGAAATGCCCGGGAAGAGGGTTACCTTCGAAAACCACACCCAAAAGGTCTGTTACTTCCAGTTCATGAAAGGTTGCGCTGGGAGCAATATCGGTTAAGGTTTGAATTTTAGGGTTATCCTTGGGCACTTCTGCGCGTAGGGTTACGAAAGAGTTTGAAGTGCGAACATGATATAAGACGCCTAAGTTTGCTCCTAGGTCTAAACCTGTGATGGCTGAAATGGCAGTATACTCATCAGCATCTACCATGGCTTTCATAACGTCTCTGTGGAAACCATTGTTTGTGACTACAACGGCCTTGCCGAGTTGGCCTAGTTGAATTTGGACTTTATTTTCAAGCTTGCTTTCGATTACTTTAATAATATCTATTTTACTTTTTGGCATCTACTTTTGACTCCTCAATTATTGGTTTAATCTCAACCGGAGTTGGTGTTTCAACAGGTTCTTCTTGTTTAGGCTGCTTCGGCTGCTTGGGCTGCTTCTTCGGTTTAGGCGGACTTAGCGCATTTAGAAGCTTAACCACTCCGTCCATTAGTGCTTCTGGACGCGGGGGGCATCCAGGTATGTAAGCTGTAACTGGAATCACCTTATCTGCGCCGCCGACCACGTTGTAATTTCCTTCAAAGACTCCGCCTGAGCATGCGCATGCACCGATGGCTACCACGAATTTGGGCTGCGGCATCTGATCATATATTCGTTTTAGCCGTTCTGCACATTGCTGGGTGACACAGCCTGTCACTAGCAGAACGTCGGCGTGGCGTGGCGAAGGCTCAAGTTTTATTCCGAAGCGTTCAACATCATATTTTGGTGTGAGCAGTGCGACTATTTCTATATCGCATCCGTTGCAGGCGCCTGAGTTGAAGTGTAAAACCCAGGGGGATTTTACACGTGCCCATGTAACTGCGTTAGCAATCAATCTCCGCTTCCTCCTTCTAAAAGAATAAAGAGCGCAGCTAGAATTATACTGAGATATAGGAAAAGGTAAAGCGGACTAGTGCCCGTCAGAGAAAAAGAAGCAAAAGCAATCAACAAAACGGAAGCGTCAAAGATAACAAAATAAATCAGATATTTGTACAAGGATACGTTGATTTTTAACCCGAAGAACGAAGCCTTCTCTCCACACGCGTAAGATGCCTGCTCATTTTCGCTTATAGCGGTCTTAGGCGCTGATCTTTTGCCTAAACTGTAAATCACGAATGTTGATATGAATATTAAAACAAATGCGATGACTGCTTCTTCGAGGGCTTCTTCAAACATGCGGCATCTCTCCATTCATGATATTGTTCCTTAACACCAACTACTCCCCAAGATAGCGTTAAATTTGCATTTATTATATCCATGCGGCGTGCTAAATGCATATAAGTTTATCTACCCAAAACCGCCGAAACAATCAAATAAAGTTGAATTTAGTGGAAGGCTCCGTTTACCACGCAATTGCTGTCGGCTTGATTGATAACCGAACACTCGAGGGCAGTCTTGTCACTAAGTCGAGGGTTAGGTCCACCGTAAATCTTCTGCGCCACAGCCTTTTCCCAATAATGCAATCGCACTTTACGCTGCCAAGAATCCTTGATTCTCTTAGCCGACCACTAGCTGCAGCTCACGAGTGCATGCATTAGATCCGCTTTAGTGACTATACCTATCAGTTTCTTTGGGTCCGATGGATCAAGCACTATAACTCTTCCAGTTTCTTGCTTACTCATTTTCCTTAATGCGTCGAGAGCCGTTTCTTCTGGATAAACAACGTCGAGGTTTGGTCTGGCTATAGCACTTACAAGGGTTTTGTCTCTGTCTTTCTTGTCCACTGTGTACGCTTCTTCAATTGTCACTGTGCCAGTAAGTTCGCCGCTTTCATTTGTGACTGGATATCCAGTGTATTGATGTTTTGCCATCAACTCAAGAAGTTGAGTGACTGTCATATTGCTTGGGACCGTTTTGACATGGGGTTTCATTATGTCTTTGACTTTCACTTTGGCAAGTGTTTCTGTATCTCTCAAGAGCCGGACAGGGAGGAAGCCATATTGTTTCTCCAATTTTTTGACTGCTTTGAGAGCATTGGTTCTCTTAGTTAATGCGGCTTTGACCACGCGCTCAAAGACTCTCGGCTCTCCTTCTATGGCCCACGTATTGATTATGCCCTTTTCAACAGCGCCATAGAAGAAGTCTTCGCCCGCTTTAGTTCTGATAATGACAATTGACCAATCTGTTAATGGATAAGCGCCTCCGACTGAGATGTCAGCCACCTCAGAAGCGAAATCCGTACACGTCCGGCAACTTTGCAGAATATGCTGCTCGACTTCTTCCATCGGTATCCTTATTTCACCTTTTTCTGTTTCTAGGACAAACTCTTTCGAAAGGTGCATGGACCTAATTTGAGTGGGCTTGATTTTGTAAGTTTTTGTTATATATTCCAGAATCGGAGTCAACGAAAAGGATCCGAAACAAAAGAGCCCAATCGCTATTTTCAGGTTCGCACTGAACTTATGTTGCCACGCTTCCATCTTGCGAAGCGCCAAAATATGACAGGGTACACCCACAAATGCTATCTTTGTTTTTCCATATCCGGTCACGGCACTTCCAAATGCTCTTGCAACCGCTGAAGGGAAAAACTTCGAGCCAGTAGCTGAAAGAATATCGTCAGGGACAGTCGCGACTGAAGGCTTTGGTTTGGACGGATTCTCGGCCTCGCCTTCCGAAACAATTGCGCTATCAAAAATCTTCTCCTCAATCCCGTACTTCAAGAGTGAAGTGACCACAGCGGCACCATGGCTATGTTCTCTCAACTTCTTGTCTGCCCCTTGTGCAAGAAGCATTTTCCTATAGTACCCTAATGCTTCATTTCTGAAAGGCGCATCTGAAACCGGACGCAAACTCCTTAGAAGAAGTCTGTCAGAGTGAGGACAAATCTCGTAGCAGATAGGGCAAAGGTCAAGTTCCTTTGAACAATCACACAACCGTTTAACCTTTTCGCCTTCAACCTGCAATGCCTGCACAGGACAGGCAACTTCGCAGGCTCCGCATGCCGTGCAAAGGCCAGCCTTAAGGATCTTTTTCTCTAGAACATTGTAAGCAATAAGAGGATTGTCTACTGATTCAACCATACCCGCAACTCCTTGCCTACTTAAAGGAGCCTTTGGGTTTAAATATTTAATCGTGAAAACTCGGAAAATGTAGATTCCAAGTTAACACCAATCGTAGCGGGTCCAGAAGTAAAAACTGGAGAAAGACTAATCCCCAAAGTTTAACCTTCTTTCATTTTCATCTTGCCTTAATTCAAGCAAATTTCTTTGAAATAAATAGAATAATATGCAGTTGCAGTTGGGTAAGTGGTATCCTCTGTGTGTCTCCTCAAAACGAACGAGTGGGAGTTAAGGACCTTAGAATTATCCTAACGACTTGCCGCACTCGTTGTTTATCAGTAATGTATTAAGACGACTTCGCCGGGAGCAAGCCAAATGCTCCTGTAAAACTGGAAGACCCGCCATCCGAAAAGCTGTCGAAGCTCCAAGAAACCTATTCTTCTGAAACCGCTTCGGCTCAAAACAGTCAAGACAACAGTATTTTGTCTTTGCGCAGAAGCAAACACTGCTTTAGCACTATCATGTTTGAGACGTCGAATCCCCCCGGTGGTAAGTGCATTCGCGACGCCTTTTCGTCGAAAATCTGGGTGAACAGCAATCCAAAGTACGCAGCCGAACTTAGAGCCAACTACTTGGAAGTCGATCAGTTTTGCAAACCCAACAACTGTTCCATGCACCTCCATAACAAGCACTTGACCCGCTTCCGAAAACAAACTGTGGACAGCAAAGAACCCCATCAACCTTGAAAAAGACAAAGCCGCTATTTCCTTAAGCCTGCTCTCATCAGTTGGCAGCATTTGCCTTAAGGAGAACTCAGCAGTCATATCTAACCTCGCAGCAACAAAGCTAAAGAAAATTCAACGTAAAATCTTTTTACTTAAACCGGGTTCACGGGTGAAGTGCCAGGTTTCGGCTCAAGTTGGTCATCAGACTTTCGATGGGAAAAGATAAGGCTTGTCGACCTTACGATTTGGGGTACACCTGCTAAGTCCTCAAATATGAGCAAACCTCGGGCAAGTAGAGCGAAAGCGGCGATTGTCGGTATCAGTTCTGGATGAGCCGGAACGTTAAGCAACAATCCGAAAATGCCGATAATTCCAAATTCTTGCACCCCAATTCCGGCGGGAGTTATAGGAACAAATGCTAGAGCCGTTACCAATGGGTGAACTAGGAAGTAGGCTATCCACGGTATCTGCGTAATCCCTAAAGCGTAGCCTAAAAAGTACCACTCAAACCCTTTTAAAATCCAGCATGCTACGGTCAAAATAACTATTTCCGGGATTGCCTTACTCGTACTGGAAGCGCTTCCTTTGTATTCTTCAAGCTTTCCCATTAAGCCGCCAGTGAACCTTTTCAGAAATCGGGAGTTTGCGATTCGATCAAATATTGAGATAGCTCTCTTGGACCATGTAAAAAGTGCAAGAACGATTGCCCCAGTCATCATTAAAGCGATGCCAAGCGCCGCAATTAGCAACGCCACGTTAATTCCAGCAATCTGGGTGGGAAAAAGTTGATTCCATACGCTTGTTGGCACAAACTTCACAAGGTAAATTACGGCGCCAATTCCACCGACTACTTTAATTAGAAATTCGAAAGTTTGAATCCCCAGCACACTTGAAAGACTTTTTGATGTTGGAACTTTCTGATCAAGTAAATAAACCGGTGTAAGAATATATCCTGATCGTCCCGGTGTGACGTCGCTTGTTAGCATGCCACCATATTGGGCGAGTAAAGTTTTGCCAAAAGATGTTTTTACGCCGTTTTTACTTAAGACCCGTCTCAGCCGCACTGTGAAAAGGAGGTTTATTCCAAAATACATTAGAAAGGCAAGAAGAAGGTATTCGACTTTGATGTGAAGGAGAGCGTTGTACAGAGAACCAACGCCGACGTACCACAGTAGGGCTGCTAAAATCGCCACCATGAAGATCACTTCGAGAGCGATCCTCAGTATCCCTCTAGTACGTGACGATTTTGGCTTGGGGGCAGAGTCTTTGATTGTCAATGTGTCTTGAAACATCCTTTTTGACTGTTAAATCTCTTGCGGGAAAAAACTTCCATTTACATGAGAACACAAGGCAGCAGCCTTTCGGGTTAGGGTCTCACGCATTCAGCCTTAGGCCGATACGGACGCTTAGTTGTTCTCTTGCGCCGGTGGTATTCGCACTCATTTATCCGCGTGAGCATCCATCCGTTGTCTTGATAAACGCAGCCGCAGGGTAACTTTACTGATTTTTGCGCGCCAGTTTTCTCAAGGCTTTTTTCAGCATCAGTCATGATTTCAGCGCCGTTCCCACTTAAAGAGGAAAGTAAGATAATTTAATTTAACGGTCAAAAATCAAAGACTAATTAATAATCAAAAAATACTCAAAGAAAAATCTTGAACAAAGAAAAGAAAGGAAGTTTTTGATGTTTAAGCTGCGTTCAGGTTTGCTGCTGCAGTGGCGAGGTCGCAAATGTCAATTTTGTAGTGCAAGCAGTAATCCATATTGACGTTGTAATTGCCCCAGCCTGGAACTGAGCCATAGGCGCTTACAATGTTGTCTATATCGGTTCGTGTTACAGTTGTTGAGCTGCTGTCTGTGCCTAACATGAATGGGTTAAACACCGCTGAAATTGTTACCTCTGCTATGACTTTCCCAGCTAACGGGGCAATGCCCTTTATGTCAAGCGCGAAGGTGCTCCAACCAGAGGGCACTGTCAAATTTCCATAGGCGTTTATCGCTAGAGACACTGCCTTTTGGTCACTGTCAATTGAGAGTATATGTCCAGTAGCGCTGTCGGTAATGATGGTGAAGTTCTCGGTGATACTCCAAACGTTCCATGTGCCGTTCAGGTAGAATGCGTTGCCGTTATAGTCTAAAGCAGAAAAGTCGCCTTTTACTAGTCTAGCAGTGTAGAAGCTGTATGTGAAGTTTTCACGTGCTCTGACTGCTGCGATTGGTCGAGTTGTATTGGTTGTCCAAATGGCCAACGCTGCGTATCCTTGGATTGTGGTTGTGGGCCCTACTGCTGTTCGGCTTAGAACTTCGATGGAACCCATGACGGGGGTTGTTGTTGGGGTAGTAAGCCATTCTTGTATGATGCCGTACATGCGTACGGAGTTTCGCTGGAGGCTAATTGCGGTTGGTGCGGTGCTTGAGACTGTGGGAACTGTGCTGTAGCTCATGAATGGGGTTGCGTAGGCGCCTGCTATGAGACTTAACGAACTGACTGCAATGATTGCGATCAATATTATCCCGAATTTGGTTTTCATTTTTTTCGCCTTTTTTACAATTTAGCCCATATTAGTTTAGAAATAAAAGCCTTTCTCAGGCGTTTTTGCTATTAGCGACAAATAGACGGTTCATTTTAGTTCACAAACGTTTATTCTGGTTCTTTAGTCGTTTTTAAGACCGCGCCGTTTTTCAATGTGGCGTATCGGTTGATATACAAGGTTAAATGGTGTAGCATGATTTCAGACAACAAAATCCTCAGACCTTTTTTGCGCGGGAAGAAAAAACATGAATTCAGAAACCAGAGTATATTTCTGCAACTCTTAAATAACAAATAATAGCAATGGCTACTCAGGTTAAAATGAAGCTACGGACTTCAACAGCCCTCTTCCTAACCATGACAGCCATCTTGGTTGTGGCGTTCTCTGGCAGAGTACAGGCTCAAACGTATATTCAGTATAAAATCCAACTTAACAGCGATGACTCAGCCACATGGAACATAATTCAAGTATCAGGCTTAAATGGCACCGTCGATAGCTGGGGAGGCTTTGAGGGAAAAGTCACTGCGCTCATTAATGCGGCAGCGGATCAAACGAATCGACAGATGACTGCGGACAGCAATAGCTTTCAAATGAGCACTTTTATCTCGTCAAGCGACTCGAAGAGCACTGGGTACACGTTTACTTGGTTGAATTTCAGCGTGAACAAACATGGGCAACTTGTAGCTGGCGATGTTTTCAGCCTCGCTGGTTTCTTTGACCGGCTGTACGGAGACGGCGAACTGCAAATCAGCTACCCCGCAAACTACACTTTGCAATCGGTGGTACCCACACCAGACCAAAAAGACCCCAGTACTCAGAGTTTAGACTGGCTTGGAACACAGTTTTTTGTAGCCTCGACCCCGCAAATCGTGCTGGACGCCCAAAGCGTTGTCAAGCCCAGTACTGCGCAATTGTCCCCGTTCATACTGCCGTCTGTCGCAGTGGTTGCGGTCATTGCGGCAGTCACAGCAACTTGGTTTCTCTTCGTAAATCGGCGTCAAAAGATTAGGGTAGCAACTGCATTGCCAATTTCGACTTTGCCCGAGAGTGAGGAAGAAAAAGTTTTGCGTTTACTTCGCTCAAATAGCGGTGGCACCTACCAGTCTGCTGTCACGGAACAATGTAGGTTTTCCAAAGCAAAAACAAGCCAACTGCTCTCCGCCCTTGAACGTGAGGGCAAAGTGCGAAGGTATAAGAAGGGAAGGGATAAAATAGTAAGCCTCGTAGAGCCAGCAAAAGGTGAAAAATAATGCGGATTAATCAACTGAAAACTAGCATAATTGTGTTGTTATTTATCGCTTCTTTATTTGTCGTTTTACCCATTCACACAGTCAAGGCACAAACTACGACCGTTAGTGTTTCGCCTCAAAATAACATAGTTACAGTTGGTCAAACCTTGACGATTCATATCGAAATCAGCAATGTGCAGAACCTTTACGCGGTCGACATTGCGCTCACATGGAGCACATCGATGCTAAAACTTGACAGCAACCAGTCTTTTGTAGGGGTAGCTAACGGTGTTTTGAACAGCCCAGTACTCGTAGTACAAGACACGGCAGACCAAGCTACAGGTGAATATAACATTATCGCAACTTCAGAAAACCCAGCTGGACCATTCAGTGGGAGTGCAACCGTCGCAACACTGACTTTTACAGTAACAAGTACAGGGCAATCGTCTTTGACACTTAAGTCCTCCACGTCGTCCAGCCCCCAGCTAGCTAGTTACGCGCAGCCAGGTTCAGGCCAGACATCCGAACCCATAAGTGCTACTGTAATTAACGGCAATGTCAGCACCTCCTCAAGCTCAAGCTCACCATCGCCATCCCCGACCCCAACATCTTCGGCCTCGACTTCGAAAACGGCGACCGCAAGTTCTACACCCACCCCCACGGCCACTGTCCCCGAACTTCCGGTCATATCGCTAGCGGTCATCTTCGTGTTAATCGCGTTAGCAGCCGTGGTGTTGTCAGTTAGAACCAGGAAAATACGAGCAAATAGCAGGATTCCCCCCTGAAATTCGAACTGCAAATTCACCAATTAGACATTTACTCAATGTATTAGAAATAAATTTCTTTTCAGTCGTCGAGAGGCATGGAAAAGCTTTTATTCTTAAAAAGCCGCACAAAACAAGAGGTAAAATCGATGACTCTTGAATCAAGTAAGACTTTGGGCCTGGTCGGTTCGATTCTGCTGCTTATAGGAGTACTACCGTATATAGGTTCATTTACTTTCGGCGTTCTTGCAATAGTAGGCATAATACTCATTCTGATTTCACTGCATGGGTTGGCAAACATTTACAACGAAAAAGGAATCTTCAACAATTCCTTGTACGGATTTATTGCGGGCATAGTTGGCGCTGTCATAGCAGCCATAGTGGTTGTTGTCGCAGTTTTAAACAATCTAACGACTTTACTTAAAGACCTTTATCCATCATGGAATGGCAACTGGTCATCAATTTCATCCATTTCAGGCATGACACCTAACACATCAAACATAACCGCTAGCAGTGTGTTTTCGCTGATAGAGGGGGCGCTTGTGGCCTTTGTGATTCTGTGGATTTTCCTTATCGTCTGGGCTGTCTTTGCTAGGAAATCACTAAAGATGCTGGCAACCAAATCTAGCGTGGGCTTGTTCTCAACTGCGTCTCTTGTGCTGGTAATAGGGGCAGCGTTGACGATAATTGGCATAGGCCTCATTATTATGTGGGTTGCTGTGCTGCTGATGGTCATTGCCTTTGCCCAGATGAAACCGCAAATGGAACAAACCCCTGTAACGTATGTTGCTCCTCCATCGACACCGACACCCGTTTAAAAACAAAAACTCTCTTTTTTTCTTTTGTTTCCAAGGTCTGAGACAAGTCTTTTTGTCGTCAGCTTTGACTAGTTTATGCTTCTTGTGTTTGACGGTGTATCTTTATCCTTTATCCTTTGAACCGTTTGGTTGAGTTACTTGGTTATCCTAGGATCCGCTGGTCTAATGAGGATCGGGAGCTAATTTTTGAATCATCCATGTCGTTTCTAATTGATTATCTTTATCTTCACGGAAAATAACTATAGAATAAGAGAGAATAATGGATTTACAACTAGTAGTAAGACTTGTTGGAATCGCCATAATAGACATTATTATATTTTATGTAGCTTACCTGTTCTATGATAAAAGTCGGACTACTTCATTTGCCGCGTTAGTTTTAGCTTTACTGATCACTTTAGCTTATGTTCTTTCAACATTATACTTTAGGAATAAAACTAAGCTCTCGAGCAAAGGAAACGGACCGTCTGATTGAACAATAAATTAATTCTAACTTCAACATTCATTGATTCGGAGTCTTCTCTATGGTATCTGCGATGTGGAATTCAATAGTTTGGCATTTGGACGCGCTATCTACTAGATGTACTGTTCCGTCGGGGCAGTAGACTTTTTCGCCATTCTGCACTTTTCTGTAGCGTTGCCCGCACACCTTCTTCTGTGAGCACCCGCCGCAATCTCTTGACAACAGCTTTATCACCTCAATTCTTTCTCTTTTGATTTCAGTAGATGGCGCGAATTCAGTATAACGATTTGTGTGTTCTAAGAAGGAAATACTATCCAGACTTTTCTCTAAAATTTGCCGGAACATAACCTAAGAAGGCGCAAAGAGCACAAAAGGCGAAAAACTGAAAATAAGACGAAGTTGAGGCTCATAAAACAGTTTGACCCTTGCTCATTCTAATCCGCGTTGAGGGTACTTGGGTTAAGAGATAAATAATTGGTAGAGTTTTCTAAACTTTGGTTGATGATTATGGCAGCTCCTGAAGACTTGAAGAATATACTTGGTCCCAACGAGACTGTTCAAATTTACATTAAGCAGAAGTTTTATCATCCCAAACTGGACATTGACTCGGTTGTTATAACGAACGAGAGAATAATATTGCGGCATCCTCACGCGCTCAGACTGAAAAAAGACTACACCGATTTCAATTACCGGAACATTGCGAACGTAATCATTGACAGGGGAATACTGCGCTCAACAATCAAATGTACGCTCAAGTTAGGAGGAGAACCTCTTTCATTGAACGACCTGCCTAACGCTGACGCAGAGAAAGCATACGGAATAATTAGAGAAAACATAAGCAGATTCCAAACGCCTGCTTCACCAAAGGCAATTCCAGGAATAATATTTTGCAAGTTCTGTGGAGCTAAAAACAAACCAGAGGACTCCAAGTGCATCAATTGCGGAGCACTCTTAACATAGAGAAAAGCTCAGTATTTTAGTGCAGGGTCAAAAGATAATAACTGGTTTTGTTTAATCATCTTTGGTAACTATTATGTCTGTTCCTGAGGATCTGAAAAAAATTCTTGGACCCAACGAGACTGTTGAAATGTACATTCAACAGAAAATTTATCACCCCAAAATCAACATAGATTCAGTCGTTATCACAAATGAACGAATAATACTGCGACATCCTCACGCGCTAGGGTTAAAGAAGGACTATACAGACTTCAACTACAAGGATTTTGCAAATGTAATCTTGGACAAAGGAGTTTTGCGATCAACCATCAAATGTTCACTTAGATTCGGTGGAGAACCATTAACTTTAGGTGACCTACCCAACTCCGATGCAGAGAAAGCTTACGGCATCATAAGAGAAAATATCAGCAAAATATCGCCCGCATCGCCTGGACCTTCATAAAAATCTGAACGAACACTATTGTGAGAGATTTCAACTGCCTTGTTGGTTGGACCGCCAACCAATTCTTCGTATGCGTTTCTTTGCATTCACAGCATTCTGTTTACAAAATTAGGAGACTGGGATTCGAACGTGCCAGATGATGCAAACGCAAAATGGGCTATTTTAACGGTAGAAAAGCTTTTATGCACTTTAAATAAAAGAATCTTGAGGGCTTTGTTTTGTCTTTAGAGTCAGGAAAAAACTTGGGAGGCATCGGTTCAATCCTGCTGGTAATACCAGCTCCTTTTCTGGGCATTGTCGGCATAATACTCATACTATTTGGCATGAAACAATTGTCCGAAGCATACCATGACGAAAGCATGTGGAAGAATACTCTCTGGGCAGTGATCTTTGGAGTAATCGGATTAGTCGCTGCAGGCTTAGTCCTAGTGTCAGTGTTTTTCGGCAGCTTGTTTACTGTCGGTGCGGGAATAGCAGGTTTCTTCGTTGGAATAATCGCTTTCCTTGTAGTAGCTTTCATATTCTACATACTTGAAGCCATTTACATCCGAAAAGCATTCGATTCGCTCGCAAACAAATCTGGAGTCGGACTATTCAGAACTGGAGGACTGCTTTTACTCATAGGAGCCGTTCTAACAATAGTCATAGTTGGGTTGTTTCTGATCTTCATCGCTTGGATACTAATACTAGTAGGCTTCTTCCAAATACCAACAACCCCAGCCCCTCAACCCGCTCAAATGTCACAACCGCCACCAATGAGCTAAACCCCCCTTTTCTTTTTTTCTCGCGAAATTGTAACCTATTTGTTTTTGCTGATGGCAATTTTTCTTTTCTTAAACTCTTTAACAAGAAACTCCCAATACTGAAACGTAAATGGAGTACCAGTTTCCTTGCGCATGTTGTTAATTAATTCTTCATTATCGTCCCAAACAGATTCTGCAACATCACCCCAGAAATTAAAGACCGCGGTCATATCTAATAGTTTCATGTAAACGAGCAAACCAACACCTTCAAAAAAATTGCCCAAAAGTCTTAGCGAAGTTTGTTCGGTTTACCAGCGTATTTTGCAAGATAATCTTTGTAGTCGGTATATTCTACAGAGCACACATTAATTATTGCTTCTTGAATTTCTTTCGCGCCCATGTTAAACCATGGAGAAAGTCTGATAATACTTTCGGTTTGCCTCATCTTGCGATGGCCTCGAACGTCCAGCATGAAATAGGCTGCGCTGATTATTACGCTGGCTGATGCAATCACAATAGATATCGTGGGAATATCGAGGGTGAATGACATGATTTCACGGTTCTATATTGATTGTTTTTTAGATTAGAGTTTTTCGATTTTTGCGTTTCCTACGCTTGAGGGTGCGAAACTTAAGCTCGTTGGCCACTTGTCATCTGGAACGTGCAAGGCGAAGCGAGCGCGCGCAAGCGAGAACGAAGCTCCAGCGTCATATCGTAGGTCTGGTTGAAGAACTCGCATCGGTTTTTGTTAAGTTTATCAGTTTTGTTGCGCTTTTCTACAAGTTACAATAACTGTTACGTGCATTACAGACATAATCTTCAAAGGTCAATTCTTCAGTATTAGGCACAATCCATTCGTTTTTATTCACTTGAAAGTTGACATTTATTTTCGAATGAAGATGCCGCATAAATTCAATTTCAAGACGAGCTGCGCCTACATCAAAGGTCTGCTGTAAATAATGAGTGAACTCGTTAAGGTGGTTAGGGATTTCGTTTTTTGGAATGTTAAAATTATTTTCAAGGTTCAAAAATATCGTGTTTTTAACTGCGGCTCCCAACAATGTTAATACTTCATCAATCGCTTCAATTAAATATTCATCAAACTTTCTTTGCTTAGAAATTCTGTCTTCTATTGAGTCGTTCATTCTTCCTTAGCCTCCAGAGTCGCAATTGCAGTCTTTCTATTGCGATACTTTTGGATAGCAAGTAAGCGTTAATTAGTATATGAAATCTGTTAAGCATCTCAATACACAACGAGAAAGAGAGCTCTGCGCGAGCGCAAAATGTACTCTAAAATTTGGACAAGGGACAAAAAAAGTAATTATCTGTTAGTGATATAACCTAAATTGAGATTCTTAGGAAAGTTTATCTTAATGGCTTTATTGTTGGCGAAATCAAATCTTATAAAATTGGCATAGTTGCAGAAAAGTTCCAACTTCAGATTAATCTCTTTTTCCCAGAGTGAAGAATCAATTTCTCTTAATAATTCGAACTCCCGTGACGGGTGAATGAAATCTTCGAAGATTTCATTTGCGATTTCCCTAAAACCATCCAAATTACAGTTTTTGATCTCAGAATAGGAAGCAATCTTACTTAACGATGAAAGCACTAAGGAGATTTTCTTTTTAATCTCCAATTCGTTTTTTCCTAAATCATGCGATAGCTCTATCAATTCCATAGTTGCATCGCATATGTGTTTCTTGTATTCAAGAAGCATTAATCTTTCTTTTTCTGTTATTTCCACGTTTGCCTATTTCGATGCTATGCAGATATAAGACTTCAGGAAAACTTGGCAATCTGTTCTATGTAGAACTGAGGTTCTAAGGTGTGCAATCCATGAAAATCTGGCTAAGTACCACGAGTAACAAGAAGTTACTAAACTTTTGAAATGTTTGTTAAGCCCAAATAGATTTCTATTTTCTGAAATATTCCCAAGTTTGAAACATAGCTAATATAACATTCTCTAATCATGAGTCAGTTGGAGAAGGACGAGGAGAAAGGAGAAAAGCTCCAAGGCACCGAGGGTAGGAACCTTCCACATCCCTCGCCTCGCTTCTCCAAAAAAATCTCGAGCGTGCGCTGGAGAGAGGTTCTGGTAATTCGTTAATTCATTAGCTGAGTGTGCATTCTTGGTGACGCGTGGCTTTTGCGTTTTCATTTGGCAAGAGCGGAGCGAGCGCGTAAGCGCAAGTGAAGCTTAATTGGTTTTTCAAAAAAAGAGGGGTGTTTTTGCTATGCAAAAGGTGTTGCTTTGCATCACATGACGTGGAGTACCACAAGAAGCAATATGCCCACAGCATACACTATAGTCCATAAAATGGGTGTTATCTTTGCCATTAGGTTGCTACGACCAGGAATTGCTTTATCAGCGAGCAAAAGTGCAACGAGAGTTATTCCAGAAGCAAAGGTCACAATTCCCAGAGCCATATGTGAAATAAACGTTGTCAGATTCAGGGATGGATTCATTAGGGTTTTCACGTAACTGCTGTCAGAAAAAGACATTGTAGCTCCTGCTGTTCCAAAAATTATTCCGAAAACTACTGCAAATGTCATTGTGCCTGCATGAACTTTGTAGTTGCCTTTCATTCTGAATGCCGTGCTAACCAAAATCAAAACCAAGATTACGGTTTGAACTGGCAAATTTACAATTGACAGATTCAAACGAGTTGCCTCAGAATGTGGTATGTATGTTTAAGTATTAAAGATTTAACAAGTTGGCTTTTTTAACCGCTTTCGGTTTTCGCAAATCATTTGAACAGAACCGCAATAGCGGAGCGAGAGCGCAAGCGAAGCGCCGAGCGCACATATGGTTGCTTTAGACAGATTGATTAAGAACCTTTAGAATTAGAAGCTTAAACTAAATTCGACGATTAGGGGGATGTTCTGTTGCCTAGCATTGAGCTTGTAGTGGCAGCGTTTCTGACTGTTGCTTTCTTAGCGGCGCTCCTATCTAATAGACTTAAGGTACCATACACGCTGGTTTTGATATTAGCAGGGGTTGCAATAACGTTAGTTGCGTTTTTATTTACTTTACAGGGAAGTTCTGACTTGTCTTCTCAATTGAGGTTGATCTACACTAAGCTTCTGAGTGGAGGTGGAGGCGGTCTTTTCGTAGGATTAGTGGTTCCACCACTGATATTCGAAGCTATGATTCATCTTTGCGCTGATGACTTGCAAGCTGTAATTAAACCTTCATTAGTCTTGGCAACCGTAGGCGTTTTAATAGCGACTTCTGTTGGAGGGCTTATTTTATGGCGGGTCTTTGGTCTTTCTCCTTATGTTTCTTTTCTTTTCGCCGCATTAATTGCACCCACTGATACTGTAACAGTTCTAGAGGTTTTTCGACGTGCTAAGGTTCCTTCAAAACTATCTACACTACTCGATACTGAAGCGGCTTTCAATGATGCCACTGGCATTGTTCTTTTTACAATAATTCTTTCAACTATTGGTCTTGGTCTTCAGAAGTTCTCTGCTACGCAAACAGTACTTAGTTTCGGTTTCACTCTTGGCGCAGGTGTTCTAATCGGGTTAGTGGTGGCATTCATCGGCGAAATTCTTTCAAGCTTGATAGAGGACCGAGTAGCCGAAACTATCTTGGCAATTGCGGTGGTATACGGGTCGTACGCTTTAGCAACAGGAATAGGTGCCTCAGGACTAATTGCGGTCGCAGTAGCAGGGTTATACTTTGGCAACTATACAATGCGATCTGCAATGGAACCTGCTACAAGAGAAGCAGTTACTAGCTTTTGGGCTATAGCCGCTTTCCTTGGCACTTCAGTTGCCTTTCTAATCATAGGTTTCCAGACAAACGTAATCACTCTTTCGCAATCAATTCTTATCATTGTTGCTGCCTTCACCGCAGTAACAGTAGCCAGAGCTGTGACGGTTTACCCAATCCTTGGATTCTTTAATAAATTTGGGGACAAAATATCTATTGTTTGGCGCAACGTTGCCATGCTTGGTGGAGTTCGAGGTGCCTTGTCCATAGCACTAGCGGCTACGATAACAACTTCTGCAGTTATTTCTCTAGGCGATATTCAAACTATAAACACGATGGTGCTGGGCGTAGCATTTATCTCGATTGTAGTTCAAGTGCCTTTACTGTTTCGATATGTGAGAAAAAGAATGCCACAAACGGACGCAGCTTCAGAAATTGTAATTGACGAACAATTTGAGTTGATAGCTTCGCATATTGAAGAATTAAAAAAGCTAAAATCTGAGGATAAAATATCCAACGAAGAATTCACAGAAGTTATGGAAGAAAGCAAAGGAAAGCTTGATGAGCTTATTGCAAAATCGCCCGTTACAATTGAAACAAGAAAAATTATTCGCGCAAGAGCTTCCGCGTTATATGCTTCTTTTCCAAAAATTCCGAAACGTAAAACTAAAGATAAAATAAAGAAGGAAGAAACCAAAACAACAGAATAATTAATTAGTCTTTTTCTTCTGGTCGATTTGAAAATTAATTTTTCTTAATTTTATTTGGTTTTTGCGTGTCCTTGGCTTTTGTGTGTTCATTCGACAACGGAGCAAGCGCGCTACGCTAAGATTATTAATGTAAGTAATGGATTTCAAATTCATATGGTTTATATTTATTTCAAGTAAAATATGCACATTGTTAACATACCCAATCGATATGTTTAGACTAATGGTGACTGCCAAATGAGTTGTCAAGTTGAGAAACATAGAAAGGTTCTATCAGATGGAAAACGCCACTCCATAATACAACATCTAAAACAAGAGCGCGAGCTAAAGGAAGAGCTAAGCATAATCGCACAATATGTTTCCTTGAACGACATGCCTCTGGAAGAGAGAAGGAAAGAAGCAGAAAAACCTCTATACCTGGCAAGATGCGATGATGAATAGCGCCGCTATGTGTTTCTAGATTCAAAAAGGCGAATGATCGGTTTCAGGCTCAGTCTCACAAATGCTTTCATGATATAGCTTCGGGCGATGATTGTTGCCAACGGTGAGCTTGTGTTGTAGTACTGGTTTTTTTCTATGTAAATTCTTAGTTGTTGTAGTGTTGCAATTTTTAGTTTGCCCTCTCGCCCTATAGTATGTTTTGCTCTAGTAATGCTTGTTATACTTGTTTCTTGGTCTACGTCTCCGACTCTTAGCTAAAATAGTTCTATCGGTCTTGTTCCTAAGTCTTTTTCCAAACTAAGTTTCAGTTTCATTACTGGTCGGGCATGGTTGATTATGAAGTCTATCAGTTCTTCTTTTGGCGCTTTGCGTTTTTTGTCATAGCGTTCGTAAAAGGGTTGGTTCCAAGTTAATCCTAATGCTTTTATGACTATTGCGTAGGATTCAATTAGGTTTTCTTTTCTTGCGTTGGAGCATGTTTTTTTAGCAATGTAAAGTTTGACTTCTTCGGGGTTTGATGTGTTGCTGTTTCGTTCTAAGTGTCTTAGTTCTTTTGCTACTCTTTTTATGGTTGATTGTTCGTAGGCATTTTTCATCATCCATAACATTATGTTTGTTATGTTGATTTTGCCTATGTCTTGGGGTTGTTGGTTTACTTGTTCTTGTTTTGTTTTTTGTTTACTCATTTCTCCTCACCTTCTACCACAACCCTTTAAAAGTCTGGGACGATGCATTATCAGTCGGGGATGATGTCGCCGTCCCAGTCTGATCGGGAAAGATGAAGATTGAAAATTGACAGACCCCAAAATGCTTTTTGAAAAGCAATGAAAGAAAGTGGATGCTACCATTTTTTATAATCCTTGGATAATATGCTCTTGTCTATTGGTGCACTTCAAGGATGGCGAGAATGCGGAAGAGCGCTGTGCAGATTCGGTTTGAAATCTTAGAGTACCTTTTCTTTAATTCAAGGCCTCAGCTTAGAACTGCTATCTGGCGGAAATCCACCAACCTTTCTTATGATGACTTTCTTAAGCATTTGTCGTTTCTTGAAGAAAAGAATTTAGTGAAGGAAACAGCTGAAGGAAATTGCAATTTAACGGAAGAAGGAAGAAAATTATCTTGATTTGCGTAAATCACTTCCGTCAATCTTGTGAGCATTCACTTGTGGTGCATCAGGTATAAAAATGAAAAATCACTGTCATGAAGAAGGAAACGAAAATGCCCGAAGAAACCCATGAAGACAAGCAGTACCCAGTTAAGTCTCTACATGACTTTCTTTTCGAGTTAGATAAGGAATGGACTAAATTTCGAAACGGAACCCTAATAGGACTTGCATCCTCAGCGATTTTATTCATAGTTGTCATTTGGCTTCTGCTGAGAACCCGTCACTTCGGGCTCACATTTGTCGATTTCATCCTTCTAATAATCGCGGGTATTCTTTTAGCCTACAGCATTTACGCAATGGTCGCTCAATATCGCTTCCTCAACAAGTGGGAACGTCGCATCGGCTTGCTTCTGCACATGGAAGAGGAAATGCTTTCAGAGAAACTGGACGAACCCAAGGTCTAATGTACATTTCTGGTGCACATCAAAAGTGCGGCTTCCTTTTTAAAGACAAAAGCAAAGAGTTGATTATTGAAGAAATCGGAGGCGAAAAACAAAATGGTCAAATTAACCAGAAAAAACAAAATCGCAATAGCTGCATTAGCAGCCATAGCAATCGTGTTGGTGATAACTGTGCCGTATGCAAGCGCCCAAACCGTGGCAAACAATGCGGCTTCAAACATAAGAACACTCAACGCTAAAGGCAACATCTACCAAAAAATTGACAGTGACACGATAAAGTACTATCAAGCAGACTTGATCCTGACACTTCAGCCAACATCAACAGCAGGCTCAGTCAAATACTTTGACGTTACAGGAGGTTCGTTGGTGGCAAACGGTGTTTCATACACATTTGCAACAGGAAACGGCGGAGTATTAACGGGTAGGCACGACGTTTTACTGCAGGCGCAGGGTACCGATCCAAACGGGCAGCCAGTAACACTTAAACTTGCAGGTCAGTACTCGAACTCATGGCTCGCTGGCAAAGTTGCTTTGAAAATCGGCGCAAAACTGCAAACGTCTGACAATACCTACACCCTTTTGATGCTGGCACCAATCTAAACCCTATTCCCGGATTTTTTTTCTTCCCTTTTTGCATCTCTAAACATCGGTTCGCAGTACCTATATAAATTGGCACTTCAAATAATAAGTCAGGGTCGACAGCCTGAATCCCTTCTAATTGTGAATCCGAAGAATACTATCATGACCTGAGGATAATTAACCCATGATCGCAAGTTACCCTGAAGGAAAACCTCCGTTAAAATTGCCTTTGAGAATCGGCAGGTTATTCGAGCTCGCCAACAACCTTTGGTGGAGTTGGCATGAGGAAGGGCGACAGGTTTTCCGGTCGCTTGACTATGGACTCTGGAGAACCAGCGGACACAATCCCGTAAAACAGCTACGCAGCATGACCAGTGAAAATTTGGAGGCGGCAAGCAGGGACCCGTCTTTTCTTGAGCTTTATGACACGGTAATGTCAGAATTCGATGATGAAATGATGGAGGCCCGCGAATGGTGCGGCAAAATAAAGATGGACACACCGGGACAGATTGCTTATTTTTCAGCTGAATATGCGATTCATTATTCGTTGCCTATTTACGCTGGCGGTTTAGGCGTGTTGGCAGGTGACACATGCAAGGAATCCTCTGATCGCGGTTTGCCGATGGTTGCAGTGGGATTTATGTATCCTCAAGGCTACTTTCGTCAGTTTATTTCGCCGGATGGGGAACAACAAGAAGAGTACATGCAGCTAGACTTCGATGATACACCAATTTCACCTTGCGCTTGGCCTTATGGATGTGGTCCACTTATTCCAGTTCAACTTGCCGATCGTTTGGTGTACGTTAAGATATGGGAAGTACACGTCGGGCGAGTGAACCTATACCTGATGGATACGAATGTGGAGGAAAACAAGGTCGAAGACAGAATGCTTTCAGCCCGCTTGTACACAGCTGACCAAGAGGAACGTTTACGCCAACTAATTGTTTTAGGCGTTGGGGGAGTTCGTACACTCAGAGAGCTCCGCATTGAACCCGTCGTATGGCACGCTAACGAAGACCATACTGCTTTCATGATGCTGGAACGGCTCAGGTTAGAGCGAGCCAACGGCGCCTCTTTAGAAGAGGCCTTAGAAACCGTGCGCAACCACACTGTTTTTACCACTCACACTCCGGTCGCAGCAGGTCATCATGTCTTCTCATTCCAATTGATGGACCGTTACGCGCGGAGTCTTTGGGAACCCCTCGGAATCGACAGAGACATCTTCCTTAAGCTGGGTCAATCCGAGATGTCCGGCGCAGGAAACTTCAACCTTACAGCTTTCGCGTTCCGATTAGCTGCTCAAACTAACGCCGTGTCGAAGCTGCATGGCAGAGTCACCAGACACATGTGGCATGAACTTTGGCCTGACAAAAAGGAAGAAGAAGTGCCGATAAAATCCATAACCAACGGGGTTCACCTTCCCACGTGGCAATCACCAGAAATCGCAATGCTTTGTCAAAAATACCTCGATTCGAAAATGCTTGAAGAACAAGATAATCAGGAATACTGGAAATGCCTCGACGAAATACCCGATGACGAATTATGGCAGAGTCGCCAGGATCTAAAGAGAGGTTTGATAACAGCCATCCAAGATAGGGCCCAGCAACGGTGGACGCAAGAACAAATAACAACGCAGCAGGTAATCGCCATGGGTTCCCTACTTGACCCGTACGCTTTGACCATTGCTTTCGTACGCCGATTTACCCAATACAAGAGGCCCTACCTAATTCTGTCAAACGTGGAACGGCTCAAACGCATCATTACTGATTCGGAGAGACCTGTGCAGCTGATTTTTGCTGGAAAATCTCACCCTGCTGACTACCAGTCAAAACAGCTACTAAAGCAAGTGTACAGCGTGGCTTTGGACAGGGGATTTCAGGGAAGAATCGCTTTCGTTGAAGACTACGATCTTAACGTCGCGCGTGAACTGGTTCGCGGCGTCGACATTTGGCTTAACAACCCGAGAAGGCTTCAGGAAGCTTGCGGGACCAGCGGTATGAAGGCTTCAATGAACGGAGTCCTTAACCTTAGCGTTCGCGATGGGTGGTGGGATGAAGCATATAACGGCAAGAACGGTTGGGCGATAGGCGACATGGAGTTTGACTCGCCTGAAGAAGAAGACAGAAATGACGCTGAATCGCTTTATGATCTTTTGGAAAAGGAGATCGTTCCGCTGTTTTATGAACGTGACCGCAAGGGTATTCCGCATGGATGGATACAATTTGTCAAAGAAGCTATTAGAACAATCACCCCTGCTTTCAACGCCTGTCGAATGATGAAGGAATATAATGAACAAATGTATTTGCCTGCCGCCGGACAGCAAGCAAAAAACAATGATCTGGTTGAGGTAATAGATGTTGCAGAAACAAAGTAATTTAGCCCAAATGTATTTCGAGCTTGCAAATGCCTTTATGATTGCAATTGGCAGTAACGAGCTGATAACCGACATAAACGGTAAGGCATCTGAAATCTTGGGTTATTCAAGATTGGAAGTTAAGGGCAAAAACTGGTTTGACATGTTTGTCTTGGAAAAAGAAAGAGAAGATGCTCGACGCGTCTTCCACGATGTACTAAAAGGCTCCCTTCCCCACGTGCATAGCAAATACTCTTTAATCACTCGCCAGGGTAAACAGCGAACGTTTGATTTCCACAATATTCTCGTGAGTGACAAATATGGCAAAACTGTAGGAGTGCTTAGCTCAGGTACCGACATAACAGAAGCTGCACTTTCGAAAGAGGTTGAGAATCGACTTCAAGCTTCACTTGATGTCATGATTGAGGGTTGTCAAATCATCGATTATGACTGGCGCTACGTTTATGTCAACGAGGCTGCGGCTAGACAGGGCAAAAAGAAGAAGCAGGAATTGTTAGGTTACACAATGATGCAGGTTTACCCTGAAATTGACAAAACAGAAATGTTTAGCAATCTTAGAAACTGCATGACAAATCGCGTTCACCACCAAATGGATAATGAATTCACGTTTCCAGACGGCTCCAAAGGTTGGTTTGATCTCCATATGGAACCCGTGCCTGAAGGGGTTTTGATTTTATCGATTGATATTACAAAAGAAAAGGCAATCGAAGCGGAACTTACAGGGTATAGACACAGGCTTGAGCAAGTGGTGGCTCAGCGAACAGCGGAATGCGCCGAGACAAACGAAAAGCTGACAAGAAAAATTCAGGAAGCACAGAAAACAGAGGACGCGCTGAAACTAAGAGCTACAATTCTAGACAATGCCAAAGAAGCAATATTTCTTGCCAACATCAAAGGCGACTTTGTGTATGCAAACGGCGCAGCATCGGAATCTTACGGCTACAGTCTCGATGAATTCCTTAACATGAATATTCGTTTGCTGTTACCTCCCAAGGATGCGTCTTCGTGCGATGGACTTTTTAGGCATATTATCGAGAAAAAGGAGGCAAGCCTTGAAATGGTTCACCTGAGGAAAAATGGCGCTGAGATGACTGTGAAGGTTTACGCTAATTTGGTTAAAACTGTGCATGGACAATTCATTGTTTTCGTTATAAGGCGACTTTTTCGCCGATAAATTAAGTTGGAAAATAGAGAGCGACCCCCGCTCTAGCTGGGAATAGCATGAAAATCAGCTAAAGGCAACAGCGAAGGGTGTTCTTTTCAAAGAACAGTTTGTTCTTTAGGGAGAGTAATATTTTACCATGTGCCATTTACTCTTGGAAAAGCAATGGATGCAAGAATATGAAGAGAGAACTCATCAAAAGCTTGGCGTTAATCGCTATTCTAATTGCCATGGCAGGGATAATCAACATTCATGAAACCAGAGCTTCCCAAACTTTAGTAGTTCCCGACAAATACTCGACAATAGGTGCAGCCGTCAACCAAGCCTCCGCCGGTGACACAGTCTTCGTCAAAAGCGGGATTTACAATGAAAACGTTCAAGTCGACAAACCCTTAACGCTTGAAGGTCAGAACAGCACAAACACAGTCATAATAGGAAGCGGCGGATCAAGCCCTACCGCAGTACTGGTTTTAGCGGCAGACGCCGTCAAAGTTTCAGGCTTCACAATTGAAAGCCTCAACTACTCAAAAACCACTATGTACGCTTACGGCATCTGGGTTGAAGGAAACAACTGCACAATAACAGGCAACATCATTGAAAACACCTACACAGGCATCTTCTGCTCAACCCAAACCTCAATAACGATAACCCAAAACACCGTAAAATCCAACTTCAAAAACGGCATCTGCTTCTACGGCGGCTCCCAAAACAACGTTTCCGACAACAACGTCATTGGAAGCGCCGCGTCAGGAATCGAAATGGCAGGTTACTCAAACGTCATTTCAAAGAACAATGTCGAAGGAAACTTTCGAGGAGTTGGCTTAGGCACGATTTATTCGGTGCTTTTTGGTAACAATATTGTAGGCAATACTGAATCAGGCATCTTTCTTGCGGGATCCAAAAACATCATCTCAGCCAACAATATCCAAAACAACAAATACGGAGTCTTCGTCACTATGCAGCTGACCGCGCCTCTGGAGAATAGGATATATCACAACAACTTCCTCGACAACAGGTTCAACGCATTCGACAACTCTTCAGCCTTGATCGAGAACTGGGACAACGGGGCTAAGTCGGGCGGAAACTTTTGGAGCGATTACCTGTCAAAGTACCCTGACGCTGGGCAGGCAGATTCATCAGGGTTCGGAAGCAGAGCCTACGTAATTAACTCGGGCAACGAAGACAATTACCCGCTTATTAAGCAATTTGAAACGCAGAATTTGGGCAACCCGCCAGCCGCGATCGCCGCTCCGACTGCAATGTCAAACAGCGTGGTCGCCTCCTGGAGCTTCGACACAGTGGAGCCCAGCCTTGTGTCGCCTGACGCAACAGGCAACAACCCCGCCATATTAGGGTCGGAAACGCCTGTGTACAATAACACTCCCGCGTTGGTTCAAGGCAAATTCGGCGGGGCATTGAACTTCACTGGAAACGTCTTTGCGACCGTGCAACCTTCGCCTAGCCTTCTAACACCTTACGAAGTGACAATTGACGCGTGGGTGAATGTTCAAGCAATCAAAGCTGGCGTTGCGTACAATAACATTTTCATCGAAGCCGTTAGAACTACCGCGGCATTGCCGACCAGGCTTCTTGGACTCGCAGTTAACGGTCAAGCGCCCACAAACTCAAGCTCACCCGCCATTGGAGCTCTCCGAGGCTACGTTGTCACGCCGAGCGGGCTAAACGAGATTGACACTTTGGCAGTACTTCCCAATGATACCTGGGTCCACGTGGTTTTCACTCGCAGCACAACCACTGGAATGCACCTTTACATCAACGGCAAAGAACAAGCCGTAACGGTTGGCTGTGGGACAAATAACCCGACAGGACCAATACGGAACCCAACTGACATCTACATTGGACACGACTCAAAAACCGAAATTGAAAACTTGCAGATCAGCAACACGGTCGAGCAGCAATCCGAGCTTTTGTGGATGCAATGGTGGCTTTGGGCAATAGTATTTGCCGCTGTACTTGTAGCAGGTTTAGTACTCTATAGCAAAAGGGCAAGGCATTAGTCAATTCTTGACGTCTAATGGAAGCTATGATGAGGCGGGAAATGAAAACTTTCTAAAAAGGAACGGCGATTCTTAAGTTAGGGTTCCAATTGTTACTGCCACCGTTTGAGTTTGTTTGTCCCGTACAACTGTGAAGTTGATTGCTTGTCCAGGTAGCGCATTTCGTTCTATGTAAGAGAGGAGAGAATCAGTGTTGGTTATTGGGGTTCCGTTTATGCCAATAATTATATCGCCGCCTACGACCACGTTTTGACCCAAAATCGTCACTTGAGTTGTGCCGCCTTTGAGACCATTCTGCGTCGAAACGCTTTCAACAAGGTAACCATAAGTAACATCGACATGCATTGCTTGGGCAATCTCATAGCTCATGTCTACACCTGTCACGTCAATTGACGGGTGATTATTGTACGCGCCCGTTGATACGATTGTGCTGAGTTCGCGCATTATCGTGGCGGACGGAATTGCAAAGCCTAGGCCTTGCGAGTTGCTGACAGCCGCAGTGGTTATTCCGACGACTTCGCCTGCATAGTCGAGCAGTGGTCCGCCTGAATTACCTGGGTTAATTGCGGTGCTTGTTTGGATAGTGTCTGGGATTGTTGGCCCCGCACTGTTGTCAGATCCAGTTTCCGTAAGGGTCCTTTCCAATGAGCTGATCACTCCTGTGGTCAAAGTGCCTTGTAAACCGTAAGGTGAACCGACTGCAACGACCGGCTGGCCTACCAGCAAACTGTCAGAGCTTACAAGGGTTAGAGGGGTCAAGCCGCTTGGCATCGGGTTAATGGTGAGGACTGCAAGGTCTGCTTTAGGATCAGAGCCTATCTCTGTCCCTGGGTAAGTTGCCCCGTTAGCAAAGGTTACAGTTATGTTGGTGGCGCCTAGGACAACGTGGTTGTTAGTGACAATAACGAGTTGATTGTTTACCGAAGTTATGAAGCCCGAGCCTTGCTGCTGCGAGTAACCTTGCAAGAAAAAGACTTGGGTCGGCACCAAGTCTTCTATGAGGACAACTGATGACTTAACCTGGGCGTAGAGTGTGGATAATGAAGCGTTGTAACCTATGATGTAAGTAGCGTTCGGGTAAGTGTTAAAAGTGTTACCCTGAGTATGCGCCGCTAGCTGATTTTGAATACTTGTGAGTTTGCTGTTGAAAGAAGAGTAGCTTATAGCATATCCGACTAAACCCCCTGCAATCAAGCACACCAGCAAAAGGGCAACTATGATGACCGATGAAACACGCTTCTTTTTTGGCTCTGGCTGGCGTTCACGGGGCTGTTCAGGAGGTAGCTGTTCTGGCGGCATAACTGGAGGAATCTGAGGAATTTGAGGTATCGGAGGGGTTTCCATAAAAAACACTTGTTAATTGTGTAAAATTAAAGGGTTTTGTTTGAGAAGGATGATTTGGCTCAGAATGCTTCATCACTGGAGTAAATTGGTTTTTGGCATGTGGGGCATGTGTCGTCGCTTGGTTTGATGGGGCTTCCGCAGTGTGGGCATACATGGTTCTTTTTCAATGCATGCGTGCCTTGCTTTTCCTTAACTATTTTTCCATCTCTGAGAAGAAGCATTCGTTCCGTATGGTGCGCGGCTTTACCATCATGCGTAACCATGATTATGGTGGTCCCTTGAGTCATGTTGAGGTTAGCCAGCAACTTTATGATTCCCTGCTTGTTTTGGCTGTCCAAGTTTCCCGTTGGTTCATCAGCTAAGATTATGGCGGGGTCATTTGCTAAGGCTCGGGCTATGGCTACGCGTTGTTGCTCTCCTGCGCTGAGCTTTTGCGGTCGATGTTCTTCTCTTCCTGAGAGACCAACCATCGCTAAGAGTTCACTTGCTCTCTTCCTTCGTTCGCTTTTGGACTTGATTCGCCCTTCCATCGGTAGCTCAACGTTCTCCCTAGCATTCAGGTATGGCAGCAGGTTAAAGGTTTGGAATACAAAACCCATCTTGTCTCGTCTAATTTTGTAGAGCTGGTTTTCGGGAAGATCGGTAATATCAACGCCGTCTATTAGAATTTGACCGTTTGTGGGCTTATCGATGCAGCCAATCATGTTAAGCAACGTTGTTTTGCCTGAACCTGATGGCCCCATTATTGCAACAAACTCTCCAGCAGTCACCGTTAGATTCAGGTTGGATAAAGCTGGCACGGCGCGTTTTCCGAGGGTGTAGGTTTTGCTGAGTTTTTCTAGTTGCAATACTGGTTTACTCATATTTCATTGCCTCTGCGGGTTTTATTTTTGCTGCCCTCCAAGCTGGATATAGACTACCTAACGTTCCCAGCAGGATGGCAACACCTAAACCTACCAGTATAAGCTCGGGACTTACAATTACAGAACTTGCTGCAACAACACGGCTTCCAAATCCTGCCGCTCTGCTGATTGTTGGAGTTATTTGCAGAATAGACGTAAGTGAAGGCGCCGCAAACACACCTATGGCTATTCCGACAACACCGGCAATCGCACTTAACAGCACACCTTCAAGCATGAATTGACCCATGACGGCAGAATTGCTGAAGCCTATGGCTTTGAGTGTCCCGATTTCTTTGGTTCTTTCTCTGACTGTGTAAAGCATGACAAATAATACTATCAGACTCGTTGCTACGACCACTACAACGATTTCTTCGATAGCTGTTGAGTTTGTTGCTAGGAGAGAGTTTTGGGCAGCAGTTACTACTGAACTGCTATTGGGTTGGTTCGCTTCTAGTTGACTCAGCTCATTTTGATTTGTTAACACAGTTAGTTCTGGATGGAGTACACTTATCGCACTTGACACTGAACTCACGTCACTTGTGGTAACTGTGAAGACTTTAAGGCTAGTAATGTACCCTGTGTTGTTAGTTAATGCCTGAGCATCAGAGAGATCCATGTACAACATTTCTGTATCTTCAACTCCCGTTGGACTGTAAATGCCAACTACATTGAATTTTGTTCCCAGAATGTCCACTGTGCCGCCGACACCCACTCCAAAATATGCTGAGTTATTTTCGCTAAGCAGAACATCTCCGCTTTCGGCTGCCTGTAGATTCTGTCCAGCAACTATGTTGGTCGGCAATATTGGATAGTTGTCCACGAGTCCTGAAGTTAATGGTACACCTTCAATAATGTACTGGGGAACCATACGAGTAAATGAGCGCCCATAAAACGAAACTGTCTCGTTTTTTCCTTCAGAAACTTGCAGTATCGGTTCCACAGCCCCTACTCCAGCGATTGAAGTGTTAATATTACTGTACAAGGTCTCATTCATCGGGTTCGATTGTCCGCCGCCAAATGCGCCAGCCCCAAACTGACCTGCCACTGAACCACCACCAAAGCCGCCGAAACCGCCAAAACCACCATATCCACCGGTTCCTGAACCACCGAATCCCCCTGTTCGAGTTGTGCCTGTGCCACTTCCGCTAGTGAAGCCGAAACCACCGAAACCTGAAGCTATACTGCAAGTTATTTGGTTTAATGTTTGGTTGAGAGCTTGCTCTGTTTGCGTGATAGCATTCCCTAAGGTATTTGTTACTCTGGTTGCCGCTTGCTGATTAGCCAAAACGCCTGCTGGAATCGAAACCAGAATAGCTAAAGAAAACCCTAAAGCAATAATCACTAATAACGCACGTGTTTTCCGTCGAGAAATATTTCTCACGGCTCTATTTAGTATTCCCAATCGATACACCTTTCAGTTATCATTTTGGGCAGTCAGAGCGAGAACGAAGGGGTATTTTTTGGGCAGTTATTTGGGCTTATGGCCTTTGTGTTTTCCATTCTCTTTTCTGACTGCCTTGCGTCAATATTTGTTAAGAGTTATTAAACAATTTTTCAAGATATTACCCAAATCCGACCCAATTCTCGTTTTTGGTTGAAACAACTCGAATATTAGATCCATAAAACGATTTTAGATTTTGGTTTTCGGCAAGTTAAATCTTTGTTTAAAGCTTGCCGTCGATCGCAAGAATTATCCGCAACAAAATGAAAATTCGGGATTAGTTAGTCCAACAAAGAAAATGATGCCCAATATTGCCGAAAGTAAAAAAATGAGGATGTGTTTGCCACGAGTTGGAGCGCTTTAAGTCGGGTTATTGTTAATTGTAGTTGTCACAATCTTTGTCACTTTGTCAGTTGTAAGATTGACCACTACAAGTGCGCTGCCGTTTGTCCCTTGCAAGATCACGTTAGCGCTAGTTGCTTGCGTCACTACGTTGCCGTTTCCATCGATTGTTGTAGTTATCATTGGTCTAATGGAAGTCACGTTCCAACCTTGGCTAAACAGTGCCTTAACATCTGTACTGCTGTTCAATATGCTGGTCACGTTCTGCGTGAAAGCCGAACTTATTTGAATGGGGCCAAATCCTTGTGCAGTTCCATTGATGAAGTTTTCTCCGAATCCGCCGAATCCGCCGAATCCGCCGAATCCGCCAATGCCTCCAAAGCCTCCGCAACCAAAGAATCCGCCGCCCATATCTCTTGGGGCTCCGAATCCCATGTTCCAATTCATAAAGCCGCCATTATCGATAGTGGCGTTTATTGACGAAACTGTAGGTTGTATCGCTTGCCCGACTGATCCAGTTGCATCAGCTTTTGCCAATGACTGGGTTGCAAGCACGATTGCGGTACCAAAGGCGGCCGCAACAACGATGGAAATTAAAGCTAGAACCTTAATTTTTTTATCCATGGTTTTCGTTTTCACCTCCTGTGTCAAAAAGGACTTTCCCTTGTAAATTATTAAGGGGTTTTTCTAAATTACACCAGATTTAGACCGAATTTTGACCCCGCTTGAAAGCGCTGGATCCCTAAAAGATCATGTTTATTACTTGATTCAGATTTAAGTTTCAAAGAATCTCTTCAACACGGAGCCTCGCAATGTCTGCAAACGCTCGCTCGTTAAAATACTTGTTAGGATGGCTTATCGCAGGGACGCGAGGCGGTCCCACCCGAGCGAAAATAATTCGGTCATTGAGGGAAACGCCGCAGAACGCAAATCAGCTTGCCATTGCATTGAAGATGGATTACAAAACAATGAGGCACCATCTCGATGTTTTGGAGAAAAACAAGATAATCACTTCCATAGGAGACAGATACGGCGCCACGTACTTTTTATCGCAAGTCATGGAAGACAACTATGAAATGTTTGAGGAGATTTTGAAGAGAATCGGGAAAAAGTAGAAAAAGGAGAAAAAGGAACATGGAAAACCAAATGAGTAATAGATTGAAACTTGGCTTGATAGTCGCGATATTGGTGATAGTTGCTGTTGTTGCCACCTTTGGGGCACTAACATTGATTCAACATCACTATGCCTTCGAAAGGCGAGCTCCCTCGCCAAGTTTTGTTTCAGGAGACCTTGAGCTTTTCTACATAGCCAACACGATAATTTCAACAATTAACATCGCTCTGCTTGCCATTTTAATATTAATTTATGTTAACATTTACGTCAAGACGCGTTCCCCATTTACTGTTGGGCTCGTGATTTTCGCTTTTGTGTTCCTTGTTAGAGATTTAACCTCAAGCCCGTTTGTGACGTCAATATACGGATTTAGAGCCTACGGACTCGGGCCTTTCGCGTTTCTGCCGAGTTTATTCGAGTTGGTTGCGTTATCCGTATTACTATACCTAAGCGTGAAGTACTAGGAGGACGAAGAAACTAGCGAACAGTTGCTACTTACCGCGGAGTAAGTTCCTCAATTGCAGTTTGGGCTGAATGTGGAAAAAATTATTAATCACTCAGTACAGATAAATAGAAAAAACAGGAAGATAACCATGAGTCAAAACCATACCTCTGACGTATTACCCCCGCCTCCGCCGCCTTCTGCGGGCAAAAGAAATATGAAATTCGTCGCTTTAGCAGTTGTCTGTGTTATTCTCGCCGCTGGCCTAGTTAGTGTGTTTGTGGTTTACCAGCCGACTAACCTGCAAGCGCAAATAAAGGAAAAGAATAACGAAATTAGCTCATTGCAGGCACAGGTGCAGAACCTAACTAGCCAGGTTTCTTCAGCGAATAGCGATAAAACAGCAAATGAAAATCAGATTTCCTCGCTGAATACGGAGTTGACTAACTTGACCGATCAACTAAATTCCGCTTCGAGTATTATGACTATGCAGTCATCTGAAACTCTAATCAGCTCGTCCTCGGTAACTGTAGCAAACAATACTAACATATTTGATAACACGCTGCCATATCCTGGATATGTACAAGTCCAAGCGACCTCAAACTCAACCGCAACCTACGCACAGGCAATCTACTCCGTTTACGGAGTTAACTTCAACCAGAACATAACAATAGGAAAATCAGGAACCGCTGTATTTCCAGTGCTGCCAACAACTGTGGAAATAAGAATGGGAAGCACGGATAAAACTGCAATCAGCGCAACAGTAACGTTGACTTACTATTATTAAATTCTTCTTTTTTAACATTTATTCTCACTCAAAAGGCAATTTAGCGATACCAAGCTAAAACTTATGGATAAGCTGGTCAATAAAACATTTTCCTAGAAAATTTGGCGTAGTAGGGCAAAAAATAAATCATTAAACCAATGAAGCTTTCTTAACTTACTCGTTGTTTAAGACGGTGAAAACTGCGGAACAGAAGCAACTAGAAAAAAGAAAAATCTTGAATACCATCCTTATAGCATTGGCGTTGAACGCTTTCTTTTTTGGGGTTGCTTTCCCTTTAGCTCTCCAACTACCCAAATCAGCCACCTTTGCGAGAGATTTTTCAGCGTATTACATTGGAGAATGGCGGCTATTTCACAACCCAACGCAAATTTACTACGGAGGCATCATACCGAAAGATTTTCCGATTCTGCCAAGACCGCAAACCTTCAAGTATTCGCCTTCATTCCTGATTCTTTTCGCGCCGTTCTTCACACTAAGCTACTCGAACGCGCTCACTGCCTTTGACCTATTGCAATTTGCGTTAATTCCAGCCTTAGCTTTCTTCGTCTACAACCTTGTTAAGGAAAAAAACCTTGTTCCAAGCGTGATAGCCTCGGTAATTATCTTGTTGCAACCACTCCCTTCGCTTTCATTTGCCAGCTCAAGCGTTAACCTGTTTGGCATGCGAGTGGAAACCTTGAATATTCAGTCCTTCGCGCCAAGCTATTTCATCGGGTACATGATGGGAAACGCCCATGTCCTTCAAACAATCCTACTAGTAGGCGCATTGTATTTCGGATACACTAAAAAACCATGGTTGTCAGCACTGTTTTTTACATTTGGCTCATTTGACCCCCGGGGCGCCCTTCTCGCGTTGCCCTTGTTAATTTGGTATAACAGACAATCGCTGCTGAAGTTTATTGCAGGATCAGCCGCTTTTCTAGCAGCCACAAACTTACCTTTCTTTTTTTATTACGGCATAGGATTCACGTTTCTGCATGCTGAGGTGAACGGGAACATTGCTTTTCAGATGTACCCCTATGATTGGATTCCTATCTACTCTATTGCTGCGTTGACTATACTAGAAATATTAACGGCGCTCAGCAACAGAAAAGTCACCTTGATTCTCCGTTAACAAGAAAGCGGGGTGCTATAAAGGACGCAAATTAGATTCACAAGATTCACTCCGAGCCAAAAACGAAACAGATCAGTAGGTCAACGAGACAACGCAAAGCACTATTCAGTGCGAAGGTCGAAAAAGCTTAGAAATCCACTTTATTCATTCAGCATTTAAGGGCAGCTTGTTCTAAAACCAGCTTTTTGAACGCATCACTCGGCAAATTTTGCAAACGCTTAACACTGATTCATATGTGTACACGGTTTCGGTCTCAATTGAGCCGCACGAAGGACATCTATCATTGACTTTCATTCTTAAACACTTTCCAAAATTTGCCTGCGCCTCTCTTTTTGACGCTTCTTTTGGTTTTTCATTTAGTTCTCTCTATTGTGGGGACTGTTAGAAACATGCCTTGTTTTCAAGTTTCGCCTGTCTTGTTCAATCCTTTGAGGTTCAAAGAAAATAAGCCTTATGAATCAATAATATGAATTCTATACTCACTGCTTCTATACTAATTCGAGGGCCTGAAATCACTCTTTTCGTATTACTTCGAAGTTATGAGGGTCACCTTTCAGCAGCCCTATGAGGTGAACGAAAGTGTTTAATGTCACCGTCACATAGCTCAGCAAAGCTCCTATTAGGCCCTGCTTCCAGCCCATGGCCGTCCCGATAATGTAGGCTCTCATTCCGAGCCAGATGACAAGGGAAGCAAGCATTAACGGAAAGAATATCCCAGTTACGGAAATTATCCCCAGGTAGCTCAGCGGTAACCCCAACATTCCGATGAAATAGAGCCACAAACCCGAAAAGCCTAAAACACCTAGCCTCAGTCTATTTGGCAACGGAAGCATTTTATCTCTTAAAAGTGTCCATTGACCCCAAAACCATCTTCGCCTCTGTTTCACAGCGTCACGCATAGATAACGGGGGCAGTATAAGGACCCTTTCTTCAGAATTATAAATGTTAAAACCTAAGACGGCTGCTTTGTGAAAGTAAAATGCGTCTTCACTGCTTATCAGCTTCTGCTTAGGATTTTTCACGAAGCTGCTTATGTCATATGAAACGTTTTGGTCAACTTTGCTGCTCATAACCGTTCCTTCACCGTGAGCCCAGAGAGGTTGTCCTAGATTGGTAAAAAAGTTGCAGAAGATTCCGCAAGCGACGCACCGTTCGTAATCTATTATCGTGCTCCAAACTCCAGCTACTTTGGGGGTAATAGTTCCAATCGATATGTCCGCGTTAACCGTCAAGCCTTCCAGTATAAATCCTATGGTGGGCAGTGCGTCGTCGTCTCCTTGAAGTAGCATATAATTTGAACCCAGCTCTCCGTCGGCAACCATCTTAACCCTTAACCTGCGAGCGAATTCTAAAGCTCGTGCTTTGTACAAGTCTTCGCATTCAAAATCTTTGGGAACAACTACAACCTTGTCGCATACGTACTGGTCCTTATGTGTATCCCACTCTTCAACTACTACCCAGGTTTCCACGGGAGCAGGAAGGTCATAGCCTTTAACAGTTTCAAAAGCCTTATTAACTGACCGAAAATTTCCCACAGTAGGAATCTGAAAGATGATTTTTTCAATTTTCTTCTGAACTGGCCCCTTCTGCCTTATGAGATTTTTTCTTCTCCTCAATTTGGACCATTTACCGATCAGCAAAACTAGAAGGTAGAAAATAGGTGAAAGCCAGACAATGGAAATAACGTAAACAAGGATTTGCATGCTGCTCGTCAGTCCTTACAATATTTTGCCGCGAATTGGCAAAAGGCGGCTCTGCATTTTCCGCTGCAGGGTTGACTAGGAAAGCCATTTTCAGACACTCGAGTAATATTGTACCCCAACCGAGCAACCCCGCTATTGTTTATGCCCGGTCTCTTAATAAGTCCATCGGATTGGAGCCAAAACACTATTGGTACACTCAGGCAAGCGCTGAAAAGAAGCCTTGCAGTTTTAAGTTCAGGGGGGGCAGTTAAACGAGAAAACTTTTTCATCAGGCACGAGAATAACCCACCCGCCATGCTAAGCTTAAAGACATTTAAGTAAATGACCTAGCTCTACCCCTAAGCGTTTCGATGATTCAGCGACTATCTAAAATCACTAAAAAAGGTTTCTCATACTTTAACCAAAATTCCCACCCAAACCTTAGAACAACCCAATTACAAAAACGACTTTGAGATTCCATCGGTACTTCTCAAACTTGAAAATGCCTTGAAAAACAAGATAAAAAGGCGCCGGGAATGGGATTTTGTCGCCAATTTACCAGTAAAAGTAGACGCTGAGGATGAGCCGGATCGGGCTTACCCCCGAAACGGTCTGAGTCCCTATTGCTCCGATTCGTAAATATTTGCTTTCTTGAATTCACATCATCGATTTAAGGACGACTTCAAACCAGTTATTATTACCTGCAAGCCCCAGTCAAATTCTCCTGTATCCGTTAGCTTACTTCGCGCGCGCGAATCATTGATGTTCTATAAATGTCTCTTTTGCAGCTTCTTTTTTCATGTACGCCTCAAGTTTTTCGGGAGGTATGCAACTTTTGAGATTAGGGCAATATGTGTTGGTGTGAAAAGTTAGAAGCTCAGAAAGCGGTGCAAAAACTTCCATGTTCAAAGAGTAAAGCTTTTCTTTTCCGTAACTTTCTGAACGCAATAGTGCAGAACGTTCCAGCACTTTGAGGTTGTGAGCGATTATGGTTTCCTCTTGTTCTAGAGCAGTTGAAATTCCCGAAATGTTTTTGGGGCCTTCTCTTAGAACATCAATTATGGCAAGGCGCGTTCTATTGGCTAGTGTGGAGAAAAACAAATAATATGCTTCGTTGGAGAAACCTTCCATTTTACTTCACCATAAAGAGGCTATTATTAATCCTCAATAAACTTCAGTACAGTGGTACTTTAATTTTGTGCGCTTATTGCCGTGTTTAGGAACTGCGATAGTAGCCATGGAGTTTGATGTCACATCTAATTCGAAATCAATTTCCCTTTATATTTATTGAGGAGGAAGCGCGGCGCGCTATTCGGCGGTGTATTGTTGCTGGAGAAATCGGAATTCCGAAGAGAGCCCTAAACAGACATGATAACTTTCTAAGACATATTCCTGCATAAAAATGATCAAGCAAGTAAGCGCACTGTTCTAAGGTCAACCGATAGCCCACGTCAACTCCTCCAAAACTATTGGGTCCAAATGTTGAAACAGTGACTTTCATTAAAGAGAAAGACCAACGCCTGCAACAATACCGTTCTAGTGCGATTAAAGCGCGCTAGAAGTTAACAAAAAATTGGAAAAAAACGTCTCGGCAAGAGCTTTAAGTAATCATCTTGCTCAAACAAAGACATTACTTTTGCGAGAACAAGAAGATTGATAGATTAGAAATGAGAAATGACAATAAGTGGAAGGTTAATGAAAATAAAATTCTTAGGCGCAACACATCAAGTGACAGGATCAAGCTACTTACTGGAAATTGCTGGATTGAAGATCCTCATTGATTGCGGACTGTTTCAGGAACGAGAATACTTGTACAGAAATTGGGAGGTCTTCCCTGTTCCCCCAAACCAAATCCAATATATCCTCCTAACACACGTTCACCAAGACCACTCCGGACTCATCCCTAAACTTGTCAAGGAAGGGTTTGCCGGAGAAATCCTGCTGACCCCTGCGTCTAAGGAGTTGTTCCCGATAGTGATTTTGGATTCTGCTCGAATTCAGGAAGAAGATGCTGCCTTCAAGAAAAAACGTCATGATAAGGAAGGCCGAAAGGGACCCTACCCTGAAATCCCTTTGTACACTATCCAAGATGCAGAAAGGTGTTTTCCCCTCCTAAAGGCTGTTCCCTATGAAGAGTTTTTGCCGCTGAACGACCAAGTCAAGGTTTGTTTCCACGATGCGGGTCACATCCTTGGCTCGGCCATGATTGAGATCGTATTCCAAGATGAGAATGAATCGCGGAACGTCATCTTCTCTGGCGATATCGGTCAGTGGGACACGCCTCTTCTCAACAACCCCTCCGTCTTTGATCGAGCAGATTACGTGGTCATGGAATCCACGTACGGAGATCGCGACCATGGCAGTCCCCAAGATATTGACGATAAACTCAGCACGGTCGTAAATAACGCTGTAAAAGCTGGTGGGGACGTCATTATCCCAACCTTTGCCATTGAGCGCGCCCAAGAGCTATTATACCGTTTCGGTTCGTTGGCGCGTACAAAAAGGATTCCTTATATTGTTACGTTTCTCGATAGCCCCATGGCTGTCGAAGTCACGAATGTCTTTGAACAAAGCAAGAAGTATTTTGACAAAGAGACACTGGAGCTCTTCAAGGATGGTCAATCTCCCTTTGACTTTCCGGGGTTGAAGCTTGTTGAATCTGTTGAAGGGTCTAAGGCGATTAACCTGATCAAGGGGTCAGCAATCATTATGGCTGGTTCGGGGATGATTACCGGAGGGCGAATTAAGCATCATCTTGTCAGAGAGATAACTCGTCCAGAATCCACGCTTCTCTTTGTGGGATACCAAGCCGTTGGGACGCTGGGACGGCAGATCTTTGATGGCGCTTCTCCAGTTCGTATTCTCGGCCAGTCCTATCCGGTGCGGATGAGGATCGAGAATATTGAGGGTTTATCTGCCCATGCTGGTATGAGCGATTTGCACCGGTGGCTCGACAACTTCAAATCCCCGCCGAAACATGTTTTCCTGACTCATGGCGAAGAAGGATCGATGTTGAGCTTGGAGAAATATTTGCATTCAAAAGGCGGATGGGAAGTGACCGCACCAGCATACCTGGAAGAAGATAACCTCTGACTCTACACGCGTGACGTGAATAATGTCTGTCAGTCACTAAGTCGCGATAAAGCGGAGAAGTGCCCATTTCATGGGTTCGGAGATGAAGAAATCGTTGATGTCGGCTAGGGATCGGAAGACCTTATTTGAGGTATTAAGTGCGTGTTATTTTTTGCTAAGAAACAAATTTGCGACAAAGCCCAAATAGCTAAACTGTTGAACAAGCGCACGCGGAGCACTTCTTTTGCAATTATTATATAGTAGTTGTTTCAAGTCTAAAGTCAAGATGCAGGTAAGTAATGACTGAAAAAAGGAATTACTACGAGATTCTAGGTGTTCCGAAGAATGCGTCCAAAGACGCGATAAAAGACGCCTACAGGAAACTAGCGCTGCAATATCATCCTGACAGGAACAAGTCT
>JBEKTQ010000005.1:0-146206 GCA_049515895.1 Bathyarchaeia archaeon | reverse complement strand
TTTGGATGCCTTCGCATTTCTATGTTGTTATTCGCGTTAAAGAGATGACCCTTGAGAGGTTACGGTTTTTCTTTAAACCTGACGAAGATTTCCCAGTTCCAAACGCGATAAGTTACCTTTTGGCGCAAGGTATGAGTGACAGCACGTTACAAAGCGTTTTCGGCATTCCGCCGCGCACTTACGGACGCTATAAAGAGAAAATTAACGCTGACGGCAAAACGCCGACACTGAAACAGCCACAAACATCTGCTATCGGCAATTTGCCGAGCTAAAAGAAGAGTGACCGAAATGGACAAGATCATTTTACCTTGTCAAGAAGAAGATAACAGTGATGGCCTGTTGCAAAATTCCGAAATTGGAAAAATACAACATAATTTTAAGGGCTGTAAGGATTGCCCAGCAATAAACTGTTGCACAAGAAGATGCAGCGCCTAAAAACTTGTTTCCTTTTTCTATTAAGGGTTTGAACCGCCCTGGTAAGGGCTCACAGAAAAGAACCGGCTATAGCTCAACGGTTAATTTACCTTTTCCGTGTGGCTCTTACCTTTTTTCTCGCTTCATTCATTGTTTAAGACCCTATCTTCCCAATCATCAAGAAAACTGGAATCCAAGTTTGGTGTACTATGTTTTTTCTTGAAAACAGCATCTTCAGCAATTAGATTAGCTATGCCATAGTCAATGTGCAAATTAGGTTTAGCTTTCTGTATTTCAGTTCTTTTCTTGAATCTAAGCAAACAACGGAAAAAAACTGTGTCAACAAGCGGTCTTATCCTTGGCCTCGAATTGCCAAAATATTTTAAGGTCGCTCTGGCTTGCCTAACCTTGCGAGCTAAAGCTTCCCTAAAAACGGGGTCAGAGATTCCGTATTTATCGCAAATAAAAGAAGAGTAACTTAAGACGCTTTTGTTGTCGTTAGCGAATGAATCAACAACCCTGCCCAATTTAGATTTTCTCAGAGGTAAGTCTTGTTGGTTGAAAGTGTATTCAAGGTCAATTCTCCTCACGTAACCATCTTTTAACCGATAACAAAAACCGCCCTTCCGAAGATAACCATCCTTAGCCATGCTTAACTCACTTGCTTCTTGTGGATTTGTCTTTTGAAACTCTGAGAAATCAACGTCATTGTTAGAAAGTAACTTGTGGATTTCTGGAGATTTAATTGTGCAACCTAAACCGTCAGTGGGACTTAATGCGCTTGACGGTTGAAAGGTAACGTCGCGGTCTAAACTATCGTCAAAGGGTATGCTTTCGTCATAAGAGGCGCCGACCACTAAGCTACAGCACAAGCAAACCTTCTCGCCATCATCAACTTTATCCGTTAGAACTGCAACCAAACACTCAGGGCAAACCAAATCAAGATTTAACGTCTTTTGAGAGGCTAACCATGCGTCAAGAATCTCAGCGTATTTAGTTAACTCAATGTTGCTGTCAAGGCCCAGCACTTTTCTTAAATTCTCAGGATCGGTAATGTTTTCTCTGTATTTCAGTTGGAAAAGTTGTTGGTGCAGTTTCATGTCAGGGATAAGGGCTAAGTATTTTTCTTCCGAAAGACCGCTGTTCTTAACGTAAGCAAGGATATTGGCTGTGTTACCGTTTAGTTCAAACAACATTATTTTACCATCTCTCTGAAGCTGTCTTAAGCAGGTCTTGCAAGGTTCCTTCTCGCTCTATGAAATCCAAAAGAACCTCAACCGCGACGGTGAGGCATTCATTAAGTTTTTTCTGTGTAAGTTCTTTGGCAGGGTCAACGGCCAAGTCATAGACAGCGTGTTTAAAATCACTGGGTAAATCGGCTTTGGCGTCACATATGAGCTTTTCAAGTTGTTGCTGTTCTTCGTTATCTTCAGCGATTAAAGTATTGATCTTCTCTTCAGAGGTAGGCTCTTGAGTTCGCCGTTCCCAAGTGGGAACGCTGTTATCGCTAAGTGCAGGTTCTTTCTCGTTTGAGGTATTAGCGCAAATACTTTCTTTTGGTTTAGCGTCATTTGGCGCTATGCCTGGAGCGTTAACTTGTGGACCATTGCACGTATTTTCATGGGTGAAATTATGTGCAATGGATTCGGTGGAAGCACCCACGCGGGTGGTGCGAGCGGTTTGTGTTTGTTGTGTGGCCTTGAGGGCTCTTGCTTTTCCGCTTGCGATTCCAAGTTGAGAATGCGCTTGATCCTTCAGTTCTTTAGGATAATAACGGTCAACGGTTGAGTGACTCAAACCGATTTTGGATACAATCTCATTAACGCTTAAGTGTCCTTCAGTTGCAAGAAACACTATGTTTTTCTTGAGTTCTTCAGAAGTTCCTTTTCTCCGATTGAAATTAATAGCGGTACTATAAAGTACCCTATCGACCTCAGTAACGCAATTTTTCAGAATAATCTTAGTATATTGAGCGTTAGGACATTCGGCTAATCTATGAAAACCGTCAACAAGCGTCACGCCGTCTGCCATGTAGTAGATTGGCATAATTGGACCTAAGTTCTGTATGCTTTCTGCCAGGCTACGACCTAAATCAATGTCAACGTCAATGATGTAAACTTTCTCGCCGCCCACAGTTTTTTCTTGAATTGTTTTATACCGAGATTGGTTCTCGGGGGAAATCGTTTTTTTATCGCTTTCGCTAATAGGTATTTCATTTACTATCAAGTTCAAAACCTCTACTGTTTTTATTTAGATAAAATTGAGAACCAAAAAAGGAAAAAGGGAAAATTATTGCGGAGTTTTGGCTTCCGTAGCTGCGGAAGTTGGTGACATCACCATTTTGAGGGGCTTCAGTTCAAGCCATTGTTGTGCTCCGAAGCCTATGATGAAGAACAACCATAAGGTAATGATTCTTGTGAGTATGGTGGCCGTGGCAGCCAGCGGTCCTGGTACACCCATCGAAATGTAGAGCGTGGTCATTACTGCTTCTGGAAGACCAACTTCAAAAGGAATACCCACCGGAATCGATTTGACAGCCAAGAATATTGCTGAAGTGACAATAATTATGCTTATTGAAACAGGATGATCTAGCGATAAAAAGACAAGGTATGGGATGCTTAGGCTAAAGAACCATGAAACAAGCAGATAGGACAACGAGAAAGCTACAGCTCTCGGGGCTTGACGAAACTCCTTCATTGAATCGTGAAAGTGCGTCGTAATCTCTATAGCTTCTTCTTTCAGTTTTCCCAGTTTCATTCTTCCTCTACTGATTTTGTGGGCGAATTCTGTTACCCAATTGACCCCTTTTAAGGTCCATTCTTGTTTCAGAGAAAAAACTGCCATCAAAACAAGCATCGTTGTTATTGCAACCGCGACGATTATGATTGAGTTAAAGACGAGGGGGTTAACGTTGCCTCCGAATGTTAGCAAAACTAATCCTGCGATTAATGCAACAACGTTAATCGCGGTGCCGAGAAACCTGTGAGTGTAAAGTGATGCGACAACTTTTCCGAATGAGCCGCATCCATCTCTTGTGAGCAGGTATGTTCGGGTTACTTCTCCGCTGATGGATTGGGCTGGAACGATGGTGTCAACGTACATCCCATACCATACGTAGAGGTAAGCCCGAATCAAGCTCATTTTGATAGAAAGATGATTGGTTAATACCCGCCAGGAAACTGTGAAAAACAGGACCTGGAACAACCCGAATAGTATGGCTATTGAGTAAATGAGTGGATCCGCTTTTTTTGCGGTTGCCAATATGCCTATGATGTCCACTTTGTATAGGTAAATATATAGGAAAAAGCCAATCAATCCCACCAGTGGAAAAATTACCGTTTTCCACGTAAATTTCGGTTTGGGAAGTTGCATTTGGCCTTTCGCACCTGAAGTAAACGGTGAGATGTGGAGTTACGATTATATACTTTGCCCAATTCCAGCCTGTATTTCTCAGACACAGAGTGTGCTGCCTCGGTGTTTGAAGAGCCCGTGGCTTAACGTGTATTTTTTAAGGCTATTTTTCAAGACCTTACGGTAAGGCATCCTTAATTAAGGTATAAAAAGACAAAAAGAGTTAGATAGTTTTTCAACACGTCGAAAGCTTAGTATCTCGGTCTGTAACCGCCGCCACCGCGACGATCCCGATTGTCGCCTCTGTCTCTGCCGCCGTATCCGCCGCCGCCTCCGCCGTATCCGCCGCGTCCTCTGTCTCTGCCGCCGTATCCGCCGCCGCCTCCGCCGTATCCGCCTCTTCCGCCGCCTCTGCCTCTGAACGGTCTGCGTTCTTGCTCGTAGGCCTTGCTTGATACGTTGTTTTCAGTGTTTACTTCTACGGTTAAGGGTTCTTTTGCTGGTTCAAGTTTGCCGTATTTTCCTATGTTTAGGCGGATGTTGCCTTTGAATAGTGTCACGTATCCGTTTTCCACTCGAACAGTGTCGCCTTCGTTGACTTTTTCAATGTTGTCATCCCAAAGTGTCAGGTACACTACGCCTGTTTTGGCCGTAACGTTAACCGCTTTAGATTGTGGGGTTAAGTCGCCGACTTTAGCTTCTACTGGTGTCTTTTTGTTTTCGAAAAAACCTTCAACAGCCAATTGGTTCAACATCCATGTATTTTTTGGTTCTAAGACAAAACTACAAGCTCTCAACACTTAAGTTTTTCGCTTTAACGATTTTTTGGGTTGCCTTTCCAGAGGGTTCTGCCTGATTTTTCGAGCTTCAACGCATCTTCAATATTTTAACGATTTCTTGATTTCATCGCTGGCTCTCCCATGAAAAAACACCCTATCCCCTACCTATTTTCAGCTTTTTTTGAGGGCTTTGGGGTTTTTGTTACTATTTGGAAGCGAGGGCTGAGGTTGCTTAAGTGGTTTAATTGGAATTGGGAATTGAGTAGGTTTGCAGGAAAGTTGCAATTTGAGGGGGGTGGGGTTGAGCTGGAAGACGATGTTTTGGGGTTAGAATCGTTAAATCGAGTGTTTTTAGGCTTTTCTTGTGTTGAGATATTGAAGCGGGGCTGGCACAATTGTCTATGATGGAGCGGCGGCACGTAGCTTATGCTCTAAAAGCAACCGCGTGCGCTCAGTTCAAGCAGAAAAAACGGTTGCAGAGAATTTCCATAATTGGAGTTCTTTACAAACCTGGCCTCCATATTAGTTAAAACTTTTGAATTTCTCATTTGTGCCAGGCTAAGTGAGAGGATTGAATGCAGTTCGTATTGTATTGAAGGTTTTTTATTTTCTCGGATTTTGGGGGACATGCGGCTCTAATTGAACGTTTTAGGTATAGCTATCTATTTAACGCTAACTTGCTTGGCTTAAATTTTGATTTGTTTTTGATGAAAAGTGGGTATTCTTGAGGATCAGTGAATCCTTTTTTTTGGGTTAAGTTTTTTAGGTATACCCGAAGTTTGATAGCGATTGTAGGAGAAGTGGATGGTTAATGAGTGCTAAATCTCTTGAAGTTAAACTATGTACGTCTTGCGGATCAACTGAGATCTTGGAAAACTACCCTGCTGAGGGTCTCGCAATTTGTGTAGACTGCGGTCGGGATGTGGCTTGCGTTCCTTTAAATGTGATTACGGATGACATGGAGGAGGATCTTTTGTGGAAAAATCATGTTTGCCCTCACTGCCACAAGACAGACGGCAGCGACGAATTACTAGATGATAAAGGCGTGGTGGTTTTGAAGTGCAACGCCTGCGGCAAACTGGATGGCTACAGACTTCTCCCAGCCACCTGTTTGACTGATGAGTGGATTAACGATGAAGATTTTGATCACAAGGCAGTTGCTAGGGCTAGAAATGAGGGGCATTTAATTTTTTCAGCTCCCACTTCAGCAAAGTTGGCTAAAGCAATTAAGAAAACAGATAAAGACCCCCTAACGTTGTGCATGAGAAGATTTGAGCAGGTTTTGGAAGAAAAAACTGAGGAGCTAACTCGTCTCGGCGTAGATGCCGAAACAATACAAGTGGCGGATTGCAAGGCAAGCTATTTCATAGCCAGAAACGGCCCATTCACTGACAAGCAACTGGTGAATCTTCTTTCAGGCGCCCTAGTCTTAGCTCAAGATAAGTTGTTGTCGGCGAATAAATTGGCTAAGAGGGTTAGTGAACGCAAAATTTCCGAGTTGTTCAGCGCCGACAGGGCGACCACGCGCAAATGGAAAAAATGTTAACGGATTATCGTCCATGAATTTGCTATGTAGGTAATGTGTTTTAGGCAATTAGCGTTTTCTGGGCTTCTTTATTTCTTTAAAGTTTTGCTATCGGCATTTGTTTTGTTCGTTATTGTTGTTTAGAGGTATTGTTTACGGAGGTAATAATGTTGGAAGTGGTGAACAGGCGCTTGGAATTGCTCAAGCTTGAGGGTTTGGGTTTATGTCAGGCGGAGATTGTCAAGCAGTTGAGTCAGAAAATGGGGTGTTCAGAGCGTACAGTCTACAGTGATTTTGAGTGCCGCTCAACCTGGCAGCCGCTTTTGCAGGGTGCGACTAATCCAACGGATGTTTTGTTGAAGGTTGTTAATCGTTATGAGGAGATTTATCGTCAGGCAAGCAGGAAAATGTTCTCGTCATCCAATGAGTTGGCTCAGCTTGCTGCGTTGAATATAATGTTGAAGGCAAATTCGTTGATGTTTCAAACTGCAGCGTTACCCGATTTGATTAACAGGCTTAAAGCGTTAGAGGATAAAACTAAGAAGGGGGTGTTTATTCCGTGAAAACTTCTGACATGTTCAGACGAGTTGAAAATTTGACAGAAAAACTGAAAGACTCAACCACCGGCAGCTTTCTGCGTGTAGATTTCAATTCTTTTTCCGAAGCTGAAAAAGCGCTTTTCCGCAAAGGTGACGAAGTTAGCGAAGAATATTACCGAACCGGCAACACGGAGCTTCTGGTCAAAAACGACGATCTTATCTACAGAAATATTGAATTGATGTGGAAGCGAATAACCGAATTATACTGTTACACTGTTCCCATGTCAATATGTGGCGCCACAGGTCTAAATTATGAAATTGTTAACTATTTTTTGAAACTGCACTTTTTGAATTTCGAGACCGACCTATTCGAATGCGTGGGGAACCTGCTGAAATGGGAAGAAAGTGACCGACAAGAATTCCTCTCAGATCTAAAGAAAAATGGGCCTGTCCTTTTCCGCATACCAAGAGGGTTTAACGACTACGACAATAAAACCTTAAACGAAACAAAAAATTCCGAAGAGACACGATAGGCACTGAAAAAATCTGATCGCAAGCCATTGACGGCGGATAGTAGGTAGCTTGTTTTGTGTTTTATTTGCAGGTAGCTAACTAGTTAAGTCTACCATTTCCCTATTTGTTACTATGTTTATGAGGGGTCCAAACGTTTTTCATTCTTAGGAAGCTGGATAATCCAAGTTAAAGGAGAGAAGGGAAATATGGGTAAGGAGTTCACTCAAGAACACATAATGAAAATCTGTTTGCCGCCAGAACTCTATCTTGCGGTGATTAAATTTCAGGGGCAAAAGGAATTAGGCAAGTTTTATGCTGGGCTACTTCTATTAACCAAGGCACTGTATCAGGAACAGCTAATCACCAAAGAAGTGCACGAGAAATATGTTTATCGGTACTCTCGAAAGCTGGTTCCAGAAGAGCAACCGCAAAAATTAACAATTGAAGAACAAAAACAAAAACAGAAAATAGATGAGAGAGCGAGAGCGTTCGCGGGGGCTGCTAGTTAATGGAATGATCATCTCAGCTTAACGTGGCGTAAGTAGTGAATCAGTGAGACAGAGAAGTGGCAGGATAAGATTCCTGAGGCAAAAGCGCTCCTGCAAAAAATTTGCAAATAAAGCGCCTCGTCACGTTTAGGTGCTCGTTATCTCCGCTTTTGATTGGAGAACGATAACGGCACATAGTTAAAATAAGGATCAAATGGCGAACCAAAAAATTAAGGGACTAGCGCGCCTGAATTTGACTTTTCCATGCGAGAGTGGGCGTATCATCCTTGTTCGTGAGGGTTTTACTGATTAGACCGACGTCTTCAGTTTCGCTCAGCTTTTGTGCAATCCAAGTTTCAGAAGCGGATGTTTTGGATAGTTTTTGGAATTCAAGAGTTATGAATTGGGTTGTTGGGTTGTGATTTTTTTTGGCGTTGGTGACAGCTTTTATCATGAGTTGGTCTTGAGGCGGAAGTTTTTGGTAGAGGTTTAAAAGAGCACATTTCTCTTTTCTATCTAAGTATAGACCGTAGATCATGAGTAAAAATAGAATTGCTGCAGCGATTGCTGAGAGGGCTAAGCCATTTTGGCTGATGGCCAACGCGATAGGGCTCCAGGTTTGAATTGGGGCCCAATAGTTGATGATGGCGTTGGCGAATCGAAGTTCTTGGGCTTCAGCGCCCATTAAGTTTTGGGGAGACGATGGATACATTACTATGCTTATCATTGCGCTTTTTGTTTCTGCGGTTCCGTTTGTGTCAAATGTGGCTATTTCGTACCAGTAGAGTACAACTTGGGTTGCGTTTGTGTCTTTGTATTGGAAGGCGAAGTAGCTTGCCGTCATCGGCGGGTTGTCTTGGATCTGCATGTCTCTGAGGTCAAGTTGGTTTACAGTTGCTGTGTCGCCTTGGCTTAGGGGGTAATTGATGAGGCAGGTTTCCCATTGGTGTTCGGATGTTACGCTGGGTGCTATTTGTAGGGCTACCCAAACGGTCAATGTGGTATCATTTGGTGAGTTGTAGGAGTAGACGAGTGCTGCATCGTCGCCGGATTCTTGCTCAAAGGTGGTGTCCCGGTAGACGTAGCTTAGGGTGTAGCCGGGCATATTTGGTAAGAGGAAGTTTTGTGTGTTCGTGTTTACTTGTGTGCCTGAGGGTGTTTGGTAAATTACTTGTGCGGGGCCTTGAGTTAGGGCGAATACAGGTGCTTGAATGGATAGGAGCATGACTACGATTATGGCTATGCCTACGATTTTTGCGATGTCGGCGCGGGTTAGTTTTATTTTTGGCAATTTGAAGAGTTTTCCGCAGTTGGGGCAGAATGTTTCAGCTGGTTTTGCTGGTGTGGGGTTGCATATTGGGCAGGGTTGGGGTGGTTTGGGTTTTTTGAAGGCTTTATCTGTTATAGCCAGCAATACCAGTACTCCTATGAACATGAGGACTATAGCGCCTACGTCGTGGAATAGTTGTAGTCCTAGGTCTTGGCCGAAGTTGTAGCCTATGGCGAGGATGGCTGTTATGCGGATTATGTTGAGTGCGACGATTAGGGGTATGCCCATGATGAGAATGGCGAATTTGTTGCGTAGTTTACCGCGCATAATGTATGCTATGAATAATGCGAATATGACAAAGCCGATTAGGCTATAGATACCGGAGCAGGCTACGTCTACGCCGAAGTTTAAGGTTGTTTGGTTGGGTTTGATGAGTGTTATTATGGGGCTTCCTGAACTTGTGGAGAGCACCGCGTGCAGTCCAAACAGGTTTGAGAGGGCGTTTGATGCTGATGCGCTTAGGTTTGCGAGGTTTGAGCCGATGCCGTAGAGGATTTCGTCTGGGGGCGGGGCGAGGAAGATGAGGAATGCTATGGGAAAAAGTAGTTGTTTTAGGGTTTGAGTGTTGAATAATATGAGGATTAGTCCTGCAGTTAGGAAAGGCAGGGTTAGCATGTGGTATTCTATTGGTGTGAAAGTGTAGCTTCCAAACCAGTATGTGAGTATGGCGACTGCACTTAATGAGATCCCCGCTAGTGTGCTAAAGTATTTTTGGAATAGGTTTGTTCCTGTTTTTGTGGGTTGAAGGGTTGCGATGGTCATTTTTCGTTTTCTGTATATTAAGTAAGCGAAGAGGAATGGTATTGCTAGTACGTGGTAGGTTGTTTCGTTGGTTAGAGCGCCTGTGAAGACCATGGTTAAGTCTTGAAGGTACAGTGCAACTACAGCGGCGGTTATAACGGAGAATTTTAGTGCAATCGATAGTCTTTGCTGGTTTAGCGCAGAAGCCATTTTTACGGTGGAGGGAATTCTTGTTTCTTGCATGCAGTGCACTGCTATTGTTAATGGTTTTATTGGTGCGGTGATTTAGCTTTAGTGTATTTCTATGTCAAGATACTGCAGCAGTATCCTATGTCAACCAGTTCCTTGTTTTTCAATTAGCTGATTGAGCACCCCTTTTTGTCGTTGCAGACATTGTTCAAAGAGTTTTAGCGCTTAGCCTAGGTTCGCTGTTTTTGGGTGCTGCTAAAACATGATCGTACAGGAAGCTCATTTTGAGTTCAAGTACAAAAATGAACTTCTATGCACTATCTTTGATAGCTAAATGAATTATACTGAAGGTTACTGCTGCTTTTTTTAGGTGTGGATGTTTAGGCGTAGATGTGGGAGGCTTTTGCGTTTGTAGGTCAGTAGAGCTGCGAAACATGCGCCTAGGGCTGCGAGAGCGCCAATTGGGGATTCTGGAGTTACAAAGAGACGCGTTACACAAAAGCTTGCGCAAGCTGATTCGCGGCATGTACTTGTTGCTGTGACTGTATACGTTTTGCCTACCATTGCGGTGGTTGGAGCTTTGAAGGGGAAAGCAAATCCACCAATAGAGCTTGTATATATTTTAGTAGTTGTTCCGAAGTAGGTCACTGTTACATACTCATGAGAACTAAAACCGGTGCCAGTTACGAGTATGCTTGTTCCTACGGGACCAGATGAGAGACGGAGAGTTATTTTAGGAGTAGCAGCTTGAACGGTCGTTGATGCTATTAGGAAAACGGCAAATATGGCGAGCACAGAAATTACCATTGATTTTTTTGTTAAATGTTTTTTATTCGTTTTTTTCTTTCTCCTTTCTCGCCTTCAGGAAGTAATTATCTTAAAATTGACTATTTTCATGTAGGTGTTTGTTTTATTTAAGCTTGCATGGAACATGGAATTCATGTTTTCTATAAGGTTCCATTAATTTTTTGTCTCGCGTTTTTTTAGGTTAGTCCTGATAGGAACTATTGTCTTGTTTTGCGGATCAAGGGGTTTGCAATAAAGCTGCAATTTAGGGGGGCGGATTGAGTTGGAAGTGGTCAGTTTAGGCTTAGATTGGTGCGCGCGCTCAATTGGAGCTCAGTAAACTCGCGAATTTTTGATGTTCAAATCTTGAAAGTATTTGTGGTTCTGTAAGGTCTTTTAACAATATTGAGACAACAATTGTACCATTCGAAAAGAAAAACAACAATTGGAAAATGTGGCATTTGGTTCTTTCTTTGAGTTGCCTGAGGAACTGCCAAGTGTTTGGGAGGGCTGGAACGTAGACTATATTTTATTGGGCTTCCATTAGGTATTCGATTCTTGTGGTTTTGCCGTCGTCGCTTTGTTCGTCTTTTTGGATAGTAACAACTTTTCCCGATGCTTTGGCTAAAACACACGCGACCGCACTACTAAGAAGACAACCAATCTGCCTATGGGTTCTCGGCAGATTTCTTGTTTCCTGACAGATTTCCCTAAACACATTCCCTGTGAGTTCCAAGGTCACTGTATCGTTTTGCATTTTTAAATCTGCACTTTGGGTCAATTGCATACTATCAACAAGCAGTTTAGGAAGCTTTTGTTGAACAAAGTCCAAGTTTGTTTTAGTGAATGACACTCCAAGTGGATGTGTAAAGAGTCTACTCTAAATAACCTCTAACTTTCTCTTTCCCTTCTTCCCAAGCTTGGTGAACCCATTGTTGTTGCCGAGACACCTTATATCTCTCAGCCCACACTTAATACTGTGTCTCCAATATTATGCGTCTCAAAATTTCTGAGCCATGCTTGATTCCCAGTTTTTTCTCGCCTAATCTTGCTCGATACAAAATAGGAATTTCCATGATGCGAAAACCTTCTCGTTCCACATGATGATTGAGCTCTACCTCAACATCGAAGCCTTTGGATTTCACATTCCAATCTTTTAGAATTCCTGCACGCACGACACGCAACCCTGTCAACGGATCAATTAATGAAACTCCGTTCAGTAGGTTATGAATGAAGGCAATAAGGCGGTTTCCAAAGTATAGTATGTCATGCATTTCGTTGAGCGGATAACTGTCGTTAAATCTGTTTCCGCAGACCATGCCCACATCGGGATTCTCCTCTAGAACTCGAATCATCAAAGGAACGTATTCAGCGGGGTAAGTGTAATCTGCGTCTGTGAGGACAACGTAATCAACCTTAGGATCAAAGTTCTTAGTCGCCTTCGCTAACGCATCTCCCTTGCCTAATCCATCTTGGCAAACGACTTGGGCGCCCATATTCTTAGCTATCTGGACCGTTCGATCAGTGCTTCTGCCGTCAACAACGAGTATTTGAGGGTCCTCTAGGCAGTTTTTTAGCTCGGATATTGTGGGACCGATGCCTTCTTCTTCGTTCAACGCGGCAATTATGACTTGCGTCGAAAGCGAGTAAACATTTTTTTTCAACATGTTAATTATGGTCCGATTGATGATTTTGTAGCGCACGCGCGAAAAAATCCTTCAGCTCTGATATTACGTGAGATCATCTTTTTCATTTCCCATTTGCTTAGCCTCGGTCTTATTATTAAAACACATGTTCTCAAGTCGCAGCCTATCCTCCATGGTCTTCTCGACTTCCTGCCTCATACGCGTAGATCGCTCTAGATAATCATCGTAGAGCTGAAGAAACTTTATCCCCATATCAGTAATCAAATAACCAGAGTCACCATCGTATTCCAAAAGGCCGCTTCTCTGAAGAAGTGTCAAATACTTCTCCACTTGAGCAAAACTCAAATTAGCCCCATACATAATCCTGGTCTTCCGGACCTTAACCGACACGATGGAAAGCACTTCCTGCACAATATCCAAACTACCCCGATTCTTATTCATCGTTCTTATTTTCTTCAAGGACAAACAGCACCCCAAACCGACAATACCAAAGAAACAAAACTCACAAAGACAGGAAACTCCACCGAAAATGGCGGTTTATCTTATCTCTGATGCAGCCAACCTCTGCCTCCTTTCTTTAATCGCGCATTCTTTCCATGGCGCGCAGGGCAAGCCTCGGCCCTAAATTTCTGAGCGCGGGTCTGCTTGTTCAACACGGTTCTAGCAAACTTCGCCCATCCACCCTCTGAAGGATGCGGACCCACCAATCGATCAACATTCTGAACATTGTAAGAACGCAAAATTTCCTTCAAATTTAACGCTTTAAAATCTCTTGCAGCCGCAATTACAGTGCCCCGCTCCACAGCCAACAACGAAAAACTCCGATCCGCTATGCCTTCTGCCCGAATCTTATCGTCGATACGCCCCCACCAAAGCAACCTCCACTCATCCTTTACTTCCTGTGCGTCAACTCTTGGGGCTTCAGCATCTGCTCTAGTTACCACTATGGCATCCCCCCGTGAACCGGAGCAGAATGTACCAAAATCTCTGCCTTCATTAATCAAGAACATCTCATTAGAGTTTTATAAAACGTGTAGAACAATAAATAGAGCTCAAAGAACATAGTCCAAAAGGCAGAGCCAACAGGTACAGACCAAAAGTACTATTCATACACAAGTTTCTTCTATAATGACAGCATCGAAAAATACAGAAAAAAACCCAGTCAAGCCGCTATTATACGTTCTGTCAGACTTAAATGCACTTCAATTGATATTGAGCAGAGAAAACTCTTGACGATTGAAAAACTCTTCGCCATCCTCAAAGACGGAGAATGGCATGACTTAACTGACATATCGGACCAAATCGAAGTGCAAACAAGCGAGCTAACCGAATTCATGCTGTTCCTGACCCAACAGGGCATTATCTCATACGAAGACAAAACTCAAAGAATCAAAATCAAAGCCGAATGGCAAGATGCATTTCCAGACGAAAACTGAACCCACGCACAAACCATCCATCCCAACTGAAAAAGCCGCCAAGTCCAGTCAACTCAAATATGCAACATCAGCAAAATCGAACCAGAGATACCTTTACATCAACAATAAAATTTAAGAAATGACCAAAAACGCTTATAGTTCGTCGGAAAGAGCAAGTTCATTCGCTTTCTTGAGTACCGCCAAAAGTGTCTTACCTCGTTGAGAAATACGGTAGCACTCTTTTCCTTCAGGATCGGTAGTTCCCTCGATGAAGCCTTTCTTTAGGAAATCACAAAAATATTTGTTGAAACGTGCGTAATTCAAATTAGCCTTGTACATTATTCTCATTTTTTTCTGAGGAGTCAATGTTGCCTCTAAGATATCTATCGTAATCGTTCCCCAGCCGCGTTTCCGCACGCTACCTTCTCCCCTCGCTGTAAGCAGTAAGAAACACACGGATTTTAAGCCTATAAGCCATATTTCCTAAACCGTAACATATCAAAAACAAAAAAGGTTTGTCCACCCCGAATCGACAAATGAAGTGCGAGGTAAATAATAACAGTTTTGCGGCTCCCTTAAATCACTCTGTTGACGATGTCACTGTGTTATCATATTACAACACTTTCATAATTGTATCACAAATATTGTGCCATTGAATCATCGAAAAAACGTACATATCATGATTGAAATTTGTTCCCCAAACCCAAGAAAAATTTGCGGCGTTTCCATCACGCACAACTCCTCACAAAAAACAAACTGACCGCCTCTCTTCACGTTATCTAAACTGTTTTAGAAGGAGGAGTGTATTCAGTGGGTTTTGCTTTTTGCGATTTCTTAGTGTCCTGCGGCGCTGTGTAGGATGCGTGTGCTACATTTGGGGCCTTGATGTAATTCTAAATCCTAAAATCAAAACTTGAGAAACAAAAAAAGAAAAAGGGGTTTTTGTTTAGATTCTTTGGTTTATGCGTGTTTTCTTGTGACGAGAAGTGCGATTACAGCGATTCCTATGATTATCACGATGATGATTGCGATGCCTATGTATTCGACTGTTGATTGGGTTGCTATTCCGCTAAGTGGGGTTGCTGTCGGTACTGGTGTAGGTGCTGCAGCGTTGGCATATAATCCTGTGGAAGCAGAAGACCCATAGTACGCTCCTGTGCCTGCGAAAGTGGCGTATACAGTATAGTTTCCGGGTATGTCAGGTGTCCATGTAAATGTATAGTCGCCTAAACCGTTCGTGGTTGTAGTTCCGATTGTTCTATAGTTGTTGTTGCTATCTAATACGGATAATACGACTGGAACTCCTGTTGCATGTGGCGTTGGTTGCTGCTCGTAAACGGCTTCCATGAACTGTGACATGCTCGCGTCAGATACGCATGGTAAACCGTTGGGGAAGTTTGATGCGACTGCTTGTTGTGATGCGCCTGCTGAGACGTCGGTGACTCGGCCCTCAATCATGACTTTGGAGCCAACTGCTGTAATAGGGTCAGGTACGCTAACGATTGTTTTGCTTGGTCCCTGTCCGTATGCGTAAATTTGGCCGTCATAGGAGTTGTATGCGGTCATTATGTTGTACGAGACTTCTGCCCCTGTATCTGCAAAGTCCAGTTCTTTCCATATTAGCTGTCCCGTGGTTCCGTTCAAGGCTAGAACCTGCGCTCCGTGGAATAGCGGTGGACTGTATTCGTGTCCTTCAAAGAGGTATAATACGTTGTTTCCGCCAGCCATTATTCCTCCGAATTGCACCCATATTGGCCATATGCCGTATGGAGTTTCAGTTCCAGGTGAGCCCTGGAGCAGCGTTGTTGATGTTTGCCACAACATTTTCCCGGTGTTGATGTTGATTGCCCAGATGTCTCCGCCTAAGCCCCAGAGGTAGATTACGCCTGTTGTTGAGTCAACGACGTCTTGTATGCCGAAGTCGTCATAGGAGTTTGGAGGACCGCCGTTCGGGCCGGTTAGGGTTATTTGCCATAGTTGTTGGCCTGTGAATAGAGAGTAGCCTGTGGTTTGGAATGTGTTTTCGTCGCATTCGACGTAGGCTCCGTCTCCGGCGAGGTCAACGAAGTTTTCACTGATTCTTGTGTATGGCGTGTATGTTCGGTTGTATATCCATAAGAGTTGTCCGTTTGTTTGGCTGAAGCCTGCTGATACTGCCCATCCTGCTGTGTCTCCAACGCTAGTTACTCCGAATCCTGTGGTTAATACGATGACATTGCTTGCGATTTGTCCCTCGCTTAATCCTCCGCCGTTAAGTCCGGATAGACCAAAGAAGCTCATACTGATAAGGCTAACGCCGTTAAGTGTTGCAGGTATCGTTTGTGCAGCCCACATTAATCCGTCGTCAAAGTCGAATACAGAGCCCGCGGATATACCCCATCCACCTGCCGCTTCGGTTTCGCCTAGTGCCATTGTCATGTTCCATGCACAAAGAGTGGGTCCTGTAAGGTTCTCTCGGACATCGCCTGATGGTAGATGCTCTGTTACGGCATAAAGCGAATTAGGTTTTCCGTTAGGACTGTAGGTATAGTTAGTGTAGTAGCCTACCCAGTTGCCATAGCTGTCCACCGTCATGAAGCCGCCTGCGAAACCAGCGCCTGGCGTGGTGCCGTTGACAATGCTGCAGACATACTTGCCTGTTAATGCATCATAAAGGTTGTATTCGCCTTCTGGTCCAACGAACGGATCGATTTTGTCATTGACTCCTGGTAGAGGTCCGGTTGTTATGATGTATGGTCCGACTACACCGTACTGGTTTGGTGTTTCATAGATCGGTTGCATGCCGCCGACCAGTGAGTTATCTGTGTTGAGTGTCCACATTGTTTGTCCGTTGTAAAGGTTTGTTGCGACTATGCCGTTACTGTAGGATGTGGTTGTTGTGTACCAGGTTGAGTATTCTATGCCGTCGATTACTACTGGGTTCCATTTCGGTTCGTACTGCGAGGTTGTCCAGTAGCTGCCTGATTGTTCGTTTCCGCCTGCGTCGCCGCCTGCGACACCGCCTACACACCACGGCTCTGTCCACAGGATGTGCCCTGTGACTGGACCCATAGTGTATGGGTTTTCGCTGCCAGAGTCATTGTATGCGCCTGTTGAGCCGAAAGCGTTAGCGGCTAATCCGAGCCAAGGTCCGGTGATGCTGTACCAGGTTTGGACGTTGTTTGAGTTGACTGGTGTCTGCCACCATGAGCTTGGAAGCGGAGTAGTCGGGATGCCGCCTGCCGGCTGTTGCTGAACAACGAGTGTAGCTACGTTGCTTGTGCTGGATCCCATGGAGTCTCCTGCAAAAGTGGGGTCGTATCCATTTTCGCCGAATCCTGTGAGTTTTTGTCCTCCGTAGAACATTTGGAAACTGTAGTTACCAATTGCGCTTGGGATATAATGAGTGTATGTGCCGCCCGTGTAGTCTGAAGTGAAGTTACCAAGTGATTGAGTGGTTCCACCGGGTAAGGTTACAACGACCATCATGTTTGTCGCAAATACGCCTCCGGGTATTGGTGTGGCGAGCCAGAAGTTCACGGTGACTTGCTGCCCTATACCATCAGGGCTGGGGGCAACGTTGCAGAACGCGATTGTTGGAATGGTAATTGCACCATGCACCGTCGTAAATGCTTCTCCCATTGCAAATATCATAAACAGTGAAATCAAAATAGCTGCGGTTTTACTTGTTGAAAAATTCTTCATTTTTATTCTCCTTTTTTTGATATCCAGAATCTGAGTGACTAAGAAAAAGTTATAAGCTTTGTTCAGTCACACAAGTTGTGACTAATTGCAACGGAAACGATGTCTTTGAGCGAAAAAACCATCTTCAGCGTCCTTAGAGATATCAAATTAACAGAAAATGAATCGAAAGTTTACGTTTTTCTCGCTAAGAACGGCGCTCAAAGAGCATACGGCATATCCAGAAACCTTAGTATACACAAGGCGCAGGTATATCGCGTCCTAAAGAACCTAGAGAGTAGAGGCATTGTGGATTTAACCCTAGAAAAGCCGACACGCTACGCTGCTGTTCCCTTTGAGAAACTTCTAGAACTGCTTATCAAAACCAAGAGGGATGATCTTAGCTTCCTTGAGGACAATAAGAACGCTCTCTTAACTCAATGGAGATCTAGTAATCTACAAAAATCCGCGCTTCCCGTAGAAAAGTTCGCAGTCATCGAAGGAAGGAAGAACATATACTCCAGAGTTTTACAGATGATCGAGGAACGGAAGAGAGAACTTTTAGTAGTAACCACCAACCGCGGCGTAATTCAAGCAGAACAAGCAGGAATCATCAAACCAGGACTTGTCAAAGCAGAGATCATCCAAGCTATGGAAAAAGGGGACATGATACCAGCAAGCGCTAGAGTCCTCACCCAAATCTCAAAAGAAAACATCAACATAATAAGACAAATCCGAAAAAGGATTTCCGAGAAGCATCTAAACATCGAGTTACGCGACATAAACTCGTCTCTAAAACTTTACCCCCATTTCTATATAATAGATGAGGAAGAAGCCTTTTTCTTCATAACGCTGGATGGAGATTCAGCCTTAACCAGCCGACAGGAAACAGGTTTATGGACCAACAGTGAGGCGTTTGTCTGCACACTCAAAGCCCTCTTTGAAGAATTGTGGCATGATACAACAGGCATGAACGAAAGAATATGTGAGATTGAAACCGAAAAAACCACCAATAGCGCACAATAAATTACAAACAGTATTAAGGAAGGACCAGATTGGCGCCAAACCCCAGATTGGTATCGTGGATAACGATCGATAATTTTTATCTTAAGAGAGTCCTTTTCTAGCTATTACAGTTGAGTACTTGCTTTGCGCGCATTTACGTGGCGCACCTAGAATATTAACTAAAATTAACCGAGAAAAACAGAGAGAGAAAGATTAAAATTTAATGCACACACACAGTTGATTTACGGCTTTTCTCAGCTTAATTATTCTCAGTAGTCAAACTGTCAAGCCTAAAAGAGAAGAAGAAGAGGCAGTATATCGTCAGTTAAGAGAAAAGGGTATGGTAAAGGAAGATAAAGCTAAACGTTTGTTGATGTCATGCATCTCTTCTACTGCTCGACTAATTTAGCCTTGATTACTAGGGCAACTTTCATCACCAGATTGCCTTCAGTGTCAAACTCCACAGATAAGCCGTATTGAGTCTGCGTGTTTAAGGCTGACTCTAACGCGGCAAGTATTTCTTTGTTACCCAACTTTGTCACCCCGTTCAACATGCTTTGGGTTAAGCTTCCGGTACAATGCGATTCCCTCAAGTAAGAAGAGAGCCATGGCTACTCCAGTCATGCCTGTTAAAAAGCAGAAGCTGACTTGAACCACAAAGCCCTTTATTAGAGCGCTGAGCAGTATTATTGTTATCTCGGCTGCAAAAGCTCCGAGAAAAAAGAAGGAGTAGAACATCAACCGTGGCACGAGGTTTCGGCCAACCCACACGTGCCCGTTGATGTTTGTTTTCTCCTTTAGGATGTAATCGCCATAACTGTTTTTTTCGATTAAGCCCATGTCCTCAAGTTTCTGCAGATGCCTGGATGCAACGCTTGTGCTGCTAGGGTTTGCGCCTCTTGTGACGTCTCTTGTTCCCACTGGTTTAGCTGCGTGAACAACGTACGCGTAGATGGTTAATGTGTTGCCTTCGAGTTCGTCGTTAGCCACGTTATGCACCTATGGGGTTTCTATTGGGAATGGGACTGAACCTTGTACATCGGTTCCATACACGAAGCCACTGTTGATTTTCGTCAATTCTATATGCTGCAGGATTTGGTTGCTTGACATTGTGGTCGTAGTGGCTGTGGTTGCGTTGCCTTCAAATGCAACCGAGATGGTTCTTGTAACGTCGATGTATAGTGTTTGGGCGCTTCTCAGTTCAGCTATTGTCTGTAGAGCGTTGTTTCCGTTGTCGCTGGCAATGTAGTCGCTTAGAACTGTGCAGGTGTAGTTTGCGATAGGTGTTTCTGGGCTGTCGTCGAGGACTGTGCCTCCCATGCAATCTCCGGTGATTGGTGCTTTGTAGATGGTTCCGTCAGCGAAATCGAAAGTGTTGTCTCCTGAGCCAGTGATTGCTGAGTACATGCCGCCTGGGATTCCGGGGACGTTATACTCTGTTTTGCTTACTGCTATGCTGTAGGTCATGTTCAGGATTGGTCCGTTTTCAGATGAGACTTGGAACTGGTAGAACTCTATTCTGGCATCGGTGTTGTTGAGGGCAAGAGCTTCGGGGGCAAAGGTAAAGTTTGCGACTCCCTGAATTAAAACGCCATCCCATGTGGCTGTGGTGTTTCCGCCGCTTTGGTCAAGATTAACGTAAATATAAGGGACATTGATTTGGAACCATGGATCGTATGTTGCTTGAGCGGTGGCTTGGGCTTGCGCTTTAGCCTGGGCTTGTCCAGTTTGAGTGGCTTCTTGCGCTTGGGCAGACATCAGATATTCCATCGGTATGATTGTTGCGATTCCGATTGCTATGGCGAGTACTGCACATAGTATTACTTTTTTTTCGACCATTTGGTTTTTCACCGCTCACCTATTAGCCAGAGCGCCTAATAATACTCCCCCAAGAACAAAACTGTTCCAACTCTGTTCTCAAGAAGAACAGCACGTGAAAATAGGATTTAGGCATTGATTTGAGCAGTTAAACGCTCTATGCGACGATTTCATAACGAAGAGTGCATGTGGGTCTTTGGAAAGTTCATCTTCTGTTTCTTTCAAAATTAGTTAGCCAACTCCTATTGGCGTGAAGTTTCTTAACCTAACAAAAAGAGGGTTGGGTAACACCCACCTGTGAGAAAAGGTCAAAGTTTCTCGACGAAGCAAAGTTTTGATTGCGTTACCAGTCTGAAAAAAAATATGTGTGTGTGCGTTAAAATTTAATCTTTCTCTCTCTGTGCTAATTGCTAACTCTGACTTCTTTTACTCTTACTGTACTACTAACTCTTAGGCACACCCACAACAACACAAGACTACACAATACAACAACAACACGCAAAAAAGAAAAAAGAGGAATTTTTTACATTTGGTGTTTAGTTTTTGTCGCTAACGCTGCTGCTGCCACAATTATAACAATTACGCCCAGCCCAATTACTGCCCAGTATAGGTAGGTTATGCTTTCCTTAGGGATGACGTAGCACCACGCTAAAGAGATGAGTACAATCAAGATGCCCAGCCCTAGTTCAGCGCCTGCAAAAGCTTTCATTGTTACCATTTTTTTCCTCAAATAACATATGGTACGAATATCTTTTAAAATTTTGCCGTGCGTTCGCTTGCCTCGCGACTTGAACACATGATTCTGAGAAGATTTTTGGTTGTTGCCACCGATTTCTTTAAACATTATAAGTGTAAAGTGCTAATTAATACGTGAATAGCGTGCGGTGGGGTACCAATAAATAAGCATGTAAAAATTTCATTAGTGATGCTTATTATTGCACTAATGGTTTTGCCAGCGTTCGATTTACCGCAATCGAAGGCCCAATCAAGTCAAAACCAAAATTCATGGGCTTCGCTCTCTTCTATGCCGACTGCTCGAGGCGGATTAGGCGTTGCGGCTGTCAACGGAAAAATCTATGCAATCGGAGGGTTAAGTGGCAATACAGCGCTTAGCGTTAACGAAGAGTTTACTCCAGCTTTAAACGCGTGGACAACTGATTCGCCTATGCCGACGGCTAGAAGTGGCTTCGCGGTTGCCGTTTTCAACGACAAGATTTACTGTATCGGCGGGACAATAGGGACCAGCGGGGGCACAAACGAGTACGTTGGAAACAACGAAGTTTATGATCCCTCAACGGATACTTGGCAAACAGAGGCTTCCATGCCTACTCCTAGAGCTGACTTGAGTGCAAATGTGGTGAATGGCAAAATTTACCTGGTAGGCGGAATGGGATATTCAAGCAAAAGCCCGTATAACGTCGAGACTAACATTACAGAGGTTTATGACCCATCCGCCAACACTTGGAGCACTGCAGCAGCCATGCCTTTGCCTGTTTATGGCTACGCCTCAGCAGCAATCAACGGCAAAATCCACATCATCGGAGGCTCCAAGAGCCCTGGGACCGCTGGAACGGGTGACTTTGTCAATTCCAACCAAGTGTACGATCCTCAAAGCAACAGTTGGGGCTTAGGCGCAAACTTGCCTACTGACGCCACCTTCGCCTCTGCCGCCGCGACTACTGGCTTCATGGCGCCTTCCCTGCTGTATTGCATCGGAGGATTTAACACCAACTCCTTCAGCAACATTGTTCAAGTGTACAATGCAGTCAACAATTCGTGGAGCAACGGCGCTTCTATGCCTGCCGCTCGAGCATACTTGGGTGTCGCCGTCGTAAACGACGTTTTATACGCAATCGGCGGGTTTGATGGCACAAACTGGCTTAACACCGCTGAGCAATACACGCCTGTGGATTACGGAACCACTCCGCCGATGATACAGATCGACTCACCAGGCAACGAAACCTACTCCAAGGTAACACTGAGCTACACAGTTAACAGGGACACATCGTGGGTCGGGTACAGTTTAGACAACAAAGCAAACCTAACGGTAAACGGCGAAACCGAATTGTTCAACCTTACTCAAGGACAGCACAACATAATCCTTTACGCGAACGACAGCGCCGGCAACATGGGCAGTTCAAACAGAGTTTTCTTCTCTGTCGATTCCCTTCCCCCCGACATCACGATGCTTATGCCGCTGAACCAGTCTTACGGCTCCACAGATCTACAGTTAACTTTCGCTCTGAATCAGAACGCCACTTACTTAGCTTACAGTTTAGACGGAGAAAAAAACGTAACAATAGATGGAAACGTGACTTTGGCAGCGTTAACGAACGGTTCACACCACGTAACAATCTATGTCATCGGCGCATACGATATTGCAAATTCAAGAACGGTTTACTTTAACATAGCGCCGTTCCCTACCCTGACGGTTGTAGGCGTCTCTGCTTCAGTAATTATTGTTTTAGCGTCAGGATACCTGCTTATCCCTAGAAAGAAGCCAGTCAGTCAGAAGCGAAAGCTGCCTGCCGTTTAAACTTCCTTCTCATTTTGGTCGCTTTGTTTTGCGGGAAAAGAAAAAAGGACGATTTTATTCGAGTATTATTCTTGCGTCGACGGTTTTTGCCCCGGTCTGGTAGGCAAGCACGGGGTTGAGGTCTAACTCTTTGATTTCGGGGTTCTCCATCACAAGGCGCGAGGTGCTTAAGAGTATGCTGATCAAGGCGTCGATGTCTGCGGGCGGCGAGTTGCGGAAGCCTTTCAGAAGCGGGTAAGCTTTAAGCTGGGTGATCATTTCTTTCGCGTCATCCTTGGTTATCGGGGCGATTCTGAAGTTCACGTCTTTGAGGAGCTCGACAAATATTCCTCCGAGGCCGAACATGATTGTTTGCCCAAACTGGGGATCCTTAATTGCGCCTACAATGGTTTCAGTTGACTGAGGAGCCATCTCCTGTACAAGGACACCGACGATTTTCGCGTTCGCATTGTATTTCTTGACGTTTTCCAAGATTTTTCCGTAAGCTTTCTGAACGTCCGAGGCGTTTTTTAGGTTGACCATGACGCCGCCGACGTCGGATTTGTGGATGATGTCAGGCGAAACAATCTTCAATACTACGGGGTAGCCGATTTCGTTGGCGTATTCTGCGGCTTGAGTTTCGTTTGAGGCGACCTTGAATTTGGTTACTGGGATGCCGTAATCTATGAGGATTAGTTTGGCTTCGGGTTCGAGAAGTGCTTTTCTGCCTTCCTTTTTGGCCTGGTTGATGATTTTTTTGGTTTGCTTCAAGCTGCACACATCGGTCAGAGCATGATCTTTTGTGTAGTGACATAACTTGTTGGTTTAAATTTGTTGTGATGTTGCGGGAGGGTTTTGAGGAGTGGGTAGATTGTTGCTTGGTTGTTTGGTGTAGTTGTGTTAAACACTTCGACATTAGTGTATATTGAGACATAATATTTAATAGCTGAAAAACCGAACCCTAAGATAGACCAACAATGCCCAACCAAAGCTTAAAAGAAAAACTGAATCAAGCTTTTGCCAAACTAAAACCAAAGAAAAAGCCGGCAAAACAAGATAAACCAACAATGGCAAACCAAAGCTTAAAAGAAAAACTGAATCAAGCCTTTGCCAAACTAAAACCAAAGAAAAAACCGGCAAAACAAGAAATAGCACCACAAGAAATCAAGACCAAAGAAAACAAAAAAGAAAACACAAAAAAGAGATTCAAGCTGCCCAAATTAAGTTCCATCTTCAAGAAGAAAAAACTAGAACAAGACCTTCCGACTGTGAACAAGGCCTTGCCTAAATCATTGAAAGTAATCGACAAGTATTCTCTTTACGAGCCGTTTGCACAGGTTTTCATTGTTCAAGACCCAAAAACAGGAGAATATCGTTACATTCTAGACGAGCTTCAACTAGACAATTTTGAACGGGGAATATACAATCGCGTTCTTGAAATATTACTTGCTGAAATCGAGTCGCCGAAAGAAGAAATCCCAGACCCCAGAAAATTCTTCGCCGAAGAAGCCAAGAAAATCGTGGATAAGTACCGCATTAGCCTCGGCTGGTTGCCTGACGTTTCATGGTACAAAATCCTCTATCATGCAGAACGGGACCTTGTTGGTTTCGGCAAAATTGACCCGTTAATGCGCGACCCCAACATTGAAGATATTTCTTGCGACGGTGTTAACAAATCAGTTTACATTTGGCATCGAACCTTTGAAAGCATCGAAACCAACGTTCAATTCGAAAACGACGAAATCCTCGATAACATGGTTGGAAAACTTGTTCACATGGCTGGGAAACATGTAAGCTCCGCTTTCCCAATAGTCGACGCATCGCTCCCTGGCAAACACCGCTTGGCCGTTTGTTACCGCCGAGAAATCACGCCCTTCGGCACAGCCTTCACCATCAGAAAATTCAGGGATGACCCATACTCAATTATCGACTTAATCAACACCGGCACTTTCTCCGAAGAACTCGCCGCTTACCTTTGGATACTGCTTGAAAACCGCGCTTCAGTCATGATTCTCGGCGGAACAGCTGCAGGCAAAACAACCGCGTTGAACGCTATGGCTTGCCTTATTAAGCCTGGAAGCAAAATCATCACCATCGAAGAAACCGCTGAGTTAAACTTATCCCATGAAAACTGGGTCTCACTTATTAGTCGTCAAAGCTATGGTTTAGGCGGAAACGCCATCGGTGAAGTCCCTCTTTTTGACTTGGTAAAAGCCTCAATGAGACACCGCCCCGACATGCTAATTGTAGGCGAAGTCCGAGGAGAAGAAGCGTACGTCCTGTTCCAAGCTTTAGCAACAGGTCACGGTGGGATGTGCACGATGCACGCTGAAAACTTGGATTCCGCCGTGAAAAGGTTAACTCAGAAACCTATGGAAATTTCTCCGGCTTACATTCCATTAATGAACATAGTAATCTCTGTTCAGAGGGTTCACTTGGTCAAGTCCGGAGTGAAGAAGGCTTACAGACGCATCCTTTCAACGAATGAAATCGTGGGTTACGAAAACTACGCAAACATATTCACTTGGGATCCAATTGCAGACCAGCAAGTTGCCTCTCTCAGCAGCAGCGCAATGTATGCGTCAATAGCCAAACGGGTCGGTCAGACGACAGCAGATTTGATTGAGGAAACTAAGAGGCGAAGCGAAGTTCTGCATTGGATGCGGCAACAAAAAATCCGGAGCTACAAAGAGGTAGCGCGCATAATCGCGGAGTACTATGCACGGCCAAAAGAATTTTACCAAAAAATTAGAATGAGCGAGGAGGAAAAACCGGTTGCCGCTGAGCCAAAAATTTGAGGCCCTTTCATATCGCCTGTTTGGGCGTCTGGCCCAGTATTTTCAGGAACATGTTTTCCCTATCAAGGAGGCTTTGGAGAAAGGCCGCGTCAGAATATTTCATGACACTTACATTTCTATGATGTTCTTCACTATCCTGCTTACTCTTCCAGTTTCAGTCCTGGGCATATTGCTTGTTATATTTACTCATTTTATGCCGCTGCTGATTCTTGTCCCAATCCCGGCCTTTGCTGCAGTTGGATTCCTATTCATGCCGACATCCAAGGCCAGCGATAGGTCTTCAGCCTTGGAACGGGAGATGCCTTTCGCAGCTGCATACATTAGCGTTATGGCGTCTGGAGGAATTGCTCCATACACCAGTTTTAAGCGTTTGTCTGATGTTGACTTGATGCCTGCGATGTCTAAAGAAGCGCAAGACATTATGAAAGATGTTGAAGTCTTCGGTGTGGATCCTCTGACAGCACTTGAGCAAGCTGCGAAAAAGAATCCGCTGGATATATTCAAAGACTTTCTAAGTGGCTACGCCTCAACTGTCATTATCGGCGGCGACATCGGGCACTTCCTCGAACGTAAAGCCGAAGACATATTCAAAACCCGAGCATTACGCGTCAAAGCAGCTGCAGAACGCCTCGGAATGTTGCTGGAAACTTTCATTATTGTCATGGTTATGATGTCGCTTTGCTTCTACATACTGTTCGCTGTGCAGCAGGTTCAAGGTGGAGCAACAACTGCTAACCCAACCCTTTCAACTTTCTCGGGAATACTCATGTACACTTACCTTTTCACGCCTTTGCTCTCGGTAATGTTCATTTATATGGCTCACAGCATGCAACCGAGGACGCCTATTATTGAAATGAAGCCATACAAAATCTTCGCCGCTTCATCCGCCGTAGGCGTAGTCGTATTGCTGCTGCTTACCAACTTTATGGGCGCGACAAAACTGCCGGTCTTCACCACCTTGATATCATCGGGTCTCGACTTGCCCATAGCCATAGCTGCAGCCCTTTGCATCTCTGCAGCGCCAGCAGGGATCGTGCACTTGAAAATGGCTAAGAGACAAAGTAGCTTGGAGGCGGGGGTCACTAGTTTCCTTCGTGACTTGACGGAAGTTCGAAAAACTGGTTTGTCACCGGAAAAATGCATTGAAAGCTTGTCCAAACGAGACTACGGAGCCTTCAGCAGAGAACTGCGAAAGATCAGCGCAGAAATTTCCTGGGGAATTCCTCTGAAGCGGGTTATGATGGATTTCTTGCATCGGACTAAAAGTTGGATGGTTCAGATCGTGATGTTTCTGTTGGTGGAAACTGTTGATGTAGGCGGCGGAACCATCGCCATGATTGAATCTTTGGCCAGCTTTAACAATTTGACTTCCGAAGTGGAAAAAGAAAAGAAAATGTCGGTCCGCCCATACATAATGATGCCGTATCTCGCTGCGGTTCTTCTTGTCGCAACGACAACGATGATGTTGAGTTTCACAACTGGCTTTAACACGACAACTACAGGTGTCACAGCGACGAGTGCAGCGGCAAAGGGCATGGTGCAGACAATATTCCTTACTTCAGTGGTCTTCAACAGCTACCTAATCGGTATAGTAGCCGGAAAAATCAGTGAGGAATCTATCGCTGCAGGATTCAAACACGCCGCAGTTCTGGTCGTCATAGCCGTGGTTGCTGCAAAGCTGATTCCGATGTTTATTAAGCTTTGATTGGAGATGCAAAAAATGTGGTCAATAAGGCTTCGGGGTAAAAGAAAACTGCTGCGTAAAGACAGCAGAGGACTTAGCCCCGCCATCTCCACGGTAATCATGACTGCCGCCATTATTGTCTTGGTTCTCGTTGCCATGTCGTACGGGCAAAGGTATCTTGCCTCAAGCATAGCCCAAAATGAGTTCAGCACCAACCAGCAGTTCATGCTTACCACAGGTCTCCAAATCGATAATGTTGCTTGGATGATTGATAGGGCTCAAACAATACAGTACTCAAGCACCTACGGCAGCTTAGAAGCATTGCCTAACGCGTTGACGTACACGATAACCGTTAACAACGTGGTCTGGCGCACTTTTCACACTGGCATAATCCTGTACAATGTGCCCACGACCGAATATTCGCTCGGCAAAAACTACTTGAGTGTCCTATCGCAGGGAAACCGAGAGTTTCTGCAGAATGGCTCCGCAGCGCCCGACACCTGTGTTTACGCAATCGAAAAGTTGCCTATGAGCGACGGAAACTTCGCGAGAATAGTTATAGTTCCAACCATCAGAATGATGAACACCGTTGTTGGCTCCCAGAATTACGTTCAGTTCTACTTGCCCTTGTTGACAAACGGAACCAGCCCTGGTCTCTCGCAATCCGTTACACTGATCTGCCGAAACGTCGATCAAGACGTGACAGCGGGGGTCACTACAGTGTCCATCACGGCGTCTTTTCCGTTGGCAAGCAAAGGTTTCGATTCATCGTTCTTCCCTTTCAAAACCATGACCGAAACTCGAACATTCATCGGGCCAAATCTTCCAACTTTGGAGTTGTACAACGGTACCGTTTCAGTTTCGATAGGATTGTACGCTTGAAGGAGGATCATCGATGCAGCCCACAGTTGAATACATGATTTTGATTCCGGTTTTGATTCTTCAGATTTTCCTATTCCCAATGATCGTTAGCGCAGTGATGGGTCAATGGGTTGGTGACCGTCAGACGCTGGAACTTCAACAGACAGCCAGCAGCTTGGGCAGCGTCATTGAACAAACATACCTTTCCCTTAACCACACATCTATCCTAAGTTGCAAATTCAACAGCACTCTTCCTTTTGCGCCGACAATAGAAGGGTACAATTTTACGGCTACGGCGACGTTGCACGCGGTTTCGAATACTGATTACGGCGCATGCAAAGTGCTTGACGTAACATTAAGTTTGGTAGGCAAACAACTCTCAACCTCCACTGAAGTAACGCTTGGGCAAAACGTCCAGTGGATAAACTCAGAGCTTGTAGGCAACCCGCCGACAGCCTGCTTACTCGCCCAAAAACTCGCTAACCAAACCATCCAGCTGGAATTCGGCAGCTAGCGGAGGACAAAAAACTGTCAAGCGTATCGATAGACCACATAGTCTCAATAATCATTTTCTTAGCGGCTATACTGCTTTTCGTCACCCTTTTCGGTCAAACCATCCAAACCGCAGTCGTCTACCAAGAACACCAAGCCACCGCCACGAAATGCAGTGACCTCCTTGATGAAATGCTGCTTAATCCAGGAAGCCCAAACAACTGGGGGCAAAGCGATGTGACTCCAGCAAGTTTCGGCGTGCAGGACCCAGAGTTCACCCAATACGAGTTGAGTGCCTTTTCGCTTATGCGGCTCGGCGCCTCGGGGGACCTGCTTGAATATGATAAGACGCCTAATAATATGTACACGAGGGTTACGCCTGGCGCTGGAGCGGCTTTAGTGACTCCGAACGCTGACGCCCTAAACTACTCCAAAGCGTTGACGCTGCTTGGGATAAAAGGCACCTACGGCTTCCAACTTTCCCTGACCCCCGACGTGACAGTATCAGTAAGTGAAACTCACTCTTGCTCTCCGCTAACCCTTTCTTTAACTGCGACTGGAGCAAGTTTTCCATTTGCGAACGCAGAGGTAAATTATTGTCTTTTCTTAGTCACTTTAGGCAGTACGCCCGCTCAATATCCATCTTACGAGCTGTTGAACGGCACCACATTCACCGACACGCAGGGAAAAGCTTCCGTTACCTTCTCAACCGTGACCGACCCATCGGAAGTTTACGCGTTCATCGCGTACGCCCGCCTTGACGGCGTCGTAGGAGTCGGCTACCACACACGCACCTCCGAATCTGACCAGTACTTGGTTCCAGTTGTTCAAGACATAGGTTCCCAAACGATTGTTTTAGCTCACAGCTATGATTTGAACAATTCTAACGCTCCGACTGCCAGCTTAAAGTACAATGCAACCTTCGTGATTTCAACCCAAGACTATACCCTGAGCGAATTGTCTCTGGGTTCAGGCAGCGGAACCTACGGCTACATCATGTCTGGCATAGGAAACCCCGTGGAAAACGTTACCCTGCCAACCTGCACGACAGGCATTTTGATCCTCACGTACCAGGAAAGCGCTAGCCTAGGGGGCGTCATAATCATGCCTTGGGGCATAAGCGCACTGGGTTTTCCAGTTAATTTCGGTGGGAACCCGTCGCAGCAGGAGTGGGTTGCAACCGACCTGCGGCAGGTCATGATCGGCGACGTCGCTTATCAGGCTAAGCTGTCGCTTTGGAGCACAAAAGCAGTACAGGTGACTGGCTAAAATGATGCGCACCGTCGAAGTCTTAATGGTAATAATCATCTTGACAGGCGCTTTCATTGCAACATCCTATTTTGCGGTTTTGCCTTGGCCCCGTCAAGTGTCCCCGTTGGATCTGGGGCGTCTCTCGCTTACAACGCTGGAGACTTTGAACTCAGGCAATGACTTGAGCGAAGCAGCCTTTGAAACTGGAAACGCAACCGCCTGGGAAAACCTGCAAATAGCCATTTCCGCTTCCCTGCCGCCTAACATCATCTACAACCTCACCGTTTACAACGTTAACAGCGGCGGAGGGGGAGACACCCTGTACACTGCCGAAAATTCTGTATCAAACGCCGCGAACTTAGGCATCTCCTCAGAGGCATCCTCGTACCTTGTTTCATCGTCTAACGTCACATTCAACCCTACTCCGCAGAAAATCGGTGAAACTGCAAGTGGCGGCGGCGGAATAACCCTGTACATTCTGAACTGCAGTGACTCCGACGGTTGGTGGATCACGGGTTACAACGCTCAAAGCTTGGCGGGTGACCTCTACAACTTGCTGTCACCTTACTTCGCGAAGACTGTGGTGATTCAGAACACGGCTCAATTTGGGGAATTATTAAATGGAACGCCGCTGCATGGAGAAAGTCTTCAAAACGCTGTCATTATTAACACTTGCGGGGAAGCCGTGCCAATTCCAGCTGTCTTCAACACTTCTCCCTACTCAAACGATGGTTATGCGCAGTACTGTTATCTTTTAGGCCAACGAGTCAACCAGTACAATTGGACATGGACAAGCATAGTGGGGTACCCATTCTACTATGTTACCAACACGGGAGTCTTTACCGGCGCAAATGACCAAAACGGATGGGGCATTTTTGGGATGAAATGCGTTGGACAAGCAGGGCTGAACAGTTTCTTGAGAGGACTAAACGGTGAATCCTACGTTACCGATACGGTCGGATGGATAACGTTGGGGGGCGGCAACAACCCTGAGAGCGAACAAGTGATCATTTCGCCTGCAACGCAAGCATTGATGAACTACTACGGAATTTATCCATCTATATATCAAACCGCGACAAGAGCCGTCCCATCCACAATTGAAGGCAGCTACAGCTTGGTTGCTGAATCATCGGTTTTTACCCCCAAGGTTGACGGCGGAAAAACATGGCTTGCCGGCTCCACGTTCGCCCATGTGGACAACACTGGTTCAATTCATGGAAAACTCATTCCCGTTGGGTTGACAAGGTCGACTGACATTAGAATTACTGCATTGGCTATTCTTTCTTATTATCAGCCGAGGATTTACAGTTCGGACTTCAACAGCTATGACACTTCGCGTCTGGTTGTTTTGCAGCTGGGTTTGGTAGGAGGCACGTAGATGAAGAGCCTAAGACTGAACAGGAAAGGCCAGTTTTCAATTATCGCTTCCCTTTTCGTCGCAGTTATCCTCATCTCAAGCGTCATGATGACGTACTCCACGATACGTTACAACGACCCTCAAACGAACCCGCAAATAATAAGCGCCGTGGACGAAACCAACCTCGCCCTGAAACAGGTGCTGGGCTTCACCGTCGGCTACTACGGCTCTATCCTGCAAGTTACAGGGAACTCCTCCTATGCTTACGATCAATCGAACAGTTACCTTAACAGTGGCCTAACCAACATAGTTGACGTTAACCCAAAGTGGGGCACCTCGTTCAAGGTCTCTTCACTGTCGCTAGGAACCAATTGGTTTACCAACTCAAGCTACAGCCAAGGAAACCTCAACGTCACCTATGACCTGGCAGGACTAGGTGTATACGGCGTCGCCTACTCGATATCGTCCGCACTAAGCGTGCAAGTGTTCCATTCAACGTCAAACAGCCAAGTTAGCTTAACCGTCAAGCAGGAAAACAACCAACCCGTAGTCAATTTAGGTAAATCCAGCTTCAAATTCTACCAATACGTAGACTCCAACCTAACATGGGGAATGGTGGAGCCACTTAGCTCCCCAATCGTATCAAGCGACGGAACATACACAATTAATATTCCTCCAAAAATAAACTCCCAATCCTTCATTATTCAAGTGCAAGACGCACGCGGCATCATGGTTGCGGCCTCCTCCTTTAGCCACTACACCGGAACCCTAACCTTCAACACTACAACCACAAAAGGCGGATACTACGTGAACCAAACCGACACGCGCATCGACGGCATTTCCGATCAGGGAACACATAGCAACTTTGCAGCGCAACAGTACGCGCCAAACGGCACCTATGACACCCTGACGGAGGCAAACATGGGAACCAATAATCAGCCAAATCATCCCCAAACCTACAATTTGGATGGTTCAACAACCCTGGTTTCGGGCTCACCTGGTAATCTGGGAAGCGACGACGGCTCATACATGACTTTTGGAAGCTACGTAAGCTCGACAACATCTCAAACCCTATATAGCCATCAGTCAACCACGAACATCGGGGGCACAAACTATGACACTTTTTCGACTTCTGGCGCGGCTTCTTCGGGATACACGTTTAGCGGCTCCATGTCAAGTTCAAGCACTCTTTTAGGCAAAGTAGTCTACAGCCTACAAGGGCTGTCCACGATCCCCGCAAACACGTGGACATTCAATTATAGGGCATGGAAAGACTCTGTTTCGTCAGTGAGCTACGACGCTCAATCATCGTACACTTACACGGGTGGCACCACAACCTTTTCTTGGAGCCACAATGTCGGAAGCGGAAACAACCGCCTACTAGTTGTCACAGTAGCTGTGTCTAAGGCTGCAGGTGCATCTGGACCCGCAACGGTTTCAAACGTGAAATATAACGGCGTAACAATGACTCAGGAATCAACAAACGCGTACTCTTCCAACTCCAACCCACAAGTACGAACATACATATTTTACCTAGTAGCTCCCACGTCAGGCAGCCATTCAATTCAAGTAACCATGTCTGCCAGCTCAACGGCGGTCGGAGGAGCAGTTTCTTACTCAAGTGTAAACCAATCAAATCCGGTTCAAACCCAAAATAGCGCTGCAAACTACGGCTCATCCCCGTCGGTGGCTGTTACAGCAACAGGCGTCGGGCAGGCTGTGTACGCAAGTATAGGCACAAATCTAGGTCAGGTGTACAGCATTACCGACAACAACGGCGCCTCCGACCCAAGGTGGAGCCAAACAGGGCAGAAATACATGGGTTACGGAGACGACGTACTAAACCCGTCAGTTGGAACCGTAACGTTAGCGTGGCAACCCTCGAAAACGGTCGGTTACGCTTGCTGTGCAGTTCTAATTAATCCTGCTGCCAGCGTGGCGGTGGGAAAAATCGATGTAAACATTCTAATTCGGGAGTCATCAGGCACTTTAAGGCAAACCTTGGTTTCGGGTGTCGCGCCATCTGGCGCCTTGACAACCTCCGCATCCACGCTTTCAGGAACCTACAATTTCCCAGCATACACCGTTGTAAGCCAAACGGATTATTTGGAGATAGACTATTATGTTAGCGCGTCAACCCAGGATAACACCAACGCCTACTTGATGATTGACAACAGCGGGCTAACACTTTCACAGCAAACAAGCGTCGGCAACCTCCTTCTTCCAGCACAGTACACGTGCGAAGCAGAGCTTTCAGGCAAATCTGACTTGAACACTTGGAATAGCCTTCTGTGGGAAATGGATGCCGACGCAACAGTGGCGAACGCTAACGCTGTCTTTCAACTTTACAATTATGGGTCAGGGTACCCGGGCAGCGGAAACGGCTATTTTACCGTGACAAATTTGGGGGCATCCATCACCCCGTACAGCCAATCTTTCCTAAGCAGCAGCAGTCCAGCTCCATCCCAGTTCCGAGACAGCATGGGTGACTGGACGATGCGATTCACGGTAACAGCTTCACAACCGTTCAACGTTAACATCGATTCAGCAACGTTTACGTGCGGCGACGCGAGCTTCGGCCTAAACCTTGAAGAGCAGTGGATAAACCTGAACATGACGACGCTTCTTCATCCCACCCTCTGCATAGACGCTGGCACAATGAGCTCCAACAAGGTGGCTGTGTCCGCTTGGAACGGGGCTACATGGCAGACCCTGTCATCGGGCCTCGTAAGCGGTTGGAACAACATGTCCATCAACTCCTACCTAAATTCAGGCTCAACAACCTTCACAATAAAATTCACCAAGCAAGGTGACACCGCCCTGAACACTTGGCAAGTAGCTGCCGGATTGATTAGACCTCAATCTAACCAAGACATATTCACGTCACTGACGAACCCGGCGGCAACAGTCGCGGTGGAGCTTCTTCAGAATGGAACCATGATTTGGCTCGGGCAAAACTTGAAAGTTACCTCGCAGACAATTCCTGTCCCACCTGTACCCGTGAAAGCCCTTCACGTTAACGAAACCATAAACGGCGTAAACCAGCAAGTGCCCTTCCAAATTGAGGATTGGGCTTCATCCTACACCGTGCCGCTGGGCTTAACAAACAACGCCACGGTTTTTGGCAATAGGCAAATGGTTGTTTTTCTCGTGAACACTCACGTGTCGGCATTTACTTTATGGTGGAACGGCAGCAGTCAAGCAGTCCAAACCTCTTTGGCTTATGCCCGTTCTCCTTTCTCGTACAACACAAACAACAACTATGTCAGCAACGGGCAGTTAGGCATCCAATTTAACGTTAGCCCATTCACCGCAACATCAAAAGTTCTTGACAGCGGCACCACGAGCACCGCCAACTTCATGCAGATAAACGGTTTTACAAGCACCTACGGGTCAGGAATAGACTACGTGATAGTCAACGGCGTAGTGCGGGACATAGTTCAGCAGGAAGCTGAATGGCAGCCTACAGGATATCCGGGCGGAGTTCCCGGTTGCCCAAACCTCTACGCTAACATTGTGTTGACGCTGCCTGCAAACGCAACCTACTTCACCTACCAACTCAGCCTTATGTTCATCAGCTCAAGCCAGCCACGCAACATAAATGAGCTGTGCCCAATCTCGTTGACTTCCACCATAAACCAGCTGCAAACTGAAAACGGAACATCCCAAGGCGACCCAGTAGCCGCCAGCGGAACACAAGTCTTCAACGCCACACAAACCTGGATCCATCATTGGAGCCAATTCACAAATGGAAACACCGGTGCAGGCATAATGTATACTGACGGATTTAACCATGCACTCTACAGGTTTGACAGTATGAGTCCCGCGACTCCAAGAGGCGCCTTAAGCGCAAACAGCACGTCTGAAACAATTTCGCTGCTTCCAGTGATGCCGCAAAGTTCACTGTCCTTCACCTATGCTTTAGACGTTTCATGGTATGGGGCAATCGTGACTTTTGACAACTCGGTGATTCCAATCTACAACGGGGTTTCGCCTGGGCTCTGGGTGCTTGCTGAAATGCCGCCGATCATCGATGTGACCTGCGGCAACTAATAGCTTTCTTAATCTTTATTTGCGTTAAGTATTTTATGTTCATATTCCTTAAATGGAATTAAGGTTCTAGTTTAAACCGAAAGGTGACAAGTTGACCTACCAACTTCTTCTAATCGGGTCACAGGTGGCCGTTACATTGGTCATCCTGCTTTATTCGTCATGGAGCGACTATAAAACCCGGGAAGTAAGCAATTGGGTTTGGGCGGTCTACGCGCCAATAGCAATTGCGCTCAGTGTATCGGACCTGCTTCTTTTTGACCAATCCAAACTTGTTCTCTTCGGGGTAAGCGTAGGCTTCACAATTGGGTTAGCCTTCCTACTTTTCTATTCTGGAGCATTCGGAGGTGCAGACTCAAAAGCCCTCATGTGCATTGCCTTTTCCCTGCCATTCGCTCCTGTCGTCCTGTTCACGCCCATCATAGCAAACAGCTTGTCCCCTGTCTCCCAAGTAATATATCCAATGACCATCTTCAGCAACGGCGTCTTGTTTGCGGCAGCAAGCGGCTTGTACATGATACTGCGCAATTTTGTGTGGCACAAGAAAAATGGGAAAAAAATGTTTACGGGAACACTTGTACATGAGTCAGCATGGAAAAAAATCCTTATCCTAATAACAGGCTACAAAGTGACTATTGCAAAACTAAAAGAGAAATGGCATATCTTCCCTATGGAAGACGTTGAAGCTGACGACGAAAACGTTCTAAAACGAAAATTGGTGGTTATTCCCAATGATGAGGGAAGAAACGGAATCGTCGAACGTTTATCCAACGCCGCTCAAACAGGAAAAATCGACACCTACGTGTGGGCAACCCCAGGATTACCCATGTTAATATTCATAACTGCGGGTTTAATCGTTGCCCTACTGTGCGGGGATATTGTATGGATGCTAGTTAGATTTATCCTCGCTTGAAAAATCAAAAGTTTCAATGTAAATACTCTTGCCACGTTTTGAATAAGACACAAAAGCAACCAACGTGAGAACGGCGCCAAAACCAACCAATGCAAGGCTGTACCCCTGATACGGGTAAGACCCCCAATTCAACATCAGACTTGTGCTGCCAGTTTGGTAAGAGTAAAAGAAAGCGCTTACCACGAATAACGAAAGAGCAAGTGATAAGAGGCAAACTTCCGTTTTGAACTTCAAATTCCTTACCCCAATCCCCATTTAGCCACTAACAAACCTTTTAATGGCTAGATTGTTTTAAGCTTTTTGGAAATAACCGCTAAGGAGCCGTCTAATGTCCATTGTAGAGTGCAAAAACGAACTCGAATCCTTTGCAAAACAAGAATGGAAAGAATGCAAGGTTGCGGTTTTACCAGATTTTTTTCTTGACCGCCTAATCAATCTGGATTGGAATCCACGTGAATTTTCGCGTCTAATAGGAGAAGTAGCAAAACGCAAAGGCGGCAGCCTAGATGGCATTCCTCAAACTGACATGCAGGGAGGAAACGCCGTCAACGTAGCTTCAGCCTTGGCAAACCTAGGCGTTAAGGTTACGCCGATTGTTTGCACAAGCAAGTGGGGGCTGGAGCAAATAAGGTATTATTTCAGAGGTACCACGGTTGACACTTCACATGTGAAGGTGCTGGGTAAGGCTTCAATAACAACTGCGCTGGAGTTAAGAAACAAAGGTGCAAAAACGAACGTAATGATACGCGACTTAGGCGCTCTGGCAGATTTTGGACCTGACAACTTGAATGAGAGCGATTACGCGGCAATTGAAAACGCGGATTACGCTTGTCTTTTTAATTGGGCTGGGACTACAAAGAACGGTACACAACTTGCCCAAGGAGTCTTCGGCAAGACAAAAAAGCTGGGAAAAGGAAAAACTTACTACGACACCGCCGACCCAACGCCAAACATTCACGCAATTCCTGATTTAATTGAAAAAATCTTCAAGTCACAATTACTCGACATCTTAAGCCTAAACGAAAACGAAGCAGTCGTCTACGCTCGCTTACTTGACAAAACGTTTGATGACAAAAGGACCAATTTGCCGTTTGCTGAAGTGGCTTTAGAGGCGGCTCGGGTTCTGGCGAAACACCTGCAGGCGAGAATTGACCTTCACACCGCTTCTTTCTCCGCGACTTTAAAAGGCAAAACGGAGGCATTGGCGCCCACATTCAAGATTAAGGTGTTGAGGGCGACAGGCGCGGGCGACGCTTGGACAGCGGGAAACATAATAGGTGACCACAACAATCTTTCAGATCAGTGTCGCCTGACGCTGGCAAACGCGGTTTCCGCCTGCTACCTATCTGACCCCGAAGGAAATCACCCAACATGGAAAAAACTTAATTCCTTCCTCAAAAAATCCTTGTAACAGGGTCACAATTTCTGCCATGTTAAAAGAAATTTCCACTGCAGCTATTTGCTTAATCTATCAGAAGCAACGCGAAGGATTCAGGGTTTTTCGTGAATGGAAAGCTAATTTCGATCCCAGCGTTGGTTGCCGTTTTTTTCACATTTACGCCAACAGCGTCCTCTGACCAGCGCGCCAACTCGGGATGCACGCAAATTCTTGTTTGAGTGTTACATTTGTCGCAGAGCTGGCAGGTTCCCGAAACGAACGAGATCGCTAAGCTGTAGCCTTCTTTCATGGCTGCTTTTTCCAAGTCAACCACGGTTTGTAGCATTTTTTTCTTATCGGCTTTCCAGTCTGCCCAAAACTTCGTCGTCTTTTCCTTGATTTCTTTTAGCACGGTCGGGTCGGATTCGGCAACATTAAGGTTCTTTAGCACTTCTGCGTCAGCCGTAGCTTTCGACTTGAACTTCATGAACACGGCGTAATCGTACTCGTCAACGATTTTCCTGAACTCTTCAGCCGACGGAGTGTAGGGTGGACAAGCTAGGGTTTTGCCGTAGTTGTTGCAGCCGATTTTGCATTTGAGAACCACTCGGTCTTCAACTACCACTTTTTTGGCAGGGATTACTTTGGCGTCAGCAGCACCCATCTCCAATGCTAATTTTGCGATAAACTGGAATTTTTCGGCGCTTGTGTGAGATGGCATTAATTTTCACCGAGTTCTTTGGCTGAAGGCTTCTTTTGATATAAACCTTTAGCGGCGCTTTTGGGAAACTCTTGTCAAGAACCATGAAGTTAAGCACTACGTGGCGTGCTAGGTTTTTTTACATGCTGGTGAGCGCAAGGATAATATACTGTGTCGTTAAATCATGTTTTTGCACGCGGGTGTCGTTGGTATCAAAAGCAAAATAAGTAGCATAGGGTATATCAACAAAATCCAAGAAAACATCCTTAGTATAAAGCACAGAGAGCTTTCACCCCTGTATAACGATTTAAAATCAGCTGACTGTGTAATCTGTGGTGGGTCGGGCAGATCACTTTACTCATTGAACGCTGCGTTAAGCCAGATTGCGCTTAGCCAAGAGGGTTGGCGGAACAAGGTGGTTTTGACACCGGATGACCCGGGTTTTCCAGGCAAAAGCATGTACGATGCGGCAGCCGACCTTGCGAGGCGCTACAAGAAAACGTTGCTTCTAATAAATAGCGGTAGCGGTTATTCTGATGATCCCTTGGTGATGGCGCAGGATTTAGCCCAGTACATCGAAGAGAAGAAAACAAACAGGTTCTCGATGGGCCTTTTTACCTCTGCCCCTGAGTCGCCGCTGGGCGAGTTAGTTGACAAGTATGGTCACGTGGTTGAGCTTAAAGGCCGTGGCAAGTCAAAGCCTGGAACCGAGTACAGCGAGACAGGTATGATGGGCGACATATTCGAACTGGGCACGCTGGAACTTTTGAACAGCATGGTTGAAGCGGTGTTCCGAAATCTTGAGGTTGAAGACGTTTTCCAGCTTTGCGTTGATGAACTTGAAAGAATTGGGGACATCATAGACTCGAACGTAAACTCTGAAACGTACACGCAACTTGTCGATTTGCTTGAAAAACGAACAAACGTTTTCCTTGGTGGAAAAGGCACTGCTAACGAAATTGCCAAGATGACAGGCGTCAGGCTATTCCACATCAAAAGCTTCCTCGGAGACAACGTCTACATCACTAGGGGCGTTAATACGCCGCATCCGAGGGCAGGTGACCTTGAAATCCTAATTTCTTATTCGGGCGAAACAAGACCTGTCATCATCTGGGCTGACGTCATCAAAAAGTTCGCTGGAACAGTTTTCGCGATAACCAGCTCCAAAGACTCGACTCTTGCAAAGAAGGCAGACATGGCACTTGTCCTTCCTGAGGAAGCTAAGCCACTTACGCCAAGACGGTTCTACACCCGAGCAGCCTTCGCGTTGAGTCCAGTGCCTGTCAAGCTTGCTGAACGGCTCGGTCAAAGAGGTTTAAACCTGCCTGAATACATAATCAGCTGGTACCACTCAGTGACCCAATAGACCTACCCGACTTCTTTTCGGTAAATAAAAAAGAAGTTTTGCTGGTGGTTTTATTTGAGCCAGAACAACTTGTTTCTAAACGCTAACACAACGATGCACGATGCTACCGAAATGATTGCGGCGGTTGCAAACGAAAACTCTATGGTTCTGCTCCGTAGACTTTGAGAAGACTCTGGTTCAGCTTTTGAGAAGGGTGGAGTCGAATCGTCATTAGTCGTCTCAAAGGATGATGATTGATTTGTGTTTCGAGGTGAAGCGGGGGTCATAAGCGGGTAGCGGTCTATGACTGTGGGGTTGGTGCGGATTAAGTAGGGTGTGTTGCCGATGCTTGAGTTGTCGACTTGGGCGGCGTTCGGGTACATTGCAGAGTAGTCACTCCAGTAGTTACCTATCGAGCCGTTATCCCACGGGGGAAGCGTTCCAGTATCGGAGGGTCCCAAAGCGTCTGAGGTTGTTTCGACAACCGTCGAGTTCGATTTGATTATGAAGTTGTTATCGTAAATTTGGTAACTGAAATTGTCATAGGTGCCAATGGTAAGGCAGACTTCATTGCCCGTGAAGTTGTTCTCCGTTACTGTGGTCTCGATAGTCGGGTAAATCATTATGCCGCAATAGTTGGCAGCAATCTGGTTTTGCGAGACAAAGTTATTGCTGCCCTTGATGTAGACCCCGTAAATGCTGTCCGAAAAGGAGTTGCAGTTTACAATGTACTTGTCAGCGTAAATCGCGATCGCGTTTTCTGTTCTGCTAATATTGTTGTCAGTAACTGCGTTGCCGTCGTAGGCACCTGCGACCCCTGTTTCCCAGCCCCATATGTCAAAGTCACGAACAGTTACATTGCTGCACGCAAGGTCTATCGCAGCAGAGTTCTCCAAGCCTGCGACCCCAGGCGTCCCCCAGCCGCCTGCACCCTGAAGCGCAAACCCTTCGCCGTCAAGAACAATGTTGCTGCATGACACGGTGATAGGCATGTCGTAAATGTTGCCTGCGAGGCTGTAAATATTTCCTTGACGCTGGATCAAACTGGTTCCCCAAATCGAGCCGTCAGCATTAATAACGATGGCTCCACCGGGCTGAGCCCTAACGCCAATCCTGGCGGTGTTTAGACTGACCAGACAAACGAGAACGCATATAATCAGTAACTTACCTCTCGTGTTTATCACGTTCTATTCTTCTTTACATTTAGAGAACGCAGCATTCTTTCTAATAGCTCTCCTCAAGGAACAAACTGTTCTTTCAGTGGAACAGGCCAAAAACACTGAACTCGTTGTCCTCTATGGTTTTTTCAGCCAGAACGGTCTGCCAGAGGTAAATTCGGTCAGGAACACTGCAAAATCGCCATTCTCAGAGTATACTCCGCTTATTTCGCCGTTAACCATAACCTTGAGTTTCTTGCGGATTGATTCAGCAATCAGGTCTGCAACGCCAACACTTTTGCCTCCCCCAGCCAGCTTGTCCCTCAATAGCATGACGACGTCGGTTGTTTTGCGCGGCAACAACACCATCCAACGACCGTCCTCGACGAAGGGTCCTGAAGTAATGTGCTCGTTCCAAACGTACTTCTCCAAAAAAGATTTGCACTCGGGTTCCCGTTCAAGCGGTGGACCGAGGTGCTTCTTGATTTTCGGCAAAATTTGCTGCTCCAATTCAAAAATGAAAATGCTTAGGTTTTTTTCGTTACTCCAAACCGCGTCTTTAAGAATTTTGCAGTCGTTGAGCTCTATTAACTTGTGCAGTGAACGTTTTGTTCTGTACAGTTGACCCCAAAGAACATCGGGAACAGAGGGAACTTGATCAATTACCAGAAACACGATTGATAAATCGTGGCTTTCCAGCAGGGTTTTTAGGCGTTCAAGCGGCAGGGCTCTAGTTTTTGGGGGGAAAAAGAAAGCTGAGTCCGGTTTCTGCAAGAAAGCTCTTGAAGCAGCAACAAAACTGTATAGTTTCTCAGGTTGCACTGCGGAAGCGACGTTTCTTCCTTTATCAACCGGGTCAACAATCACCAGAGGCTCAGGGAAAAGCAGAGATAGCTCACGTTGCCTACCAGCGTAGTGGTCTTTGATGTCGACTACTACCCGTTTACTGTAATGTGCAAAAGCTTCTATGGTTTCACCGAAAGACCCATACCTCATTATCAACAGTTCGCAAAGGTAACCGCTGAACCCACCAACCTTTATTTCAGCTCCGTAGACGCCTGTGCTCTGCATGAAGCTTTTAAGAAGCCTTACCTCGTTTCGCAGTCCTGTAGTAAAATGTTTTTTTATGTAATCTGTGTGGTAGGGTGTGCGGTCTGTGGCGCTTTGCCACTCGCCGGGTTTGGCATCGTAGCAGGGAACAATGTCCACGCGGTAACCCTCAACCACAATTTGAAGGTACGGGTGCTCAGCGAACCGTTCAACCTGCGGGTAACTGCCCGCTGCTTTCCTTGCTATTTTTAAGCCTACTTCGCCCAGTTTCTTTCTTGGTATCGAGATAGGCAAACGCACAAAAATATCGATGTCCGGGTTCTCGCGAAGCCAAGTGTCTTTGGCTACTGAGCCCTCAACACGCACAACCGCTGAAACCCCTTCTTCCCTACAGGCTATGTCTACTTTCTGCACTAACTCCCGGATTACCGCCTCAACTTTCGTGCGGTCTTCATCTGTCGGTGAAATTTGCATGAGAACTTGCTGTGTAATTTCCTGCATGAAAATCATTCTTGTTTCAATGTTGGACAAAATTCTCTTATTGTTGAGTAAGTTGGACCCTTAGGTGAAAGCTGGCTTCTTTTAAGCCGCAAGCAATTCGCATTAATAGTCCCAAACTCATAATCAGCCTTATTAGCAACTAGTTCAGTAAGGCGCTGCTTGTTAACCCCTGACCTAACCCGTGCTATAGTCAAGTGGGGACTAAAACCGTAAGCATCCGCTGCAAAGCCTAGAGCGCGTATCTGCGGTTCCAACTGAGTGAAGATGCTTTTGAGCTGTTCCGCACCCTCGGTCATGCCTGCCCAAACGACTCTTGGGTAATTCAGGCTTGGAAAGACACCTAACCCTCGGAGTTGAATGGTGAAGGGCGTGAATTTAATGTTCTTCATTTTTTCATGGATTTTGTCCACCATGCCAGGACTGATGTCGCCGAGAAAACGCATGGTTACGTGGATGTTCTTAGGGTCGACAAGCTTGAGGTCGGCGCCAGTCTCTCGGAGAAGTTTCTGTGCGTCGGCAAGTTTGCTGAGCACCTGATCGTTTTCCATGTCAAAGGCAATGAAGCTCCTAATTCGTTCAGACATTGCGGATTCCTTTAGTGTACTTTAACTGTTACCAGCATAAATGCTTTTAAAAACGAAAATCAAACGGTTTGCGCTCATCATTTTGTTTGTATTTTCATTTCACTCTTCAAATGAAGTGAGGATTCACTACTGGCCTAACTACTTGAATCGTTAAAAAGAATTAAGCCCCGTTCTGGAATGTGAGAGTTACCGTTTGCCTTGGTCTATGTTGTTTGATAACTCACCATTGCCTTGCGTTTCAGATACTCTTTAATGTGAGTTAACGCCATAGAAACAAAAAAGGGTGCACTATGAACACTGACAAACTAGTTGTTGGTTTAGCAGGGATGCCTGGCTCTGGCAAATCACTGGTCGTTGACGCCGCACACGAATTCGGCTACGCCATCGTGGTTATGGGCGACATAGTCAGGGAAGAAACAGCCAAGCACGGCTTGGATTTAACGCCACAAAACGTAGGCAAAATTATGCTTGAACTCCGTGAGGAAGGCGGAAACACAGTGGTCGCTTCAAAGTGTATTCCAAAAATTGAGGGACAAGAAAGCGCCAAGGTTCTCGTTGACGGATTGCGAAGCCTCTACGAGGTTGACGCCTTCAAAAAACATTTCGCAAAATTTACCGTTGTAGCCGTGCATGCTTCGCCTGAAACAAGGTTTAATCGCTTGTTTAGCCGCCGCCGAAGTGATGACCCCGATGGTTGGGCTGTGTTCCGTGAACGTGATATACGCGAGCTAAACGTCGGGCTGGGGAACGTTATAGCGATGGCTGAGCAGTTGATAGTTAACGATAATAGTGCCGCAGACGCCAAGTTTGCAGCTAAGAGAGCACTGGAAAGGATTGAGTCGAAATGGATCAAGTAATTCACGCGGAAACGGAAATTAACCCGACGGAAACTGAAGAAAAAGTGAAAACGGCAGTTTGTAATATATTAGGCAACGTTTCAATAACAGTCGCACCCGACCTCAAAGGCAGCGTCTTGACGGCTAAAGCATCCGGGAAGGATTCGCTTCTAAAGTTTCGTAACCTGCTGCGAACTGACAGAATTCGTGATGCAGCCAGAAAAGCCCTTTTTCACAGCATACGAGGAAACTCTCTGAGTTTCTGCCTTAATAAGCAGGTCGCTTTTGCAGGGCACATCTCTTTTTCGGAGGAAACAGGAGAGTCCCCGTTAGGCCCGATTCGCGTAACCATTATAAGTGAGAATCCAAGGCAGCTAGTCGAGTGGCTGGCCGAAAAAACAACTTAGGTAAGGATAAGGATGGCTGAAAGGGCACAGGTAGCGAAGAATGGTGCAGTTCTGCTAGGCAGTAATGTCGCATGCGACGCATTTGACGAGAACCGCCCGCTAAGGATTGTAACCCACGCACACGCAGATCATCTTGGCGGATTACGGAAAAGCCTCAAATGCTGCCAAAAAGTTTTGATGACGAGCGCCACAAGGGACCTTGCCCAAAAGCTTGACTGCTCGCTCAATCTTAAGGGAATCAAGATTGAAACCTTGAGGTACTGTGAACCCTTCCTGTTCGGAGACGAACAGATAACACTATTTAAGGCCGACCATATTTTGGGTGCAGCACAGGTGCTGGTTGAGGACGCTGACGGAATACGGATTGCATATAGCGGCGACTTCCGTATTGACGACACGCCAGCCGTGGAGTGTGACGTGCTGGTGGTTGAGGCAACATATGGAAGCCCATCCTGCAGACGCAGGTTCAACGTGGATGTGCGTGAACTATATGTATCCATGGTTGAGAAACGACTGCGTGGCGGCTCTGTTTACGTTTTTGGGTACCACGGGAAACTTCAGGAAGCCATGCAGCTTCTGAGAGACGCTGACGTTTCTGTGCCCTTCGTTATGCCCGAGCGGGTTTATGAAATTGCCAAAGTTTGTAAATATCACGGCATGCGTCTCGGCGACATGTCCCTTTCAACGAATGCTGACGGGCGGCAACTTTTGGACGGCAATCTTCCATGTGTCGCTTTCTACCACATGAATGCCCGAGGTTACGTCGGTCTTGGTAACGCGCGTATCTGTCTTAGCGGGTGGGAATTCAACTCAGCGTGCAAGCGAATTGGCGAAAGAGAATACTTGGTGGCGTTAAGCGACCACTCGGATTTTGACGGGTTAATCGAGTACGTGAAGCGTTCAAAGGCAAAAAAAGTTGTCACGGACAATTATCGAGTCAGTCATGGCGCAGTTTTGGCGAAGGAAATCCGCAAGAGATTGGGCGTCTCTGCGTTTCCAATGCCGAGAACTCCGGGGCAAACAACACTGTGAACCCAAGTATTCTGGTTAATTTTGGTTAAGCTTAAATGTCCAAATTGGAACTACTCTTTCAATTTGGGCGCGAGCAAAGGGATGAAAAATGTCTAAGACCTCTGTAATCTCAGGTTTTTATAAGCTTCCGTTGAAGGAGCGTCTAGCAATCGTTAAGGATTTTGCAGGATTAACCGACGAGGAAATCGGGCTGCTTGAGAACACGGGTTCAGTAGCCTTTGATACGGTTAACCATATGGTTGAAAACGTAATCGGCGTCTTCCCTGAACCATTAGGGCTCGCAGTCAACTTCCAAATTAACGGTAAGGACTACCTTATTCCAATGGCGACTGAGGAGCCAAGCGTCATTGCTGCTGCCTCTTACGCTGCAAAAATGGTTCGCGACGGAGGAGGTTTCTACACTAGCAGTACAGCGCCGATCATGATTGGGCAAATTCAAGTTGTAGGCTTAAAAGACTCTCAACAAGCGAAAAAACAGGTTTTAGACGCCAAGGCAGATATTCTCAAGAAAGCGAATGAACAAGATCCAGTGTTGAACTCTTTCGGAGGTGGAGCCAAAGATTTAGACGCAAAAATCATCGAAACTTCCTTGGGGCAGATGCTAATCGTTGAGTTGTATGTTGACTGCCGCGACGCAATGGGCGGAAACGCTGTTAACACCATGGCAGAAGCAGTGGCTCCACAAATTGAAATGCTAACAGGCGGTCACGTTTACCTACGTATCATCTCTAATCTAGCCACTAAAAGAATGGCGAAAGCCTGGTGTACCATACCCAAAGAAGCCTTGGGCAGAGAAGGTGCAGTCGACGGTATCGCTTACGCTTCAGCTTTCGCGGCTGCCGACCCATACCGCGCCGCTACGCATAACAAAGGGGCAATGAACGGCATCATTGCAGTTGTTCTCGCCACGGGCAACGATCACCGCGCAATCGAGGCTGGAGCACACGCTTACGCCGGTTTAAAGGGACCTTACACGAGCATTTCAAGATGGACAAAAAATGTGAGTGGTGATCTGGAAGGTGTTATCGAATTGCCGATGGCTGTCGGCTTGATTGGAGGTGCCGTAAAAACCCACCCAGTAGCGCGAATCGCAATGAAAATTCTCGGCGTAAAGACAGCCAATGAGTTCGCTGAGGTCTTAGCTGCCGTTGGATTAGCCCAAAACCTGGGTGCACTCAGGGCGCTAGCGAATGAGGGTATCCAGCGGGGCCACATGTCACTTCACGCAAGAAACATCGCAATCACTGCAGGCGCAAAAGATGAGATGATCGATTTGGTGGCTGAACGGATGGTTAAAGAACGCAAAGTTCGAGTTGACAGGGCCAAAGAAATCATGGACGAACTTGGGAACACAAATAGATAGTGCGTATTTGTTTCTTGTAGCGTCATCATTCTAATTAACTAGTCAAATGAATACTTTTAAGACCAAAAACAACAGAAAACTGCACCTAGTTCGTCAAAAAAGCAGCCGATAATATCTCTTCAAAATTAGTTGAGTAGTGTTTTAATTAATAATTTTCTATATGAAATCTTAATATTTTGCCTGAGAATGGTTAGAAACTCTTTTGTTCTTAAGCATAGCTAACTTTTGAGGGCTTGCATCCGCATTTCTAACAAATGTTAAATACTAAGTAGTATGACAAGAGTGGCTATTGGGCAAGGGCATTCATGTTTATACATTCATGCTTATTGTCCAATAAAAAATTAAGGAAGAGAAAAAATAAATGAAAACCACAATTTCTGAAAAAATAGCTTCAATCGCTATCATGGCGATACTAATTTTGTCGATGACAGGAGTTTTGTCAACACAAACACACGCAGCAGTCGTTTCAATCCCAACGTTCTTGGAAATTCAAGTTTCACCTAATCCAGTAGGCATTGGACAACCAATATACATGCAGGTCTTCTTGAGCAAACCAATGGCCAATTCAGGCATGAACAACGCGGGCGACAGATATACAGGCATAACAGTCAACATCACAGCTCCAAACGGAGACGTTACTCACCTAGGTCCGTACACAGCGGATCCGACCGGAGGAATTCCATCACTGGAATTCACACCAACCCAACTAGGCAACTACACATTCCAAGCAAACTACCCGGGACAGACACTAATGAGTGGAGGAGCAACATACGTGGGCGATAAAGAATTGCCATCTGTAAGCCAAGCGGTTGTGATCAGTGTTCAGCAAGCACCAATCCCAACCATTCAAAGTCCTCCACTGCCGACAGCTTACTGGGACTTCCCAATAGAGGCAACTAACTATGGATGGTCAGTCCTCGGAGGGAACTGGCTTGGTCTTGCACCTGAAACATTCGCTGTCACCGGTGACTACGACGCTACAGGTAACTTCAACCCGTACACTACCGCACCTACCACGGCACATATAATGTGGTACAAGCCGACAACCCTCGGCGGTCAAATCGGCGGACCAATCCCCGGCGATGAAATGCACAATTTCATGACAACCACAATCATCAGCGACTTCTTCGAGCCAATCATCATGCAGGGAATGCTCATCTACGGCGACTACAACACGTTGAGCAACAACCAAGCTTACTGGGAAGCAATTGACTTGGCAACTGGCCAAACAGTGTGGAAAGAGGCTCCAGGCATAGGCGCGCCACCAAGCACTCTGGCGTCACCGCAAAATCCAAACTTGAGCGTCGGAGGCCAAACAAACGCAGAGGGGTTGAGGATGGGTGAAGTAGTGTCGATGCATTCAATGCAGGAGTACGGTTCAGTAGCAGTTCTTTACAGCCAAATTGGTGGTGGAATGTTTGGCGGTGCTGCAACTTGGCGTTTGTATTCCGCATTCAACGGAATGTACCTAGGCAACATCACAGGCGTAGGCAGCGCAAGCTACATTCAAGACATCAACCCCGCTGATTCCTGCGTAGGCACGATTCTAGGCTATTTCGCAAGTCAAGGCAACCTAACTCTGTGGAATTCAACATTATGCTGGGCAAACCAATCTTTAAACCAGGAGATGATTAGACCGCCAACTTCGGTCGCGTGGTCCAGAGGAGATCAATGGAACGTAACTGTGCCAACCACATTTAACGGCAACCCAATCAGTCCAGCTCTCAGTATCTCAAGAGTGACACACGACGTAATACTTATGCGATCGGCACCATCGTATGTAACTTATGACTCCGTTGGTTACGCAGTTGAAGCAGGATTTAACGCCCTAAACGGACAAATGCTATGGATGCACAACGTTACGATACCCGCAGAAAACTACCTCCAAGTCCTTACCGCTGGTCAAGACGTTTATGTCTTAGAGGACAAAGACACATGCCAAGAGTGGGGTTACTCTATGACGAACGGATCCATGCTGTGGGGACCAACCCAACTTCCATACAACGCTTTGAGCACCCTTTCACAGGCAGCTGACATTGCATACGGCAACGTATACACCTTTGACCTCGGCGGCTACTGCACAGCCATCAACTTAGCCACAGGCAAAATCGCTTGGGTCTACCAATCTCCAAGTGCTGGATACAACACACCTTACGGTGTATATCCAATTTGGCAGTTCGGTTCGGCAAGCATCGGCGGCGGAGAACTATTCTTCTCGCTGTCACGCATGTACGACCCACCACTGTTTGAGAACGCCACGAGACTTGCACTTAATGCTACAACTGGAAAACCAGTATGGGACATACTAAGCTTCAGCGGCAGAGGTGAAGGAGCAGTGGGAGACGGCTATCTTGTTGAATGGAACTCATATGACGCGCAAATCTACACTTTCGGCAAAGGACCCAGCGAGATAACGGCTGCAGTTCAAAACAGCGGTACAACACAGGGCAACGAAATACTTGTAACTGGCATGGTAACGGACATTTCGCCGGGAACTCAACAGGCAGTTCAGAAAGGAGACTTTCCACAAGGAGTTCCATGCGTTGCTGATTCGAGTATGAGCGACTGGATGGAACATGTATACATGCAGCAGCCAATGCCAACGAACGTAACTGGAGTACCAGTTGTCTTAAGCGTTCTAGACTCTAATGGCAACTACAGACAAATAGGCACCGCAACCACTGACGCAAGGGGCTTCTACAGCTTCACATGGACACCAGACATTTCAGGAAAATACACTATCTACGCCTCATTCCCAGGCACTCAATCATACTGGCCAGCGAACACAGAAACAGCCTTCACAGTTGCCCCAGCAGGATCGACACCAGCACCGACCGCATCACCAGTAGGAAACTTGGTGAACACCTCTGAACTGACAATGTACATAGTCGCTGCAATAATCGTAATGATCGTTGCATTGGCTATCGCTACAGTGCTAATTCTCAGGAAACGACCATAGATCAATCGCCAATAAAAAATCAACTTTCCTTTTTTATTTTTTTGTTAATTCTTGGTGAAATCCTTAAGCGGACTTAACAAGTTTGCTCATGGCGTTTTAGGCATTATTTAATTTTGCTTTCAATTGCTGGATTGAGCAGGTTTTATTGGAAGATAAGCCTAACTCTACAAAACATGTTCGATGTGTCAAGCGTTTATGGTCACTGTTTTGTTTTTTCTAGCGAATTTGTAAGTTGCAGATGCTGTCTTCGATAGTGCCTATTGAATCTTAAACGTGGACTTATGCTTCCCTCGTTCCTTCGCTGTTAGAAAGTTTGGGGACGTAGTTCGTTAAGAGAAGTGCAAATTGAAGCAAGAACCGGAATTTTAGGCATCTTTGAAAATAGACACATTTTTTCCTCATCTAACAACAGCAGGATTTTGTATATTTAGATGTACGACCGCAATATTGCTTTTGTAACACGTCTTCTTTCGTTTTTCAAAAATGCTTTATTGTGACTAAAAAAGAAAAAGGGAAATATTGTTTTTCTTATTGTGGTTTATGGTTTTCTTCTGCTGAGCATTAGCATTATCAAGGCGCCGATTATGATTATCACAATGATGATTGCAATGATGCCGTACATTAGTGTGTTTTGCGTGGCAACTCCGCTAAGCGGTGTTGCTGTTGGTGCTACTGTTGGTGCTGCTGGGACAGCGTAAAAGTGCGTTTCAGCGGATGATGGCCAGTAGCCATTTGTGCCTGCGAAGGTAGCTGTAACCGTGAAGTTGCCTGAGATGTCTGGTGTCCATGTTAGGCTGTACGTACCAGTTGCGTCAGTGGTTGCGGTGCCTATTTGTCTGTAGTTGTGGTTAGAGTCTAATACGTACACGTTAACGGGAACGCCTGTAAAGTTGGTCGGAACCGGCTTCTGCTGGTAGACGTAGCCCATCCAGTCTTTCATGCTAGCATCAGAAGAGCAAGGAACGCCGTTTGGAAAGTCAGCAGCCTGTTGGTTTTGTTTTGTACCAGAAGAAACATCCATCACCGTACCGCTAATCACTACGGATGCACCAAAGGGTTCTACCTCAGCAGTAGTAGCGCTTGGTCCCCTGCCAATACTGTAAATTTGGCTGGAATAACCGTTTATACATGCTATATAGCCATCTGCTGTAGCCCATTCACTGCCAGGGCTGGACCATTCGCTTGGGTAATCAGAGAGTTGCCATATTAATTTCCCTGTTGTAGCATTGAGAGCTGTTGCCACTGCGCCCTTGTAAATCGGGTTAGGTATAGTGTGCTCGTTAGTTGCTAAGTATATTACTCCGTTAGCAATAGACTGAATCATGGTTGGGTAATCACCGTAGAAGATTTGCAAGCCGCCATAAGTGCTGTTGTCTGATCCTGGTGCTCCGTTACCCCAAGTCCAATCTACGTGGCCAGTCAAATCGTTATACGCGTAACATATTCCTGAGAATGAACTGCAGTATAGGTGGCCGTAAGCGATTGTAGCAGGTAAAGAGACTGTTCCTGGGTAACCATAGTAGTCAAATGACTTTTGAGGCGCAGTTGGACCCCATAGCATGTTGCCTGTGTCCAGACTGTATCCTACCCATTGTAGAGTTTCTCCATAATCAAATGTGAAGACGCGGGTCTGGAAGTCAACTGGCTCAGCGTTAAGAGTGATGTTGCCTGCTGGCGGATTATATGTTTTCATCCAAAGTATCGAGCCGACGGTGCCCCTAGATGAATTGAGGTTAACAGCGAAGTATGTATAAGGACCTTGTGAAGTGCCTGTGCCGGTTGCCTCAAAACCACTAGGTAATGAGCCGTTTCTGCATAACAAGATATCGTTGTAGTTAGCTGCGACTATTGTAAAGGGACTCGCTGGTCCAAAGATACTGGGTGGTCCGACGGGCATAGTGTTGGCGAAGGGTATCGAGATGTTCCAGTCGTATGTCGTCAAAGAATCCTGGTTGATATTTTTGATGGCAGTTGTTGTTGATCCTGGAAGGAGTGCATTTGAGTTCATAGGAACGTTAGCATTGACTGTCAGCCAAGAACCGTAGGGACAAGCTGAGCTTGCAGAGGTTGGATGACCAGGCGGTAAAGTGCCTGACTCTCCCGTAATCGGAATAGGAAGTTGTTGAATTAGGGCTCCATTGGTTGCATTTATAATCGATGGTGATAAGCTTCCGCCGCCAGTGTATGGGTTAATGTCGTACTGCCATAGCTTGGACATGTTCCATTCAGATAAGTACCATTGTGGATTTGCAGTTGTACCGGTGTTTAACGCGACGTATCTCAGCTGTTCACCGCTTGGACCCATGACTGCTGTCCCAGATGGAACATTAGTTACGTTGAATAGTGAATCTCCTGTGTATGCATCGTACAAGTTCCATTGGCTTCCTACAGTTGCCACTAGTACTGGTGGATAAACTCCGTGCTGGTCGGGATCATAAAGATTGTATATGTAACCGAATGATAGCTGCGGTACATCCATACGCGACCAGAGAAGCTGTCCCGTGCGGAGGTCAACCGCATCGGTTGGTCCAGTAGCGCTGCCGCCCATAATTGGTGAGCCTGTGAATGATGCCACTTCAGTGTAGAAGATGACTCCGTTGATTATTATTGGATTGTAGAATCTTGGCGCGTAGGAGGACCCTTCGAAATACTGTGCTCCTGGAATAGCTCCGTTTGGATTTGAGCCACCCGCAAGAAACTGGTTTCCTCCTGCAACTCCTCCAAATTGAAGATCCTTTGTCCACATAAGGTGAGACGTTTGAGGTCCGACGGCATCATTATGGTACAATGTAGAGAATGAACCGCTGCTGCTGTATCCTCCTGGAGGTGCTGAACCTGAACCTAGCCAGTTTGACGAGATTGACCACCAGTCAGTGTTTTCACCGTATACCGGATGTGTCCAGTAAGCTGTTGGAAGCGGATAGCTATTAATGGGCGCAGAAATCGGTGTTTGCTGGACGATAAGAGTTGTTGATGCGTTGCTAGGCAAATAGGTATCACCTATCAATGGTGACCCGGAGTAGCCGTTACCATCTGCGCCGTATACTTGTCCTGGGAAGGTAAAGTCGAAGGTGTATGTTCCAGTTTGGGTGGGAGTAAAGATCGTGTACTGTGACGATGTTGTGTCCGTGATGACTGGAAAAGTCTGGGTTGTTACTGTGTTGTCGGGTGCAGTGATGGTAAGCTTGTAGTTGTGGAACCTGTAGGTATTTGATAATAATGCCGCGCTTGCCGTGAAACCGTTAGTTCCAACTGCTGCGGTTGTGCCGCCTGCCGCTCCGTAGACGCAATCAAGCCACATGTAAATGTGTGCGCTTTGACCGACGCCTATAGGGCTGGGTGCCGCGACGATGTAGGCGTACGTTGGGATGCTCCATGCCGGTGTGTGTGCGCTTGCGTTTGGTATCAGCATCGTTGAAGCTGCCATTGAAAGTATAAAGAACATAGAAATCGTAATAGCTGCAATTTTGTTTTTTAGTGTTTTCATTTTGTTTTCTTCCTTAATTTTGTTTTTTGGTTCAAAGAAGAATGGGAAATACTTCTTAACCACTGCCAGTTTGTCATGTTTAAACTTATATAACTTACCTATCGGCACAGATAATGTAGTAGTGTGCATGTTATCCCCAAATTCGTAAAGTAGATCCTGTATTCTCATTGCGTTAGCAATGAAGAGACACGAGGCTCTGGAAACCCTTTTTAGCAAAATCGATTTATCCTCAGCCATTTAACATTTTCTGGGACAGTCATTCTTACCATTTCTTCGTTATTTATTTGTTCAAAAGAACAGAGCATGAGAAGGATAGTTCGCAATTGTTTTCAGGCTACCTTTTTGTTTTAGGGCGGACATTAGCATTCTTGTTTGCTTTTTGTGAATATTTCTTATCAATAAATATCATACCCTACGCTTTGGGTAGTGAAAAAGATTGTTCTTAAGGGAAAAATACATTGATTAAAACTAGCGACGCGAAAAGCTGCTTAGACTGAATGCTCGCTTCTTTAATTGGAATTGTGAACAACGCTGCGCACCGAAACTTTTGCAAGCATCTCTTTGTTTGCAGCCTCTCTCCCAAACGCTGAGTCAGAACCAATCATACTGACAATCATCATGATCATTTCTCTTTAAATCTGCCGTATTCGCGCTCTTGAAAGAAACCGTATCTCCGAAGCCTTCAAAGTTAAGCGCATGAGGACTTATTTCTATACGGTTGCGAGCGAGTCTTCTGACTCAGGTTTTCTCTTTCGCTTTGTTAAAATGAAGACTAAAGCTACTGCTGCTGATCCTGCGATTATTGCCGAGGCCGTAGTGGCATAGGCAAAATGTGTCCCTGTTGATTGGTGCTCAGGGTTTGAAGCAACTGGCGATGCTGTAGGGGAAAAAGTTGGCACTGAAGGGGACGAGCTCGTCGGTACAAGGGTTGAATTTTGGGCTGGAATTGTAATCGGATTTGGCTGCGTCACCGGAAGGGTTCCTCCAACATTAGACACTGTGGCGTCATCTGAGTACCCTTCGCTTTCCGTGGTACCCAAAAAGTCATAGTTCACAAGCTGGATTTGAGTGGGATTAGTTATCCATTTGTAGCCCCAGTTGCCTGGCACGACCAACTGCAGTGCGCCTAATGATGAATTATCTTTTTGGTAAGCAACTAAAATGTTTGCTTGCATCGCCATTTGAACCGTTAAATCGGTACTGTAGTCATCAGACGCGAGAAATGCGACCTTAATCGCATCGGGGGACACACCAGCTTGTTGAAGTAAGTAAGAGAGTTCGACACCCGTCCAGGCGCCCTGTTCTAAAGGCGTTCTAGGATCATCTACGCAGTACATTTCGGCGTATTCAGTGGTTTGTGGCATAGTTTGGATGTCGTGGAGGGTTAGGGTCAGAGGGTTTTCTACTAGTCCCGTGATCGTGAGTTGTGCTGTTGTATTGGATGTTTGAGCTTGGGCTGGATAGAGTTTTGAATTGAAGAATGTAAGGGATAAAGACGAAATAATAAGGATTGCAATTATCAAGGTGTGTCTTTTGTTCATTTGGGTCGGACGGGGTATATAAAACATGACGCGCGTCATATTTAAGTTTTGCAACAAAATTAAAGCCAGTTTCGTTAAACAGGAAGTGAAAAAAACTATTTGCTCTAGCAAGCGGTTTCGCAGATGCGAGCTTTTCTCGTCGTCTCTTTGGAAGGCTATTTGTGATTTAGCGGGCTTTTTGCTTCTTCGCTCTTCTCGCTTCCTTTACTGTTGTATGAGATCTTGGATTCCTACTCATTATCTGTTTGACTACAACTATTGCTGCTGCTATAACAATTACTGCTATTACTAATGCAAGGACTATCGGGAAAATAGATGTAATGTCGGATTTTGCATGTGAAGATGAAGATGGTGTTGAGCTTGGGTTGTCAGTTGGTCCTGTGGTTCCTGTGGCTTGGGGAGAAGCTATGGGTGCTGTTCCCTGAAGAATCGGCCCTTGCGTCTGGACTAGTAATTGATAACTTTTAATCTGCAAGGCGGCTGGGACAACCGACTGGTTCAAGTCCAAGGCGGCGATTTGGAAGGTTGTTGTGTTGCCTGCAACTAAAGCTCTGGGATCAAGGTAAGTTGTGAATCCTACCCCGACCACTGATCCTGTTGAGTTGAAAAAGGCTCCGACAACCGTTAAATTTGTAGCCGTCTGGTCGCCTGTATTTTTTATTACGCCGTTGACCACGTAGGCGCCTGTGTATCCTGCAGTTGTGCCTATCGATGGTTTGGAGCTTGTTATGGTTAGGCCTTGGTATTGGTAGCTGCTTGTCGCGTTAGCTGAAGCAGGGGTGAGGAGAATACTGGCTAGTTCTCCGGCTTGGACAACTTCATACCAAGAGGTCTGCGAGCTAGTGCGAGGAGAAATAAATTCCATATAAAAGGGTGCTTCCTGTTTCGGCAATAAATCTGACACCCAGACTTGGGTGCCTGAATCTGCTACATCCGCTTGGCCAGGACCGACAATTGTTCCAGTTAAGGCAATGGATGAAATCGTGTTAGGACCCACATTCTGGACAAGACCAACTACGTCTAGATAACCCTCGGGGTCAATATACCAGCTGTAGTTTATGACTTTGATGTCTTGTGTTTGACTAAACGTTTTCGGGACCGCAGTCAAACCTAAAGACAACAGTAACACTGCGATACAGAAGTAAACCATCCTTTTCCCCATGAAACTCCCTTCATCCGAATTAGACTCCTAACAACTTTGTAGTATAAAGCTTTTTTTCAAAATCAATACCGAACCATTTCAAAATCGTCTTTCCAGAAATAGCAGCCTCCAATTTAAGTGCCACTAAATTGACCTGAAAGGGGATCTATTGAACATGGAAATGCAGGCACTACCAAGGATCCATCAGTTGCATAATGCAACATTTAAGGACAATAATCCCTCGACGCCTTTCGTGGAAGCATTAAGGAAAAATTCCACATCAAGATTAAATCCTTCCAAGATTAATCATTAACAGCTTGACGAATGGTTAACGAAATCTCTTACTGCTTTAAAAAAAGCGCGGTGGAGACTTAGCAGAAATACCTTTGGCAGGAAAGTGGATGGCAACATTTCAGGAATATTCAGGCAAATATCGCCCCTCTTAATCGTTGAATTTCGCTGTTTGAAAAAACATGAGATAAATCTGAGGCTTGCAAAGTGAAAGAGAAAACTGTAGTCAATGTTCTTGCCATTTTACTAATCGTGATTGCAGTTGCTGTCGCCTTGGGAGCATACGCAACGTTACAATCCACATTTGTGAAAAGGAACGATCAACCTTCACCGACGCCTCTGGCTACGGCAAACCCGACGCCGACACCAACATTCCCCCCTTTACCAACTCCAACTCCCACGCCCACTGCTTCTCCAACGCCGACGCAGGCACCTCTGCCAACCCCAACTCTGGCGCCTATGCCTTCACCTACGCCAAACCCCACACCAACCCCCTCACCAACTCCAACGCCCACATCGAATCCGACTCCCACACCGACTCCATCTCCTCAACCGACTTCGTCTCCAACACCCACGGCAACTCCAACACCGACGCCAACACCCACGCCTCCTACAAATGCAACTGCGGCCATAAACTGGACAGGGTACGTAATCTCCTCTGACCTACAAAATCCTCAACCCTCCGTGACTGGCGTCAACGCGTCATGGGTGGTTCCTACAGTTACAACTTCCACGAACAATACGTATTCAGCCACCTGGATAGGCATTGGCGGGCAGTTCAATAATGACAGCTCACTGATCCAATGTGGAACTGAGCAAGATTCAAGGTTTGGAAACGCATTATACTATGCGTGGTATGAGCTTTTGCCAAATCCAGCAACCACCATTCCTTTCATGTTCATTTCGCCAGGAGACCAAATTCAGGCTTCAATCCAGCTTGCAAACGTAACAACCAGTCAATGGGTCATCAACTTAACTGATACGACAACAACACGATCGTTCCAGACAACTGTCACCTACAATTCCAGCCAGTTGACAGCAGAGTGGATAGTTGAAAGACCCACTGTTAACCATGCCATTTCTCAGTTGACGGATTTCGGAAACGTAACTTTTACGGGTTGTAATGCGACTGTTGGGTCAGCTAGTGGCGATATAGGGAGCTTCCCCTGGGAAGCAACAGATATGTATTCCTCGGCGACTTCGGGCGGCTCTTCCGTGCAGCTAGCCGACGTCTCTGACCTTTCCCCTGACGGCTCAGGATTTACAGTTAACTGGCTTTCATCAGGCTAGAATAGACTCGTATGTTGCGAAAGCTAGTAGGTTTAGCCTCTTTTTGGCTGGACTCTACAAGAAATTTCGCGGCTGCAACTAACAACAACAATTTGGGGTATTTCGACGAACTAGTGCCTGACTATTTGAAACGGCGTTCGCACATAAATTTGGAGACGAGGAAAATCGGACAGGGATTACCCGAACGGTGCGAGGCTCTTTGTGGCCCTTTCTGAGAATAGACAATTTAAGCCGTTGTGATTGTTGCACGACTGCCACATAGCGATAAATGGATACGAGTTTTCTAGTATTTTGCTGAATTTTTTTTGGAGGTGAATGTAAAATGGCGATTGGCGAAAAACTGTGGGAAGGTAAAGCAAAAAGTACGATGATGGCAATTAAGGGCGCAGACGCGGGCGGTGTCACCATTGAGGCTACTTGGATGGCGCAGCTTATGGGCATGGGAAAAGCCAAAGGATGGGATGGTTCTATCATTTTCACGGGAAAAACTATGATGGCACCTAGCGGAGTTGGCGAAAGCATGGGAACAGGAATGCTTAATTTCATGAGCGGCGACATGGCAGTCGTTAAGGGTTCTGGTGTCGGCAAAGTCGAAATGGGCAAGAGCAAGAGCGTTGGAGTCTGGAGTTTCATGTCTATGTCTCCTAAGCTGGCTTGGATGAACACTGCAGTTGCCTTGGTCACCTTAGAAGGTGATCCTTCCTGGATGGAATTCGATGTTGCTATCTGGGAATGGAAGTAGAGAAAGAGCAAGAATGCCTGACTATTAAATTCACATTTCATTTTTTTAGAGCTAAAATTGACAGAGAATGTTTTGCCCTTTATATTCCGGTTTGGCCGACGATGTTTCGTTAAATAATCTGCTCAAATTGAGCTTTTGTTTGTGTTAGCAAGATATCTCTTTTGCGAATTCCTTTCCTATGTCCCAGGCTTTGGCGATTCTTTTGCCAAGAGTCCAATAACTTCGGTCATTCATAACAAACAAGATTGGTTGCACTTTTGTAAAATCTACTGCTCCGTCGGTAAGAACAGTATCGTCGCAGTGTGTGGCTACTATTTTGCCTATGAATATGTCGTGATTTGGAAAATCGACAGTTTTTGTGAGTTCGCATTCCATGTTGATGCTGCATTGTTCGATCATTGGAGCACTTTTGAGTTTTCCATAAAACGTCTTGAATATGCCCGCCTTGTTTTTGTCTTTTCCTGATACTAAACCGCAATAGTCGGTTTCTTTAACCATTTTTGTTGAGGGAATGTTGATGCTGAAGGTCTTGTTTGCTTTTATGCCTATGTTGGTATAGTGAAGCTTGTTCATTCCTAACGAAACCGATTCAAAATCCATTATGCCAACATGAGCTATGGTGGTATAATTCGGGTTTCCATTCACCAAGGCTCCACCAATGTGGTTGGCATCGGATACAAACAGTTTTTTGCTCCAAGGTCCATTTTCATTTTATTTTCACTCGCGAAAATTGTTTTGTCTCTAACTGAAACGTAAGTCTATCATAGCATATTAGTCTTAGGCGCAAGAGTATTTGAAAACCTGCTGTTAGCCTATTTGTCTCAAAGCTCAGAATAAGGAAAAAAGGCTACGGCTAGCTACTCACCGTCGTTTAAACCGCGTTCAAACCTCAAACGCATGAATTTACGCTGTTCTCATTTACTACTATGGCTGAATATTGTTTTTATAAGTACACTTTTGTGTTAATTTACTGGTGAATTTTTCACAACAGATATACACGATGGGTCTAAATACCCTCGTCACACTCAGTATATCAGAATTGGACCTGAAGACAGGCAATGTCAAGAATCAACGAAGGAGATGTTTTAGAATGAGCGACTACGAAGTGCGGGTTTCGAAGATCAAAGATGGAACTGTCATCGATCATATTAGAGGAGGCTACGCTTTGGAAGTTATCAAGATGTTGGGGATTACTGGACGGGAGAAAGGGATTATGTCAATCGCAATCAATGTTCCGAGCAAGCGCTTAAAGGTAAAAGACATAATAAAGATTGAAGGGCGTTCACTTGATTCCCAAGAAGTCAACAAGATTGCCTTGATTGCGCCTCATGCTACCATTAATATAATCCGGAATTATGCGGTTGTGGAAAAAGTGGAAGTAACCTTACCTCATGTCATTGAGAACATCATTAAGTGTATCAATCCTATGTGCATCACCAACAGTAATGAGCCTCTGTGCACAAAATTCTATGTTGTGAATGAAGCCCCTCTGGTCATGAAATGCCATTACTGTAGTAACCTTTTGGAGAAGAGGGATATTTTGCAACAGTTCTAGTTTGGTTTTTTGAGGTTAAATTGGAGAAGGACGCAACGCAGGATTGTCACGATTTTATTTCATAATTTCAAGGTATTTGTCAGCAATGAAAAATTGTTGCGTAGAATTAAATGAACAAGGAGATTAGGATCTCGAAGCTACACTTGTCGTTCAGCATTTCCCCACCAGCCTATATTCTCTAGATTTGCGCGTAATTGGCATCTTTGAGTTTCTGGAGAAACTCTCAGCTATTGGACTTAATCAAGTGCAAAGTTGTATTCATAAGAAACAAAATAAACAGAGCAACTACGGGAATCTATGCCAGCATTTTCTCAGCATAGCTGTGTTAGCAGGCCATGTTAGCATTTAAATGGTCTTGCAACTGATATCTTGCCAAGTTTTGTGAAATTCACATCTTGCTTTAGTAACAGCGTGCGTTATTTATACAGCTTCTACGCATAGATTTCGAATGAAGGAATTGAAGATGATTGCGTCTGAGATTGATGAGGCGAACAGAAAGGCTGTAGATAATATTATTTCTGCTGAGCCTACGCTGGTGGATATGAAGCCAGCGCGAAGGGCCATTCCCGGCTTCAATGACAATTTGATCACTCATGCCGGACCACCGATATCATGGGAAAAGATGATTAAGGTCCAGAAGATAGCGGTGATTAATGCGATAAGATCAGAGGGACTTGCTGACACTGCTGAACAAGCTGAAAAGTTGGTCAGGAGACAGGAAGTACGTGTGGAGTCTAACCATAATTATGGTAACGTGAGCGGTATGTGCGGTGTCACTTCTGCCTCAAGTCCTGTCTTTGTCTTCGATGATAAGGTTCACGGTAATACTTCCACCAACTGGATGCAGACCGACATGACCTCGTTCGGGGATCTTTATGAAAGGGGAATTAAGGAAGTTAAGTTTGTGAGAGAAACTCTTGCCCCTGTATTGGCTGCCACCATCAAGCATGCTGGCGGATTCAATGTGAAGGAGCTTTTGGCCAAGGGACTGCAAATGGGCGACGAACTCCACGGGTCGTTTGATGCTACTCGAGGAGTGTTCATGAATTGGATTCTTCCTCATATCGTAAGGACAGATTTTCCGAAGGAGACACTCGGTGCGGTCGGGGACTATTTCATGGGAAACGGAGGTCGATGGTTCTGTGGCAACCTTATGATGGGCGGTTGCAAAGTGATGATGGACGCAGCCAAGGGGATAAAATACAGCACTGTAGTGACTGCAATGTCAAGAAACGGGGTTGAGTTTGGCATCAAGGTTAGCGCCTTAGGCGACAGATGGTTTACCGGTCCTGCAGGAGAGATTAAGGGTTTCCTATTTCCAGGATTCACAGCCGCCGACGGAGCTCCGGACATAGGTGACAGCGCTATCTCAGAATCGAGGGGTTTCGGCGGAACGGCGCTCTCGGCGTCTCCATCCCAGGCAAGATTGTTCGGAGGTGCACTCCAAGAGGCGGTGCAGCACACAAGGATTATGCGGAAGGTTTCGATAATGGAAGACCCCCTCTTTCGGATTCCGTACATGGATTTTGTGGGGGTCCCGGTCGGTATTGATATCCGCAAGGTGGTGGAGATGAACACCGTGCCTAGAATAGATACAGGAATCGCGCACAAGGATGGCGGCCACGGCATCATAGGTACAGGCATCGCAAATGCCCCTATGGAAGCCTTCAAAAAAGCAGTGGCATCTTTTGCGGCTGAATACACTTAACCAGTCAGATTTACTGGACGTGCCACAATGCAGTTGTCTCTAGGGAAGTATCTTTCCTACTTGCTTAGAGTAGCTGCATACTTGAGGAGGTATCTTTCCTACCTGATTGGAATAGCCGCCTCGCTTGCTGTGTTTTCTGTCATCCTTTTGACTTTCGGGTACAACCCGATCACAAGTATCGCAGGACTCGTATCGGGATCATTTGGTTCAACGTTCCTCGCTTCGGAGACCTTCGTGCTGATGGCGCCGTTACTGCTGGCTGCACTTGCATTTCTTGTGGCATTCAAGGCCAGATTCTACAACATCGGTGTCGAAGGCCAGATCTATATAGGTGCCTTGTTCGCATATTTAGTAGGTTCCAAACTTGGAAGTTTTCCCAGCGTAGCTGCGATTCCACTAGTGCTAATCGCTGCAGCGGGTGGAGGAATACTCTGGCTGGCGCTACCGCTCTTAATGAGAATCAAGCTCCAGGTAAACGAAATATTCCCAACGCTTGTCATGAACTTCGTCGCTTTGGACGTGGTTAACTGGCTTACCGCGGGACCAATCAAAGATCCAAACTCGGGAAACCTTCAGACCCCAATCTTGCCGCGGTCAACTTGGCTCCCTGATCTTATCCCTGGCACGAGATTTAACCTTGGAATCCTAATCGCTGTTATAGTAGCAATTGGGGTCTTCTTCGTTCTCTACAAGACCGTTTTAGGATATGAAATCAGGGCGACTGGAGTGAATCCCCGCGCAGCAAAAAGTGGAGGAGTCAGTATCTCTAGGAGCATACTCGCGGTAGGTCTAATTAGCGGGGGTATGGCGGGGCTGGCCGGGATGGTCGTGGTAAACGGTGCCGAGCACCTGCTCGCGCAGAACTTCTCCCCTGGGTACGGCTATCAAGGAATCGCTGTGGCGGCATTAGGCGCGTTTCATCCATTGGGCTCACTAATTGCTTCTGTATTTTACTCTGCACTTTCAATCGGCGGCGAGAGTCTGCAGAGTAGCGCTGCAGCGATACCAATCGAGCTGATTTACGTATTACAGGCTATAATAGTGCTATCTGTTCTAATTGTTCAAAGGTGGCTAGGCGACAGAGAGAATAGGAGGCGATGAATGGGATTATGTTAGCTTTAGGAGATCTTGTAATATCGATTCTGGCTTCCAGTCTGACTTTAACGATGCCTATATTGTTTGCTTCAATCGGAGAGGTGTACGCTGAGAGATCAGGTGTGCTAAACATGGGAATAGAGGGCATCATGGGCTTGTCGGCCCTCGTCTCCCTGTGGGTCACTTTTGCAACCGGCTCCTATCTCTATGGGCTATTGGCCGCGATGGTTGCTGGCGCTAGCATGGGCGTCCTGCACTCATTTGTAGCTGTCAAGATAGGAATTAACCAGCTCATCGCCGGGCTTCTGATTTACTCCCTATCAATCGGTATTGCCGATTTCGTCTACCGAACGCTGACTGCGACTTCGTTCCCTGTGGTCCGCCCTCTACCACCAGTACACATTCCATTTCTGAGTGACCTACCAGCGGTGGGACCCATCTTATTCAGCCAGAACATCCTCGTGTACGCTTCATTCGCCGTCGCCATAGTATTTGGACTTATCCTATACAAAACGACATGGGGCTTAGAGATCAGGGCCGTAGGCGAAAATCCTGAAGCATCTGATGCCGCTGGAATCAACGTCAATCGGGTAAGGTACTTGTGTGTAATCCTGGGTGCTGTCCTTGCCGGCGTCGCGGGGGCATCACTTGTTCTTGGTTATCTTGGCCTCTACAACGCAGGAGACACTCTAGTAGCCGGAAGAGGGTGGATTGCCATAGTCGTTGTGATCTTTGCAGGATGGAGCCCATACAAGGCAATAGCAGGCAGCTGGCTGTTTGGGCTCGGGTACTCAATAGCCGCGACCTTTATAGGCTCAGGCGTTTTCTCCAGTCTTGGACCGGGGGCAGGGTATTTCCTTCTGGCGATACCATACATCTTCGCAATCATCTTCATAATAATCTTCCACCGGGGAACCAAATCCCCATCGTCCCTCACTATTCCTTATAAGCGCAAGTAGTGGGATGATCAAGTCAACACCTTTTTGGTCTTCTACTCTTGGATACAAAGCGTCCTGAAAAATTATAAATAGCACTAGCAGCGAATACTTGATTGAGTGAATTTTATGTTCATAAAGAATAGGAAGGCTATCTCAAGGATGGTTATAGCTATAGTGTTAATAGTCATAATTGTAGTTGCAATTGTCGCAGTAATATTCGCCGTCCATCCAACCTCTTCACCCACCCCAACATCGAAATACAAACTCGCCCTCGTCCTAGGTGGCGATGAAACAGACTTAGGTTTGAATGCAAACGGAGTCGCCGTTGCACAGTGGATCCAATCCACTTATGGTTGGAATGTTTCAATCTCGCGGGATGTCGCTTTTTCTGACCAGAATAGAGTAATAACTACCTATGCTCAAGAGGGCTACAACATGGTCTGGACAGATGGAAACCAGTTTATTGGGGCCACAGAACCGATCGCCGCGCAATTTCCTAACACCAAATTCGTTATGAGCCCGACTTATGACGGCGATAATATCACGTCGAACGTCGTTGCAGTTGGAGCAGGATACCAAGCCACTGGTTACTATCTAGCCGGAGTCCTTGCAGGGAAGATGACAAAAACCAATGCAGTCGGAGTCATAATTGGCCAATGGTTTGCAGCTCTGTCCTTCGAGTTCTATGGGTTCCAGGCAGGTGTGCACAGCGTGAATCCATCGGCGAAAGTTTACCTCACAGTTCCAGGAACATGGTCTGACCCAACCATTGGCTACACAGACGCGCAGACGATGATCCAGTCCGACCATGTTGATATTATCGTGCCGATAGCCGACGCAACGGGGAGAGGAGTGATTTCAGCAGCCACTGCAGCAAACATATCGATTGTTGGTACAGTCGAAGACCAAGTCTCACTAGCACCGAACAATATGATGACCAGTGTTCTATTGAACACGACTGCCTTTATGCAGGATGTGATTCAGCACTTCCAGAGTAATACATGGAGCGAAATCGGCGGCAAAGTAATCGACATGAACTTGGGTTCCCTCGCACCCTTCCACGCCTACGACAGTGTAATACCGACATCAGTGAAAACGTTGCTGACAGATACTGCCACGGGAATAGAAAATGGCACAGTACAAGTCCCCTTCACTTATACTCAGAACCCACCGAACACCCCATAACTTGTATTCCTCCAATCTATTTTTTTAACCTTTTTTTTCAAGCTTCATTAAAGGATGACATTAAGTTTGAGCACAGCGGTTTCGATTTCATCTATCCATCCTCCCATTGTGGAAATGAAAGGAATCTCAAAGAGGTTTCCAAGCGTCATTGCCAATAATTCAATAGATCTTTCCCTTTATGAGGGAGAGGTTCACGCGCTTCTCGGCGAGAATGGAGCTGGCAAGACGACCCTGATGAATATCCTCTACGGTCTCTACAAGCCTGACTCTGGGGAGATCTTTGTAAATGGAAATCGAGTTAGCATCAAGTCTCCTAAAGATGCTATCGACCTTAAAATAGCGATGGTGCACCAACACTTCGAACTTGTTCCGACCCTGACTGTTGCGGAAAACGTGGGGCTAGGGCTTAAATCTAAAACTTGGCCTATTCTGGACCTCGATACCGTTATCAAGAGGATAAACGAGCTAGCTAAAAACTATGATCTCTTAGTTAATCCGAGCGCGAAGGCAGAGCAACTTTCTGTTGGTGAGAGGCAGAGAGTTGAGATAATAAAGGCGCTCTATCGGGAGGCTCATATTCTGATTCTTGATGAGCCGACATCGATCCTGACCGACGATGAAGTCAAGGGTTTGTTCAATTTCATGCGTTCAATGGCAGCAGAAAGAAGAACCGTTGTCATAATTACACACAAACTTCCCGAGGTGATAGCTGTAAGCGACAGGGTTACAGTGCTACGTCATGGCGAGGTCGTAGCCCGGCTCTTAACCAAAGATACGAATCCGAATGAGCTAGCTAAAAAGATGGTTGGCCAGGAGGTTTCGGGCAAGAAGGAACTGCCTGGTGAGGAACCGTCTGAAAAGGTAGTTTTAGAAATCCAGCATGTCTCTGCCCGAAACGACAAAGGAGTACTCGGCCTCAACGACATATCACTCTCGTTGAGAGCAGGTGAAATTCTTGGAATAGCCGGTGTGTCCGGGAATGGACAAACAGAGCTGGCGGACATCTTAACGGGAATGAGAAAGGTCACCAACGGCAAAGTGCTCGTGCAAGGGTTGGACCTTACTAATGCTTCACCTAGGAACATGATAGAGCATGGCGTCGGTCACATACCGGAGGACAGAATGGGCTCCGGCCTCCTTCTTGACATGTCTATAGCAGAAAATCTCGTTCTAGAGATTAGGAACGATCCGAGATTCGAAAAGAAATACATGGTAGACAATGAACAAGTCCACCTGAATGCCGAGCGCTTGGTGAAAGAGTACTCAATTACCTGCCCCAGCGTAGAAGCCTCCGCCAGAACTTTATCAGGAGGAAACATGTTAAAAGCGATTCTTGCAAAAGTTCTGTCTAGAAACCCCAAGGTTCTGATTGCAGCTCAACCGACATCCGGCTTGGACGTTGGAGCAGCAGAGTTCATCAAAGAAAAACTCAAAGAGCGGAGAGGATTCGGTGTGGGAATCCTTTTGATTTCAGGAGATTTGAATGAAATCATGACGTTGAGCGACAGAATAGCGGTCTTCTATGGCGGAAAGATCATGGGAATCATGCCAGCTGCCACTGCAAAGCTGGAGGAAATCGGGTTGATGATGGGAGGCGTGGCGGCGAGTTGAAACAAAGTGCAAGTTCGCAGAACTTGTTTTCCTCCCAGTTCAGTTGCTCCATTCTAGAGGCTTCTTCCATCGGAAACGTAGCTTACGCGCGTCTCAAGAATGGAGAAGAGGGGACTGTTCATGGAGTGTTTGATAAGGCAATCAACATACTTCTTTCGGGAGCCCTTGTTAGTTTGGTTCCAGGGTCTGTTCAAAAAGGTCCTCTAAACGTAATATTGCGAATGCCAGTTGGACAGACACGGATGTCTGGTCTTGGAGTAAGCGTTGGAGACAAGGTCAAAGTACATGGGGTTGCTTTGGAACTCAGCGATCACATCCTAATCTTGTTGGGCTCAGCTCGAATTTATTCATTTAAGCAAACGTTCACGGTACCGATTCTGAGCAATGATGAAATTGAAGCGAACAAAGAAGTTATGAGGAAGACTGCTCTACTCTTTGGAAACATGGCGGGCCTGGGGCAGTTACTTGCTATAATACCTCAGGAAACAGCAAAAACTCCAGTCAAAAATCTTAACATTTTTGCCTCCTCGGCGCTTCGTCGCATCGTTCGGTTTGAACAAGCCTTCTGTTCAGAGAAAAGGAACCCGTTAAAAGAGTCTATCAGCGAACTCATAGGTCTTGGTCCCGGACTTACCCCTTCTTCTGACGATATGCTGGCGGGTCTAGTTCTTCTCTGTGTACTTTATGAAAAGAACAGCGGATGCGCGCAGCACGCTAGCCGGCTTGCAGCGAAGCTGGTGGCAGAAGAGGCTCACGGCAGGACGACGCTTCTTAGCGAAGAGTACCTTAAGCAAGCAGCTTTAGGGAGAGGAAACGAGCAGGCAATGCGGCTTTGCACTGCATTGTTAACGGAAAGCGGTAAATCGGTTGAGCGTGAGACTAGACGTATGCTGGAGATAGGAGAATCTTCGGGCACAGACACAGTTTTGGGAATTGTTATTGGAACAACGCTCTGTTTGAGCAAAAAGTCGAGTTTGGTCAGAGGGAATTCGAATGAACACAAGACTGATTGTAAGAAAATCGACCTATAGGGACTCCATTAGTCTAATGAAAATTTCGAACGATATTTCGAAACTGCCGGGCGTAACTCAGGCTGCGGTTGTGATGGCGACGGAGCTTAACCGCCGAGTTCTCTCAGAGGCTGGATTTGCGGACGCAGCCAATGCTCCGGCGACCACTAGTGACATGATAGTGGCCATCGAGACCAATGACGCCTCTTCATTGGAGGCAGCCTTAACAGAGACGGAAAGGTTGCTTACTCAAGGCGAAAAACCAGCTGGCGAAAAGGCACCGCCTACATCACTGGAAGAAGCGTTGGAGCTTGTTCCAGACGCAAATTTAGCGGTCATTTCAGTCCCGGGTCAGTTTGCGAAGAGGGAAGCAATGCGGGCGTTGGATAGAGGTCTGAATGTTTTCCTCTTTAGCAGTAACGTTTCGCGGGAAGAGGAAGTGGAGCTGAAGAAGGTAGCGAAGGAGAAGAGACTACTTATGATGGGGCCTGATTGTGGAACATCGATAATTAATCATAAGGTGCTCGGTTTCGGAAATACGATCCGAGAAGGTACGATTGGTTTGGTCTCAGCGTCGGGGACTGGTCTTCAAGAGGTATTAACGCTAATTCACAAAGCTGGTCTTGGTATTTCTCAGGCCATCGGTACCGGCGGAAGCGACCTTTCCGAAGAGGTTGGGGGGATCACTATGATTCAGGGTTTCAAGTTGCTGGAGGAGGACGAGCACACAAAAGTGATAGTGCTCATTTCGAAGCCGCCCGCCCCTAGCACAATGGAAAAGGTTCTTGAAGTAGCGAGACAAAGCAGAAAACCTGTCGTGGTAAACTTTTTGGGAGTAGACCTTAGTCCACACTTGCTCGGCAAGCTTAGGCCCGCGAATACTCTTGATGATGCCGCGAAGGTTGCGTGCGAACTCGCTGGAGGGAAGTCTGAGGTGGCTTCCGCTATTATTTCCAACGGGGCGATCTCCGTCGCTCTGGAGAATCATAGGAAACTTGCTAGGGATCAACAATATGTTCGTGGTCTTTTCTCCGGAGGAACCTTATGCTATGAGTCGGAGATAGTTCTTCAGCCTTTGCTCGGAGAGGTATTTTCAAACGCTCCCATCAAACCCGAGAACAAGATACTTGGCGGCGCCCCCAGCAAGAAACATACATGTATAGACATGGGGGCTGAAGAATTCGTCGAAGGAAGGGCACACCCCATGATTGATTTTAGCTTGAGGAATCTGAGGATTCTCCAAGAAGCCAGGGATCCAGAGACGGCGGTCATCCTGATCGACGTAGAATTGGGATACGGTTCAAACAACGATCCTGCAGGGCAGCTTGTTCCTGCAATCCAAAAGGCCAAGGCTCTTGCAAAGGAGGCTGGCCGGCATCTTCCTATTGTAGCTTCCGTAGTCGGCACAGAAGGCGACTTTCAGGGACTCGCGAGTCAAGAGAAAGCCCTGTTAGACGCTGGAGTTCTAATTATGCCGAGCAATGCTCAAGCCACGTGGGTCTCAGCCCTCATTGCATGCGGGGAAAAGATCGAAGAGGCAACTTTTGGGAGGTCTAAATAGTATGGATGAAAAGAAGAGCAATAAGGATAAGACCATTCTAACAGAAAAGCTTAAGGTCGTAAACATCGGGATTTCAACCTTCGCCGATGATCTCCGTTCTCAGGGCGTAGATGTGGTTCACGTTGACTGGAAGCCTCCAGCGGGAGGAGACGTCGAGATGTTGAAGCTACTTGCGAAATTGGGGTTGTAACAGTGGCACCATTGAGGATACTTGTCGCGCTGGGAGGAAACGCCATCTTGGCACGAGAGAATGAAGGAACAGCAGAAGAACAGTTCGATAACGTCCGTAGAGCCTGCAAACACCTGGCGTGCATAATACGGCATGGGCACAAGATAATAATCACTCATGGCAATGGTCCGCAAGTCGGTGACATACTTCTGAGAGGCGAACTGGCCAAAGACAAGCTTCCCTACATGCCCCTCGATGTCTGCGTCGCCGAGTCTCAAGGCATGATTGGCTACATGATTCAGCAATCATTACGGAACGAACTCAGAAGAATTGGGCTCGACTTGCAGGTCGCGACGATACTGACGGAGACGGTCATCGACGTGAACGATCCAGCTTTCAAAAACCCAACAAAGCCAATAGGGTCATTTTGCAATGCAAGTGAGGCGGCTCGGCTTAAGAAAGAGAAAGGGTGGCATCTCATCAATGAGGGCGAACGTGGGTATAGAAGAACGGTGCCCTCGCCGATTCCATTGTCAATAATTCAGGGGCAGATTGTTCGAGAGTTGATGGACCTTGGGGTTATCGTAATTGCAGCAGGAGGAGGCGGTATTCCTGTGACTTCGGGCAATGATTCCCAAGGCGTTGAAGCGGTAATAGACAAGGATCTCTGCGCTGCGGTCTTGGCGAAGATCGTTGAGGCGGACGTGTTGCTGATATTGACTGATGTCGAGAAAGTTTTTCTCAACTACGAGAAACCTAACCAGCGTCCCGTCGATAGAATGACCGTGCAGGAATGCAGAAAGTTCCTCGAGGCAGGACAGTTTCCTAGCGGAAATATGGGTCCAAAAATCGAGAGTGCGGTCAGATTCTTGGAGTCTGGAGGAAAACGTGTGATAATCAGCTCACTGGAGAAGGCTGAAGAGGCCCTTGCTGGAAGGGCGGGTACGACAATTGTCGCGTGAATATGCGCTGGCCTGTCGAAATTGTGTGAAAAGTCTGTTTTAAAAAGTGGGGTCTCATATGTGAAAATCTGTCTACAAACTCTATGTATTTCGGCATAAACTTGGCACTTTTTCTAGGTGAAATTCGTTTTTAATCAGCCTCAAAATACGTGCTCGCTTAAAACCCTTTAATAATATAAAGTGAGAGAGGTAGTTGAGCTTCTTAAAGTTCAACTATCAGTGCTATTTCTTTTACAGCTTCCCGCAAACGTTGAATCTGTTTCCTCTTGCTAAGCTTAGGCATAAGAAACATTAGGAAAGTAAAGGAGAGGGGAGAAATAAAGTTAGTGGATTTCAGGGAAATTTTTTCAGTTAATAATTCAGTTTGAGATCTTATTTACTTATTGGGATAAGCTGTTCCATCTGGGGAAAAACTTTCTTACCTAAAGAAACTTAAGCCTATTTTTTAGCTTATATGCGTGAAATAAACTCAGAATATGGCTAAAAGTGCTGCGGGCAGAATTCAAACCTGCGAACATTTATTCATATATAGATTTTCTCAAACCAACATCTACGAACACTAAGTAGCCTTCTTTCTCACTCACTGAATAGATTGCTCGGTAATTGCCCATGCGCCATCTTCATAAACCTATTAGCTTTCCTTGCAGCCTTGTTCCAGAGTAAGGTCAGAAGCAGCCTTTTCAAGTCCTTTCAGGACTTGCTCTTTCCCAGTTTTCGGAAGCTTATCGAATTGCTTAGTGAAATTGCGCAAGAAGATTATTTTATATGGCAAGAATTTAGTCCTTCAGGAGAGCGTCTCTTATTTTGTCAGGACTTGCCACAGTAATGTATTCTTTTTTCTTACATTCCTCTAATCCTTTTTCGATTCTTTCTAATCCTTGCTTATCAGAAAGCTCTTCAAGAGTGACTCAAATTTCTTAGATACGGTCAAAATGCTCATAGAGTTCTTTCAGTAATGGCAATGGAATAGAGACTGTTTCTGCCAAACGTTAAACCTCATTAATAGACTGCACAATTAAATAATTAAGTTTGTTTTATTCTCTAAGCCAAAAACACATACATCGAAGTAGGTGAATTAATTAACACCAACTATAATTGGTTCGTCTAGCATTTCATCAAGGAACGCATTTTTTCTGCCTTTAATGGTTTCAAGATGCACCGGTCTCACCAATGTATAATTATTCACTAACTTATTTGAATTCTAAGCAAAGAAATGGCAAGATCTTATTGGTGCTGCGGGCAGGATTCGAACCTGCGAACCCCTGCGGGAAAGGATTTCCCATCTGGAGCCCATATAGGCCAAATGTTAGATCTTGAGTCCTTCACCTTTGACCTGGCTTGGTTACCGCAGCACAATGCAGCTAAAAATGTTCCGTCTCTTTCTTATTAATCATTTGCCGCTTGCTTAGACGATTTTCTCTAAGTCAACGATGAAGCGTTCGAACACTCTTAAACCGCCGCTCCAGAAGCTGGGGTCTGACACGTCAAGGCCCACGATTCTGCCGATTTGCAATGAGGACATACTGCTGCCCGCCGACAACGCCTCCACAAGTTTGGGCACAAATGCCTTGCCTTCCTCCAGGTACCTCTCGTACAGAGAGTAGACGAACATTTGAGCATATACGTAGGGATAGTTGTAAAAGCGGTAGTTTGCCATGTAATAGTGCGGTTTCATGGTCCACTCCGCCTCCATCTCGGGGAACCACGTGACGGCGTTCCCGTAGATGCGGTCCCGAGCCTCTCTCCAATGTTTGCATATGGTTGGGTAGTCGAGGTATTCGCTGTTCTGAATTGAATTGTAAAGAGCCTGCTCAAACCACACCCGCGCCGTAACTTGGAACGCTGTCATGCCAGCTTCATCCAGAACCAAGCAAAGAACCGCTTTACGCTGCTCATCGGATTTTGCTTCATTAAGCAGCAGATCGGTTAGCAGGAGCTCGCCGAAAATTGAGGCGGTTTCAGCTACAGTCGAAGGTACACTTGTGTTCATGAGGGTTTGGCTTCGCGACATGTAGTAGTCATGGGTGGCGTGTCCCAGTTCATGTGCTAGCGTGTAAACGTCGGTGAGGGCACCGTTGAAACTTTGGAGCATGAACGCAGATTTGCCCTTGTACCAGCTTGCACAGAAAGCGCCGTTTCGCTTCCCAAACCTAGGTGTTCCGTCGATTCGCCTTTGGGTAAACATTTCTTTTACTGCGGTTGAGTATTGGGGGTCAAAGTGGCTGTATGCTTCGATGACTAGGTTTTTGGCTTCTTCAAAGGTGAATTTCTGTTCAGGCGAATCTGGTAGGGGTGCAACAATGTCATGGTTACCTAGCTGCGGCAGTCCCATGAGGTTAGCTTTCAGTTTGAGGTAATAGCGATATGTGCGAGCGTTTTCCTCTATTGCATGCAACAGGTTGTCAATTACTACTTGTTCGGTATCATTGTTCAAAAGGCTCGAATCCATTGGTGAGGCGTATTTCCTGCGCTTGGAAACCGTGACCCAGTCGTTGCAAATGCTACGCAAGGCTGAAGCGAAGATTTCGCCGTCTCTGCCAAGCAAACCGTAAATTGCACGGTTCGCGGATTCCCGTGTTGCTCTATCGGGATGAGGAAATAATCCGTTGGCTTCACCGTAACTTAGAGTCTTCTTCTCTCCAAGGACCATAACGTCGAACATGCGGGTGTTGAGCCATTTGCTCTGCAACTCCTCCCAAGCCTGCACTCCGAACTGGTCCTTCTCGATAATGAGCTGCTCCTCCACCTCGCTCAGCTGATGAGCGACGCGACGCTGTACTCGCTCAAGCATGTGACGATACGTAGCCAAAACAGGCTCCGCAATTAACTCTGGCTTAGCTTTCACTGATGTGCCCAACTCCAGCGAAAAGAAAGCCAACTGCTTACCAAGCTGAGCCTCAAGCTTACTAACCCTGTCATAAAGCGCCTGCGACTCTGGCAATGTCATATTAGCCGAAAAAGACAGGCCTGCAAAAAGTGAGACGTCGCCCAGCTTGACATCGAACGCCTCCAGTTCTTGGATACATTTCAATAGACTGGTTGGGTTAAGAGATGCTATTTTTCCGCGGTATAATTCCTCAAAGTTATCGGCCCAAACTTTTGATTCATTAATTGATTTTTCAATAGATGGGTCCACGAGACTGGGAAAAAGTTCTGTGAGATCCCAAGTGATTTCCTCTTTTGCGCTGACCATATTGATACACTTTATAACAAGATTAAGCCTGCGGGTTATTTTGGTTTTGTCCACTAAATCAAATCTGCTAACGCTTTCACACCGCAAAAGTCAAAGCGTTGTATCAACGATACAGTAGGGAACATGCATGCATACTGAGCACAAAATAATTATGGGCAATAGCCAGCAAATGCCTGAAATAGATGACGGCATCGTCCATTTGATGGTAACCTCGCCGCCTAACCCTATGAATAAAATGTGGGACACCCTCTTCGTCGAAGCGGACCCAAAAATCGCGGTCTTATGGCAAAAACTGGAAACGGACGACAAAGGGGAAATTGTCGGGCAAATCTACGATGTGATGCATGATTATCTCGGCGAGGTTTGGCGCGAAACTTACCGCGTCCTCGTTGACGGCGGAATAGCATGCATAAACATCGGCGACGCGACCCGCACAGTTAACGACAAATTCCAGCTTTCCCCATATGCCAGAATAATGGAAATTTGCGAAAAAATCGGCTTCACCACTCTGCCGTATATCCTGTGGAAGAAGCCCTGGACAAAGCGGACATACAAGGGTAAAGGCGCTTTTTTAGGCTCAGGCTTCCTGCTGCCGAATGCTTACGTTACGCTTGACTGCGAATTCGTCCTCATCTTTAGAAAGGGTAACCTGCGAAAATTCCCGCCCAAAGACCCACAGCGGCACAGTAGTGTGTTCACGAAGTCTCAACGTGACGAATGGTTTAGCCAAATCTGGGCGATAAAAGTCTCTCGGCAAAAGGATAATGTTAAGGCTTTTGTCATGACTTAAAAATTGATTTACACATAAGGTCTAGTGACTACTAATTGTTCATATTCCGAAAAACATATTACTAGATTGTATCACAATAATTAATATGCTAGAAGAAACTGATAGAGGGCGATCTGAAGAATTAAAGTTCGATACATCTCACCGTATATACTTTCAGGACTCTCAGGAAATGAAGGAAGTAGCCGATAAGTCGGTTCACCTTGTGGTTACTTCTCCCCCTTACTGGAACATTAAAGATTATGGGCATCCAAAGCAAATAGGTTATAGAGATGATTTGGAAGATTATCTAGAAAAACTTGGAAATGTATGGTCTGAATGCGTAAGAGTTCTTGCTCCAGCATGTAGACTTTGCATCAACATAGGTGACCAATACTTAAGAGCAAATAGTAGCGAAGACAAGCCGTACCAAATTATTCCGTTACACGCCTATATAGTGAATAGAATAATGCAAAACCACATGGATGATTTGGTTTATTTAGGAAGTATTATCTGGAACAAGATTCCTACGACAAAGACAAGTGGGGGTGCAAGTGTTATGGGTTCTTACGGTTATCCCAGGAATGGATACGTGAGTTACAATTATGAATATATTGCTATTTTTAAGAAGAAAAAAAACAAAGGCGATATTGAACCTAAACCAAAACCAGAGGCAAAACAAAAAGCAGTAATTGACCTTCCTAAATGGAGAGAGCTGTTTAATGGAATATGGAATTTTAGCGACTCACAGGGAGAAGATTTTAACGTAATTTGGAGTTTTAATGGAGCTAGACAAGTTAACCATGTAGCAACCTTCCCAGATGAATTGCCAAAACGTCTGATGCAAATGTTTACTTACGAAGGAGATACGGTTCTCGACCCATTTCTAGGAAGTGGCACAACAACTAAAGTAGCTTTGGAGCTTGGGCGCAACAGTATAGGTTACGAGATTGGTTTTAAATCACCAAGCATCGATGATACATTAAATATCATTAAGGAAAAAATACATTACAACAATACTCCTATAGAAATGCGGGAAAAAGTTTTTCCCAATCTGTCTTAGAGCGTACAATAGCTTTTGAAAGCAAAAATGCGGCTCCACAGATAGGACATTCTATGACCAAGTACGCTGAGTCGGCTGATTCTCCTTTGTTTTTCATTTTTGAACCGCAGACTTCACAAGTCTAATCAAGCTTACTTTTTTCAGGTTTAAATTTCCTCTTCTGTCCCAGTGAAATCTTGTTTATAGTAGTTTTCAAAGTACACTATAGCTCTCGCTTTCCTTGTTACTATACCATTGGCTCGTCTATCAAGCATTTTTGAGTAATCATTTAACTCTTTTTCATTTTCAATTATGAAATAACCACCATTGTCTAACGCTCCAATCGGAAGTTGTTTATTTTTCATTAGTTTTCTGATAAGCATTCTTGTGTTAATGAATGTGTCATTGTCCTTTATGCCTACAGTATTTGCGATCTCCCGTGCTGTGATTGCATTCTTTTTTCCAACACGCTTAATCAGAATTGCCTCAATATCATCCATCTGTTTTTGATCTCGTTCCATTTTATCACCTCTTTTGCTCCGTTATTAGTGAGCGGAAGTAGCTTTTACTTTTTCGGTTTGTTACATTCTTTTGGTATCCTGTGGATAATACCACAAGCTATACTATGGGTATCTTATAGTATACCAGCGAGAGCGTGAAAACCGATTAACTGCAAATATTGTAACTTAGAAAAAGTCGTCAAAAACGGTTCAATCAAAGGAACACAAGTCTACAATTGCAAAGAATGCGGAAAACATTTCTTCTCAAACGGCAAATCCGCAAGGATAAAAAACGACAAAAGCAGCAATGCGAAACGAACACCACAGCATGGGATATGAAATAGACTCAAGCTTGCTTTCGGTCATAAGGAAAGAAATATACAATGACTGTTACAAAAACGCGGATGCTCATATTGTCGAAAGTAATCGTCGTTCTTTAGATGACGGTTCGGTTTCTTTGGAACTTTCCGTTGCAAGAGAAAAGTCTGCTTAGGCGATTTTCAATTTGAAGTTGATTTTTTTTCGTTTCTTGTGATTTGCTTAATGCAACGGCAGGTCAGAAGAAATTATTGTTGTGATGGCTCTATGAAAGTCTGGGCGTCCTTCATTTTAGGTTCAAGATGTACGACAAGGTTTATTAGCAAGCTGCGTAGCACTTCTTTGTGCCTTTAGAAAAGTTAGGAGAACCCTTTTTCAAGTTGGATAATCCCTACATCCTTGGAGTTGAAAGTTTGAACAAAACACGCCTAACTATGGCACAGAATGTTAAACTTATTGGAGAAGTGTCGAATTGACCGCAACTATCCAGAAAGAAGATATCCATGATTTATTGAAAACTTTTTTCAAAGAGAAAGGCCTTGTCAGGCAGCACCTTGACAGCTATAACGAATTCATCGACCACGGCTTGCAAGAAGTCACAGATGAAGTCGGTGAAATCCCCATTGAAGTTCCAGAAAGCCCCTACAAGGTCAAACTGGGGCAAATATGGGTAATTGACCCTCAATCAAGAATTACCGGTCCATATGTGACCGAGGTCGATGGAACAAAACATGAAATTTACCCAATGGAAGCCCGACTAAGAAACTTGGCTTACTCGGCTCCGATTGCGCTGGAAATGACTCCAGTTATCGATGGTAGAGAACAGGACACTGAACTGGTTTACATCGGCAACATCCCTGTCATGCTTAAGTCTAAGCTTTGCTTCTTGTCCCAACTTTCTCGCGAAGAGCTTATAGCGGCAGGAGAAGACCCCGACGATCAAGGGGGATACTTCATCGTTAACGGCTCCGAACGCGTCATCGTCGCCATGGAAGATCTAGCTCCTAACCGCGTGATCGTGGACATAGATGAAAAAGGAACCTCCCCCGTTTATCAAGCAAAAATTTTCTCAACAACCGTAGGTTTCAGAGCAAGAATCGAGCTTAAACTCAAATCAGACGACGCAATCTACGTCACCATGCCTGGAGTTCCTACCGAAATCCCCTTCGTCGTCATCATGCGCGCGCTCAGCTTGGAAAAAGACAAGGAAATTGCAGAAGCAGTTTCACTTGACAGCGAAATGCAAAGCCAACTTGCAGCTTCATTTGAAAAAGCCATCGGGGTCGACACGCCAGCCGATGCAGTTCTGTTCATCGGCAATCGTGTAGCACACGGCCAGGTTGAAGAATACAGACTACAAAAAGCTGAAACAGCTCTTGACAAAAACTTTTTGCCACACCTTGGCAGAAGCGAAAAGAACCGCAAGGAAAAGGCAATATTTCTCGGCGAAATGGCTTACCGCGTTTTACAGTTGAAAACAGGGAGAAGGCAACCTGACGATAAAGACCACTTCAAGAACAAGCGACTTCGCCTCGGTGGTCCACTTCTAGCAGACCTCTTCCGCGTATCATTCAGAAACTTAACCAGAGACATAAAGTACCAGCTTGAACGCATAGGCGTTAAAGGCCCAATCATAACTGTTTCCGCCGCCGTTCGCCCAGGAATTATCACAGAACGATTCCAGCATGCTTTGGCAACGGGCAACTGGGGAAGAGGCAGAGTCGGCATCACCCAGCTGCTTGACCGAACAAACTACATTTCAACGTTGAGCCATTTACGCAGGCTTCAATCACCATTGAGCAGAAGCCAACCTAACTTCGAAGCTAGAGACCTGCATCCAACCCACTGGGGACGCTTATGCCCAAACGAAACCCCTGAAGGCTCTAACTGTGGTCTCGTCAAAAACTTAGCCTTATCAGCCTCGATCGCAGTAGGCGTAAATCCAGACAGAGTTAAACAATTACTATTCGAAATGGGCACCGTTCCAGCCGCGGAATCCTCTACCGAATTACGCATTGCGGGAGCCAAAGTTTTCGTTGACGGAAACATCATTGGCTACTGCAACAATGCAGCCGAGATAGTGAAGTCTTTCCGAGAAAAAAGAAGAACAGGCGAAATCTCAACCGAAGCTAACATAACATACTTCACCAAGATACAGACTGAAAACGAAGAACTGCACGCTAACTGCGACGAAGGCAGAGTCAGGCGTCCGCTTATAATTGTTGAAAACGGGATTCCTAAACTTCAGCCCAAGCATATGGAAAAAATCGGTTTAGGCGAGTGGACCTGGGAAGACCTAGTCAAAAACGGTCTGATCGAGTATCTGGATGCTGAAGAAGAAGAAAATGCTTACATTGCCCTTTCCTTTGACCAAATTCAACCCGAAAACACCCACGTGGAAATAGCCACCTATACGATTCTAGGCATATGCGCCTCGACAATTCCCTATCCAGAACACAACCAGTCACCACGCAACTCGTACCAAGCAGCCATGGCCAAACAAGCTCTTGGAGTTTACGGCACAAACTTCCATCACCGTGTCGACTCGCGATCACACATACTTCATTACCCGCAGGTTCCAATGGTTGAAACCGAACTAATGGAAGTCATGGGTTACAAACAGCGCCCAACAGGACAAAACTGCGTCGTCGCCGTGCTAAGCTTCGAAGGCTACAACATGGAAGACGCATTAATTTTCAACAAAGCATCCATCGAACGAGGTTTAGCCAGATCCACATTCTACCGCATCTATGAAGCTGAATGCCGTCAGTACCTCGGAGGTTTAAAGGATAAGTTTACTGTTCCAGAACCAGGAACTCGAGGCTACCGAGGCGAGCAGTATTACAGGCTTCTGGAGCCCGACGGGATAATCAGCCTTGAATCGCAAGTTGTCGGCGGAGATGTGCTAATTGGAAGAATCAGCCCTCCAAGATTCCTTGAAGAATACAAGGAATTCGAAGTAAAAGGACCATCGATGCGTGACACATCCGTTGACATGCGCCCCTCCGAAACAGGAATCGTAGACGGCATATTCATAACAATGTCAGGTGAGGGCAGCCAACTTGTGAAAGTAAGAGTTCGCGATCAACGTGTTCCCGAACTTGGAGACAAATTCGCTTCACGACACGGACAGAAAGGAGTCATAGGCTTAATTGTCCCGCAGGAAGATTTGCCCTTCACCGCTGAAGGCATCGTTCCAGACCTCATAATCAACCCGCACGCCATCCCCTCAAGAATGACCATCGGCCAATTCATTGAATCACTCGCTGGAAAAGCAGCATCAGCAAGAGGCAGACCCGCAGACGGCACACCATTTAGCAATGAAGGACCAGACGAAGTACGCAAGAGTCTCGTAAAATTAGGTTTCAGCCACACAGGCGGAGAAGTCTTCTACAACGGCACCACCGGCGAGAAATTCGTCGCAGACGTTTTCGTGGGCGTCGTTTACTACCAAAAACTACACCACATGGTCGCCGACAAAATCCATGCCAGAGCACGTGGTCAGGTCCAAATGCTGACAAGACAGCCAACTGAAGGCAGAGCCAGAGGCGGAGGCTTAAGATTCGGAGAAATGGAACGAGACTGCCTCATAGGACACGGCGCTGCCATGCTACTCAGAGACAGGCTGCTGGAAGAATCAGACAAATATACGCTGTACATATGTGAGAACTGCGGACAAATCGCTTACTTCGACATGAAACAGAGACGCTACGTCTGCAGGATATGCGACGAGAAAGCAAAGATTTCACCAGTTATTGTCTCATACGCTTTCAAGCTTCTCTTGCAGGAGCTTCAGAGCTTGTGTATTACGCCTAAATTGAGGCTTAAGGAGAAAGCATAATCATGTCACAACAGGAAGAATTAATTCACAAAATAGTGGACGAAATCTCATTCGGCTTAATTTCACCTAAAGATCTGCGAAAACAGTCGGTTGTTGAAATCCAAACTCCAGACACCTACGATGAAGACGGGGCTCCAATCACCGCTGGACTAATGGACGGCAGACTCGGCACGCTTGAACCAAGGCAACGCTGCAAAACCTGCGGCAACACAGCCATCCGATGCCCCGGACACTTTGGACACATCGAACTTGCAGTCCCAATAGTACACATCGAATTCACCAAAATCATCTTTGACCTTTTAAAATCAACCTGCCGTAGCTGCGGTCGAATACTATTAACCGAAGACGCTGCAAAGAAGGCCCGACAGCGTATTGAACGGCTCAACGATCTCTTGGGAACCATCCCTGATGAAACCTACAAGGAAATCATGACGGAAATAAAAGCTAAACAGTGCCCTTATTGTGCTTCGGCTCAATTTAAGATTACTTTTGAGAAGCCGACAAAGTTTATTGAACAGACTGAAGCTGGCTCTGAGCCTCTTACTCCAAGCATGATTAGGGAAAGGCTTGAACGTATTTCGGATGAAGACCTTGAGGTCTTAGGCTTCAACCCGAAAGTCGCTCGTCCGGAATGGATGGTTCTGCAGGTTTTGCCTGTACCGCCAGTTTACGTTCGCCCATCAATCACGCTTGAATCGGGCATTCGTTCTGAAGATGATTTGACCCACAAACTCGTAGACATCATCCGAATTAACCAGCGTCTGAAAGAAAACATGGAGGCTGGTGCACCTACACTTATCATTCAGGACCTCTCTGAACTGCTGCAGTACCACGTTACGACATACTTTAACAATGAAGCATCCGGCATTCCCCCGGCGAGACATCGAAGCGGTAGAGCATTGAAAACTCTCTCGCAACGGCTCAAAGGCAAAGAAGGACGTTTCAGAAGCAACCTTTCAGGCAAACGAGTTGACTTTTCCGCTCGAACAGTAATATCTCCAGACCCCAACCTTGACATTAACGAGGTCGGTGTACCTGTTGACGTTGCCATGCGCCTTTCTGTTCCGGAAAAAGTCACAGCTTGGAACATCGAGGAAATGAAGAAACTTGTCGTTAACGGTCCAGAAACTTATCCTGGCGCTCTATATATTATCAGGCCAGACGGCAAACGCATAAGATTGGAGTTTGTCGTTGACCGAACAAAAATCGCCGAAGCAGTCGAGCTAGGCTTCGTGGTTGAAAGGCACCTTAAAAACGGGGACATCGCAATCTTCAATCGGCAGCCTTCGCTTCACCGCATGTCAATCATGGCTCATTACGTTCGGGTTTTACCCTACAAGACTTTCCGGCTTCACCTGTGTGTTTGCCCTCCTTACAACGCTGACTTTGACGGAGACGAAATGAACCTTCACGTTCCACAAAGCGAAGAAGCCCGCACAGAAGCGCTGCTTTTGATGCAGGTTCAAGACCAAATCCTTTCACCTAGATTCGGCGGACCTATTATCGGGGCCATCAGAGACTTCATCACAAGCGCATATTACTTCACAAGAAAAGGCAACTATATGCCTAGGGAACAAGTCGACAGGCTGCTCACGACAACAGGCTACACAGGGGAACTTCCTGAACCAGAAATAATGGAACCCCAACCCATGTGGTCAGGCAAACAAATCTTCAGCCTTTTCCTGCCCAAAACGTTGAATTACGTTTTGAAAGCCAACATTTGCCAGGGATGCAGTAAATGCGAAGAGGAAGAATGCAAGCACGACGCCTATGTCGTTGTGAGAAACGGGCAGTTGGTTTCAGGAATCATCGACAGGCGTTCAATAGGTGCAGAGCAGTCCGAAAGCTTGCTTCACAGAATAATCAAGGATTACGGCACCCAAGCAGGAAGACAATTCCTCAACAACATTACACACCTGCTAAAACTATACATTTCAATGCGAGGCTTCAGTTACACTTACGAACAACTCGTTCTTTCACCCAAAGCCCGCAACCGTATGGCAAAAACTATGGAACGCATTCAAAAGAAAATCGATGAACACATCCAAAACTTCCAAAACGGTACCCTTCCACGCTTGCCAGGTCAAACCTTAGAGGAATCCTTTGAAATCTACGTAATGCATGAGCTTGCCGTAGCCAGAGATGAATCAGGCAAAATAGCAGATGAGGACTTTACATTGGAAAACGCTGGCATTGTCATGACCCGAACAGGCGCGAGAGGCTCAAGCTTAAACATTGGACAGATGGCAGCTTGCGTTGGCCAACAGTCAGTGCGAGGCAAACGTATCTTAAGAGGCTACCAAGGACGGGCACTGCCACACTTTAAGGCGAACGATCCTCTTCCAAGAGCCCGAGGCTTCGTCTACAATTCATACCAGACCGGCTTGGACGCGATTGAATTCTTCTTCCACGCTATGGGCGGCAGAGAAGGACTAGTCGATACAGCCGTCCGCACACAACAAAGCGGTTACATGCAACGTAGGCTAATTAACGCACTTGAACACATACGCCTTGAATACGACAGTACAGTCCGCGATTCGGCAGGCGATATCATTCAGTTCCGATATGGAGAAGACGGAGTTGACCCTGCAAAAAGCGATCATGGAAAAGCCGTAAACGTTAGCCGCCTCATTGACCAAATAAGAATCGGTCAAGAAAAAGGAGAAGTTGCATCGACCGAAGAAATCAAAAAGCAACTGAAAAAAGTCGAGAATCAACTTACGCCGATTTTGTTGAACCAGCTTAAACAGAACTTTGCAAAGGGGAAGCTTACCGCGAAAAGTGTCGAAAAAGCCGCGGACGTAACTGCTGACCAGTACAAACGTGCCCTAATGGAGCCGGGTGAAGCAGTGGGAATTGTCGCTGCACAATCAATCGGTGAACCAGGCACTCAGATGACTCTCAGAACGTTCCACTACGCTGGTGTCAAAGAACAAAACGTAACCTTAGGCTTGCCAAGACTTATCGAAATTGTTGACGCCCGCAGAATTCCCTCGACCCCAATCATGACGATCTACCTAATGGGTGAACACGCAAAGAGCAAAGAAGGCGCCGTTGAAATCGCGAGAAACATAATTTACACATCCGTCGAAAACTTGGCTTCTGCAATTTACGAGGACCCCATACGCGAAGCAATCATTATTGAATTAAGCAAATCAATGATGGATGACAGAGGCATAACCATGGATCTGCTGAATGAGCGACTGCAATTACAGAACGCAACCGTCACAGTGACAGATTCAACAGTTGAGGTCAAGCCGAAGAAAGCTGAGCAGCTGAAACGTATGCTGGGCAAAATTCCGGGCTTCCAAGTCAAAGGTGTACCTGACATCAAACGTGTGCTTGTCACCGAAGAAAGCGGCGAGTGGGTAATACGTACTGACGGCTCGAACCTGTCAAAAGTCCTTGAGATCGAAGGCGTAGACACATCAAGGACAACCACCAACAACATTCACGAAATAGCTAAAACCTTGGGCGTTGAAGCCTCGCGAAACGCGCTGGTCAACGAAGCTAAAGGAGTCCTAGAAGACCAAGGCTTAGACGTAGACGTACGGCACGTAATGCTCGTAGCGGACATGATGACTACAACAGGTGATGTGCAGCAGATCGGAAGGCACGGAATCAGCGGCAAGAAAGCAAGTGTCCTCGCGCGCGCCGCATTCGAAATTACAGTGCCTAACATAATTGAAGCGGCCGTGAAGGGCGAAAGTGACCCCTTGGCTGGAGTAACCGAAAACGTTATAGTCGGGCAGTCGATACCAATCGGGACTGGCTTAGTTGAACTGTACATGTCAACGTTCGAAAAGCAAGAAAAAGTGGGAGGAAAAACCGAATCATGATAGATATCGATAAGGCATTAGCTTCAGCATGTAAAACTGGCAAAGTATCTTTCGGAGCTAACACCGCGTTGCAAAACGCCAAGACAGGCAAGGCCAAGATGATCGTCTTAGCTGCAAACTGCCCAAAAAACATAAAAGAACAGATAGAATACTATGGAGAAATCTCTAAAGTCCCAATATTGACTTACAAGGGTGGCTCAATGGATCTTGCTGAAGTCTGTAAAAAACTCTTTATTATTTCAGCATTGAGCATCCGCGAAACTGGGGACTCCGACATTCTCAAAATAACAGAGGAACAACCTGAAGAATAAAAAATGGAGGAAAAAAACTGACAACTGGCATAAAAATCACGTGCGACGAAATGCGTTACATAGCTCTGTTTGAAAGCATAAGTGGCGCAAGCGTGAAGGACTGCATAATCGACGAAGAACAGGAACGGGCAATATTCATCGTCAACCAAGGCCAAGTAGGCGTTGCAATAGGGAAAGGCGGCAGAAACATCCACACACTCGAACGAATGACAGGCAAAAAACACGAGATCATCGAGTACAGTGAGGACCCAGTTCAATTCATGAAAAACGCCTTGAAACCCGCAGCGGTAAGAGAAGTGCGCGTTACTGAACGAACCGACGGCAAAAAAATGGCAGTCATCACGGTTAACCCAAAAGACAAGGGCGTCGCAATAGGCAAAAACGGCAAAAACGCCGAGCGTCTGCGCTTTTTAGCAAAACGGTACTTCGACATTCAGAACGTAAGCATCACTTAAGCAGTCTACTTTGGGCTGACTTGGCGATGAAGCGTCGCTGAATTAAGAATTGTATCTCTAGACTAATTGGTAAATAAGGTTCACTTCTTACTGCCTCGTTTCGGTTGATTCTGTTTTTTCGGCCAGCAATTCTTTGATTAGGTTGCGGTAGGTTTGAAGGTAATCTTTTCCTTGTTCGGTTATGACGTAGACTTTGCGGGATCGTCCGCTTTTTCGTTGTTTTTTGCTTTCCAGGAAGCCTCTTGTTTCAAGAGTTTTTAGCGCGGGGTAGAGTGCGCTGTGCCTCAGCTTTATGTTGAATTGCTTTTCTACCTGTTTTTTTATGTGGTACCCCCATGTTGGTTGGTCTTGTACTATGCGGAGCAATTGGATGTCTAGTTGGTTTCTGATTATGTGTTGTACAATTTCTTCTTTGTAGGTTTCTGACATGGGGTTGTTCCTTACGATGGGCTGATATGAATTGTTTGACGTTTCAGTTTATAGGTTTTATGTAGATTTTGTTGAGGGGGTGTATTGCCTTGCTATGTTTTTGTATGCTTGTATTATGTATGAAGATTTATATTAGGGTTTATTAATATTAAATACTCAAGATATGTCTGAAATAAGACATATTGTATCCACGAAGAACAGCCGAACTGTTCAACAAGAAAACAGGTCGAGAAAAAATGTTAAGAACATTAACCATACAAAAAGAGGTTTCAACCAAATTAATGAAAGGTCTACTGGACCTCATCATACTGCAATTCCTAAGCGCTCAATCGATGCATGGGTACCAGATAATAACCAAGATCCGGAAAAGCTTCGGCGTGTACTTCGGTCCAAGCACTGTCTATCCGTTACTTAACACGTTGGAGAAGAAGGGTTTTGTGAAAAGCGAGTGGAATATGAATTTTGAGAGACCGAGGAAAATTTATAGCCTCACAAGCAACGGGCAAAATATGCTTAACTTCACCGAGGAGTCGCTGAATTTGATTTGCCGGAAACTGTCAACTCAACCAAGCATACAGCAATCAACCTCGTCTGCGTTGGCTATTTCAGGCGAAGAAGCCAGCGAGCGAACCAATTTAGCTGTGAGATGCGCCAAAGAATAAAATTCGGGTTCTGGTTGAGCCTAGGCTTACCTTTCTTGTCTAATTGAAGAAGTATTTCTAAACTTGCTGTACGACAAACGTTTTTTAACTGTTTGTGTGGTTAATTCTGCATTGGAAGATTCGGTTGAAACAAATTAGCAGCACGGCAAATAAAGAATTGAATAATCAACTGCTAGATTTTTGTAGACGTATCGCTGGGTCGGCAGTCATCACTGCAGTAGCTCAAGTTGACCGATTTTCGGCGGCGTCTCCCGGTGACAGGGCAGTAATAGAAGTTATGGTCATCATTCGGGATTTTCAACCCAGAGTCATGAGCTACGTTAGAACGTTAAATGAAAGACCTGTTTTCGTTTCGGCGGTTGATCAGTGGATTTTCGAGCGGGACATCGAAAGAGGCTTCCTTGGAGAGGCAATTGCAAGCAAACTTGTTTTTCCCTACTTACCGATTATGGGCGGTGACTACCTGCTCGAACAAGAAATCGCTTTGAAGAAACGTTTGATTCTTGAATTGCTTGAGAACTTGATTCTAAACTTTCCAGAGCTTGTCGGTCTGATGCAGATTAAGCCTCAGTATTTCCTTTATGAAGTTGTTTTGAGTCGAATTCGGGTTTTTCCCCTGCTTGCGTATGATGCTTCGAACGTTATTGCTGGTCTTTCGGTTGATGAGTCCCAATCTCTTGGCAGCTACAATGAAGCGTTAAAAGTGCTTGAGTCGGAAGGAAAAATCTACTTTTTTAATGGTTACGTAAAGATTTCAAAGGAGCTCATTGTACGATGCCAAAACCCACGAGTTAGGCTTTCTAATTTGACTAGGAATGCGCCTCGTGCGTTTTTCACATCGTTCTTTGGTTTTTTGCCCCAACTTATGAGCATAGTCTCGCAGAACACTGAAATCTTCCTCAGAACCCAAAAAATCAACTGGCCAAGACTCCCAGATCCAGCATACTTGTTCGTAGATCCTCAAAAATACGTCTTTTTCCAAACCTCAGAAGGTTTGATTTCACTGGCAGACAAAATTGACATCAAAGGGTTTGCCCAGAAAATGCTCCTGAACGGTCAGAGTGAAAACATCAAAGTTGAACCCATCGGTGGAATGCTGAACGACGTTTACTTGATTGAGGCCCAAGGGAAAGGCGTTGAAACAAGGGTGGTGGCGAAACGCTACAAGGATTTGTCGGGGTTCAAATGGTTTCCTTTAACAGTGTGGTCGTTGGGGGTCAGGTCCCTCTCTGTTTCAGCTCAGGCGAGACTTGCCAAGGAATGTGCGATGAACGAGTTGCTGAGGAGCGAGGGATTTAATGTGCCGAAGATTTTTCATGTAAGCAATGCGCAGCGCTTGGTTTTTATGGAGTTTATCGACGGCGAAGGGCTTCACCAAACAGTTAAGAAGATAGCTACGGCGAAGAAAGATGGGGATGTTACGAGAGAATTAGCCATGATGAGCAAGGCTGGAGAAATCCTTGCCCAGGTTCATTCTCGAGGCATTACGTTGGGGGACACAAAGCCGGAAAACATGCTCGTCAAATCCGATGGCAGCATTTACCTTATAGATTTCGAGCAGGCATCTCAAGTCACTCAAAAAGGCGACAAAGCTTGGGATGTGGCTGTTTTCCTTTACTATTCGGGACATTACATGCAACCATTAAATGCCGGCAACGTCAAAGCAGAATCCCTTACCAAAGCTTTCATAAACGGGTACTTGAAAGCTGGCGGAGACATCAACGACATCCATAAGGCCGGGGCTTCTAAGTACACTAGGGTTTTCGGCATCTTCACAATGTGGTCCATTATCTCGGTTATCGCAAACATATGCAGAAAAGCGGAATCGCTAACGTGAACAGCCTAATTGAAAGAGTTTGCGAAATCATGAATATGCAGTGATTGCCCAGGATGGCGTTCGGAACTCAGGTGACTGATGAATTTTTGGAGACTTCTCAGGAAGCTGGAATACAGACTCTGTCTTTCCTGAATATTACTGCGTTACTGGCGCAATTTACTAAATAGGTTGGTACTGAACCGAAATTGGATAGAACTGCTTCGTATTCGGATTTGGACGTTTAGTGCCGCAACACCTGATTTTGCTGAATTCCTTGGAGTGTCAGTCTTGTTTGTTGCTTCACTAAGCGCGGGTATTTGCTTAAGATATTTTTCTCGGCCACTTTTGTTTGGGGCTTGCGTTGGTTGGTGACGGCTACGACGTGCTGTTCGAGAGTCGAAGAAAGCATTAATTGAAGGCGGTAACCAATTTGGTTGATCGGTTGAGGGGAAAAACAAGATTTTTCGGCTTTTTCGATGTTTCGAAGTATCTGTTTAATGTTCTGGAAAAAGTCTCAAGCGATTTTCCAAATCTGGTATCGCGTAGAAGGCGCTCAGTTGATTTCACGATGAAATTGACGGCTAGTCGCGTTAGTGACTTGTGCTGATTGCAGATGCTTGAGTGAAGTTTATTTAGCGCTGAATGCATTGGTATTCATGGTTCTTATGAACGACTTTTTGTACTATAAGGGACTCTACAGGGTTAAGGTTGTCACGAAAAGTGAAGGCTACTGGATTGTTGAAGCACTCGAGGATTTTGATGATTTTGCTGATGGTGCACGGGTCCCAGTTAAAGTGGGCGAAAGACGCATAGTAATGGCTACTGAGCTACATGATAAAAAAACCCTTCCGCCGCCTATACCTGAACACGTTTATGAGCGACGACTCGAAAAGAAAGTAAAACGTATGGTAGAAGAATTCGACAGCAAAACAACAAGCTAACAAATCTAAATTTCTGGTTTAAGCCGCTTTCTTGCTTGTTGCCGCGCTTTTTCACAATACTACTTGTTCTTGCATTCTTCTTTCTCAACACAGGATTTTTCTAATTTTCTCCAAATATGAAATAACATAGTTTAGGGTGCAAAAGCGCCCGCGCTTTTCATGCAGAGTCATCGAACGCTCTTCGGTTCCAAAGGCAAATCTATTGTGAATTTTGTTCCGTTGCCTTCTTGGCTTACAAAGCTCACTTTGCCGTTTAATCCTTCAACGAGGCACTTAGCGACTGCCAAACCTAAGCCTTGACCTTTGGATCTAGTTGTAACAACCTATCATTTGCCCAATGAGGGCTTATCCACCTCGAAGGGATTTGGAGTTCAAAGCTTAAATGGCACAATCTGCATTTTCACTTTCCCAAGAAGGCAACAGCAATTGGTTAACGAGAAGATTTGCGAAGGAGACTACGTTCTCATTTACCTGGATGCACGCAGAACTTACATGATTAAGATGCAGGCTGGCCAAACTTTTCACACTCATAAAGGCTACCTTAAACTTGATGAGTTAATTGGGAAAACATACGGCGAGCCAATCAAAAGCAGCCTGGGCATATTCTTCACCACACTGAAACCAGCTCTAACTGATTACATAATGAAGTCTTCCCGTAACACCCAAATCACTTACCCCAAAGACGCAGCCCTAATCATCATGTTCAGCGGAATCGGCCCGGGAAGCCGAGTTGTCGAATCAGGCACAGGCACGGGCGCGTTAACAACCGCATTAGCCCACTACGTTGGTTCCACAGGCAAAGTCTACACCTACGAGTTGCGCAGCGAATTCCAGAAAAACGCCGCCAAAAACCTCCAACGCTCAAAACTCATAGACTACGTTGAAATGAAAAGCGGCGACGTAACCTTAGGCATCGAGGAGAGAGATTTAGACGCGGTGATTTTGGATTTGGCGGTCCCATGGCTTGTTGTCCCCCACGCGTACGAAGCACTCAAGCCTTCAGGCATAATTGTTTCTTTCAGTCCAACCATAGACCAGGTTGTTAAAACAACCGAGGCGCTGAGTGAAAACGGATTTGTATTCATTGAAACTGTCGAGTGCATGATGCGGGCAATGCAGGTTGAACGGGGAAAAACCAGACCTCAAACACTCATGACAGGGCACACGGGTTACATTACTCATGCAAGAAAAATCCTCAAAATGCCACCCCAACCTGCCCAGGAACAACCCCAAAAAGAAGCAGAAAAGCAGACCCCAGCTGAGGAGCCAGTAGAGCCTCCTATGATCAACTTGAGTTTTGTCTACCCTTAATTGTGGCTGGCTCAGACATGCTAAGAGCCCACAACGCTTGTTTTAGTTGTTCGCCCCTTGTCAAACCAAAGTAGAAGCCCGCGATTCTTCCAGCATACGGGATGAGAATGTGCTCAACCGCCTTATACAAAAATGGGTTACGGATGCGGTTTTCAAGGAAAGTAGGCTTCCAAATGCGAACGTTATATTCCCAGCATTTAATGAAGAAATCCCAACGCACCTGCGACAAGGAATCGAGCTCAGCTCCCTTCTTATTCATCAGCACACAGTTCTCTAACGGAACAAAGAACAAAGGCACGTAAAACGCATTGTAATCTTTCAGCTTATCCATTAACTCAAGCGTCTGCAGCACATCTTCCTCTTTCTCATCTGGCAAACCAATAATCAAAGTTGCAAGCGGATACCAATTGTTATCGTTCAGTATCCCGAAAGCGTTTTCGACAATCTCTTGCCACTGTTCAGGCTTGAACGGCAACATCTTGCCAGCCATATACTTCTTCATCAACCTTGCGCTGCCAGTTTCAATTCCGGTTTCGGCGGTAATTATAGATCTTTTGCCAAACGAATACCAACTGCGTTCAATTAGGATTTCTGCAAGTTCTTTAATCATCTGCGGGTTGTTAACCGCTGGCGCCAAAGACATGTGAGAGGCTTGAATGCTTTTGACGCCTGGATATTTTGCGACGTTTTTGACTAGTTTTACTACTGCTTCTCTATTAGGTACGAAATCTTTGTCTTTTGTCCCATAGAGGAACAGATCTTCGGTGATAAGGGTTATGTGGTCGCTGCCTTCCGCCGTTGTCAACGCGACTTCACGCATGATTTTTTCAAGTGGTACATCAATTTTATGCTGCATGGTGGGCGTGCAAAACTGGCAATTTCTTCCACAGCCCTTCGAAATTTCCACTGCCCCGTGGATGCCTGCATGTTTAGTCAGCGGCATTATGGTATTGTAATCCCAGTTGCTGATTGACTCGTCAGCTTTAACAATACGGGGGAGAGGTTTGCCGTCTACTGCCTTTTTGAAAATGTCAACGATCGGTTCGGGTCTTCCGCCTAGAAGCACGCAGTTGACACCATAACTGTCGGATACGTGCTGACGCTCTAGTTGCCAAGCGCCGAACCCGCCTACAATGATTTTCGGTTTATACTTTTTGATGCTCGGGTGGCTAACGAGTTTTTGGAATTCTACGGCGTTCATGGGTTCGCCCCCGCCGATTATTGATGAGTACGTCTTGCTTACGTAACCCATGCCTGTAGGATCCATTGAGGAAATGCCGACAACCCTCGTTTCTGGTCCGACGAAGTCCTCTAAGTCATCAGGATGGACTACAACCACTTCTTTGTCGGTGAATCCGCTTTCGAGTAGCATAGCTTCTACTTTTCTGAGACCATAAGGTGCGAATCGAGCTCTCCCATCTGGCCTGCGATCAACTGGGGGATACAAGGTTTTTCTTACAAGTGAGAGCGGGAATGGACCTCTTGCGAAACCTGCTGTGAATGCTATAAAGGGATTATTATAAAAGTCGCTCATTTCTGTAGCTGAAGCCGTCAAAACTATCTTTACGCCTGAACCCGAAGCCAACCTTTTCTCTCCTTGCCGAATAGCATACAAGAATGTCCCGTAGTCCTTAAAAGAATTACTATCGGTTGCTTGCCAGTACACAAGAAATCCCGAGAAAAACTTATTACAAAACGCCTTTGAACAGCTTACAGGCAAGAAATGAGGCTTCAAGAGTTAATGAGGAAAACTAAATTGTGCAGAGATAATTCATTTCTTAATTTTTTTGGACTCAATTGCTTACGCAGTTATCTTTTTTAATAATAGAAAAAGACCAAAAAAAGGAAGGTAAGGATGATTGGAGGTCAAAGCACGTTTTGGTCCAGACACGCAAGAGTCTCAATCTGTTTGGGCTAAGAAGCCTCCGCATCTTGCCAATGTTGACCCAACCAAACGTTTTCCTATTGAGGGAATATACTTCCCGTTTTAATTTGTACCTGTATGTATCGATAAAGATCTTTTTGATGGTTTTTTTGTACTTCGAAGTTCAAAGAAATTTAGCGCGCAAAAAACAAGGGCGAATTAGAAACGAGGAGCCAACTTGCCATAACAATCTTATTTCTTTAGAGACGGAAGGTTGCAGAAACAATGCTATGCTTTTCATATCTGCTCTGGTAAGTGTGTGAGCTTTATGCCATTTTCCTTGTGCTTTTTATTTATGACGTTTCGAATGTTGGTCGAATTGTTTGATTCTATAATTGAACAGCTAATGACAAATTGCTTGGGATTATGAGTTTGCAATTCGTGGTGGTCGGCAAGGGGCTGCCGTCTTCAAACAAGAGTTTGTGTAAATTAATTTCGAAAAACCTTATCCGCTGGATAAGCCAGCTCTTTTTGTGTTTTTTTTGTTTGACTCTGATTACGTAACGATTGGTATTTATCTTTGAGATAGTTTATTTTCAACGCGTTTTCTATGGGGTTTTGTGCTGTGAAGAAAACAAGAGTACTTATTATGGGAGCGGCAGGGCGAGACTTTCACAATTTTAACGTCTACTACCGGAAAAACGAGCAATATGATGTTGTCGCTTTCACCGCGGCTCAAATTCCTGGAATTGAAACAAGAAAGTATCCTACGGTTCTGGCGGGACCAAACTATCCAAAAGGCATACCCATTTATCCGGAAGAAAAACTGAAAGACCTAATCAAGGAATACGCAGTTGACGAAGTTGTATTCGCCTACAGCGACGTTTCCCATGAGTACGTGATGCATGAAGCGTCAACGGTGCTTTCTAATGGACCAGATTTCAAGCTTATGGGACCTTTGACAACTATGCTAAAAGCCAAAGTTCCTGTGATATCCGTCTGCGCAACAAGAACTGGAGCAGGAAAGAGCCAAACCTCCAGAAAAGTTGCTGAAATTCTCAAAAAGCTTGGCTACAGAATCGTGGTTGTTAGACACCCCATGCCATACTGTGATCTCTCTGCCGAACCGGTTCAACGATTTGCCTCTTACGAGGATTTGGACAAGTATGCCTGTACCATTGAGGAGCGAGAGGAGTACGAACCACACATTCTGAGCGGTAACACGGTTTACGCGGGGGTCGACTACGAAAGAATCTTGAATGAAGCCGAAAACGAAGCCGACATCATAATTTGGGACGGAGGCAACAACGACCTTCCCTTCTACCAGTCAGACTTACGTATAGTAGTGACTGACCCTCACAGACCTGGTCACGAACTGAGATATCACCCGGGCGAAACAAACCTGAGAATGGCCAATGTAGTTATCATTAACAAAGTGGACACAGCAGATCCCGAAAATGTTAAGATAGTCAGAAAAAACGTTACGAGCGTAAATTCTGAAGCTACAATAGTTGAAGCGGCGTCTCCTATTACAGTTGACAAGCCCGAACTCGTTGTCGGAAAACGGGTACTCGTTGTCGAAGATGGTCCGACGTTGACCCATGGACAAATGTCCTATGGAGCAGGAGCTTTAGCGGCAAAGAAGCTTGGAGCAAAAGAACTAGTAGACCCACGTCCCTATGCAGTAGGCTCAATCGCAAAAACGTTTGAGAAATATCCACACTTAAGCTCGGTTCTTCCAGCAGTGGGCTACAGTTCAGAACAGATACGCGAACTGGAACAAACAATAAACGCAATTCCATGTGACACAGTTTTAGTGGGAACGCCGATTGATTTGCGAAGGTTTCTCAACTTTACCAAACCAAGCGTCAGAGCCACTTATGAGCTTCAAGAAATAGGAACTCCAACTCTCGCAGAAATCCTGGAGAACTTTTTTTCAAAACGGCAAAAGCACAATTGAACCGATGCGATTGTAAAAAAATTTTGGTCAACTGGTTTGCCTTAACGCTGATTATTAAGTTCTGTTTCCAAAATATCTAGCATGCGTGCGTCACAAGACATTCTTCAGCAACGGTATTTTGCGGAAGACAAAGTGTGTCGCTGCAAAGCATAATGGAACGCAAATGACGCAAAGCAGGACCCACTTTGCGACTGGGGACAACACAAGCGGGCTAAACAATACTGTGACTGGGATGATGATCATAGGATGAAACATATAGACGGCAAACGAGTTATCCGCCAGCGTCTTGACAAACTTACTTTGACGATTGAATTTTTCCTTGAAGACAGCGATCAATCCGATACTCATGGCAACCGCCACAAAGGTTTCCCACACCGAAAACGCCGCGCTCTGCCAAGCCAGCCCTCCTTCAAGGGCAGCCGTGGTTCCTGTTGCGGTAGCTACGGCCACCATCACAAACCAAGCGAGGAAACCAAGGGCGATAGCGCCGATTAGCCATCTTTTTCCGGTTCGATAGCTGATCTTGGCGAATAGACTGTTTCTGTAAGCGATTATGCCCACGATGAATAGGACGATGTAGGAGGCGAAATAGCAGAGTTGAAAGTTCAGGGTGTCTGTCCCGATCGGTTGGACGATCCTAATCAAGAAGGCAAAGACAGCAATAATCAGGATAAGGCTGACTGCAAAGCCCAATGTGGGCTCGAGCTGTTTCCAGTTAGAGGCAGTTGCGGACCTACGGGGTATCAGACGCATCAACCCGTAAATCAGGGAGAAGGCGAAAAGCGCCGCTGCGAACCACATTGGTCCAGTACCTGAGAGAAAACCAACCAAATTAAAGCGAGTCGACTTGCTGCCGAGTTCCACAATTTCGATGAAGGGCGTTATCGCTATCATGAAGATCACGGTGGGAATTATCAAGCGCTTGAACCTGTCTCCAACAAATCCGCTGAAGCCTTTCCGGTCGTAGCTCCCGGCGACAAAATAGCCGGATATCATGAACAAGAGCCCCAAGAAGTATCCCTGTGTAAACGACTGGTAGAAGGCGAACCAAACGGTGGATAACGTGTCAAGATGCGTACCGTAAACGTAGTACCAACTGCCAAAGCCGCTGACAGTCACCGCCCAATGAATCGTGACTACAAGCACAATCACAAGCAGCCTCAGATTGTCAATGTAAAGTAGCCTGTCCTTCGCATTCTCAGCTTCACTGCTGATTAAGCCGGCTGCCAATCGGTGACCCTCATTTCCACTTGGTAAGTATTTCTTCTCGTTTGAAGGTGGATTTGCTCAAGAAGAATAGAACTACATCGGCGATTGTTACAATGCCAGAGAATATCAGAAGGTTACCGATACTGAACGTAAAAATTCCTTCCACTCCTGCAAAGAAGACAGCAACAAACGGGATAAACATGAGACCCGCGATCTGGTTTGCACCCCGAACGTCGCTTACACGCGACGATGCAATCACTGCTACTTCAATACTAAGAATTGCTGCAAGAGGAGCGAGGAGAAAAAGCATAACGCCAGCGTTCCAGTTGGGAAAATAATAGTAGCCTAACCCCCCGTTATACAAGATATAGTCCGTTGCTGCCATGAAGATTGATGCTCCTATCCACGTGGATAAAATAGGGGGTATGAACGCTGCAATGCTTTTCCCGAGGAGAATCTCGCCATCAGTCGTCGGCGTCGCAAGCAACGGTTCCAATGTCTTCTCAATCTTTTCACCCACTATGCTATAAGCTGCAATCGTACTGGGAAGAACAGTTGCTAAAATAACAAAGAGGTAAATGATTGATTCTGAACCAAGTGAAATTGTCGCAGAGATTCCATGGGCTATTTGATTCTTGACGACGATTGAGAAAACAGCGGCGATGAGAAGTGGAAGCCCAACAGTATAGAAGATGATACTTCTCTTTCTGCTGATCACCTTCAACTCTTTGCGCGCTATCTTCCACGGCATCCAGGTGGTCATTATGCACTCTCCCTCACTAGCTTCAGATAAGCGTCTTCCAGCGAGCTACTTGTTACCGTAACCGTCTCGACGCCTCCTCCTGCAGCGACAATCGCGCTTACTATGTCAGGGTTCTCCTCCTCGGGATTCACGACATCAACCGTGAGCTTGTTGCCTTCCCTTACCATGTTCTTGACCTGAAGTCTCTTCAGCGAATTCAATATTGGTTCGTTTACCTGTCTCAGCCGGATCACAGTCTTCCTGCCGTGGATCGAACGTTCAAGTTCTTCGGGGGTGCCTACTGCCATAAGCCTGGTGTTCAGGATGCCGATTCTGTCGCAGATTCTTTGTGCCTCATCTAGATTGTGTGTATTTAGAAAAATCGTTTTTTTCTGGTTCTTTAATTCAAGAATGAATTCCCGAACCGTCTTCGCCGACTCTGGATCCAAGTTCGCCGTCGGCTCGTCCATGAAAAGAATCTCAGGGTCATGCACAAGTGCGCGTGCTATTGCAAGTTTCTGCTTCATTCCCTTTGAGAATGACCCTGCCAGAGAATCTTTCTTCTCCCAGAGTCCAAGCAGCTTGAGGAAGTACTCGTTGCTCTCTTTGCGCTGGGCGTCAGTGCGCCTGTACAGGGTGCCATAGTAGTCCAGGTTCTCATAAGCGGTGAGGGACTCGTAGAGGCCCACGTTATCTGGGACAAGCCCGATCATCTTCCTTATCTTCAGGGCATTTTCTTGGCTGCCGATCTCGTAATCACCAATTTTGGCCATGCCGCTAGTTTTGGATATCAGGCAGCAGAGCATTCGCACTGTGGTGGTCTTTCCCGCCCCGTTGGGTCCGAGAAACCCGAAGACTTCGCCCTTGTCTACGCGAAGGGTCAAGTTGTCAACGGCAGTGAGGTCGCCGAACTTCCTCGTAAGGTTCTCAGTCTCGATCATGTCAGTCCTCCTCTCAACGCTTTTTTAATTAGGGGATTGAAGTTGGATATAAAGAGGGACAGTTGTTCAATTTCTGAACAGACGTCAGTAGTGGTTAAGAGTGTGTTTCATAATGAAAGCTATGGCTTTCGCGTCAAATTTGCTGTTGAGAGCTTAGAGGATCATGAGCGTGCCTGATTTAGGAGAGGAACGGCTGCAGAATCCAAAAGATATTGCCTTAGCGACCTTCAGGTTTAGGGCCAGACGAGGAACTGGAGTCTACTACGCCCTGCTTTCGACGCTTCCGATCCTTGTGGGCGATTCGATAAGGTGCTCTGAAATGAAAGAAACCAATTTTGATGGAAAGGAATCCTTAAAAAAAACGTATACTAAAACGCAATCAACTCCCAACCCAATTGAACGGATCTTTGACCCACTTGATGAACGTTGGGTCTTTGTGTATGATTTAAGGAAAAGGTGAAGTACTTGAACATACGTCAAGGAATGACAGGAATGAGCCTGCGATATATCTTAGCCAGCTCCGATAAAGGCTTGCAAACAAGTCAGTTGAAGCACTTTCGGAGGTGAAACAAAAAATGGCACAAAACAAAACACTCATTGCTTATGAAACCAAGGGCGGCGCGACTGAGGAATCAGCGCGAAAAATAGCCGAAGTCTTGCGCTCCAAGTATGGGTTGGAAGTTGACTTGGTGGACCTGAAAAAACAAGACATTAAGGATTGCTCTCAGTACAAGAACATTATTATTGGCGGCGGCGTGAGAGCCGGTAAAGTTTACAGTAAAGCGTTGAAATGTCTAGAAAACGACTTTGCTGGCAAAACGGTTGCTTTCTTTGTCAGTTCCGGCGATGCCGGCGACCCAGCGAAATACCAAGAAGCCAAAATCAAATATGTTGAAAACGTATTGAGCAATTATCCTAATGTGAAACCTGTAGCTGTGGAAGCGTTTGGTGGGCGGCAAAAGATATTTGGAAAAATGGTCTTTGACAATTTAGATTTAGCTAGAGTTGAAACCTGGGCACAGGAACTAGGCAAAAAACTCCAATAAGCGACAGTAAGGAGAAGCTGATGTTTGCACACCTAAAAAGCGGAATTCAGTTTTTCAGTTTTGATTACTTTTCGTTTGATTCCACAGCACTCGCGCCAAAACCTGAATAGATTTTATTTTTCTTTTTTTGCTGTTTTGGCTTTAGTCGAGTGCTTTACCAATACTTCCTCGACAACCCATGAAACTATGTCTTCTTCATCAGACATTTTGGTTTCAGTCTTCTTTTCGCTCTTCATTTGAAATCAGAAACGTATTACATGTTAAGAATAACTAAAAGATTATGAACCTATAATTCACATTTGAAAAACATGTTTGAAACATACTGAGAACAAACCTGTTTTCCTTCCGTGCAAACTATTTATTATTCTATGGTTGGTTTTTTGCTCACTTTCGAAAGCTTCCATCCACTAAAAAAATCCTTCTTGAGAAAATGATACAAACCACATTTTTGGCATATCATGATTCTTGTTCCCTTCTCAACGTCAAGTTCGATTAACTCAAGTTGTCCTTCGCAGTCGAAGCATTTCCCTGTATGTTTCTTTGCTGGTTCTTCTGACATATTTGCCAACTTTACATTGAACAGTAAGGTTATTGGACTAAGTTATTAAGGAGTTTGTTCGCGTTAACTCCTTTACGAACGCGTATTTTGATAATCCCTTACCAGCTATGGCCGCGGAGTATTTGCCTTGGGTATGATTACATGCGTGCAGAGGCCGCTTCTCGCTATGCTCGCATTATGTGGGTTTATTTGGATTTTTTGGGGTTCTGCTTGAGCACAAGTTTCTTTATCGCTTTTCAAAGAAGGTATTACCTTGAATGAAATATTAGGCAGTAGGGTTTTGAATTCGAGAGCAGAAACAAGAAGAAGCCCAATTCTTACTCTTTCGAGTTTTAGCGCCTGCTAAAGGGAGTTAGATTGTTCCTTAAGAGGAGTTTCCTCATTTTTCTATTTGTTTGCTAAACGCCATCTAAGCGCGACGTGAACCCTCTGGATGCATCCTTTGCGTTCTAGGGAAATCAAACTGCGGTGGACTGAAGCATATTCTTTTGATTTGTATTGCACAATTCTACCGAGAATCAATTCTGCGATTTCCTTCGTCGTCATGTCCGGCTTAATTTGCAGGAGCTCCATCATTTTCTTTTGTTTCTTTGACAGGCCGACCATTTTACGCCTAAACCTTTTCCGCTTCATCAGGTCGTTAAATAACATTTATGCCGATTTGAAAACACAAACCACTCGCTTACTTTACGGTCGAATGGGCCAGGCTTAACGCCGTTTCTGGGTCGCTTTTCACTTATTAGGCCTATTAATTGTCGTTGTATTTCAATGAACTCAACCCCTTTTGGTGTAGCTTTATAAATTTCTCTTCCAGCGTGTGCAGATTTTTTCAAAAGACTATGGTGTGAAAGAAGCGTTAGGTATCGTTTAAGTTGGCTAAAACTGAGGTTGGCTTTGTACATTATTTGAGTTTTCGAGGCGCCCTCAATAGCAATGCCTATGATTTCAGTCATTATGACCAGTTTGTCCCGTCTTTCTGGCTTAGGTCTATTTAGTTCTATTACGGTCATAATGGCTTCCCGCATGCTTGCCCATTGACGACTTCAAAATTTATATTCTCTGAAATTGGCGCAGACAATGGCTTTTCGGCGGCATTTATTCTGACAGGTTTCAGACTTTTAGCTTTAGCCCTTCTCCTTATCCCCAAGTGTATATCTGTTATACAGATTCCCTCAAGTGTATATCTGTTATACAGATTTGCTTAAAAGCTTTGCGCCTAAATACCCGTTTCTTCCTGCTATTCGGGCGCCGCCGAGTGAATTGAAGTGTTTGTAGACTTTTGAAGTGAACTATTACGAGTTATGCTGACTGCCTTAAGGAGAAATGCTTCAAGCCAAGATTATGTGCCTAAAATAGGGTCGACGAGAGTTAGTTAAAGTTTATCATATGCTAGAAGTATGACTGAGTAGCCCAAGATGAGGATGGAGATGGCTAGGGAAGGAACGTGAAAGCCTGAGGTGAACCATAAGAAACCGTCTATCAGAGCGTTGACGCCTTGGACTGCGCATGAGATTTTTATCAAACGTTTTATGGTTTTCTTTTCGACCATGGCTTTCCCTCGATCTAATGCGTTGGTTCAAAGAATAATTAAGTTATGAATGCAAAAACAAAATTCAGGATCAGCATTATCCCAATGGCTGTGTTTTCCTACAAATTGGTTTGATTTTTGATTCTCATTATTTGTTAACTTGCTATTTGCAGCTTTCCCATCAAACGCTACAAAGAAACTGGCAATGAACTATTCTTCTATAACATTGTTCTATAATCTCTTTTCATGGGTTCTTTTATTGTAGAAAGTGTGAGATTACCTGTGCGGACTATTGGGCTCAAAACTTTTGGCTGAGTGGAGGTGAAATGAGTGAAGAGAAACTACCGAAAGAGTAGGAAGGGCATAAGCACGGTTATTGCTACAATCATTATAGTCGCTATTGCCATAGTCATGGCTATCGCCGTTGCCTACTGGGCAATGGGAATTGGCACGTCATTCACACGATTCGAAAAACTTACCTTCACAAGTGCATACGTTACGGGCGCACCTACAAACTACCAAATTAACTTTGCGCTCAAAAACACAGGAACTGCGACTGCAACAGTTGATCCTGCCACAATGTTCCTTAATGGCCAACCTTTGTCATCATACAATACCGCGGTCTCGAGCATCACTGCTGCAACTCCAATTGTGCCAGGTGGAACCCTCAGTGGCAATATTGCCATAACTGCTCCTAACTTTGTGTCTGGAATGAATGTTAACCTTATGGTTCAAACTGCCGCTGGAAATCAATATCCTGAGGTGGTGGTGCTACCTTAACCGTGTCATTGCGTTGATGACTCCCTCGAGTTTTTTGTTTTAAATTATTTAGGATTCAAAGGAGAAAAATGGAATGAATGAGGAGAAAGGAAAGATTAGTGGAATTGTTCGATTAAAGGAACGTCTATTTAGATTTGGTCGCTGGCCAAAATCGGAGTTGAAAGACGAAGCAACTGATATCGCGAGCTACCAATCTGAAGGTTCCGAACAACACCAGACTGCTACTACAAGTTCAGCTACTGAATCTTCCCAGGAAGTTCAGGGCCTTTCCCCGCAGTCTTTTGGATCTAATGAAGCGGTACACGCCGAAAGTGGCGAGCCTGAAACAACTGAAAAAGATAAATCTGTGACCGAAAGTTTGGATGAGCCAAAAGCGTCTGAACAGCCGACGGTTAGCGTTGAACTTCCAGTGAATCCTGCAACTGACGCTGAGGTTCAGGTTGAAAAACCAGAGCCTGGAAAAACCGTACATAAGAAGCTGTTTTCGGGTTTGTTCGCTAAGACACAACTTCCTCAGACGCCAACCGCTTTTTTCGGTAAACTACCATCTGATGCTCAAACCACAGAAACATACGATATAGTCTCTCCCTTCTCAAAAGTCATTATCGCTTCATTGAAGGAACTAGGCAGTGGGAAAGCCTACTACATAGATGAAGTTGAACCCTTAGAAAATGAGAAAGAACCATTACGCACTCTCCTTGAAATCATAAGCAAGGAACTGGCACCTCCTAAAAACGGAGTTGATCCCAAGTCTCACGTTGAAGCAGAGGCCCGAAGATTAGCTAAGAAATACGGTTTAACCAAAAGAATAAGCGATGAATCATGGCCCAAAATTATGTATTACCTTCATAGAAACCTGATCGGCTTCGGGGATATCGACGTCATAATGAACGACCCGATGATAGAAGACCTGTCAGTTAATGGCGTTGGATTGCCAGTATATGTGTGGCACAGAAAATACGAAAGCATGCCCACAAATCTGATTTTCACCAACGAAACCATGTTGGATAATCTTATTGTAAAATTAACTCACATGGCGAACAAGCATATCTCAACAGCTTTTCCACTTTTGGACGCGATGCTTCCCGGAAAAGACAGGATTGCTGCAACCTTCAAACGTGAAGTATCACCTAAAGGCGGCTCTTTCAGCATAAGAAGATTTCGAGAAGAGCCATTCTCCATAGTTGATTTAGTGGAAATGGGCACCTTGAACGAGGAGATTGCAGCATATTTCTGGCTTCTCATCGAGAATAGAATGACAATAGCGGTGATGGGCGGCACAGGCGCGGGAAAAACAAGCACTCTAAACGCTCTGGCAAGCCTCATTAAGCCTTCAATGAAGATAGTTACAGTGGAAGAAATTCCAGAGTTAAACCTTCAACATGAAAATTGGGTTCAACTGGTGGCGCGAGCAAGCTATGGTTTAGGAATCATGAAGACGGGAGAAGTACCCCTTTTCGATTTAGTAAGAACCTCTCTAAGATACAGACCAGACTACATAGTTGTCGGTGAAATAAGGGGCGAAGAAGCTTTCGTACTCTTTCAGGCATTAGCTACAGGTCATGGAGGGTTAACAACACTTCATGCTGAAAGCCTAGACTACACAGTTAAAAGACTAACAAGTCCCCCTATGAACGTTGCTCCAACCTATATTCCGCTGATAAACGTAGCCGCAATGGTGGAAAGAGTTCAACTTCCCAACTCAGCAGTTGGAGGCATGACATTCGGAAGAAGGATCAAATCCATTATGGAAGTGATCGATTACGAGAAGTATAAAACGATAAGTTCTTGGAACCCAACAAACGACAGCTTCGCCGTGAATCTAAGAAAAAGCGATCAGCTCAAGAAAATTGCCTCAAGGCATAATATATCCATGGATGAAGTCTTGTCGGAGCTCGAAGCACGCGCCAATTTTATTCAGGATCTTAAAGTCAAGGGCATCAGAAAAAATGTCGAGTTAGCCAAACACATCACAAATTACTATTTGGAAAACCAATTCCCCAAAGTGGTCGAAAAAGAAATTAAGGTGGCGGCGTGAAAACGGCAAAAAACGAGTTTTCGTTCGCTAGCTTCAGTTACCAATATTTCGGCTGGATGGGCAGATTATTAGCAAGGGCATTTTATTCTAATAGCCGCGTCAAACTGGAAAAAATCTTGGAAGACACTGGACTCAAAATATTTCCTCAAGCATACTTTTCTGTTGCTGGGTTCATATTTATCCTTTCAGTAATCCTTACAGCATCCATAATAATTCTCACCGGCCTTATTTTCATCGCGCCGGCTCCTCTTTTGGTAATACTTCTTGGATATGCTATTCCGAAAATTCTTGCTCAAGATCGGGCTCAAAAACTTGATTTAGAGGTTCCTTTCGCTGGGGCGTATATCAGCGTGATGGCGACAGGTGGTTTGTCGCCTTATGAGAGCTTGAAAAGACTCAAGGACTGCGATTTACTTCCTAACTTTTCAAAAGCGGTTAACGACATAGAAATCGATGTTCAAGTGAAGGGTTCGGATCCTGTTTCTGCAATTGAAAAATCAGCGCAAAATCTTCCTTCTAAAGACTATAAAGATCTTATGCTCGGCTATACTTCCACGCTCAGAACAGGGGGAGATGTCATTCACTATCTTGTAGTTCGCACCGAAGCTATGTTCAAAGACCTGGCTGCAAAAGTCAAGACGTTCGGTGAAAGAGCCAGTACGCTAATGGAAACCTACATAACCATAACCATACTTATGACGTTAACTCTCACCATAATGTTCATGACTACACTCTCCCTCCAACAATTCTGGCATGGCAACTTATCCGCAAGCACATTCCTACTCTATGGGTACATAATTTTGCCTTTAATCTCGCTGCTCTTCATTTACCTCTCTGATTCTCAGCAGATAAGCCGCCCGCTAAATGATTGGAGAACGTACAAGGTCTTCTTAGCGACACTTCCTCTCACTCTTTTTCTGATTATTACCATGTTTGTTCCGTTCGCTGCATCTTCGCTTACTCTTTCATTTGCCGCACCCTTCGCAGGCTTTATCGTATGGCTCGGTAACGTTCTCCGTTTGTCAGCCGGGTATGATGCAGCTTTAGGTATGGGAATAGCGCTCTTGGTTGGAGCAATACCTGCAGCTATAGCTAATAGTTATTACGCACAAAAAAGAAAAGGCGTGGAGCATGAGGTGTCCAGCTTCATGAGAGACCTCACCGAAGCCCGCAAAACAGGGGCTTCACCCGAGAACTGCATAGAAAACCTATCGGGTCGAAACTACGGAAAGTTCACTCCGATTCTAGAAACAGCCACAATACAGATCCGTTGGGGGTTGCCGTTTGGAGTGATCTATGCAACTTTTAAGGAAAAAATAAAATCTTGGATTGCTCTCATTAACGTTTACCTTTTGGTAGACGCTATTGCAGTTGGAGGCGGAACGCCCGAAACCCTTGAAACCTTGACCCACTTCAGCGAGACACTGTCTTCACTCGAAAAAGAAAAAAATCAAAGTCTTCGTCCCTTAGCTATCATGCCTTACATTGGTGCGGGCATTCTTTTATTTTCAACCATAATTTTTCTGGGCTTTAGCGGAACTGTTATGGGTTCCTACAGCAACCAATCCATTCCTTTCTCGATGGTGGCTACTTTGATTTTGCCGCCATTAATGTTTCAAGTTTTCTTCGTAGGTTTAGTTACAGGCAAAATAAGTTCAGGCGAGACATCTGCAGGTTTCAAACACGCTGCAATCCTTATCGCAGTCGCCCTGATACTGCTGCCCATAGCTAATCTCTTAATAGCACCTCTAGCAGGAGGTTTCAGATAAAATGGACACAAAAAGAATCAGACGTTCAAAACCAGCGAAATTTATACGAAATTTCCTATTCGGCAAGCGTGCGGTAAGCGTAGCCCTAACAACGATGATAATAACCGCGGGAGTAATAGCAGCCGGCATCGCGGTTCTGTATTGGGCGTACTCTTGGGGCAACATCGCCAACACACAATACGCCAACACAGTAGGCAACAGCCAAAACTCAATTGAAGAAAGCATAGCTTTTGAATATGTAAATTATTCAAGTGCTAACGATCAATTGACAGTTTACGTTGTTAATTCTGGGCTAAGCAACGGCGTGACATTGGATCGATTGTACTTGTGGAACAGTTCAAGCCAACCCATTGGAACCTATAATATCGGACAGCTCTACCGAATAAGCGACAGAACGGCCATATCGATGAACAGCTTGAACAAAGGCGATGAAGGATACTTCACGGTAAAACCCTCGGCAAACCTCAGTTCTGGCTACTATACCCTTCGAATAATAACAGGAAGCGGGAGGGACTTTGATGATTCATTCTCGTGCTAAACCCTTCAACAGACTAATTAATAATCGAAAAGGCTATGCGGGCATAATATCTGCTATATTCCTAGTTCTTGTAATTCTTTTCCTCTTTTTCAACGTTTACACTTTTTATAATAACAGAAACACTGCGTATCAAGATACCGTGGGTCAAGTCGCGCAGATGGCGGCCGATCGGAGCACAGAACTGGCAACTTTATCAATCGTGAAACCTGCGGCATTCCCGGGAAACAACATAGTTTACATAAGCTGCTCCATTGAAGATAACGGTCCCATTCCATCTCAAATAGTTCGATTATGGGTTAAAGACTTAACGAACTCCGCAGTCGGCAACTCAGCTTCATCGATCGTCCTGCAGCCGGGAAGCATCACTAAATACTTCAATTCGGTTAATATCCCCAACGTGTCATCTTCTGACCAGTTTACTTTTTGGTTCTTAACAGCCAGAGGAAACACCATAGCGGCTTCCCCAAGTACTACCCAAATGGTTAACAAAGGTCCTTCAAATTCCAATGGATTAGACGGGGAAGCCTCCACTTATAGTAGTATTAGTAGCTTGACATTATCTCTTACAACAACCAAAGCGAATGATTTGGTGTATGTGGCGGCAATATTCGATGATTCTGATAAAGCCACTACTCCTCGGTCTACTCCTAGTTTAACCTGGAGTCAGAGAGCTCTATCCACGGGAACTGGCAATGCGGGAGGTGACGCAGTCTTGGAAACCTGGTATGCCATTATGCCTTCTAGCGGTACAATTTCAATCACTGATAGTTTGTCATCGCCGCAGGATGTATTTGATTACAATTGGGCAGTAGTGGCACTCGCAGTTAGCGGTGTCAACACGCGTTCGCCTTTTGACGGGCCTCCTCAAACATCTGTCAAATCTAGTCGTGGTACAGGAACTACAGCAAACGTTCTTACAACAACTACCAATGCAAATGATTTTGTCATAGGTGCCGTAGAAGTCGATAATCAAAACCCTACAGTGACACCAGGAGCCGGTTTCACGCAGGTGTTGCCTGTGCAAAGTGCATTCGACAATACATCCCCTGAAGACCAAGGACGATCAGTCTGGACTGAATACTGTAATCCAACTAGACCCTTGACCAGCTTGTCAGTAAACTGCGCTTTTGACGGAAACTATGCTTGGGCTATTGTGGCAGATGCTGTGAAACTGAGTAGTTCTGCCATCACGCTTTCCGCCGTAAGTGGCCCAACTGGTGATACAATTGGGGTTTCTGGAAGCGGTTTTGCCGCTAACTCTTTGCTTTCAGCCACTTTTAGTGGCTCACCGATATCCCTCAGCGGTTCCGCCGCCACTGATGTGTCGGGCAATATCCCTCCTGGTACCACATTCATAATCCCCGCCGGTTCAACGGCAGGCGACAAAACTGTTACTATCGTGGATGGTGCATCTAATTCTGCTTTTGCAACTTTCACTGTCATGACTTCTAGCATCACTTTGAGTCCTGCGAGCGGTCCAGTGGGAACGTTGGTCACGGTAACGGGTTCAAACTTTATTTCTTATTCAAACATACCTATCAACTTTGATGGGAGCCCAATAGCAACAGATCCCTCCTATGTGACTACGAACGCGGCTGGCGGCTTCAAGGCAACCTTTAATGTTTCATCAGACACCGCAGGCGAAAAAACGGTATTGACGACCGATTGGGTCAACTTTGCAAACATCAATTTCGCTATTATCCCTTCAATCAGTGTTATTCCGATTCGTGGTCTCAACAACACTTCAGTGACACTATCTGGAGAAGGCTTTGCTGCGAAATCAAACATAATGGTGCAATTTGCTGGAGCAACAGTATCTACTTCTCCACAAAATGTTGCGACCGACTCGACTGGTTCATTTTCGGGCGCAAAATTTATTGCGCAATCCTCCACAGGCCATAAGATAGTTAATGTGACAGATTCAAGCGGTAATTCTGGTTCAACCACTTTCAATTTGGTAGCTCTTGATCATTTCGCGATATCTGTTCCATCTTCTGAAACTGCAGGTTCGGGTTTTGATGGTGTCACAGTGACAGCGTATGATGCTGATAACAACGTCATAAATGATTATACTGGCCAAATCTATTTCACTTCAAGTGACAGCAAAGCTGCCTTGCCTTTCACGTTAACCAATGTCTATGTCTTCACAACAGCGGATAATGGCACTCATGTCTTCTCAGGTTTCACGCTTTATACCGCCAGATCGCAGACACTTACAGCGACTGATGGAAACATATCAAACACAAGTAGCGCTATTACTGTTAGTCCTTCTTCAGCCTCAATTTTGGTTGTTTCTGGTTTTCCTAATCCCGTCCTATCTGGTTCTGCTGGCAATATTACGGTAGTTGCTAAGGATCAATACAACAATACGGCTACCGGTTATCGTGGTGTGATGCATTTTACTTCGTCGGACGCAGCTGCTGTGTTGCCTTCTAACTATACGTTCCAGTTGTCAGATAATGGTGTTCATACGTTTTCGAATGGTGTTACTTTGAACACTATTGGCGTTCAGTCGATTACGGCTACAGATACCCCGTCGTCATCTATTTCTGGTTCTCAAACCAACATTACAGTAAACCCGCCTTGGGGCGCTCTTACTGTGTCAGATTCTCCAAACGCGATTGATCGGGGTCAGACTTCAAGTTTGACTTCTAACGCCGTAACGACAGGAACTTCTCCCTACTCTTATCAGTGGCTTCAGAAGGCTCCTAACGCTGGTTCTTACTCGTCGATTAGTGGTGCGACTTCATCTAGCTATTCTTTTGTTACTTCAGGTTCTACGACTATCGGGCCTTGGAGCTTTGAGCTTCAAGTGACCGATAGTAATGGAGGATGTATTAACTCGAGTGCTTTAGTGGTTAATGTTAACTCTGCTCCGACTGTTTCTGTCTCTCCTGCTTCGTGGACTATGGATATTGGCCAGTCCGAGACTCTCACAGCTACTGCTGGGGGCGGTTCGGGTACTTACACAGATTATCAGTGGTTTGTGAATGGGTCTGCTCGGTCTATTGGGACTTCGTCAACGTTTAATTTTGTCGCTTCTTCCTTCGGTTCTTACTTGATTACTGTGGCTGTCACTGACAGTTTAGGTGGCACTTCAAGCCTGTCTTCTCCAGCGACAGTTAATGTAAATGCATCTCCGACTGTGGGTATCGCACCCCTTGGTCCGCTTACGATGGATGTTGGTCAGGTTCAAACGTTTACGGCTACTGTCAGCGGCGGTTCAGGTTCGCCATCTTATCAGTGGTACTTAGACGGCTCTGCGGTTGGCACAAACAGTCCAAACTATTCTTATTCTGCTGCAGGAACTTCGCATTCTGTTGCCTGCAAAGTGACTGACAGTGCTCCTACTCCGATTGCCTCTCCTGTTTCCAACATTGTAACAATTATGGTCAGCGCTTCGCCTACTGTGAGCATTGCACCTGCAGGTTCATTTACAATGGATGCTGGTCAGACTTTGCAGTATACTGCCGCTTCTGTTGGTGGCTCTGGTACAATTCATTATCAGTGGTATGTCGGTTCTGCAACGGTCGGGACTGACAGTTCAAGTTATACTTATACTGCGTCGGGAGCTTCTGCATCAATTACTTGTAAAGTGACTGATAGTGCTTCTACTCCGGTTACTTCTCTTGCTTCTAACGTGGTCTCGGTTACGGTGAATTCTGCCTTGGTTGCTCCGGCAGCTTCTGCCTCCAAAAGTACCGTCGATCAGGGTCAGACTGCCAGTTTGACTTCTATCGCGGTATCAACAGGTACTTCGCCCTACTCATATCAGTGGTTCAGTGAGGCTCCTAGTGCTGTTTCTTACTTGTCGATTAGTGGTGCGATTTCATCTACCTATTCTTTTGTCACTTCTAGTTCTACTGCAACTGGAACTTGGAGTTTTGAGCTTAAAGTGACTGATAGCGCTGGCGCACCAGCTGTGGTCACGTCTGCAGCGGTTTCCATTGTAGTAAATTCTGGTCCAAGTGTCTCGATAACGCCGTCTTCGTGGACTATAGATGTTGGTCAATCTGAGACGCTTACTGCCAATCCCACTGGTGGTTCAGGCACTTACTCGTCTTATGTATGGTATGTGGATTCTACACTTCAGAGTGGCCAGACTACCTCAACGTTCAGTTATTCTCCTTCCTCTGCTGGTTCTCCCTCGATTACTGTGACGGTTTCTGATAGCTTGGGTGGGTTTTCGTCTCAGTCCGCTGCGCCATCTGTCACGGTGAATTCTGCTCCCACTGTGAGTGTGTCGCCTTCTTCTTTGGCTATGGATGTGGGTCAATCTGAGACGTTTACTGCTTCAGCTTCTGGCGGTTCAGGTTCCTTGTCTTATCAATGGTATCTTGATGGTTCTGCTGTTTCAGGTCAAACAGGCATAAGTTACAGTTTTACAACATCTTCAGCGGGTTCACCCACAATTTACTGTAAGGTGACTGACAGTGCTTCCACACCGTTTACTGTTCAATCAAATACTCCTTTGGTTACAGTGGCTGCTTTACCGACTGTAAGTGTTGCCGCTGTTGGTCCTTTTACTTTGGATGTTGGTCAGGTTCAGACTTTTACGGCTACTGTCAGCGGCGGCTCAGGTGCTATTCATTATCAGTGGTATCTGTCCGGGTCTGTTGTTTCTGGTGCAACAGCTTCGACTCACTCTTTCAGCGGGTCCGTTGGTTCATATTCGGTTACTTGCATGGTGACTGATAGTGCTTCTATGCCGGTTACTTCTCCTGCTTCTAACGCTGTTACAATTACCGTGGCTGCTTCGCCGACTGTGAGTATCGCTCCTGTAGGTCCGCTTACTATGGATGCTGGTCAGGTGCAGATATTTACGGCTACGGCTAGTGGCGGCACGGGAACGCTGAGTTATCAGTGGTACCTGGCTGGCTCTGCAGTTTCAGGCGCTAATAGTGCAAGCTATTCTTATACTGCTGCTGGAACTTCGCATTCGATTACTTGTAAAGTGACTGATAGTGCTTCTACTCCGGTAACTTCCGCTTCTAACGCGGTTTCTGTTACTGTGAATTCTGCCTTGGTTGCTCCAACTGCCTCAGCCTCTCCGGTCACGGTAAATCTAGGGCAGACGGTTCACTTGACTTCCACAGCCGTTTCAACTGGTTCAGGTGGGTACACTTACAAATGGATGATCAGCTCCGGTGGCGCTTACTCGGCCATCTCGGGTGCGACCACGGCTGCCTTTGACTACGTTACCACCGCAACCGGTTCCTTCACCTTTAAGCTGGTGGTTACTGACCTTACGAATGCTCAGGTGACTTCAGCTGCTACTGCTTCGGTTACGGTTAAATAAACGGCAATTTTGGATTGACAACACCGTATAGCTGTCGCATAGCCTGCACTTTCATAGGATGTTTCACTGGGCTAGAAATATTTCTAAGTTCACTCTTTGCCTTAAGGATTAAGCTGGCAACTGCTAAACAATGAGCGCTAACCTGGGTTAGGAAGAGGCACAGCCGCGTGATGGAAATGATTGAATCGACAGGTGAAAGTCATTTAGAATCCTCCTTAGTTAACGAGCTGGTTGCAATTGATAACATTCGACGAGATCTGCAGTAGATCAGCACATGGCCATTCAATGAATCAGTGTGGGCCAAAATGGTCATGCAGTCGTTTTGCCCTCATCGGTAACGATTTTCGCAGCTTATCTTATACACATACTTCAATTGTAGTTCAGAATAAACATGCTCTAATTATAGGTTGGGTTCAACCAAAAGTTATGACTCTATGGTAATCCTTGTGGGTGGGCAGGCGTTTGCTTTCTCCCATTCATGCGTGAATGCGTCTTCGGCCCATTTAAGAAAGGAAGCATCCTCACTGTAGAATCTACGGAAAAATATAGGCCGACTTTGTTCAGGAGCGTCGCGCAAAAACTTAAAGCCATTCAGAATAGAATAGCTTCTCAGGGGTAAATATGACTGATAAAGAAAATCTGCAAAGGGACTTGTTACAGAATCCTAAACAACCTGAGGATAAAATCCTTGAACTTGTTAATTGGATTGATGAAAATGAAAAACAAGTAATCAGACCCCAAGACATTTTCTCAAATTGGAAAGGAGCCTTATTGTTCTCAGTAGGAGTCTCATTTACAATTGTTGAGGTTTTGAACTTCATAACCTCAACCAACACAGATAAAGTATTCACACTTTTGACACTCACCGTGATTTTCTTAGCTTTCGTCTCGATTATTATTCAAACCACTGAACAAAATGTAATAGAAACACGTTTGAAAAACGCATTAAGAATCAGGAAATTCACAGACAGAGAAAAGCCCTTGCTTAAGGCACTAATTAAGATAAAAAGCAAAAATAAACAATTTAAACTAAGGGTACTTTACTCAGCAAATAAAGAAGCCAATGGAGACATCTTCACAGAAAACAAACTCTTGGAAATCATCTGCATAAATTGAGTGCAATTCAAGCGATGCCCAAGGCAGTAAATTAACCATTCGAACCATGAGAACAAGAAAAAAACTGCTGAAGGAACAACTAAAGTTTTTAGAGTTAGACGTTCCCCTAGGAAGCAGTCGAGATAGTAATTCATGAAGCGACAAAGAGCAATTGCGCCACAGGCGGATAATTGCATTCAGAAAGACACGAAAACACGCGATTTTAGCATTCAAAAAACAATGTCGCAAACGTAGAATAAAAATTGCGTCACTACTGCTTACTGTTTCTAATATAGGTTTAATTGGTGAGAATTAGATTCAGTGTTATGCTTCGTTTATGGTTTGACAGAGGTACACTTCTTTTGAAGGGCGAAGTGGGGACGCCATATGGAAAATGGGACCCACGAGTAGGCTGCTACAGAATTAAGGCATACCATTACAGAGACGTTTTGGAGTATTTGGCTGAAAGCAAATTTCAGTTACAAGATGATGTTCCAGTGCGTCCTCCACTTGAGCAGCTCAAAAGTAGCGTTGCGCTTAGAGATTACCAAAATGAGGCTTTAGACAATTGGTACCGAGCACGCAACCGAGGAGCTCTGGTGTTGCCTACTGCAGCTGGAAAGACTTTCATCGCATTAAAAGCAATTGAACACTTGAAAGTGCAGACGTTGATTGTGGTTCCCACATTGGATCTAATTGATCAGTGGAGAAAACGTGTTAAGGACTGCCTTAACTTGGAAGTGGGTGTTGTCGGTGGGGGCGAAAACACTTTGCGGATGGTAACTGTTACAACTTATGATTCAGCCTACATACACGCGGAACAGCTTGGCAACAAGTTCATGCTATTAGTTTTCGACGAAGTACATCATTTAGCTTCCACAGGTTATATGCAGATAGCCGAAATGTTCACTGCACCATACCGCATGGGCTTAACGGCCACTTACGAAAGAAGCGATCAGAGACACTCTTTGCTTTCTCAACTCATTGGAGACCCGGTGTATTCAGTTGGTGTGGAAAAGCTTGCAGGAGAACACCTATCACCCTACACTTACGAGAAAATATCAGTTGAACTAACACCTCAAGAACAGCAAATCTACGACTCCCAGATGGAGATCTTTAGAAGTTTTCTTCGACAGCGAAGAATTACCCTGAAGAGTCCGGCTGACTTCCAAAAATTCATAATGATTACGGGAAGAGATCCCAAAGCACGTGAAGCGCTACTTGCAAGAAATCGAGCCATAAGAGTTGCAGTCAACTCAGAGGCAAAATTAGATGTGCTAGCCCAACAGCTTGAGACTTACAAAAATGAGAGAATATTGATTTTCACCCTTTACAACGACCTAGTTTACACGATTAGTCTACGCTTTTTGGTTCCGGCGATAACGCATCAGACTCCCAGGGAAGAACGGCGAGAAATATTATCAAACTTTGGGAACGGCAAATACCCCGTTGTTGTCACTTCTCAGGTTTTGGATGAGGGTGTCGATGTGCCCGATGCGTCAGTAGGTTTAGTTTTGGGTGGAACGGGGAGCAATAGAGAATATGTTCAAAGACTCGGACGACTGCTTAGAAAGAAAGAAGGCAAAATAGCCCGACTAATAGAATTAATCTCCAAAGAAACTATGGAAGTGGGAACGAGTCGAAGGCGTCACCAAAAAATTGGAGGAGCAGCATAGATGCTTCCAAGTGACTTGCTTTTAGTCTGGAAGAGAAAAGGCGAGATTTCGCCTCGCTACGCTAAACCCTCCAGCAGTAACGAAAAGGCGGCGCACTTCCTCATTGAAGCGTATAAGACGCATATTGGAGAAAAAAAGAAAACCCTAAAAGCCTTGGTGGCTGAGCTCGAAGAAAAAGGTTACGAGTACCGCTTTGTTAGGGCTTTGTCCTTGCTGCTTGATCGAAAAAGCACCTTCATCTGCCACAGCAAAGTTGACCCAGTTGAGCTAAGGAGAAGAATATTTCAAGTTACCGAACGGTTTGGCTTGCCTACGACTTCTCAGAAGCGACAGAAAATAATAGAGTTTGTAGCTTCGGAGTTGGCTCTCTCGGCGGAGGATGTTGAGCAGGATTTTTATTCTGATTTGGACGGCGAATTAGTTCTTGAAAAATTTACAGTGCCTTCAGCCTCTGAGTTGATAGGAGAGTACAATTTGGGTTTAACCCAGACGCTACTTTTTGATGCCACAGAACTAAGTTTTACAGCCTCTGGCAACTGGCAAGGCATCTTCCGCACTGTAAAAAAGTTTGGGTTAATCTATGAAGTTAGCAAAGATAATGGTGTGTGGGTGAAAATAGATGGTCCGGCTAGCTTGTTCAAGCTAACTCGAAGGTATGGAGTGGGGATAGCCAAGCTTATACCCGTCATCGTCGCAAACTCCGAATGGATTGTTAAAGCGAAAGTTCTTTGGCGATTCACAAATGAAATTTGCGACTTTAAAATTGAACGCCAAAAACATGCTTCACTGCTAAAAAAACCGTGCATTCCGACTATAACTTACGATAGTTCCATTGAAGCGGATTTCGCCTCCCAGTTTCAAGCCCTATCTTCAGGCTGGACGTTGAAAAGGGAACCTGAACCTGTAACTGCTGGAAAACAAATAATGCTCCCAGATTTCTCCCTTGAAAAAGCCGGCATCAGAATTTACTTGGAAATTGTTGGTTTCTGGACAAAAGAATACCTGCTAAGGAAGATTGAAAAGCTAAAGCAAGTGGAGGAAAAAATGCTTCTGTTGGTCAATGAGGCTTTGGCATGCGAAAAACTCTCTGCCTTGGAAAAACGCCCCCAGCTTGATTTGATTTATTATTGCCGCAAAATTCCTTTGGCTCCAATCCTGAGGTATTTAGAAACAAAGTTCGAGGAAGTCAAATCTCAGGAGATAAAGATTCTGGAGGGGTTGCCCATCAAATTTACTGAACCCCTAGTTGCTTTTGGCGATTTCGCAAAGAGAATTGGCGTCTCTGAAGAAGCTGCGAGAGCCTTCTTGATTGCTAATCCTCCTTTCGGCTATGTCGCGTTGGCTGATGTTTTGGTTAGTGATGAAAAGCTTTTCCAAATTGGAAGAAGAATCAAAGAAGCCCTTAGCCAAGCGGATAGGCTGTCACTAAAGGAGGCAGCAAGAATCATCGAAGAAGAAGGAATAGATGATTCAGCCAATGTGCTGGTGGCACTTAACTTTAGGATTAAATGGCGAGGAATCAGCATTGATCAAGCTGAGGTCTCGAAAGCCCCATAGAATCATGGCAATTAAGAAAACGTTTTGTGAGCATCGATAAGGCGGGTTTGCAAACAAATGACGCTGATTCAGTTTTGAGTATTCTCTGGCCCATTGCAGGCGGCATCTGATCGAGGAATTCATTGAAGCACGCATATTGTACTTCCAACTTACTTCCCCAAGTAACAACTAGGCGAGTTTAAGCATTTAAACCAGATTTATATATTGATACAATAATTTACTTGTGGTGCCTGCTGAATCCTTTTCTGTATTAGCACGCAGGCGACAATGCTTCTTCGTCACCAGTTTTATACCATTATTTAGCAGAAATATAATCGATGGAATTTCAGTCCTGCCCCAAGCGGAGATGTCACCCGCACAACTTCCTCCAAGAAATTAGTTGTTCTGCAAGAAATTAATTTAGGTCCGTAATAAATGTATGAGTAACCAAAAACATCAAGACACCAGTTGTCAAAATGATGATAGTTAATCATCCGTTGCCGTCCGTGTAACTCTGAACTTTCATCCAAATAATGTCAAGCTAATGCCTTCTCATCATCCGGCAACAACTAATTTAGTTCAACGCAGATAAAAGGCTATACTTTGTTAAAACAGGTCTCAGGGAACCCTTTTTATCTGTCCCAAGCAAAATAATTCTGTTGAGGAGTGTAAAACTATGGATTTTGTCGGTAGCCAAACAGAAAAGAATCTTTTAGCCGCGTTTGCAGGCGAATCGCAAGCAAGAACCCGATACACGTTCTTCGCCAGCGTAGCGCGAAAAGAAGGATATGAGCAGATCGGCGCGATCTTCGAGGAAACATCAGCCAACGAGAAAGAGCATGCGGAACTATTCTTTAAACATCTCAAAGGCGGAATGGTCGAAATCAAAGCCACTTACCCAGGTGGCATGATCGCTTCAACCGCTGAAAATCTCAAGGCTGCTGCTGAAGGCGAAAAACTCGAGTGGGGCAAACTTTACCCGAATTTTGCAGACGTAGCGGCTAAGGAAGGCTTCAAGGATGTTGCCGCAACTTTCCACATGGTGGCAAAAGTCGAATCCTACCATGAACGAAGGTACAACAAGCTACTTGAAAGCGTGCAACAAAACAAAGTTTTCAAGAGGGATGAGCCAATCCGATGGAAGTGCCGAAACTGCGGTTACGTTTGCGAAAGCAATGAAGCGCCCGAAAAATGCCCGGTATGTGCTCATCCGAGAGCTTACTTTGAAGTTTGGGTCGAAAACTACTAAAACTCCCTTTTTTTTGGTAATTGATTATTTTACTTTTGGCTTAGCGTTGCTTTCTATTCTTTTAGCTACGAATACGATTGCGAGAATTGCCAAACCTGTAAGAACAATTGTTCCTCCTGGAGCGGCGTCTATAATGACTGATAAGAGTATTCCTATTATTACTGTTATCAACCCGATTATTGGAGCAAGTATAACCGTTTGTTTGAAGGACTGTGTGACTTGAGTGCTTATCAATGCGGGAAGAACAAGAAGAGATGAAATTAGAAGAATGCCTACTATGGGTATTGCTATTATTACGACGATGCCTGATAGAATGCTTAGAAGATAGTCAAAAACCCAGGTTTTGATTCCTGCGGCTCGGGCTTGGGTTTCATCGAATGTTATGTAAACCATTTCCTTGAAGAACAGAAAAATAATGGTTAAAGTGACGGCTGCGACGATTGCGGCGGTTATGATTTGGGTGTTGTCTACGACAAGGACGCTGCCGAAAAGCAAGCTTTCAAGATTAACGCCGAAACCCCGGGCAAGACTTAGTAATGTTATGCCTCCAGCTAAGCCCAGTTGTAAGAAAACCGCGACTGCCGCGTCTCCGGAAATCTTGGTGGATCGTAATGCCTTGTTGATTCCAATGGAACCTAATACAACCGTTATTCCTGCAATCCACAAAGGAAAAATGCTCACGTAATACCCAAGGGCCAACCCCCCGAAGGCCGTGTGCGACAGTCCATCACCGATTAACGAGATTTTCTTTAAAACAATGAAAACGCTAAGTATCGAACTGAGAACTGCGATAATTATGCTGATAACGAAGGCGCGTTGGATGAATGGTGCTTGAAGAAGCGACAAGACATCAAGGGTGATCATCATGTTCCATTAACTCCACTGGGTGATCATAAATTTTGTGAATCTCAACGTCGGCTGCAAAGTCTTCGTTTTCACCACAGAAGAATTGTGAACGGTTGATGCAAAGAACCCTGTTAGCAATCTTTGTTATTACGCCAATGTCGTGGGACGACAAAATGACCGTTATTCCTTGCTCCTTATTTAACCGATCGAGAGTGTTATAGAACTCTTTTTTTGATGTGGTGTCTACTCCGCTTGTAGGCTCATCAAGCAAGAGCAGTTTGGGTTCAGCCACCATGGCCTTAGCCAAAAAAACGCGTTGCGACTGGCCACCTGAGAGTTGACCTATTTTTCGATCTCTAAGTTCGTAAATGCCGAATAGTTTTAGAGTTTCTTCAACTTTCTCCCTATCCTCTTTGCCAGTTCCGTGAAATAGCCCCATTATGGGAGTTCTTCCAAGCATGACTGTCTCATAAACGCTAAATGGTAGGTTTGGGTCTCGAGCTTGTGCGCTTTGTGGAACGTAGCCTACGTATTTGAGGTTTTTACTTAACTCTTGGGATCCGAAGAGTTTGATTGAGCCAGTAGCGGGTTTAATTAACCCTAGGATTACTTTTAGAAGTGTTGACTTTCCAGCGCCATTGGGTCCTATAAGTGCAATCAAGTCTTTTGCGTTTACATCTAATGTTATGCCATCAAGAGCAGTAACTCCGTTAGAGTATTTGACGCTGACATCACGAATTTCAACGATTGATTTAGCTGTTTCCAACTGTGCTCAACGCCGTATGAATATTAGCGATGTCCTGTTTCATAAGGCTAATGTAATTGTCGCCTGCAGCCTTTTCCTGAGTGGTTAAGCCCTCTATCGGGTTCATCTGAATTAGACTTGCATTTGTCTGGCTGCTTATCGACTGGGATATTGCTGGGTTTTCCAGTGACTCGTACCCGACATATTTAAGGTGATGTTGGTTGATTGCCGTGATTACATTTTGGATATCACTGGGGGTTGGTTCTTCTTCGAATGGTCCTGAAATAGGAAGCTGCGTAACGTTGTATTGGTTGGCGAAATAGGCGAAAGCTTCATGGAAAGTAATAAAAATTTTAGTGGGGGTGTTTGTTGTGGCATTAATTGCTAGGGCATTCAAGTTGTCCAGCTGCGCATCATATGTTTGTGCGTTTTGGGTGAAGTATTGGCTGTCGGTGGGGTCAGCTTTGATTAACCCTTGAAGAATATTGTTAACCTGCTGTTTCGCGTTTACTGGATCAAGCCAGAGATGTGGATCAACTGTTTCGTTATTTTTTTGAAATTCGGCCGGAACAGGTAGAATGTGAATTCCTTGGCTTGTGTCTACTTCAATCAGTTTGGAGTTTCCTGCGGCATTGATTACCTGTTGTATCCAGGGTTCTAAGCCGGCGCCGTTATAGATAAGCACATTTGCGCTGGAAACTTCAAATATGGAGGATGGGGTTGGCTCAAAATCATGTACGTCTACTGTTTCAGGCACAAGAATTGATACGCTTACTTTGTCGCCGCCTATGTTTTGGGCGAAATCGTACAGTGGATAAAACGTCGCGACAACCTTTAATTTGGAACTTGAGGGAGTACCCGCGTTGTTTGTAAGAGACAAAGCAGCCACGGTTGCGACGATGATTATTGCTATTAATACTGTGATAATTATGTAGGTCGTTTTTCTCATGGTTACTCCAACAAACAAAGAATAAAAAACAGTTTATTAAGTTTTCTCTTTTTTTTAATAAACAATAGTTAACCAAACAAAAAACCCGTCCCTTCTCGCCCAACTCCAAAGAAAACACATTTTTCAACAACAAAAAATGACAATATTTAAGTCAAGCAAACTCAATAGACAAACAGTTATTTCAGGTGAATCAAGTGAGCATTATTAGTCTTTCATTGCCAAATGAATTGCTTGAAAAACTGGACACAATCCTTGGAGAAGATCGAGGCGCAACCCGCTCAGAAGTCGTCCGGCAGGCGGTCCGCATGTACCTTACTCAATACAGTGAACTGGAGAAAATCCAAGGAAACGTTATCGCCACAATAACGGTTCTTTACGACAAAGCAGAGCAGAACAAGGAGCTTTTTAGGTTGCAGCATGAGTTTGATGACATGATTACCGCGTATCTTCATGCGCATCTGTCAGAGACAAGCTGCCTAGAAGTTATGGTTGTTAAAGGTGCATCGGAGCGGCTCAGGGGCTTAATCGATGGGTTAAAAGCCAACAAGCCTGTAAAGCAGATAAAATTTTCAATCATGGCAATCAACGAAAAAGAAACCTAAAACTTTTGCAAGCTTTTGCATAGCTTTTTTAAATTGTTAGATTTTTGTTGGCTTTTTCAGATTAAGCGGGAGATATAGGGAGATTTATAGATTTTTTTAGATTAATTTAGATCTTTATAGATGTTTTTAGATGTTTCTAGATTGCAGTTGCAAACAATCCAAGCCCCAAACCGGGAAAGCAACCCATTTCACAAACAACAAATTTCCCGAAAAAAGTCCAGCCGGCTGCGCCTGCTCACACGATGTACTTGCTTGTTTTCTCGAAGTCTTTGACGATTTGCATGATACGTTTTGGTCCAGTCTGTGGTCCAAGCGGGATGTCTTTTAGAAGAACCCATGGGCTCTTACGGGCAACAACTGTGGCAATATGCTGATCGCCAAAGCATTTCGTCGCAACTTGGACAACACCCCGTCTAACCCCCGCTTCCGTTAAGTCGCCAAGTGCATGTAAGTACTCGTGGAGCAGAAGGTTGTAAACCAGAGCGTTAACCGTCGGCTTCGAACTCACGGATGCCTCAACAATCTCAACCAACGCGCGATTAAGGACGATGTTGTTGGTTCCAACGGGGTAATATGCACCCAACTGAAGCGGCAAATCATCCAAAAACAGCATCATGCTGTCCCTCCTTGTGCTTAAAGCGAACTGCACAGTTTCCTTAACAATCTGCCAAACCTCACCGTAATTCTTAGCCTCATCCAAACCCTTGCCGAACCGCTCCGTTTCCTTGACGTTGCTGCCCAAAACAAACCCTTCCTACCAACAAGAATCTAGCCAAAGAACTCTTTTAAGCATTACAGTCAATACCCGTAAAACTCAGCTAGCAAAAAAGCAGTGATACCGAGTAACAAGATTTCTGCGTGATAAATAAGCCGAAAATGCGTCGCGAACGGTTTATATGAAACGTGCCCAAAACTATTGTGGTAAAGGAGCCAAAAACGATGAGTACTGAACCTTTTCATGTTACAGACGCAAATTTTGAAGAGACAATAAAGAAAAACAAAGTTGTTTTGATTGATTTTTGGGCAAATTGGTGTGGACCCTGCCGAGCCTTAGCTCCGACAATCGTGGAGTTGGCAAAAGAATACAGTGGAAAAGTTTTCATTGGCAAACTTGACGTCGACGAGAACCCGGCTACCGCTGGGCGCTTCCAAGTTTTCAGCATTCCAACAATGATACTCTTCAAGGACGGACAGGAAACTGAACGCCTCGTTGGCTTATGCCCAAAAAACCGAATAACTGAAACGCTTCTAAAACATTCAGTTTAAAGTTTAAGCGCTTTTCATTTTTTCATACATTTTCTCAAAAGTCCAGCGGATGCTCGACTTAAGCTCCCTGAGCCGTTCGTCATCAACGTTACGAACAACTATTTCCCTAATCAATTCGCCTTCACGCACTACATGGAAAGAAAACGCTTTATCCGCCGTCAACTGATTTGTTCTTACCAGTTCAAGGTCTTTTTCCTGCATCTTAGCGAAAACCTTTTCGACCAGAAAATTGTTGAAAGGCGGCGTGTTAACACTGAAGTTTTTTGTCTCGTCAGGCAACACATGCATTCCAAACTTATCAAAAACTATGAGCGCCAAAGGCTCCTCAGCCATAGTTTTGAGCGGTATAACAGTTTCCAATTCAGAAACCTGCTGAGCCGCGGCGATTTTCGACGGTTCAGGCGCTCTTTGAATAACAACTTTTGGTGCTTCAGGCTCTGCTTTGGGCAAAACAACTTCTTTTGGAATAGGCGTAGGCGTGGTTGTTTCAGGTATCTCTTTTAAATCTCGGCGTCTAAAGCCCTTCTCAAGCAAAATATCGTTAACCGTGTCCAACGCTGCCTGAACCTCTTTGGATTCAGCTGTCAATTTTTCAAGCTGGTCTTCAAGCCGCTTCTTGAAAGCGATAAGTGACCTCATTTTTTCTGAATCTTGCGCCAAGCTGATCCCCGCACGCCATTTATTTTGGCGCTTGATGCTTATCTGTCTTAGCTTTTTCTATGAATAACGAAAATGCCCGGTCTGTTAAGCCATTTTTTTATGGAATAGGAGATTCGCCGATTTTCTTAAGTTGCGCACGGTACATTTCAACGATTTCCTTCGAAGACGTCGCATCTTCAGGGGCTTTGTCAGTTCGGTATTTGCCCGTGAAGCGCGGAAAACGAATCGCTAATCCGCTTCCTTTCCGAATCGAGTCCATGGCGCACATGTGAATTGGGCTGAGGGTGATTTCAGCTCCCAAAACCTCAAGCACCAAACTAGGTTCAAACCAGACGTCTGCCTGCAACATCGATTGGACACGCGTGTTTTTGCGGGGAATCAAATGCTTCGCAAGTATATCCCGAAGCGACACAAGATCTTTGTCGGTGAAGCCTGTCCCACACTTAGTTACGGTTTCAAAAGTGTCTGCTTCTTTGTTGTACGTAGCCAAAAGCAAGGCGCCGTACGTTCCAACCCGTTTTCCCCTGCCGTAAAAAGCGCCGACGACCACGAGGTCCACTGTGTCATTCATTTCGCTTTTGTAGTCGCGCTTGTATTTTATCCATAGCCAGCCTCTGCTTCCTGCTTGATACACGGAGTCTGCCGCGACGGATTTACACATTAACCCTTCGCAGCCCTTCTCTATGGCTTCTTCAAAGAAGTCCTCAAGCTCTTTTGGGTTTCTAACGATTTTTTGGATAGCAGGTGTAACGCGGTCAGTTTCCTTAACGATTTTTTGCAATTCCCGTCGTCTCTCCTTTAAGGGTTTAAGGGTTAAATCTCTGCCGTCAACGTAGAGAAGGTCAAATGGAAAAAGTGAAATGGGGTACTGGGTAATGGCTTCTTCCACGCCATATTTGCGTCTCCGATGCATCAGCTCCTGAAACGGACGCATATCGCCAGTTTCCAAATCCATTGCAACACATTCGGCTTCCAAAATGGCTTCCTTGGCATCTATCTTTTCTTTTACTAAGTCCACTGCGTCGGGGTACTGGCCGGAAATGTTCTCTAGGCGTCGGGAAAACAAGATTACCTTGTCACCCTTTTTGTGAGCTTGCACCCGTTCGCCATCATACTTGTATTCGGCTGCACATTTGCCGCCTAGTTTGTCGAGAATTTCTTCTGGTGAAGCTAAGCGTTCAGCCAGCATGGGTCGTATAGGCTCAAAAACCATAACTTGAAACTTTTTTATTCCGTCAAGACCCTTTTCCACTACCACGTTCGCTACCCTTCCCAAATCAGACGAAATACTGTACGCACGTTCAACCAGTTCCCGAGCTTCTTTGCCGCCTGCATAAGCTATCGCAAGTGCATCAAGAACCGTCATGTCTGCGATCCCAAGCCGCAGGTTACCCGTTACCGTTCTAATGATCCATTTTGCCTCATTCGGCGACGCATCGGTTAATAAGCCGCAAAGCATCGCCATTTTAGTGTCGACAGCGCCGGAACCCGACGTTTTAGCTAACTTATCCAGCGTCTCATAAACCCGTTCCACCGTAAGTTTCAGGCTGAAAAAGGTTGATTGTTTCCTTTTAGCTAAGAGTTTCTGAGCGGTTTCGCCGATGTCCCCGCTTTTCTGAAGTTCCGACTCGATTAGACTCTCACTTTGCCCAGACGCCCTAGCTAAGGCTCTAATGGCTAGTTTTTCGGCGACACCCATCTCCACGCCGAGAAAATCTGGATACAGTTTACCCTGAGTTAAGTAAACGACTTTTGCAATGACTTCTTTAGGCGTCTTCTTCAGCAGGTCAACCAGCAAATCCGTCATTTCAAGCCGTTTTGTGGTTGCTTCAATTTTCTCGTAAGATTCAGCGATTACTGCGTAATCCATCATTTTCAGCCAAAGGAAATACTATTGCAGAACTATTAAAATTAACACCTCACGGCAGCAGTGGCTATATAGAAGGTTATATTAGCCGAGCAAACGCTATCTCAACTCATGAAGACCTGCGTAGTTTATTTTTCAAGGACCGGAAACACCAAACGCTTAGCCCAAGCAATAGGTGACTCTGTGAAAGCACCTATTTTCGCGATGGCAGAAACGCAGCCTGCCTCATTTCAAGACTGCGACCTTTTAGTCATCGGCACTCCCGTTGAGGGAGCGAGCCCGGCAAAGGAAGCCTCAGCTTTCATCGAAAACCTGCCTAAAGTGGAAGGCAAAAAAGCGATCGTCTTCTGTACCCATCGCCTTTTCGGAAGCGGCAGAGCTATGGGGACAATGGAGAAGATGCTTGATAGTAAGGGCTACCAAACGGTGCTTAAGGTTTCCAAGAAAGGCATGAAACCCGACAAAGCAGCAGACTTCTCAGAGATCCTTACGGAAATAAAGAAGGCACTTGAAAAACAGTAACTATTTTTTCAAGCTCAAAAAGTCCACAATCATTTTGTGGTGTTCAAACGCCAGAGGACTTGGCAATTTTTCTAGGCTGTATAATTTGATTTCTTGAATTTCACTTTCCTGACGTTTTATTTCGCCGCCAACTACATTGACAAGGAAGCATGTCGGGTAGTACTCGTACTCCACCTCGTCTTTCACGCCTTTTTCCAAGTACTCCCCAATTTTGCGGACAATTTCCACGTCAAGACCAGTTTCCTCTTTGCATTCGCGGATGATCGTTTGCTCAACAGTTTCGTCCGGATCCATTCTGCCGCCAGGAAGCGCCCAGTAACCCTTGAATGGAACAGTGTCCCTTTTGACAAGCAAAATCTTGTCCTCTGGAAATGGAATTATCGCTGTCGAAGTCTTACCCGTGAACCTTCTCATTTCAAAACCACCTTCGATTAACCATCATCAAAAGCGACGGAGCGCATTAAGTTTTTCGAGTCCTCTTCCACAAAGTCAAAAAGTATTAAATCCGCTGTAGTCAACTGCGGTTGGTTTCTTTTTGTGGCTCTAAAGAAAAAAGGAATTGGAAGAAGGTTTATTCTTCGTCCTCGCAGTCTTCGCAATCACAGTCGTCGCAATCTTCGTCTTCTTCTTCTCTGACAAAAAGGTCTATTTCCATTTTGAAAACCACAAAAGGGTAACACTGGTAGCCTATAAGTCTTCTTCTGACCATCTATTTTTAGTTTTTTGGATTTTTGAAAGGGAATTTCTGTCCTCAAAACGGGACAATGCAATGAAGTTTTCAACCCAAATTCCAAGCGTCAAGCCAAACTGCCGCTTATAATCTGGTATTCTCTGTCTGAAAGCAAACCTTGACTTCTTAGCCGAAGCAAGCCATCCGCGATCTTGTCGCGGGTCAATCGGAAGTTTAAAAGGTTATTTTTTTCTCCTAAGCTTCTGATTTGGCTGTCCAGAAACTGGTCCTTTTTAGCAAGAACCTGAACGTTGTCGATTAACCCTGATATGGCTTTGAAACGCGGAATCAAGAGCTCCTTAATCTTTGACATGCCCAGTGCGCCCTTAAGTTTGGAGGTGAAACCTTCGCTGGCGGCCATGGAAGGCGCGAGGAAAATGAACCGTTTACTTAACCCTGCTTGGTAGAATGCAGTGTAGAATGGAACGTAAAACAAGGCCGGGCTCTTCAACTGTTGATCTACGCTGCCAAGCATTGCAAATTTGGCGTTGACTGCCTCCTCCAGTTTAATCGCGTCGTTAAGGCCGTCGACAACGGGCTTTTCCAGTTTAAGCAACTTCTCCGTTTCCCGCTCAAAAACGAGCATCTTAGCTTCGCGGGCGACTTCAAGCTCTACAAGAGGCTGGCGGGCATGTTTGATTTCGGCTTCCAATTCAAGCTGTAATACGCCTGTTTGGGACTTTTTCTGTTTAGTCAGACTCTTAATGTTTTTCTCTGTGCGTTTTAGCTCTTTCTTTAATGCGTTGAGCTCTTTTTTTGTGAGGGCACTTTTTTCTTTCCACCGCTTCTCGAAAGTAGAATGATTTCTTGAGGCTTGAGCTTCCGCTTCTCTCTGGTAGAGCCTGATTTTGCCTTCGCTGCTCTCAATGTTCTTTTCACTCTTTGCCTTCAGTTTCTCAAGGTTTTCAAGTTCTTGGTCGAAGCTTCTGGCAACTTCGGCTATTCGCCGTTTGTACTGAATGTTTAGCGCCACAATTTTAGGGTTGATGAATTCTGCTTGCGCCCTAATTTTTGCCTCAGTCTCATCCTTGACGGCTTCCGCCTGGTAGTCAAGTTCCGTAACATATTGGCTAGTTATCCTGTTCATGGCTCTTAGACATTCAGCAAGCTTCTCCGCATCTTCACTGGCGCCCATTTGCAAATTGACAATCTCCGTCAAAACCGAAGAAACTTTAGCTTCTTCAAGTATCGGCGAAAGTAACGCATAATTTGCTGCCTGACCTGTAATTTCCACGGCTTCTCTGCGGTAATCACCGAACTCTTTTTTGAAATTCAAGTCAACGATTAAATTGTCAACGGAAACCTCCTTCTCCCGCTTGGGCTGAGAAAAGTAATTGCTATGGTCAGAAAGGAAAGCCATAAAGTCTTCTCGAGTCTTCGAGTTACTTTCTAAACCGTCCATGAAAACTTTAGGCGAAGGCAATTCAAAATAGGACATGGCAAAATCATGATTACTTAAGTCATCAAAAATGTAGGATGCTTCGTTCTTGGGAAACAGCCAAAGTGGATAACCGATTTTGGCTAAAAAAACGAGTTTTTCCTCCGGCTGCTTCACTAATAACCCGCCTCCCTTCATTCTTTCAAGCTCTGCCAACGCATAAATGGTGGCTTCTTCAACTTCAAGGTTGAAAGGTTCCCTGATTTTTTGAGGCGCGAAAGGCAAAATGAATCGTTTCAATGCAGGGTTTAACATCGGTTTCTGTTCAGTGTATAAGAGACTGCTTTTTTAAAATTTGTTGTCGCCCAAAGACGGAAAACCAATTTTTGCAAACACATATCAAGTGCTAAGCCTTGAAGAAGTCCGATATCTTCTTTTGGAAAAGTGCCCGCTTCAAAAGCTCACTCTGCATTATCCATCGTTGCATAGGAATCTCAAATCTGCCCCCGATGAACTGCAGCGACTCAGCTAAACTCTTGAAGAGGTAAGGTCTTTGTCGCATTGCATTTCTGACGTTTTCACGTACTTGCCAAACGCCGATTGGCATGATGTATCCGGGACGGGCTTCTCTAAGAACGATGACTGTGGCTTGCCGACGCTCTTTCACCAATTGCTCGCAAGTTGCCAAGCGGGCGGAGTAATAGCAGCCCCCAATCGCCGCGTAGGTGGTTCTTCCACCATTGTCTTCCCAATCTGAAAAAATAGCTATGCTTTTCCCAGTTGGGTTCCAAACGGTTCCTGGATACCAAGCTTCCATGGATTCGTAGCTCCAGCCTTGCGGGATCATCAAGATTTCAAAAACGTTATCCATGTAGATTGACTCGTAAACTCTGTATTCGTTGATTTCAGGGTAGGTTTTGACTTTCGCCATTAGATTCTTAGATATTATGTCGTCAACAGCCGTTATGCTCCAACGTGTTGGAACTAAGCGTCGGTTTTTTTCCACTCCGAAAGCGCCAACGCTAAACGCCTTCTGAATCTTGCTTACGACAACGCCTCTCCCATAAAGCTCAAGTACCGCGGGTTGAGCACGCAGATCCGTGTCGTAGTACGCCTTCTCTATCTTGTCATCGTAACGTGCGTTGCCAACATGTAAATCCCGAATTGGCGCTGAAGGACCAAAGGGCTGAACATTATCGTCCAAAAAGATCGAGCTATGAGGTTTTTTGGTAAGGTTCAATTCGATGTCTACACTGCTGTCAGCAAGAGCTAACTCGCGGGTTTGATCCAGAATTTTGCCAGCATCCATCAAGTTTCGTACGTTAACTCTGTGCTTCCCCCTGACAAGCATGCTGCGGAAACCGACGATTTCATCCATGCTTTTCCCAAACCAGCGTTCAGGCAAATCATAGACAGCCGTGTCTTCATGCAAAGGCGGCACAAGCGGACCAGCGTAAACATTTGGGTAGCCGATTCGTCCGATGAAAACACTAGGAGGTGACATACCTGCGATATCTTCGCTCATTAGCGGAACGCTTTTGAGAAAGTAGTTTACTTTTAGCATGATTGGGCAACGGGTTTTGCCGCATAGAAATCTTGAGCCTTTGCATAGGACGCATAGACTGTCCTGTGAGGTTCGGGTAACTAATTGGTCGGTGCTTGCGAGTTTCGCCGAAGTCAAAATGTCTTTTAACCAGTTATCTGGGCCATGAATGGTTTGTATCGGCGATGTGAGTGTCATGTTATAATGCATGATGGTTGCCTCGACTTGATATGTTTTTCCGAAAAAACAAACAGAATTCGAAGTATTTTTCGGCTTTTTATCGTTGCCTAACGGTGGCTATCAGCCGCGTTTTCCTAATAATTCTGCTAATTGGTGGAGGCAATCGGCGGCTAATTGTGTCAGCGGTCTTCCACAGCCCATAAAGGCCCGGTGGCGAAATGCCTGCGTCAATAATTTTCAATTGCCCATTCACCGCTCGTATGTTGTCGCATGTTATGTCCAGCAAACCATACCTGCCAGCTAACTCCCTAAATTGCAAGAGTTGTTGCCTCGTAACTTCGGCTTCAACCCCGTATTCCTGCAGAATCGAGTACTTGGCGTGCCAAAAGATCCTTGCAAGATATTCATGCCTCAAACTGTGCGGCATCTGCTTGTACACTTGGTGGTCACGCTCCACGTCCTGCTTTTTCCCAACCTTCAGCGCCAGGTCATGACTTTTATGCTTCAAATGGAAAACAAGTTTATGCAGCCCAAAATTAACCATAACAGCCTCAGGAAAAACATTGACTACCTTTTCCTGCAACCGGCGAATGGGAACAAAACTTCCTTCCGCTTCGATGTATTCATCTATTAAACCGTCAAGAAACCTGGCTTTTTCATACAGCGATTTGAATTTCACACTATTAAAAATAGGCTTTTCCTATTGTATAGTTTTGTGGTTACAGGGCAGTAACAACAAATTCAATTGGATAAATATGAGCTGAAGGAGTGGATCCCGCCACTTTAGACCACGTATGGAATAGCGACCATTTGGGGCTGCAAACCAGTTTCCGCTGGGTCAGGAGCAAGCTCAGGCACACACTTCAGAAGCCACGCCGACAACTCCTTGCAGACGTGGGGTTTGCACGAGAACTTCCCGAGTTTAGCGTTATAAGACCGACACTTGACACAAGGAATCTGCGTTTCTTGCTTGGTTTCCATTACAATCATACACTGCTTTACTGGGGCGCGTCATTTATCAATTATGAAAGGATAATCTTGACCTGCTATTTGTATTGAAAATCCTGAAAAACAGTTGAAGTGGCGCCCAGGCCTAGGTCCACACTCGGGTTACAACTCGGAAAGTCTGTATGGGAATCTGGCAAGCTGCTGAAAAGGGTATCCTATCGCAAATATACCAGTAAAAATGGAAAACAATGGGTCTACTAAACAAGAAAATAGTGGGTTCAAATCCTAGCGGCCCCACTTTTAGCTTATTTTGGCAAATTAGATCCAAACTATGCTTGCTGGTTGTCGGAAATGAATCCGGAGTTTGTGGGAAGTTGGCTGTTCTTCTTGGGGAACATGGTGTTCTCCGGGGAGAGTTAACTCGGGCGACGCATTATATGCTAGTGATGGTCAAAGATGATGGTCAAAATGATTTCCCGCCTAATCATGGTTATAGCGCTTGCGGCTTCCTTTACGCTTGGGTTTCAGCTTGTCGATTCCGCTCGAGCGCTTGGCACTTATGGCGCTCAAGTCTGGATTCAATCGCCAACTAGCCACGAACCTGCCAAGGCAACAATTTCTCTGGTGGTGACGGCTCAGATTAATTACCGCTCAAATTCCTCCGCCGACGACCAAATCACCAGCCTAATCCAAAGCACATTGTGCCAGTTCAGTGTAGACGGCGACGCCTGGCAGAACCTCACGTTCGTGCAGCTCGCTGGAGCTCAAGCATTCACTGATCCCATTTACAATAACTGGGTTCACGAGGACAACTGCACTTACAGCGGTACATTCACCGCCTCATCTTTAACCTACCACTCATTGAACGTCACGATTCAGTCGCCTGACTCACAAAGCAGCTCTCAAATGTACTTCAACATAGGCAATATCATGCCAGCATCAGCATACCAAAACAAGGGCACTTGGACGCAGCAGACGCCCATGATACAGTCACGATGTGAAGCAGGAGCTGCAGTAGTTAACGGCGTCATTTACGTGTTGGGCGGTAGCCACACTCAGGCCGAAGGAAACGAATTCACAACTGTCCCGACTAACGAAGTGGAAGCTTGGGTTCCAGGCGGCTTGTGGATGCAGAGGGCTCCTTTACCAATCGCGATGCAATCGTTTGGCACCGCCGCCTGCAACGGCTTGATTTATGCGATAGGCGGTTCAGCAAACTATGTGTATGATCCAAAAACGGACATGTGGACCGCCAAGACACCAATGCCCACCCCACGCACAGACCTACAGGCTAACGTGGTGGGAGGGAAAATCTATCTCATCGGGGGAGAAGGGCAAAATGTGGCCTCTAACGCGAACGAAGCCTATGATCCAGCAACTGACACGTGGACATCCTACGCACCTATACCTGTTGGCGTCTGCAACTACGCTTCGACCGTTGCAGACGGAAAAATCTACATCATATCCGGCTACACAGGAAATATCGGCATCGCCTCAGTCACAAACCTGACGCAGGTCTACGATCCACAAACAAACACGTGGAGCCAAGCAACTCCCATTCCAATCAGCGCCCCAAGTTCAGCCGCCGCCGTCCTAACAGGCAACGACGGCTCAACCGACCTCTACGTTGTTAACGGCGCATGGGCATCCAACCCGCTCGAAGCACAAGCCATCACTCAAGTCTACTTCCCAACCAACAACACCTGGAGTCAAGCCACACCTATGATGGTAGACCGAGCAGGGTTAGTAGCTACAGTGGTAGGCAATACCTTGTACACTTTCGGCGGAGGACACAACATATTCAGGCCCGACTCGGCTGACGTATGGCAATTCACTCCAGAAGCCGCAACATCATCAAGTGCTATAAGTCAACCGATTCCAACAACCAGCGCGACGTCTGCGAAATCCCCAACTCCCACAAACTCAGTTCCCGAATTCACTACAAATACGGGTTTGCTGCTCGTTCTAACTGCAACAGGCTTAGCCATTGTTCTTACCAAAAAAGCACAAACGCGCACAACGCCTAAAGAGAGTATGGGTTCAAAACGTGGGTTCTAACCTAAGCAGCCTGTGTTTTCTAAATACTTGCAACAATTTGCCACGCAAAATTATTGTTGGGAACACATATAAAGCTCGAATTAATCTTTGAGAAAAACTGTCTTGATTCCAGACTAATTTTGAAAAATAAGTTGAATTAGAGGAATAAAAGCGCCCAGGCCGGGATTTGGACCCGGGTCCTGCGGGCGACAGCCGCATATACTGCTTCGGCAACATGAAAGAATTCATGTCGAGACCGAACTATACTACCTGGGCTTTTGAGTGCCGAAGTGATTAATCGAAAGCGTGATACTTAAGTTTTTATCCGTTCATTTTTTTTGAATTTCTCCTGAGAATACTTTCGAAACGTTTTTCAAGTTTTGGATTGTGGAAGCCTATCTCTTTTGCATACTTCTCAACTTGGCATTTTGCATACAAACCACATTTAGGTGAACCCGAATCAGACCATTTGCTTGGTTCGTAACCTAATTGTAGCAGCCCTTGCCTGAACGTTCTTTGAATACCCTCGATCTTGGATGTTAATTCCAACTGGGGTGAGTTATGATTGGATGATTTGGGAAAAACCGTTCCATCAGTGTCAAATAACCCCCGTAAACACGCTCTAAGTTGATTGTTGTTCTCAAAAATCCATGATGGAATTTGAACATTGTTCTCTTTTTTATTTCCGGCTTTGAGACCGTAATGTTCTAAAGTAAAAACAATTGCTTTGTCATTGATATAGTACATCACGGCCATAGCTTTCTTAAATCTAAAACTTTTGAGTCTTTTTCCAAATACCCTTAAGAATAATGGGGAAACGCAAGATTGAAGATACTCTATGTCATCTTCGCCACCGCATATTTTTATTGCGTATTGCCCCGATTTAACGGATTTGTCAATGTGCCCATCGCCTAAAATCAACCCAAGAATCTCAGCCAGATCCTCTGATTTATCTACGAGAATTTCAGTTTTCTTTGGCTTTCCACCACCACCTTTTAGGCCTCCGATTTTTTGTCCCCAATTAGACGAGATTATTTGAAGGGTATCTTCGTCAAACTTTGTTCCTGTAATAAGGCATAGCCGGAGAAATGTGGAAATCGAAAGGGTGCATGTCCCGTTTCTTAATTCGTGGCTAAGGTAATGCGAATGAAGGTTCAAAAGTTCTGCAAGTGCAGGCCATGATAGTCCAGTGGTTGTCTTTGCTTTTTCAATCAACTCTTTCTGTTTTTCTTTAGAAAGTTTGACTCTTTTGTTGTCTATCATCTTGTTAATAGATGTAGCTCCACCACTTAAGCTTTACATCGATGAACGCCTAGTAAAACAAAAATAGCAAAATGGCCGAAGAGAACTGTAGTGTCGCGTAAACAACGGTTGTATGCGTAATTTTAATACGCTGCTGCTTGATTGTTGGTTGTGGGGGGTGAGGAGAGGTGTTAAGAAACACTGAAGCTTCGTCGGTTCTGAAAAGGTACTGGGTCTGCCTCCTCCTGTTGATTCTCGCAGTAGCGTCGTTTCCCTCCATCTACATTGCCCTTTTCGCCGCCTTCGTCTTCACTTTCCTGGTTCCAGGCTTGATAGGCTACCGATTCTTCAAGCTCAAGTCCCATGAGATTTGGGCTTTCGTTCCGCTTTTTAGCGTTTTAGTCTCCGTCGAATTCATTTACTACCTGTCCTTGGCGATTGGCTACTCAAGGCAAACAATACTTTTCAGTTTCTTAGCGTTGACAGCCATTTATGCGGTGGTGGTTTACTGGAAGGGTGAACCGCTGCAGCCGCCGAAGTTCCTTCGCTTTAAGCAGATTAAAAAGACAAGTCTTCTCTTATTTGCTGTAATTTTCGCAATTGCTATCATTGTTTTATTTCTCAGCGTTTGGCGCGGCAGTCCGTATGGGATTGTTTTGACGGGGTCAAACTGGCAGGACACGCCGCTTCACTACGAGATTATTGAGAGCGTAAACAACGGGAATTTTCCTCCGCAGATGCCTAATTTTGCGGGGGTACCGATGACCTACTACTACTTCGTCGATTTCCACACCGCCATCATCGAAAATGTTTTCGGTTACCTCCCACAGCTTTTGCCCTTCCTAAACGCAGTTTTCATACTTGTTTTTGGACTTGCAATATATGCTTTGACCAGGCCAAACGGTAGACGAGCTGCTATCATCGCAACGGTGATAGCGACGTTCGGCTGGGGTTTAAGCTACTCGGGTCTCTTCAACGCGTTGTTTACAGGGCATTTTGATGCAACGCAAAACTATGCCTATCAATATGGCCAAACCTTCGGCTTGCCACCCATATTTGACAATTTGCTTCAGCAGAGACCACTTCTCATAGCCTTGCCCGTGTTCGCCATTGTTTTGGCGCTATTAAGGGACATGAATAGCAGAAATCGGCTCCTGCTGGCTGGCATAATGACGGGCTTGCTTTTTGAGTTCCACAACGTTGGGTTCCTATGTTGCTATCTCGCTTTCGTCATCGCGGTACTGTTTAATGTCAAGCAGTTTAAACTGTCTAACTGCCTTTACTTCGTATTGCCGACCGCTTTAGCCCTGCCCTTTATTTTCCACAATGGGCCTCCAGCTACAATCTCGCTGAGCATGGCTTGGATTTCTAATTTCGCCAAGGATCCGCCGCTCTACTATCTCTTGAACCTCGGAGTACCCTTCGTAATTGCAATCATTTCTTTTGTGAAATCCGGAAACGAATACTTGAAAGGTACAATGCTTTTTCTGGTGCTGATCCCTAACGTCCTATTGATCACGCCCAACCCTTGGGACATGTACAAATTCTTTATTTTCGCTTGGATCCCGATCGCCGTTTTGGCTGGTGTGATGTTGTCTAAAACAAGAAAAATTGTGATTGTGATATTGGTTTTGCTTTCGATTTTAGCTTCAGTAAGCGTGTTGATTTACAATTTTGGAACAAACTATACGGCGGCAACTTGGCCTGAATATCAGCTCGGGCTATGGGTACGGAGCAACACGCCGCAAGACTCAGTTTTCTTAACTTATTACTCTATACAGTGTCCTCCAGCCTTTATAGGCGGAAGACTCACGGTCTCATCCTACATCAATTGGCCCTACGGATGGGGAATTCCGCTCAACAGGATTTACCAGCGCCAAAGCGACATTGACAACGCATACACAGGCAATGCAACTCAGCTGGAAGCTGTTGTCAAGGAGTATAAGGTTTCATACGTGTACGTCGGCAACGATGAATCGCACTATTATCCTGGCTGTACAGCAAGGTTTAATGCAATCAGCTGGCTGAAACCTGTCTACACAAACCAAAACCTAGAGATTTACCAAGTTGACCTATCCCAAATCGGAACTTAATTTGCCATAGTCTATTTTCTTCGAAAGACCGAATTTTTCAGGTCCAGAAGTCTTTCCTTGTTCGGGGAACCTTTTTTGCCGGTCAAATACTCGATGTTTATTCTGCCAATCGTTGTCTTCTCCAGTTTCTCCGTCTTTAGGTTCGCCAATTTCTTCTCAGGATCAAGGGAAAGCTGATGAACAAGCACCTCAATCGCGTGCTGCTTCTCTTTGAGGTCGTCTATTAGCGTCATTTTGCCGCAGAAATGGACTGAACTGTAGACGTAGTCACATTCGTCAGTTACGCCAAAATCCTGCACTGCCTGACCCCAAACCCTGTTGTTCGATTTCAAGTAGATAAGTTTCTTTCCTTCGGGTGCACAATGAAAGTAGAGGCAATTTTTTGATTCGTCGTAACCGTGGCTTAATGAGACAAGGTAGGGTTCGTTATCCTTGCAGAAAGCGACGGTGACATATTGGGTTGACTTTAAGATTTCCCGTATTTCTTTCGGGTCAGTTATTTCTCTATCTTTGCGTCTGACATGAAAAGACATGTTATCCAACTAAGCCACTGAAACAATATTAATCTTTAGAGAAGTCAAATCATCAAGCTGGCAAAACAAGGCAGAGTCATTAAGCGCAACTACTTAACCAAGCTAGCGCCCAGCAAGGCTTAATATTCAAATAAGAGAAATATGGCTCATAAGGTTAGGCATCACTTAGGGATGTGAGATTATCAGAGCCGAATCGATTGATGTTGAGAAAACAGTAACAGAAATAGTTTTGGAAGATGACGTTTCAAAAAAGATGTTATTAGCTCAAAGAATTTTTAACGCTGCTTCTGAGAGAGGGATTTATCCTGCAAGCATCCAAGAATTTTATATGGCCCGGGGCAGAGGCGAATTCTCAGGTTTCACAGTTCCCGCCATAAATTTGCGCAGCATGACTTATGATTTGGCTCGCGCAATATTTCGAGTAGCTACCAAAAATGATTCTGGCGCGTTCATCTTCGAGATTGCCCGCTCCGAAATCGGATATACCAATCAGCCGCCGATTGAATTCGCAAGCATGGTTATGGCAGCTGCAATAAAAGAAGGCTATTCGGGGGCAGTATTTATCCAAGGAGACCATTTTCAGGCCAACTCCGCCAAATACAAAGAAAATCCCCAGAAAGAAATTGAAAGCTTGCAAACTTTAATTGGCGATGCCATAAGTTCGGGATTCTACAATATCGACATAGACTCCTCAACACTTGTTGATTTAACCAAACCAACCTACAGAGAGCAACAGCTCCTAAATTATGAAGTCTGCGCAAAACTCACTCAATTCATACGCGGTCTCGAACCCAAAGAAATTCGGATTTCGGTAGGCGGGGAAATCGGCGAAATTGGCCATCAAAATTCGACTCCCGATGACCTGCATGTTTTCATGGCTGGCCTCAAAGACAAGCTTCCAAAAGGGTTAGCTAGCATCAGCAAAATTTCAGTTCAGACAGGAACAACCCATGGTGGCATCGTTCTCCCCGACGGATCCATAAAGCAAATCAGCCTTGACTTCAACACTCTAAAAACTCTCTCAGAAATTGCCCGTAAAAGATATGGTTTAGCGGGAGCGGTTCAGCATGGTGCATCTACCCTTCCTCCTGAAGCATTCCACAAGTTTGTCGAATGCGAAACCGCTGAAGTACACTTGGCCACAGAGTTCCAAAACATGATTTACGAATCAAAGCACTTCCCCGAAAATCTAAAAGAGAAAATCTATGCGTGGCTAAAAGTCAACGCTGCAAGCGAGGCTAAGCAAGGCGAAACCGAAGATCAATTCCTCTATAAAACACGTAAAAAGGGGTTGGGTCCATTCAAGAAGGAAATTATACGGCTGCCACAAGAGACGCGCGATGCAATCGCAAGTGAAATTGAGGCAAAGTTTGATTTTCTATTCAAACAACTCAACGTCGTAAACAAGAAAGCGCTACTGAATAAATACATACACAAGCCATAACAAAAGAAAACTGTTTGTAATAGCGTCGAGCTGCGTATTGTAAAGTCGTTACTGCTGTCTTGATCAGCTTGAGAGAGCCTTGAGTTTCTCTAGGTCATATTATTAAGAGCAAGCTATCTTGCCTGATTGCCTATTTGGCACATCTAGACGCACCTATTTGGCACATACAGTGAACCGGGGGGTAGGCTGTACAAGCAAATAAAAGCCTTCTTAAAAGAATTGATGATTTAGGACTTTAGAGTTCTTAGCAAGTCCAAAATGGTTTCTCTCATCCTTTGAGGACTTTCCAGCACGTGCACGTCGTCCGTTTTCTCTAGCTTCCGAACTTGGTCAGCTTCTTCTTTGCGGACCCTTAGCTTCATTTCTTTGCCATTTGGAAGAATCGTGGAAACTACGCTTTCCCTGTAGTCGGTTGGCAAAATGTACACGGGTCGGAAGGCTTTGAGGCTCATGATTGCAGCGTTGGTGAGCATGGTGTCGCTTATGCTGTTGACGATTTTAGCCACAGTGTTCGAGGAGGCTGGCGCGATGAGCAGGAATTCGTATTTGCCGCTTTGAAGCGATGCTGCGAGGAAAGGCGAATTTGCGTTGATTTCAACCATGACTTTGGGGAAGTTCTTTTTGATTTCGTCTTCTAGCCTATAAAATTTAAGCATGGTGTCGGCGGCTTTGGAGATGTACACGTCGATCTCCACTTGATCTTCCGATTGCTTCTTTAGATCCTTCATGACTTCGACTATTTCAGCGATTTTGTCGCCTGCGCCAGTTATTCCCCAGGCAATCTTGGGCTTCTTAACTTTAAGGTTTTCAGTCACAACATTTACCTGCTACTTTTCTTTAGGTTCTTCCATGAAGGCTGCAAACTTTTTGATTGTCTTCTTTAGGCTTCTAAAGCCTTCCTCGTCTGCCTTAACTCCTTCAAGAGTGTCTTTGCTCCAGAAAGTCGCTCCCAAGTTGGCGCCGAAAAACCCCCCGCCTACGGGTATCATTCCGTTAATTATGTAGAACGAGTGAATCTGCATAAGCGCAAATTCTTGTCCGCCGTTTCTATCGCCGCCGACCACGATGCCCATCCCGATTTTGCCTTTGAAAACATCCTTGTCTGCAGCAACAAGCGCGCGTGTCCTATCCATCAACGCTTTTACTTGAGCACTTACCCCACCGTTGTACACGGGCGACGCAAAGATTATGCCTTTTGCCTCGGTGAGTAACGTGTAAAGTTCTTGCACGTCATCTTGGACAACGCATTCCTTGCTTTGGAGGCAGTAATCGCAATGCGCGCAAAAGTCAACCCATTTTCCCCGCACAGTCCAAAACTGGGTTTCAAACCCTTTCTCGCCCAACAGCCTCAGGGCTTCCTTCAAAACATACTCTGTCGCTTGCTCTCTAGGGCTACCACAAATTCCAAGGATCATAGGCTTCATAGAACGTTAATTGCTCTTTTGCATTAAAGCCTTACCCCCCAAACCCAAATGCATAAGGCTTCATTCCAGTTCCCGCTGGCACCAGTTTAGTGTGTCTGTGTCTATCTGTCTCTGTCAGCTGCCCTAGTACATTCAGATAAAACAAACTCAAACCATCTTTTTGAGATCCCGGTTTAAACGTGGAAAAACATCAATGTAACATGGATCAAATAACAAGCTGAGATTCCCAGCCCGACGCCGAGAAAATCCCACAACATCTTCTTGTAAAAATTGTAAAATCTTCTTAACAGTGACATGCAATCAAATCCGCTAATAATGTGATGAAGAACCGTGCGTGTTCTGATTTCTTTGCCATTTTTCATACGCTTAAGATATGCTATAATTTACGTGTTGAGATGTAGATTGATGTTATTGGATTAATAATTTTATGAATTTGAAAATAATATTTTCGAAATTGCCTTGAAATTTGCGAAGGAAAAACTAGCTCACGCTCAAGCACGTTAGCGCTGCCATGATAACTTGAATTGATGTGTACGCTTCATTTCCCGTTTCTGCATTAGGCGCGCTGGTTTCTAATCCGCATTAAGGTCTCTGCAATCCTGTTTAGGTGCGGTTGCATACTTCTGTTGTGGCGTCGGCACAAAGATGCTAAGCTCTCTCTGAACAGACAGTTTTGGTTTGTGTTTTGTTGTTTTTCTTATTGATCCTATCCAGTAAAGACTCCAGCCAATACCCCAGAAAAAGACTGCTATTGGCATTATCAAGAAGGATACGACCCTGTTTCGCCTTGACATGGATTATCGTGGGCGCGAACGACTAATAAGACTTCATAACACGTACATATACACCTTCAAACATAATTCAAGTTCCTTTGAAAAACAAGCGCTCATTGTTATTCAGAAAAATGGAAAAATTGGGCTTGGAAACACTGAGAATTTAAATTTATGTGATGAATTCAAAATCCACAATAGATTATGAAAAAGAAAAAGGCCGTTAAGAAATGGTTGAAGAAAACATTTGGCTGCACTTTCGGCAAAACAAATTCGAAATGGAGTTTAGTGAAGTTGCGTGTACTAATGATTTAGCGCGTAACGTTCGAAAAAAGTTTTAAAAGAAAACTTGCTAATATGAGAATGGAGGGAAAAGAAAATCATGAATTTTGTTTCGTTGATTATTCAAATTGTCGTAGCCGCCGTTTTACTGGCTCCAGTGTTGTGGATTGTTGGAAGATGGTTTGTAGGCAACAAAGCAAGATTCTCACACGCCGTCTGGATTGGAGTTTTGGGAGTTGTAATTGGTGCAGTCATTAGCTTCTTTCTGAGTGGCTTGCTTGGATCAATACTTGGAACATTAATTATGATAGTAGTGTGGCTGGCACTGATTACACACTTCTTTGACTGCGGGTTGCTTAGAGGAATCGCAATAGCCATAATTGCGGGGATAATCTACTGGGTCGTATCAATAATACTATCCGCGATACTAGTGGCGCTTGGGTTTCCAGCACTGCCGTCTTTGTGGTAACAATTCAAAACGAAATCTCAAACTCTTCTTTTTCGTTTGTTATTGGAAGTCGCTACTATGCATTAGAGACTCTCAAAAATGGTTGCTTCCATATAAGAGCATGTCATCTTTTTAACTTCTTTTATCGATTGTTAAAGCGGTTTTTTCCAATTCCGGGCTGCGGCATTTTTGTTGTTTGTGTTTTGGGTTGCTTTCTTGGGTTTGGAGCTTGGATTGGTTGCAGGTTGCGGTTGAAAACGGTTGGAAATGGGTAAAAACGGTTAGGAATGGTTAAAAACGGTTTAAAAAGGTTGAAAATCTCCCTAAATCGCTAGAAATCTATAATTCTCCCAAAATCTCTCGTTTAATCTGAAAAAGGCAAAAAAATCCTTCAAGTTAGAAAAGCCAGGGCAGCAGAGCGCAAAAACTTTGAAAATGATTCAGGTTTCTTTTTTGTTAAACAACAAAAAAAGAAAGATGGAGCGGTTTATTCCGATTCGAAGTATTCTTCTGGTTTGGGCGGGATCGGTGGTAATCCTCTTCGTTCGCGGATTTTCTTTATGGTTTCTGCCTGCAACTGCTCTGGAACTGGTGCCCAACGGCTGAACTGTGTTGCCCAGAATGCTCTGCCTGAAGTTGAACCGCGCAGTTCATCGGCTATGCCGAAGCTTTCGGAAACTGGCATTTCAGCTTTGACAGTAATCATGTCTTCTTCGGATGGCATGTCGAGGATTTTTCCGCGCCTCTTGTTTAGCAGTGTGATTACTGCGCTTACGAATTCGCTTGGAACTTTGCATTCGAAACTCATAAGTGGCTCAAGAAGTTTCGGATCGCTGAGTAATATGGTGCAGTATATTGGTCTCCAAGTCATCGGGATAGCTTGCGCGGGACCCCTGTGAACTGGGTCCTCGTGTAGGACAATGTCTTCAAGGTTAATTCTTAGGCCGTACGCGGGTTCTTTAGCTAAAGGTGAAGTGTGAACTGCTTCGCGGAACCCAGTTTTAATGTGGTCGAGGACTTCCTCCACGTACTGTCTTCCTCTAATACGATTGCAAAGAATGCAGTTTTCTTCAACTGCAACTGCGCCTTTAGCTTCGTCAGCTGGCCAACCTAATGAACGTAATACTTTGGTCCGTTCATCTTTGTTTTGCATGTCATTAATTTTATCTGACTTAATCGCTTCAATAACCTCATCTGACAACCTCTCAATGGTAATCCAGAGCTTGTTGTGTTTGTTAGGGCTTTTACCCATGATTGCTGGACCACGGTAATCGTGACTTATGGTTTCTCGATAGATAACGATTGGTTTGCTTAATTTTACTTTCAAGCCAGCTTCCTGCATGCGGTAAGCAGTGATTTCAAGATGAAGCTCACCCATACCTGACAGGAGAAATTCGCCACTTTCCTTGTTCATAATGAAGTGCAGGTTAGGATCTTCTGTTGTAAGTTTATGCATGACTTTATCAAACAATGGCAGGTCCTTGACGTCTTCCGGTTCAACGGCTACAGTTACAACTGGGTCCGAAACGTATCTTAAACCTTCAAAGGAGTGAACTTCAGCGCCTTCTTCAGCAATAGTTTCACCGACATGTATGGTTGGTAAACCTGAAATCGCACCAATATTGCCAGCTGGTACACGGTCAATGATAACTCTGTCTGTCGCCATACTCATGAAAACCTGTTGTACAGTGCCTTTCTGGCTACTGCTAACTAGTTGAACTACTTTTCCTCGGGTAACTGAACCACTGAAAATCCTACCGATCGCAACAGTGCCACTGTGTGGATCAACCTCAATAGTGGATATGCACATTAGCAAAGGTGCATTAGGATCAACTTTCGCCATGCCTTGACCGGTTGGACTGGTGACGTCTCCTGGCCAAATCTGTGGCTGCCTGTAGGGTTGCGCTTCGAAAGGATTAGGTAAATGCTTGCAGAACATGTCCAAAATTGGTTCAGGTAAGGGCGCCCTTTTGCTGAGCTCGTCAACTTTCCTTCCGACATCTACAGGGTCACCTGCGTATGCATCGATTATGTCTTGGAAGTTCACTTTTTTCAGTCTCATGTGGTCAATGTTCAAACCCCATTTATGAAGCGCTGAACCAAAAGCCACACGGCCATCTTCAACAGTTACTTGCCAATCTTTCTTGTGCTCTGCAGGAGCATACTTCTCGATTAAATTGTTAACTCTCATGAGAATCTTCGCGAATCTTTTTTGAATCTCCTGAGGCGTAAGTTTAATTTCTTTGATTAAGCGGTCAACTTTATTGATGAATAGAATTGGTTTAACACGTTCCCGCAGAGCCTGCATGAGAACAGTTTCTGTCTGAGTCATAGGTCCTTCAACAGCATCGACAACCACAAGAGCACCGTCGACGGCCCTGAGGCTTCTTGTTACTGCACCTGAAAAGTCAATGTGGCCAGGCGTATCGATGAGATTGATAAGGTAATCCTGATTGTTGTAAGTGTGAACAAGGCTGACGTTTGAGGCGAAAACGGTCATTTGACGTTTCTGCTCGAGATCCCATGAGTCAAGGAACAATTTTTGACCGGCGGTTTGTGTACTGATGATGCCTGCAGCAGCTAGAAGGCTGTCTGACAAGGTCGTTTTTCCATGGTCAACATGGGCGATGATGCTAGTGTTACGTATGATAGTTGGGTTATCCATAAGTTTAACTATTTCTTCTGTTTGCCTATAACGCGCCATAATTACTCAATCTCCATTTTGAATAAACATGATATTTGAAAGGAACTTTTTTTAGCTATTTGCAGCATTCTAACAAACTCTCGAAATTGATAAGCTGACATGGAAAGTGAAATTGTAGCCTATTAACCTTATGGCAATCTTTTTTGAAACACTTGGGTGCGCTGTTGAAAAGTTTTTATTTACTACGCCGCAATGTAAAGTCGATGTCAGCAAAACAGTTTTTCCTCGACCGCTACGCAAAACTCGGCTGGTTATACAAGGAAATCAGGCTTAAGCAATCAATCCGTATAAACCAAATCAACGCTAAAGGAAAAAACCTTCCCAAGAGGCTTCGGATCTTAGGCGTGGACCTCCAGAAAGTTCCATTTTTGAGCGCTGGATACTGGGTCAACAAATCAAACGTTTCCGTCGGCGCCACAGCCGAATACCTGCTTGGCCTGTACTCAGTCCAGGAAGCAGCCGCCCAAATTCCCGCATCACTATTCACCTCTTTAGGCGGAAAAATGGTGCTTGACGCCTGTGCCGCGCCGGGCGGGAAAACGCTTCAGCTGTCTGACCTCATGGAAAACAGTGGCGTCATAACGGCGTTAGACATAAGCAAGCAGCGGCTGAACGCATTGGCTAACCATCTAGAACGTTGCCACGTCAGCAACACAATTGTCTACAATATTGATGCACGTCAGGTTGGTATGCTGAACCGAAAATTCGATCGCATACTGCTGGACGTTCCTTGTTCGGGTAATTTTGCTGGTGACAAGGAATGGTTTTACAGAAGAACACTCGCTGACATTGCGAGGAACGCGGAAGTGCAGAGAGCAATTTTGGCGGAAACCGCAACCTGCTTAGCTGAGGGCGGTGAAATTGTCTATTCTACCTGCTCGTTGGAGCCTGAGGAAGATGAGTTGAACATGGATTGGGCAGTTAATAATTTGGGGCTTCAGATCCAGAAGGTTGAATGCTATGGAGCGAGTGGGTTAACTGAGGTTTTTGGAAGGAAACTCGAGCCTGAAGTGGCTTTTTGCAAGAGAATTTGGCCGGGGGAAACGCAGGGTTTCTTTGTTTGCAAACTCAAGAAAGGCGTTTAGTCAATGAGACCGTTTGAAGCTTTTGCATCGCGTCTTGGCGCTAAAATTGTTTTTAATCCAGAATTTATAGTTGAGAAAAGCCAACGCTTTTATCTTTTAAGTCCCCGCCTGAAAAAATTTCAGAGCAACTTTTACTATGCAGGCTTGTACATAGGCAAGGTCAAGAACGGGGTTTTCTTTCCGAGCTTTAACCTGCTCAACATGCTTTTGGATGTGTCGGCCAATAAAGTTGTGGTTGATCGCAAAGCTGCTTGGCTTTTCATCTGCGGCAGAGACATTTTCAGGTCAGGTGTAGTTAAAGTGATGGGGTCCAAGCGTAAGGGTGATTACACTTTGGTGCTTAATGAGTTTAATGAGTGCCTTGGATTCGGAAGTATAATGGGTGATTTAGGCGGATCCGAGAAAGTTGCGATTAGAAACGTGTTGGATGTTGGAGATTTCCTGCGTAGAGAAACGTAGGTAACCGAAGTAACGAGTGGCCCTTTTCGTTATGCATTCTTATGACCCCTTCATAATTCTTAAGAACTACCATTCGATCACCCGTTAAGTTTTCCATTGTGAACGTTTATTCAAACTTTCAAGAGATAAGCTTATATATGTTTATGTTTCAAAGGGATTCTAAAACATATGATTTAGTATGGTGAAAGTCATGAGTGAAGTTAAGAAAGCAATTGAAACTCTCAAATCAAACAACATTCGATGGGTGCACTCAGCATTCGTCGATGTAAGAGGAATACTCCAAGACATGGTTCTACCCGCACGAGAATATGTAAGCGGCTCAGCATTCACAGACGGCATCGGCTTCGACGGATCATCAGTACGTGGCTTCAAATCAATCGAAGAATCCGACATGATCTTCATGCCTGACGCCAAAACCTTATCGATAATGCCCTGGGTAACTGATGAAGCGCAAAAAAGCGCAATTGTACTCGGCGACGCATTGGAAGCTTCAGGTGCAAAAGAGCCTTCAGTTGCTTGCCCAAGAGGCTACGTCGCAAAAAGAGCTATAAAAGCAGCCAAGGACATGGGATACACTGGATTTTTCGCTCCCGAACTTGAACACTTCGTTTTCTCCTCAATCGACCCTACCAAACTAACATGGGATCTGTGGGTTAGCCCCAAAGGCGGCGAAGGCGACAGTTGGGGTGCCCCCAGAGTTGTGCCAAACTCTCCAGAAGTAACACCCGGCGGCTTCATTCTCAGACCCAAAGAAGCCTATTACCGAACTCCGCCTGAAGACACAACTGTAGAATATAGAAACGAGGTTTCGCAGATACTGGAAGACAACTTTGGCTTAACAATCGAGAAGCATCACCACGAGGTAGCCACAGCCGGCCAAGTAGAAATCGACTATAAATACGGTGAACTCCTGGAAACAGCTGACCGAGCACTCTTCTTCAAGTTCGTCGCTAAAAACATCGCCAAGAAACGCGGCTTAATCGCCACTTTCATGCCTAAACCCATCTACCTTGACAACGCTAGCGGCATGCATGTTCACTCAAGCATCTGGAAAGACGGCAAGAACGCAATGTACGATGGAAAAGACGAGTACGCAGAACTGAGCCAAGTAGGCAGATACTATGTGGGAGGCATACTTGAACACGCTAAAGCCTTAACCGCAATATGCTGCCCAACAGTAAGCAGCTACAAACGCCTTGTTCCAGGCTTCGAAGCCCCAATATACGTCATGTGGTCAAAAGCTAACAGATCCGCCCTCGCACGCATACCCATGTACTACAAAGGTCCCTCACATCAAGCCCAGAAACGCGTTGAATACCGAGGAGTTGACCCATCATGCAACCCGTACCTGGCATTCAGCTGCATAATGACGGCAGGCTTGGACGGCGTGAAGAAAAAACTTGACCCAGGCGACCCCGTTGACGAAGACGTTTACAAATTGACCAAAGCGAAACGGAAAGAACTAGGCATAAAAGAACTCCCAACAACACTCAAAGGAGCGCTAGACGAAATGGAAAGCGACACTGTCATCAAAGAAGCCCTCGGCAGCCACGTTTTTGACGCATTCATAGAGCTCAAGACAAACGATTGGAACCAATACTGTCTTTACGTTTCCCCATGGGAAATAATGAAGTACCTAGACTATTAAGCTAGCGAATAGTTGCAGCGCTGAAGTAAAAGCAAGAATTTGAGTTCAAACTCAATCTTGCCCTAATTTTTCTCTTATTTTTAACCCTCAATTTAGTGTTTTTTCCTCTAAAGTTCAATATTCACCGACCCCCTTTTTTGCTTAAATCGTCGAAAAATTAAGCTGTTTGTGAACAGTTGTTAATTTGCTTTATAAATCATTAAAGAACATTAAAGATATTTATGTTTAAACATCTATTAATAAAACAAGAATTAACACTTAACGCTAAGGTGACATGAGAAAATGAGAAATTTTAAAGATGCGACATGGAAAGAAAGCGTAACCAAGGTTATCAAGCAAATCCAAGAGCAAGACATCAAGTATGTTAGACTTCAGTTCACCGACATCAACGGCATGCTCAAAAACTTAGCTGTGAGCTCAAAAAATCTTGAAACAATTTTTGAAAACGGCCAATCCTTCGATGGCTCCTCCATCACAGGTTACAGGCCGATAGAAGAATCTGATATGGTTCTCTACCCCGACCCCACAACTTTTGCGGTTGTCCCTTGGAGGCCAAAAGAAAAATCCAGCGCACGATTGATCTGCGATATTTACACTCCTCAAAACAAACGCTTCGACGGAGATCCACGCTATGTCTTAGAACGGGTTACGGAAAAAGCAGCTAAAGCAGGCTACACCTTTTTCTGCGCTCCAGAACTGGAATTCTTCATAGTGAAGGAAAGCGAAGAGGAAGGAGGATTGCCTAGGCCGATTGACCTAGCGGGCTACTTTGATTTTCACCCTGGCGACCTAACTGACGATTTACGCAGGGAAATAGCTGACACCGCCGAAGCGTTCGGTATCGACATCGAAATTTCCCATCATGAAGTGGCATTGGGGCAGAACGAAATTGACTTCAAGTTTGATGAAGCATTGAAAACGGCTGACCGAACAATCACCATGAGAATGTGCGGCAAAGTTGTTGGAGCACGAAATGGTTACATCACCACTTACATGCCTAAACCTTTCAGCGGCATAAACGGATCGGGAATGCATACTCACCAAAGCCTCTGGAACAAGGATGCAACCCAGAACCTCTTCTATGCTGACGACGAAAAGAACGGTTTCCTATCCGACCTGGCGAGAAGCTTTATCGGCGGACAATTGGCTCACGGACGCAAAATGTGCGCTATCCTTGATTCATGGCCAAACAGTTTCAAGCGACTAGTCCCAGGTTACGAAGCGCCAGTGTACCTTGCATGGGCCCACAAGAACCGTTCACCGCTTATTCGTGTACCTAACTTTGGCGGAAGAAAGAACGCTGCCCGATGCGAAATCCGCAACCCAGACGGAGCAGGAAACCCCTATCTGCAGTTTGCGGTGCTTTTGGCCACGGGTTTGGATGGAATCAAGAACAGGATTGACCCAGGAGACCCAGTAGAGCTAAACGTTTACCAGATGACCTACGAGGAACGCAAAGAACGTAACATCGTTTCATTGCCAGAGTCGCTGCAGGAGGCCCTGGATGAGTTGGAAACCAGCGATTTAATGCGTGAAACTTTGGGTGAAACTGCGTTTGATAATTTCCTGCGAGAGAAGCGCCGGGAATGGGATCTTTACCGCACCCAGGTAACCGATTGGGAAGTCAACCGCTACATCAAACGACTCTAAAATAAAAAGGGCTATTTCCCCTTTCTTCATTTTTCGTTGCTTCCACCCACAACCCTTCAACTTCACGTTGCCAAGCTTCGCACGTATTTCATAAATTAATAAGCATGAGACTGCTCGTTCATCCCCCTTTTTTTCGACTTTATTCAGGCTGTAGCTTTCAAAAAATCTGCGATTACAGAAAATGAAATCAACGGATGCCTCCATGCGGCTAAAGGCATTGATGAAATAGATATCGTTCATATAGAACTGGATAGAATTTGTTGGGACTATGGCGACTTAGCCGCCTAGTGCAGGCATCTCCCACTCCCGCATTACTGATGTAAAGGATTTAGAGTGGGAGCGGAGCGGAAGCAAAACGACCCACCAATAGAGTTTTATGGAATGCGTTGGATTAAGAGCTTAAACTGATTAAAGAATTGATGACGAGACAATATGAGAATTTTAATGCTTCATGTCGACCATTTCAGCAGCACAATTACTGAGAAAGGGCGATCAAAGATTGTGGAAACTCCCTTATCTAAAACCTTCGATGTAGATGAAGCACTGCTTATACTCGTAAGCGTAGAGAAACAAGACGAGCCCAATCCTGACAACGTAGCAAAAAAGGCTGCAGATGAGATAGCAAAATTAGCTAATCAGTTGAAAGTAATGGTTATCGTTCTGCACCCTTTTGCCCACCTATTTGCGGAGATGAGTAGCCCTGAAATAGCACTTGAGACATTGAAATTTACAGAAGAAGGACTGATTCGATGCGGCTTCAATGTAATACGAACCCCTTTTGGCTGGTTCAACACATTGGAACTCAAGGCTAAGGGGCATCCACTGTCAAGGGTAGCGAGGATAATATCTTCAAGTTAACTTGCATCATTGACGAGTTGAATGAGGATGAGTGAAAACAACCAAAATTTTATTGCATTAACGCTTGAATTTCCCACACTCAATCTTCCATAGACCGAGCTCTGTAAAATTTGCTCATTTAATACTCACGTTGTGAAACAGTTTTTTGAAGGGCTTTTGTATAAAGACGATGAGCCAAGCTTGCTTTTGGTTATTGCGTCCTCCAAATTTATTACACGTGTGATAAACATCAATCGAGAATCTTCGAGAAAGCCCTCGTTTTGAAGAAGAAAAAAAGAAAAAATAGAGAAGTAAATGTTCTCATACCGAGGGTTTTACTTTT
>JBEKTQ010000004.1:0-147563 GCA_049515895.1 Bathyarchaeia archaeon | reverse complement strand
GACATTCCAGGTAACTACACGGTCTATGCAACATTCGCAGGCACACAATCATACTACGCATCCTCAGCATCAACTGGATTCTACGCAGGCAACCCAGCAGCGACAGCGGCACCAACAGCAACCCCGCTCAGCGGCTTAGCCTCAAACACCACGGTCATGTACGGAATCATAGCAATAATCGTTGTGATAATCATTATCGGCGCTGTACTGATAATGCTGATGCTTAGAAAACGACCATAGACTAAAAAAGCAAAGCAAAAACAACTTTCCCTTTTTTTAATTCTTCTAATCAATGTGAAATAAATCGGGTTCTCAGACTTCTTGATTTAACGAACCGACAGTTTGTGGTCTCAATCCTAATGTTTAGCGCGCGTTCGTGCTTCTTCAACTGAGAATTATTATAGTACCTTTCCAGCTATTAATTGTTGAAAATTTGCTTTGAGCGCGTTTGTAAGGTGAGCAGAAACCGCTTCTGCTTATGGTCGCGTTATGAGCGTCTATGTGGACTTTGTAGTTCTGCTTGAATCAAGAAGAGTATCATGGCAAGATTTTTTCAAAAAACAACGTTACACAAAATTGTAATAATGTGTAATTACGTATTTCAATGTCAAAACAGACCATTTTTTAGCTGTTAAGAAGAAGAGTCGGGTAAAAAATTGTTTTATAACAGAGCCAAAGGCCTGGTCGGTCGGTCTGAAAAACTCGTTAAAAAATGGTAAAAAATAAAAAATGGTAAAAAATTGTCAGCTAAGATTACTTCAACTTAATAGTCCAAGTACTTCATTGTTTTTGTGACGCAGGATTTTAGTAAAACTTCATGTCCAGGATTTTTCTGTAGAGTTTGCTGAGGCTCTGGAAACTAAGGAAGAAAATTTCTTTTTAGGAGAAAAAAGAAAAATTAAATTCACATCACGGTACTATGTCGCGTATCGTGAATTTTGCCCAGAGCCTACTCAGCCCCAACTTCTCTATCTTTTGTTTTGTTCTTTGATTTGGATAGTTTATGAACCGACTAAAAAAGGGGGAAAGGATTTTTGTTTTCGACTTTAGTTTATGGTCGTTTTCTTGTTACGAGGATAGCCAGTACTGCGCCGATTATGATTATCACGATGATTATCGATACGAGTCCGTACATTAGGGTGTTATTTGATGCTAAGCCGCTGATTGGTGAGGCAGTTGGCGCGGTTGTTGAAGCCGCCGGGTTAACGTAGAAGGCTGTGTTTGCGGTTGATCCGTAGTATGATTGTGTGCCTGCGAAAGATGCGGTGACTGTGTAGTTGCCTATTATATCGGGTCTCCATATGAGGCTGTAAAAGCCGTTTGCATTGGTTGTGGTGGTGCCGATTGACCTGTAGTTGTTGTTGGAGTCTAAGACATATATTGTAACTGGAACGCCAGTTGTGTTGGTTGGCATTGGTTGCTGCTCGTAGACTGCTTGCATGAAGGATTGCATGCTTGCGTCGGAAACGCATGGAAGTCCATTGGGGAAGTTGGCTGCAACTGCGACTTGCTTTGAGCCTGCTGAGATGTCGGTGACTGAACCTGTGATAACGATGGGGGCGGCTACTGTTGTGACTGGGTTGGGTGCTGTAACTGTTGTCTGGCTTGGCCCGATGCCGAAGCCGTATATCTGTCCGTCGTAGCCGTTCCATCCCAACAGTTCGCCATCTGCGATAGGTGATGGGTCTCTCTGGAAGGCTCCGTTGATTGCCCAGACCAGGTTGCCGGTGGTGCAGTTAATTGCGATTTTTTCTCCGCCTGGAAACAGCGGTGGGTCGTAGCAGCGTCCTTCGGAGAGGAATAGCATTCCATCAGCGATGCTTTGCGTGCCGAAAACCCAGTTGGGGTATACACCGTATGGCGTGTTGTATCCTGCGCTTCCTCTGGTCCATGTCCAGTCAAGTTTTCCAGTTGTAAGATTGACAGCGTTTACGTAGCCACCGATGTCCCAGATGTAGACTTGCCCGTAAGCGATAGCTCCGCCTCCGAAGAGGGTGCTGAGTCCGTTGACGACGAGTTGGGTTGGTCCCCAGAGTTTGCTGCCAGTCGTCATTGAGTAGCCATATACCTGTTGAGTGTCTTTGTCCATGCTTACGTATACACCTCCGCCACCGGCCATGATGCTGAAACTATGATTGTTAATTAGCGTCTGGTTTGTTGGTCCGAAGAGAACTGCGCCAGTGATGGGATTGTATGCCATGTCTGTTTCATAGGATGCACTCCACTGTGAGAAGATCGCTCCGAAAGAGCTGGCAAAAACACTTTTTGGCTGTGAGGTCAATAGGATTCCTTGGTTGGTTTCTGAAGAGATACCAAAGCTTGGATTCGCCGCTGGAACGGGAACTGTCCACTCGACGCCTGTTGTGAAGTTGTAGGTTCCTGATGGCTTAAAGTCACCTGTCAAAAATTCCGCACTGGTACCAACTGCTCCCGGACCAGCAAGGCAAAGTGATGAATTCCACATATTTAGGTACTCATTACCTTTGGCATCAGTGCTGGTGTAGTAGATCAGTATTGATCCTATGCATTCAGGTTCGTTGGAGTCTATCAAAGCAATTGTTGATGTTGAAAAGAGGCCGGCTATGCTGCTTGGTATGCTGTTTACTTGCGCCATGAAGTTGCCTGTAAATGGATCCAATATGTCGTAGTTATTGTTTGCGGGGTTGAATGCCCATAAGAATGCTTGAGAACCAAACTCCTCAATTGTGTGAAATGTAAGCACTTGACCATAAACCAGTGTGTCATTGGTATTCTTTACCCACAATGTCTGTCCGTTGAAGAGGTTAACTGCAACAATGCCTCCATAGGCAGTCTGGGCAGGATACCAACTGTAGAAGAGAATCCCATCCAGAATTATCGGTTCAAAGCTATGGTATAGAGGAGAGTTTGCAGCGAATGAGCTCATCTCGCCGGGCGGAGTTTCGCCGCCAGGTATGCCTCCAGTCGTAATCAGTTTGGTCCATAATACGTGAGCCGTTGTGGGTGCGGTGCTGTAGGGTTGGAAGTTGTTGTTTGAACCGTCGTATCCGCCCGTGTTGTCGAATCCTGGTCTTCCTAAGCCGTACCAGTTTCCACCTACCGACTGCGCCCACCCATAGTTTGATGAGTAAATTGGTGTTGTCCAATAGGCTGTTGGCATAGGAGTGCTAGTCCAGTATGTTAACGGAGCTTGTTGTACGGTAACCGTAACTGCTGGGCTCAATGCAGAAAGCAAATAGTAGGTTTGGCCGTTAGCTGTACCTAATTTCTCTCCAGGATATGTCCCTTGGAATGTGTAATTTCCCAATGCTGAGGGCACAAATTCAACTGCTGGTACACCTCCAGTTGTATCCGTTATGTATGGTCCGAGGGTCTCGTTCGTTCCGTCTGGTTTAACGACGTTGATTTTCAGGTTTGAGAGTTGGTATCCAAGCGAAAAGCCACCGGTAAGTGTAGGTACTGGTTTGGTGAAAAATAGGGTAATGTACACAGTTTGGCCAATGCCAACCGGAGTTGGCGACGCGTTGATGTATAGAAACATTGGAAGGTTGGTGGTTGTTTGGGCAGATGCTGTTGCCATAATCATTATCATTGGAGCTGTTAATACTATCATAAGAGCTAAAGCGATTAAGCGATTTTTGGTTTGCATTTTTTGTTTTTCTCCTTTATTCTGTGACCCCTCATTTGTCTTAAAAAAGGACATAAACATTTGTTAGGATTGCTTATCCTAACAGTTTAGAAAAATTTTAAATTGACAAAGATGCCATGAATAACTATGTTTGAATTTTACGACAAGCGAATTCAAAATTTAATCCAACCCACCAAACCAAAACATAAACCGACTACAACTATAACCCAACTCAAACAAGCCTAACTATTCACGCATACCCAAACACACATACTTATACAGGAGTACATCAACAAATTGCGGAACCAAGCTGACAGAGTTTTTTGCCTCAGCGGAAGACGCCCAAGCCTGGCTCAACAGCAGCAGCGAACTTCAAAGCATCATCCTAATCTGCCACTACTACCCAGCGTATGATCTGGAAAAGGCTGGAAGGCTTAGCCGTCTTCAAATGCGGGTCCTTCTTGAGGGAATCAAGTTTGCTCGGAAGCTTGAAAATCCATGAAGGTACCGAACCATTTCTTGAACCATAGTTCTACCGCAGCATCCCAGGCTGCACTTACTGCATAAATTGTTTGCCGGGGAAACTCTGACCTGGCGTCATCTAAGATATTAGTGATAGCATCAATATTCACTACTCTTGCAAGAGTAGAATCCTCGTAACTCTCTTGCTTCGTTCTTTCGTAGAGGTTGCCTTGTTTTCCGCTCATTTTTATTACCTTATCCAGATTTAGTTTGAGGATAACTCCTAAAAAGTTTATTCAAAGTCTGAGCATTCGCAGGTGCCAACGTTGAGTTTAACATTATGGCGTTTGATGAGGCATCAGACGTTTTTCAGCCGAGTCAGCAGCGGCGCACCTGAATGCTTCTCGACGGTAGAGTCAAGTGCTTCGGAAGCTGCAAGCAGTGTCGAGTCATCTTCAGAGTTGATGAGCAGCAGCGCTTAAAATGTCACTTCAGCGTTAGCCCAAGGTAAAGCTCAGCAAGACGAAAGAAATCAGAGAAGCAATTGAAAAAGAGTTCAGTCAAGAAACTTTGACTTAGCTTAGTCAAGAAACCTATACAAGAACGCTTTTATTGCAAACTGCTTAGAACATCAATACATGGGAAAAGTGCTTGTATTAGTGCTTGTCGTTCTACTGCTATCTTTATCGGCTGTTGTGATTCAACCAACTTTTAGCAGTATTTCAACACCTGATTCTTGGAAGGCTAAAGCACCTATGCCAACAGCAAGAGGTGGATTAGGTTTAGCTGTCGTAAATGGGAAAATTTTTGCGATTGGCGGGGACGCGGAAAAGGTTTCGCGAGGTCAACATGTTAGTGGTGGGATTGTAGGAACAAATGAAGAGTATGACCCCGTAACTGATACTTGGACTACCAAGTCCCCTATGCCAACGCCAAGAACTTTCTTTGCTATAACTGTTTACCAAAACAAAATCTTCTGTATTGGTGGAAGTGCAAATAACGGAAGAGACAACCCACCGACAGGAGTAAATGAGGTTTACAATCCTGCAACAGATTCATGGGAAACGAAAGCAGCTATGCCTACCCCAAGAGATGCGTTACAAGCTAATGTGTTAAACGGCAAAATCTATTGCATCGGTGGGACAGCCATTAACGGCGCTACAGGAGTTAACGAGGTTTATGATCCAACTTCGGATACATGGACCACTAAGTCACCCATGCCTACGGTTACGGATATTTACTCACCTTCGGCTGTCTTTGACGACAAAATATTCATTTTTTGTGGATTTTCCTATTACACAAATGAACCAGTTAATTTTCAAAAAACCCAAATATATGATCCTGTAACTGACAACTGGAGTTCAGGTGCACCTTCACCTAATGGTGTATATGGACAGGCAGTGGTAGCTACAGGTCAAATGGCTACAGAGCGAATCTACGTTTTGAGCAACGGAGGAAATCAAATTTACGACCCAGAGAATAATACTTGGACACTGGGCGCTAACATACCAACAAATGGTCAAGATTTTGGCGCTGCAGTTGTAAATGACAAGTTATACGTCATAGGTGGTAGAATCTGGACTTACCCTTTAGGGTCAATACTTGATACGATATTTGATTTAGCTCCAAGTGCTGCCAACGACGAGTACACTCCTGCTGGATATGGGACGCCTGACCCAACCTACTTGTTAGAACACACTTTACCCAAAATATCAATTGAGTCACCGCTAAACCAAACTTACAAAAATTCTAGTGTTCCCATAGTTTTTACCGTTGATAAAAATATTACCTCAGCAAGCTACAGTTTAGATAGTCAACAAAACATAACTATTGTCGGTAATACCACAATCGCTAACATTCCTAATGGCTTTCACAACTTGACAATCTTTGCTAACGATACATACGGAAATGTAGGCAGCGAAACAGCCAATTTCACGGTTGAAAAGCCACAAACCGGAATCTTTGGAAGCATTATCATTATTGCGGTCATAGCTGTTTCAGTTGCGATAGTATGCTTGATTGTAGGTCTATTAGCCTATAGAAGGCATCGAAAAACCGCTAACTTGAGGTACCGCGGTACCGCCCTATAGGTACCTGTGTACCTAAGTTTGGTTAAGAAACTTTGACTACAAGAACATAATTTAGTCAAGGAACTTTTACGAATAGCCTTTTATCGCAAAATGTTTCCAAGAGTAAGTAAACGAAGAAAACAGTTTTGTCCAGAAATATAGACCTGAGAGTTAGGCAATGAGTCCAGTCGAAGCTGTTTTTCCATTTTGGTCTAATAACGAGGTATTAAATATGATTCTGAGAATAGTCCCATGAGGGATCGCATTAAGATGGCTGCTGAAGACGATATTGCCGATGACAGGCGGCGGGCCGAGGTTTTTGATTCCCTTAGTCACCCGACACGCATTTTGATTTTGAAGGCTCTGAATGAAGGACCTTTAGGTTTTGCCGACTTGAAGAAGAAGCTTGGCATTGAAAGCAGCGGACATCTCCAACACCACCTAAGTAAGCTGGGAATTCTAGTTAAGACCGACGAATACGGAAAGTATGCCCTGTCGGATCAAGGCAAAGACGCCCTTCTAAGCGTCGAGACAGTTGAAAAGGTCGCTGAATCCAGAACAAAAGAGAAGAAAAAAGCATTCGGCAACGGCAAGAGGAAGCTCGTGTGGCGGATTCCAGTAATCGCCCTTGCTCTTCTATTGGTCGCAAGCTCAGTCATTGCTATATTTGAGTATAACCAAACTTTGTCTCTACAAAATCAACTAAGGAAAAAAGAGGGTACTATCAACGACCTTAGTAATTCACTAAGATTGGCACAGCAGACCGCATATATCAACGCTGACGGTTCGGTGAAGGGAACAAATAACATTCAACGCAGTGGAAACCTCTACCTTCTAACAGGCAACATTTCAGGCAGCATAATTGTTCAAAAAAGTAACATCATAATTGATGGTGAAGGTTACGCACTTCAAGGCTTTGGTGGAACAGGAATAGACTTAACAAACAATGTAACTCAAGTCCCTTCTTCTCGAGAGATTTGGAACGTGACAATTAAGAACTTAGCCATCATAAACTTTGATTTCAGCATCCAAACCAACGGAGGAGGCAACGATACACTCTACCACGATTACATCGCCAACACCACAAATGGCTTTGCCAGCGCAGTCTTCATCTTTGGCTCCGGAGGCAACAACATCACTTACTGCACCATCAATGGCACCCCCGCCGTTTTCATGCAGTTCGGTTCAAGCCACAACACTATAACTGAGAACAACCTTTCAGGCGGTGTTTGGCTGGAAGCGGGTGATTACGAGATAGTTGACAGAAACTATTGGAGTGACTATTTGACCAAATACCCAAACGCTACAGAAGTAGATTCGTCAGGAACTTGGGATGTACCATATCACTTCACTGTCTATGGGTCGTCATTCGGTGATATTCAAGATAATCATCCGCTAATGAAACCCGTGTCTATTCCGAATTTTGGCTCTCCTCCGTTAAGTTCATCGACAATTATCAATCCATCACCTTCAATTCCAGAGTTTCCAACTTTGATAATTCTGCCACTTCTTGTAGCAGTAATGACCCTCTTATCAATCGTATTTGTAAGGAAGAGAATACCAAAAAATCGATGATCCTCAAGGCTTTTGTGGCAAGTTCATGGATTCTTATGTGAGCCCAAACTAGAATTCTGTTTCTCATGGAAAGAGAGCAAGTAACAGTTTAAGTCACGTTAAAACAATATTAGATTTGCAAGATAGCAGCGTTCCTTCAGAAGAAAACATAATTTTTCCTTGAAATGCCAGAATTTAAATGTTGCTTCAACTCAAATAAGAAGCTTAATGAAAACTAAATCTACACTATCGCGCTAACAATAACTGAAAGTTTATCTATACTTTCCAAAATTGAAAATCAAGTTGCCCATGGAGAGGAAAAGAGACGAATAATCGTTTTAAAGAGGTGATAGTCATCGTCGCGGTTGCGGTTTTATGTTTATCACCTTTGATAGCGCTTGGTTTATTCACGAATACACAAAAAACCAACCATGGCATTTATAGCACGCGCTTTAGCGGTGATGGAGAAAGCTTTCAGACAAGTGCAGCCGTAGATCCAGCTTTGAGCCGCTACCTCAACCTTACAGCTGTCGGAAAATCAGGCGCAGGTGGACCGGGTTATAGCTGGAACATCGTAACCGGTAATGTTACTTGGATAGGTTCAACTCAGGACCCTGTCAAGTCCTTGCAAAACATTCACTTGTTCGTGTACACGCGGGTGGACGAAAACTCTTCGATGAGCCCAAAAACATTCATGCTCTACATTGGAATCCACGTTGAAGTTAATCAAACTGAACCAACAATACCTTCAGATGCTATTGACCATAAAGAAATCATTATTCCTACATTGGGTTTGGAAATGCCCAATTATTCCTACAGTTTTAACTGCTCAACCTACGTTGCCTGAAATTCACATTTAATTATCCCGAAAAGGTATGGTTGTTTCAGTTTGAGCGTATGCGCTGCCGTCAGGATTATATACGCAAACTGAAACAAGCAGGGGAGTGCCAGTTTTTAAAATAGGAATTGTAGGTGAATTGAAAATGTAAATTCCTGTTCCCACATAAGTTTTTGCAACATCGAAAAATGGGTAACGATAACCGTCTGCTTCGAGCTCGTCACCGATTGATAATGTTATTGTGCTTGCCCTGACTGGCATGTTGTCTTTGGGACTAATTAATCCTATTATGTTCTCCTTTTTCAAATAGCATTCACTTATAACAACAGAGTTTTTTGTTACACTCGCAACTAAGTGAACACTACACACATCGGAAGGCAGAGTAATTAAGAACCAAATAGTAGCAGCCAAAATTACAATCAATAGAGTTGCAAGTATGAAATTGCGACTGCTTCTTCGCTTCATTCAGGTCGGAAAAATCTTCGTTCTTTCACAGATAAAAGGTTTGGGTTTGGATTAAATTTTAATCTTTCTCTCTCTCAAACTGACTTACTCACGCTTTCACTAACTCTCACTCCTACCCACTCACGCACGCGCGTGCCTAATGTCTGTCTGTCAGTCAGTCATTATCACTCCAACTCAATTTCTGTCTCTGTATCCCTGTCTGATAGTCACTGTCTGTCTCCCTGTCTGTCTTACCTGTGTTGACTGTTCTATTGTATAGAATTAAATATTTGAAACGTCAAGTTCAATTTTGGGGTAAAATGAAGAAAGCGATTTTAGTAATAGCTATAATCTCGATTCTATTGGTTCTACTCGTTACGGTCTTGGCTTACGATGAAAACGTTTGGAGACAAAACAACCTACAATCGGTAGCTCCAGAACCCCCTCTGCCAAACATAATACCAGGAGCTCAAAATGTAACTGGCACTGCTGAGAGTGCGGAAGCTGTTAACGTAGCCCTCGCTAATAGTGAAGTAAAGCAATGGACAGATAAAGGCTACCAACTTTATGGAGTGTTCCAGTACGATAGCATTTATTGGGTGGGCATCCTTACCAACGCGCAACAGTTGCCATGGGTTGTGGGAATCTCTCTGAAAGTTCCAGTAAAATTTAACTCATCTGACCCGATTGAAATCAACTTTGACCTCACGCTTGCCAATTTGACTCAGAACCAGAAAGAGCAAACCCTTCGAATAGCCAGCGACACCATCAAAGCTCATGGTGGAAACGCCAGCATTGATGATGTAAGTGTGAGAGAATGGGTAGAATCACTCGGTGGCAAAACAACCTTTCATGCTTACCCATGTGTAAGTTTCAGAGTGCCCGAGGACCTTCATGAGGCAGGTATGGACGTGGCCGTTTACGTAGACCTACAAAAGGGGCAGGTTGCAGAAGTTTTAACGAACCCCAGTACACCCCTCATTCCCTAACAAGAGCAGACGACAAATCTTGCCTTGAGGAAATGAGACATTAGACGCTGCCTGTTCTTGGAATCCAGTTTTCTTTTCGCCTCTCAAATACTTTGCGAACAACAGAGCTTCTTCACTAATCATAGTTAGCGCGGCGCGCTAATGCCGCACTCAGAATAACCCATAAAATAAGGGCAACTTACCATTCTTCTTGGGGAACACTGCGTTCTTTAGGGAGAGCTAAAAGTAACCGCTTCTTGTTTTCTTAATGCGGGGTGTTTTACCTGAAAAGAAAAACGGTGGCATTAACGCTTCTCACATTAGTTGCTTTAGCATTTAGCGGATTTAACTTATCTAATCAACAAAAACGGCTTCTATCTACAACCTATGCGTTGCCGTCTACCGCTTCACCTTCATCTACTCTTGAACCCACACCTGTTGCAACTGCGACACCGCTAGAACCAACTGTTTCTTTTACTCTTTGGCATACAAATTCATCCGTTCTGCAGACACCAGCAGACCAACTTGCACATATAGCTCCAATCTGCGAAATAGTATCTCCCGAGAATCAAACGGTATTGCAAACAAACAACTTTACGTTAAACGTAAACGTGGCTTCGTATTTTTGGGTAATTAACAGTGTTTATTACAATGCAGATTGGATTGAGGGGATTCACCAAATATTCGGCATCCAGCCACATGGTATTGAGGCACTTAATGCTTCAATAACTGTAAACTTCAGCGAAATCCCTGATGGAAACCATACAGTAACGGCTTACGCTAATACACATGACGGTTCCCATAGTTTTGCCACTGTAATCTTCTTAACTGAGACGTATCCACCAAACCTAACTAAGCCAGAGCCTTTTCCAACTTTAACAGTTGTAATTGGTTGGGTAGTAGTTGTAGTGTTTGTGGTTGCCATTGCTTCTCTGATATTTTATAGAAGGCATCGGAAAACCGCTGACTTGAATCAATAGATTTTTTCAAAGAAAGAGATTACCCACCTTTTATGGACCATCAAGAAACTTTGACTAAGTCTAGTCAAGGAACTTTTACTCAAACGGTTGAAGCGCCATGGCAATTAATAAGAAAAATGAGCTTTTAAGATTTGCACCGTGAGAGCAATAAGTCTTAAATCTGCATAGCGTAGAAATAGACCAGTTCATAGTCAAGAAACCTTGACTAAAATTAGTCAAGAATCTTTTACGAATAGGCTTTTATCTAGGCAGAACCGTCATGATTATGAGGAAGAGATAATTAACAAGAAAATCGTGTTAATCGCAGGGGCATTGGTAGCTTTTTTATGTGTTTCTCTTTTTTACGTTAGTTTTATTGTTGATTTTTCAAGTGGTAGCCCTTCACCTCGTAGCTTGGGTGGAACTCTTCTGTCTGGTTATAGTGTTCCATTGGGGACTACCAACGAAACAACTGTAAACATTTCAATGGGTTATTACCCTGCTAGAGGAGTAGTTCTATACTGTACTTACACCGTAACCAATAGTAATCATAAAGTAATTGATGGCTCAGTAATGCTGCATTCTCCCTTTTCTTCTGAATATTTTATTAATAAAACATTAACAAACTTAGCCGATGGCAATTGCACATTCACGATAACTGCTCACTACGCTAATGGAAGGATAGACACACCTGAAAACGAAACATTCACCGTAGATACCTCATTCATTTACCCAGTACTTACTGTAATTTCCCCTAGAAATCAAACCTATAACTCCAATCAAGTCGACATAACTTATCATATTAATTCTAAGGTTTTGTATTCATATTATAGTTTAGATAACGCTAACTGGGTATGGTTTAATGGTAACATGACACTCAATGGGCTATCAACTGGTTTACATGAATTGCAAATTTCTGTTGTTACAGAGGCAAATGCACAAACTGGGTATGGAGATGAAGCGCAGACAATTTACTTTAGTGTTAACCCACCCTAAACTTGGAGATAGTTTTTTGGGCATACTCTCTCATATACAAAAAAACAGCTAATCATCTTGCGAATTCTCCTCTTCCTCAACTGCATCGGTTCCAGAGTTACCATTGGATGGTAATTCTGCCTTTGCTTCTTTCTATGTTCTCTGTTGCTCTGATACTTAGGCATCGAAAAACCATTAAGCTAAATCAATGACCTTTTCCCACGGTTGGGTGTATACCCCCTCTGTTTGTTAGGTCAAGAAACTTTGACTAAAACCAGTCAAGAGACTTTTACGAGAAGCCTTTTATCGTAAACAGTCTCTAAAAGTAAGTATGGGTAGTATCAGCAAGAGTTTCTCATTGCTTCTTGTTCTTGTATTAACCTTTTCAATCCTAACAATGATAGTAGCTCAGACTGTTGAGGCACAGATAGGCGTAGACGTTGAACCCGGACCTACAACAACATTTGTGAATCAGCCAGTTGAATTCACCGCAACTGCCAGTATGGGGACACCGCCATACAGTTACCAGTGGTATACACAGTTGTGGTCAAAAGACCCCAATACTCCAACCGCCAGTCCAGAAGGAAATCTAACCGCTGTATCAGGTGCTAATAGTTCACGTTTTAATTTTACTGCCTCCTCAACTGGAATATATGACATCTCTATCAGAGTAAGCGATTCTGCAAACAATTCAGTGTATGACGCTTTCCAACCATCAGGAATACAGGTCACTGTTCTTCCAACACAAATACATCCTTCCACAACACTAACACCTACATCAACTCCGACCGTTCCAGAGTTTCCAACTTTGATAATTCGCCAATTTTTGCAGTGGCAATACTGCTATCAACAGTATTTATCAGAAAGAGAATAACCAAAAAATAGCACCTCTTTTTGTTTTTGGCTTTTAAGCTGAGTCAAGATAAAGTGTTAAATCTGCTTTGCATCGTTAGTACAATCACAGATGAAATGGAATGAAGCATGAGACAACAAAGACTTTGAGAGTTGGCTGCATCCTTCTCATTGTCTTCTTTTTGTTTGTTGCTTTCGCAGTGTCAGTGATAAGTGCGGATGTTGTTCCGACTGTTGTTGTATCTCCTGGATCTGCTACTTTGGATGTGGGTCAATCTCAACTGTTCAATTCTACTCCTAGCGGCGGTTCAGGAACTTACTCATCTTATCAGTGGTACGTGAATGGAGCAGCGCAGTCTGGGCAGAATGCGTCAACATTCAGTTTTGTTCCTATTTCCGTGGGTTCTTACTTGATTACTGCAACGGTTACCGACAGCGCAAACACGACTTCTGCCCAATCGAATGCCGCGTCGGTTACGGTGAACGCCACTCTGGCTGCCCCGACAGCGACGCCTACCCCGAATACAGTTAATCAGGGTCAATCCTCCAGTTTAACCTCATCAGCAGTGACAACAGGTACTGCTCCTTACACATACCAATGGTTTGAGAAGGCCCATAACGGAAACTATGTTACGGTAGGTGCAAACTCGGCAAGTTTCAACTTTGTCACTTCAGGCTCTACAGCTACAGGCGGCTGGAGCTTCATTCTTCAAGTAACGGATAGCACTGCAGCAGCGATAAACTCCACAGCGGCTTCGGTTACGGTAAATTCTGCTTTGACCGCCCCGACCGCTTCTGCTTCTAGGAGCATGGTTGATCAAGGTCAAACTATCACCTTGTACACTAATGCTGTCTTGACGGGAACTTCACCTTACCAGTACCTGTGGCTTGAGATGGCTCCTGGTGCAGGTTCTTTCTCCTCGATCAGCGGTGCGACTTCATCCAGCTATTCTTTCGTAACTTCTGGTTCTACAACCACTGGATCTTGGAGTTTTGAGCTCCAGGTAACTGATTCGGTTTCGGCAGTGGTAACTTCAAACTCTGTGGCGGTTACGGTGATTGTTGCTCCCTCCGTTTCTGTCTCCCCTGGATCTGCTAATTTGATTGTTGATCAGACTAAAGTGTTTACGGCTACTGCTAGTGGTGGTTCGGGAAATTACACGTTTTATCAGTGGTATGTGAATGGGTCTCCTCAGGGTTTTCAGTTGCCATCAACTTTTAGTTTTACTCCTAGCTCTGTGGGTTCTTATTTGATTACTGCGACGGTTGCTGACAATTTAAGCGCGACTTCTGCTCAGTCCACTGCTGCAACGGTTACGGTCTCGGCAACTGCGACTCCAACGCCAACTCCTGTGCCTACTCAGTCGCCTACTCCTTCACCTACGCAATCACCAACCCCAGCTCCAACCTCAACGCAATCAACAGCACCTCCTTCTCCTACAGCAACACCCACCCTTACATCCAGCTCGTCGCCTTCACCTTCGCCATCTTTACTGCCTATAGAACTAACAGTAACTGGGGTAGTGGCAATAGTGATTGTATCAGTTGCTATTGGAGCATTCTTATTGGGGAAAAGAGCAGAGCGAAACAGTAAACGCACGGCAGATTTTCAGATATGAACTTAAAAGGCATGATGTTCAAGGCTTTTTGTAACTAGTTCTTGGATTCTTACTGAGCCCAAACTAGAATTCTGTTCTCATGGAAAGACAACTATTGACAGTTTAAGTCACGTTTAAAACAATATTAGATTTGCAAGATACCAGCGCTTCCTTCAGGCTAATGCTTTGCTATTCTCTGAAATACCGGATTCAAAAGTGACTTAAACTTCTAAATTCCTATGTCCACTCGCGTGGTTTAAATATTTAGATTTATGTAACTTTTTTCATGCCAATAGAAACGACCGTTATCGGGAGTTTTCCTAGATCTGAAAGTCCTCTTGAAAATGCAATTAGGGAAATTGTTGATTTGCAATTATATTCTGGCATTAATCTGATAACAGATGGCGAACAACGGGGCAATATGATTCAGTATTTTGAGCAAATTCCGGGTCTAGAAAGACTCGGAGACGGTTTAAGGATTGTTGGAAAAATTGAGCCCATGGAACGAGATAGGATAGACGAGTTCTATAAGATCCACGATTACAGAAGAGTCAAATCAATTCTGAAAAATTTAGGAAAAGAGAATGTTAAGGTCAAAATTACAATTACAGGTCCAATGACGTTAGGTACTGTTTGTGCTTTGGCGGATATGGAAAGTACATTGGAGCATTATGATTTAGACGAAGACGACACTTTGTATTCTGATTTTTGCGACGCCCTCTTGCCTTTGGTGCAGAGAGCACTTAATATCGGAGCCTACATACAGATTGACGAACCTCTGCTTTCAACTGGCAGAGTACCCCTTGAATCAGCAAAAAAGATTTTGAAGGATTTCGTTATTCGGCTTCCAGCGTTTGCGATTGAAGAAGAAAAAGTCAGCTGTCACGTCTGCGGGTCAATAAGAAATGTTCCCAATCTCTATGATGTCTTGTTAGAGTCTGGTATTCCAATTTTGAATATAGGATTTAGTGGGGAGGAAGAAAAAGAGAATTTGAATATCGTTTCAAAAGTGTCACTGGAAGAGCATGGTAAGAAACTTGGTGTGGGGTTCATCTCAAACATCAATGTTGAAGATGAAACAACAATTATTGAGCGATATTACAGAATTGAGGAAACTGTCGGAAGAGAGAACATCAGATATATTCATCCGGATTGTGGTTTTAGAATGACGCCACTCGAAAAAGTAAGATTGATTCTGGAAAAAATGAAAATGGTAGCTGATACAATAGTCTGACGTTATTTGACTGTTAGTTCTCTTTTGTGTTCTAATGTGTAGAGGTCTAAATCTCTTCAGCATTCCTTGAAGAATTGAATCATGTAGAGTTTTTTTATAAACAGGGATTTCCGAGCGATTGAAGAATTTGCAGTAGCTGAAATGTTTGCAGTAAAATCCACCGCACAGGATTCTTTCTTCTTCCAGATTTACACGTGTAAATTGCTTGGTCTTTTCTTCCACGAACTCATCAGTTGAATTATACCTAGCGAAGTCCTAAAAAAGGTGTACCAAATAACCCGGGTTAAGGAACTCCCTCCTTAAAACTCCTTGCATGCTGTGGACATTTGAGCAAAATCAGGTCTGATGCAGTGAATCTCTGCTAAATGGATTTATTAGTCTTTTACTGCAACAGTTAGTATTAAATCGGAAAAAATGGAATCTTTCACTGCTGAGGAACCAAGTTTGCGGTCGCATCAAAGTGTGTTCAAAGATGAATCTAAGCTTGACATAAATTACGTTCCGCAGAAGCTGCCTCACAGGGAATCTGAGCTGCGCTTGCTGATGGAGTTCTTCAGCTTTGTTACCCGTTGCCCCGAACGTATGGCTCAGCGAGTCATCATCACAGGCGACGTAGGGACGGGAAAAACCGTTCTTGCCCAACACTTCGGCGTAAACATCACTTCTGAAGCCAACAGGCGAGGAGTAAAGTTCCGTTACATCCACGTTAACTGCCGAGAGTTCCGCGGCAGCATTCTCCCGATTATCCATCAAACTCTCATCGCTTTTCGCCCCACTTACCCTTCCCGAGGATACTCAGAACAAGAAGTTCTCTCGGCGCTAATGCAGGTTTTAGATGAAGAAAAAGTTTCTGTAGTTCTGACCCTGGACGAGTTTGACAGCATCATAGAAAACGAAGGCTCAGACGCTGTATACAAACTAACGCGTCTACAGGAGATGAGACAAGGAAAACCACAGCGGCTCTCCTTCATCTTTATCATGCGTGACCTAAAAGCGATTGAGCAACTGGATGCAAGCTCAAAAAGCACTCTGCAACGCAGCATCATCAATCTTGAACGCTATGGCAAGCAACAGTTAATCGACATCCTAAGCGACCGCGTGGCCATGGCGTTTGAACTTGGAACCGTGGAAGAAGATGTCGTGGCTTTGATTGCAGAGTTGGCGTTTAAGGAAACGGGGAACGCCCGCTTCGGAATCGAGCTGTTGTGGCGTGCAGGCAAATACGCCGACTCGCATGATGCCGAGATGGTTGAGCCAGAATGCGTCAGATTGGCAGTGTCCAGCATCATCCCAACTATGCGGCGTAGTGACTTAGCTTCTTTGGGGCTGCATGAAAAGCTGTTTCTGCTGGCTGTGGCACGCTTCTTCAAAGAAAACGAGCAGGCTTATGCTTCATTATCGGAAGTTGAGAAGGCATATGAAGTTGTCTGCGAAGAATTCAACGTGAAAACCTGCGGACACACGCAAATTTGGAATTACGCCCAGTACCTCTCATCATTAGGTATCATCAAGATCGAAGTTGCCGCCGTAACCTCGCGTGGAAGGTCAACCCAGGTTTCCCTGCCTTCTATTCCGGCGTTTCAGCTTGAAAAAGAGTTAACCGCATCGTTAGCCGCAGAAAAAGGAAGGACGTGACTACCATTGGAGCTTGAAGAGGTTTTTTCGTCGAAACCTCGCATGAAAATCCTAAAACTACTCTACGAATTGGGGTCCCTTAATGTTTCGGAAGTTGCACGCCGCATTGGCAGTAACTTCGCGGCAACTTCTGAGCACTTGAAAGTTTTGGAGGCGGAAGGAATTCTGCAGGAACTCACTTACGGTCGGGTTCGCATGTACAGGTTTAATGAAGCCTCGGCTAAAGCAAAGGCAGTCAAAAGCCTCATAGAAGCATGGGAACAAAACAAATAGATCCTCACGCCTTTTCTTCTTTGGTTTGTCGTTTCTCAGTAAGCTGGCTAAATTCAAAACTTTGGTTCGCGCGAAACGAAAAGACATACAAGAAAGGAAAACAGAGTTATCAACTAGAACAAAGCGCTAAAAGGAGAAAAATGACTTTGGCAATGGTTGATGTTTCAGACAAAGCGGAAATCTTCCGAGAAGCAACCGCGTTGGGAACGATAAAACTGAAGCCGGAAACAATTGGCTTGATCAAGGCCGGAAAAATCGCCAAAGGCGACCCGCTTTATACTGCAAAAATTGCAGGGGTTCTTGCGGCGAAGAAGACGAGCAGCTTAATTCCTCTTTGCCATCCGCTGCCTTTGACGAATGTGCAGGTTGACGTTAAAGTGTCAGGCGAAGGTTCGGTGGAGGTTTCAGCCACCGTGAAAGCCAAAGCGCAGACGGGCGTGGAAATGGAAGCGCTCGCAGCGGTTTCGATGGGTCTGCTAACTGTCTGGGACATGACAAAACAGTACGAGAAAGATGCCGCGGGGCAGTATCCATCGACGGCGATTGAGAATATTCATGTTGTGCGAAAGTTCAAGCAGCAGGTGTAGTAGGCATGAGCGAAACCTCAAAGATGCATAAGGCTAAAGCGCCAAAAACCCTGAACTTCGGCGTCTACGTTTGCAGCAGTTCGCGGTACCAACTTATTCAACAGGGTGAAAAAGAGGTCAGCGACATTGGCGGAGACACATTGGTTGACATCCTTAAAAAGGCGCAACAAAACGTACTTTTCAAGAAGATAATCGCCGATGACAAAGCGTTGATTTCTGAAGCTGTAAAAGAAGCCTTAGACATGACTAACTTGGATGTTGTCATCTTTTCAGGCGGAACAGGCATCACTCACTCCGATGTCACTATTGAAACGGTTTCGCTCTTCTTTGAAAAAACTCTGCCCGGTTTCGGCGAGTTTTTCAGGGCCATAAGCTTTGGCAAGGTAGGCTCCGCCGCAGTTCTGTCCCGCGCCGTCGCCGGTGTGGCCAACGGCAAAGCGCTATTTTGTATTCCAGGTTCCCCAGATGCCGTGCGAGTTGCGGCAGAAATGCTTATTTTGCCGGAGTCGCCTCACATCGTTAAGCACGCGCGTGAATAACGAATGAGTTTAACTGACAACTGCGGCAGACCTCTCCTTAACCTTCGGGTTTCAATTACTCAGCGGTGCAATAATCGCTGCGCATACTGCCATCGGGAAGGGGAGGTTCAGCGGGCTAACCGTTCAGCTGAGAAAATGAAGGCGGAAGAAATTGTACGTATCGCGCGAATTGCCGTCAGCCTAGGCATTGCACGAATAAAATTGACAGGAGGCGAGCCGCTTATGCGCCAAGACCTCCCTGAAATCGTTTCAGGCATAGCTGCGATACCGGGTTTGAAAGACCTGTCGTTGACAACGAATGGTATGCTTTTAGAGAGGATGGCTAAGGACTTGCGTATGCGCGGGTTAAAGCGCGTAAACATAAGTTTACCCTCACTGAACGCAGAAACGTACCGCAAGTTGACGGGCGGAAAACTTCAAGATGCCCTGGCAGGGGTTAAAGCAGCCATTGAGGCAGGCTTCTGTCCTGTGAAGCTCAACATGGTAATCTTAAAAGACGTGAATGTGGACGACGTCCCAAGCCTCATAGAGTACGCTCGGCAAAACAACATTGCCCTTCAGCTGATTGAGCTTGACCCCGTCAACGTCAGCAGCGACTACTACTTGACGCATCACCGAAGCCTAGACGAGCAAGAACAATTCCTGCGAGAGAGTGCTTTGACTGTTGAGAGTCGACCCTTCATGCATAACCGCCTAATCTACCATCTGCCAAACGTAACCGTCGAAGTTGTGCACCCCATTGAGAACACGGATTTTTGCATGCACTGCACCCGTATGCGCGTCACGAGCGACGGAAAACTAAAACCCTGCCTAATGAGAAACGACAACCTAACAGACATATTAACACCTCTCCGCCGCGGGGCAAACGACCAAAAACTGAGGCAACTTTTTGTTGAGGCCAATCAGTTAAGAGAGCCTTTCAACAAAGCGATCAATCAGAGTGCGCAAGTTTCCGACTAAAGTTCAATTATTTCTGCTTCATTCTTAGCGGTGTTCAAAATGGCCAGGGTGCATTTCCCAGTGAGGTACCCGCAGACTTCCCCTGGGTTGACGGCGAGCGTTTTCCCCTTTTTCTCGATGCTTCTATTATGAGAATGACCGTGGATGACGATATCGAAGTACCCGCTGTCGATTATGGCATCAAGCAGTTCACCTTCGTGCCCATGCAGCAGAGCAATTCTGCAGCCCTCCACCTCTACTTGTGTGAATCGTTCGTGGATTGTGCAGTTGTTGGTTTCGCTGAACCTTTTCTTCAGAAGTTCATGGTCTCCGTCGTTGTTACCGAATACCCCGATGAGTTTGCAGTTTAACAGTTTGAATTTAGGGATAACGAAGCCTGCAACGTAGTCACCAGCATGAAACACCAAGCCTACTTTCTGCTCGTTAAGATACTTCACTGCTTTCTCAACTTGAGGCAGGTTATCATGAGTATCTGAAATTGCGCCCACAAGCATACTTCTTCACATTTAAATTTCTCTCGTTTCAGAAAATAAAGGTTTTCTCTCGCAAAACCACTGCGATAAAGATGTGAGGCAGCAGATGCATGCGCCACATCCATTTTTGCGGATTTTTGAAACCTATTCTGTGCTGGCGAGGGACCTTTTATCTGCATTTTTTTGTAAAAGCGGATTCCAGTTCAAGCTTATTGAGTTTGCACCATCTTGTTTCTTACCACAAGTTTGTTTGGCTTTGGACTCAATAGCGGAAAAAGACTTCACTAGCTTCCGGCTTAATTTCCCCGCCTTCCGCTTCATCGTACCTCGATTTTCTCATCGTCCAAAACTTTAGGAAACCAATCAGGCTTATTTACGTTTTCTATAAGCCAGAACCTTCATTATCTGACAAAAACGAAAGAGCGCCAAAAACATTTTTTTTCAATGTTTCCACTAATTGTTTATCAAAAAAAGAGTGAAGCTAATCCTAATCAATCAGCGTTCAGCAGTTTGGCCTTTAATGAAATCTCTTCAGAAATCTGTTCCCTGGTTTTGCCTTCCGTTGATATTCCTAGACTTCTGGCTGCGTCAATCAAAACTTCGTCTCTGCTCTTCAATGGAGGCGGAGGGGGTGCGATAAAGTTGGAGACTGCCTTCTGCGCCGGTGTTTCGCTTGCTGCCTGTTTGAATTCGTCTTGCGCCTTGTTGAATTCGCCTTTAGCTCTACCTAGTGCTTTAGCAAACTCGGGGATCTTCGATGGACCCCAAAGAATTACGACTATAGCAATAGCTCCGACTATAAGCCATTCAAAACCATCAAGCATACAAAAACTCTCCTTTTTCAAGAACCTTTTCTATTCAATTAGAAATTCTTTTTTATTCTTAAATAGGTTTGTTGTTGTACTATAGCAATCACCAACTCGCTATTCGCAATCTGTTTCTTCTTCGCTTCTATTAATGCTTAGTTGGAAATAGCAACAGGTGGCGTTTGCCTTGGCTAACCGCTTTTGTGATATAAGGCAAACCTCACATGCGACGACGATTAAACGACCACGGTTTTCTTTTTCTCTCTGTTTTGATAAGGCTTAAAAGCTTCCTATGTTGAGTACATTTCAATACGTGACTATTCATGGTCGATGTTTGGCTTCCCTACGGAAAAACCGATGTGTGCGTCCGAATCCCAGCCCGAAACCTGCTTGGCACAATAGAGCCTGCCGACCGCCTTGGAGCACCGGATGCTAAGACTGAGGTTGAACGAGCATTAAAGGAGCCCATCGGCTCAAAGCGTTTAAGCGAAATTGCCAAGCCTGAGAGCAAGGTTGCCATTGTGGTTGACGATGGAACTCGCAAGTCGCCAAGTGAAATAATGCTGCCGCCAGTGCTCTCCGAGTTGAATGCTGCCGGCGTAAAAGATGAGAATGTAACGGTTATTTTTGGCTGTGGCACACACCGTGCAGTTAAGCCTGAGGAAGCCGCTGTATTGCTCGGCGCTGAGGCTTTGAGAAGAGTGAAGGTCATCAGTCATGATTGTCGTGCTACAGATTTGGTGCATGTTGGTACGACTAAGACGCATGGCAATAAAGTGCTTGTTAATCGAGTGTTTGCCGAGGCAGATGTAAAGGTGCTTTTAGGCGATGTTGGCTTTCATTATTATGCAGGTTATGGAGGCGGAAGAAAAAGCGTTTTGCCAGCTGTGTGCGGCGAAGAAACCATCAAGCAGAACCACTCTTTGCTACTGCACGCAAACTCGCGGACGGGAAACTTAGAAGACAATCCAGTTCATCGGGACATGACTGAGGCAGCTCGGCTTGCAAAGGTTGATTTTATAGTGAACGTGGTTGAAAACAAGAAGCGTGAAATCGTAAAAGCCTTCGCTGGAGACGTAGAGCAGGCGTTCTTGGAAGCCGTTAAACTGGTTAATGAAATGTACCGTGTAACAGTGGATCGCAGAGCAGACATTTTGGTGGTAAGCGCAGGTGGCTACCCGGCAGATATGAACCTCTATCAAGCTTACAAAGCGTTGGATAACGTTTTGGATGCCGTGAAACGTGGAGGTGTCATAATTTTGGTGGCTGAATGCCCCGAAGGGCATGGGAATCAAGTGTTTTACGATTGGATGAGCCGTTTAGGCGATTTGAAAAATGTTGAGCGCGAGATTAAGCGTAACTTTGTTTTAGGCGGACACAAAGCGTACTACCTCTTGAAAGCGCTTCAAAACCATCAAATAATACTGGTTTCTTCATTGCCTGACTATTATGCGACAAGTATATTCAAGCTAAAGACCGCCCGCGCCGTAAACGATGCGTTGGCTGAAGCGTTTAAGACAGCTGGTTCTGCCTCGAGAGTTTGGGCCGTACCCCAAGGCAGCTACACGTTGCCAGTGTTCAAGGCTCCTGAAGAAATAAAGGCTTAATGCATTTGCCTTGAAGCCAAAAATGCAGTTGTTGAATGCCAAAGCGCAACCTTTAAGTTTAAAAGGGGAAATCTCCTTTAAGAAGGCGGAATAATGCAGCAGACATTCAATCTTCGCAAATTCACCCCTGGCGACTTGCAAAATGTAATGCAGGTAAACCGTGTCTGTCTACCAGAAAATTACACTGACTTCTTTTTTGTTGATTTGCACCAGAGGTTTCCGGAAACATTCATTGTGGCGGAAGAAAACGGTGAAATAGCTGGTTACATTATGTGCCGCATAGAAGTCGGCTTGTCAAATTTCGGTTTCGGCGGCTTGATCAGGAAGGGACATGTTGTATCTATTGCAGTTATGCCGCAGCACAGGCGAAAAGGAATCGCCAAGGCACTCGTCAGTAAGGCATTGGAAGGCATGGAATACTACAAGGCAAAACAATGCTTCCTTGAAGTCAGAGTCACTAACGACACTGCAATTTCGCTTTACAAGAAGCTTGGGTTTGAAATTACCCGAACCTTAAATGGTTATTACTCAGACGGGGAAGATGCTTACGTGATGACCAAGCGACTCTGAAACTGGCCGTTAGTTGTTGTCAATTTGAAGCCTGTAACTGCGTTTTTAATCCTTTTAGTTTTTGAAGATACCTTATCACTTTCAGTTTACCCTCTACTGCTCTGTAATGTCGTTTGAAGTGATAGTTTAAAAGTTTAATCAGCTTTTTTTCCTGCCCTTCAACAATGGGAGAAGTAAGAGAATGAATAAAGTAAAATTATCCTTAGAGGCGGCTGTCTAATGGGCAAGACAGTTGAATCCTACCGCATGGCGATAGAGGATGAAATCCGCAGGTGGAACGGCTTTGCAAAAGCGCTGAGAACCGAAGATAAAGAAGCCTTTGAAGCTTTAATGGATGCTTGCCGAAACTACGCTTCCGCTGGAAGCAATGCTACTCAACCTGTACTTTTTGAGCCGATGGTCCTTTCAATTCTGGTGTCACAGCAGAAGCAGATTACGCGTTTAAAGAAGGCTTTAGATGCTGCTGGAAGACCCACGAGTAATTAGAGGTTGGCTGCTTGATGTTTACCCCTCCGACTTTGGCAAAGTTGCTGTCTGGGTAATAACCGAAAAAGGCGAAAGAATCAAGCTGACTGACAAGTTTCAGCCGTGTATCTATGTTTCAGGCAGAAAAGATGAACTTGAAACGTTAATCAGCAGACTGTACAATAACCAGAAAATCGCTTCAGTGCGGTTCGTACAGAAATACGCTCAAGCCACAGATGCTGAAAAATCTACGGTGCTGGAAGTAACTGTTAAGGATTGTAGGGCGATTCGAGGGTTAACGCTTGAAATCTTAAGGATGGGCGACTATCTACGTTATGAACTTCATAACTGCGACATTCAAAATGACCGTTCGTATCTTTTCAGCCGAGGCTTGTTCCCGCTTGCCTATATGGAAGTTAAATATGGGAAATCAGGCTTGGATTATGCGCTTTTGGATTCGGTTGAAAGCATAGATTACGTTATTCCACAGCTTCGTGTGTTAAGGCTCGAGGTGGATGTTGCTAAAACAGGCATCGTTGCAGGTTTCGATGATGAAATCCGCAGTATCACCTTAAAGCAGGATGGCGAAGACGAGATTGCGATTGACTATGGTGATGAAGCTACTAAGCTGCTGCAGCTTGTCTACGCTGTAAACAAGTTAGATCCAGACATAATTTTAACCCAGTCTGGTGACTCGTACCTTTTTCCCTACCTGATTCGTAGAGCAACAGTGAACAACGTTATAGATCAGTTCGTTTTGAGCAGGGAAAACAAGTCTTTTAGTCGGAAAAATGCGTCCGGTAAAACTTTCTTTTCGTACGGGCATACGTTTTACAGAGCAAGTACCGTTCGGTTATATGGCAGAATCCACATTGACCAAAACAATACCTTCATCATGACGGAGTCAGGTTTTGACGGCTTAATCGAAATAGCGCGAACCTGCAGAGTCCCCCTGCACACGGCTGCACGCTTCTCAATCGGTTCAAGCATGTCTTCTATCCAGTACTATCAAGCCATGCAAGATGACATTCTGCTGCCGAGGAACAAGAAAATTCCTGAAGCCTTCAAATCAGCCCTTGACCTGCTTGTCGGCGACCGTGGAGGCCTCGTTTTTGAGCCGCGCTTGGGGTTGCACGATTCAATCGGAGAGGTAGATTTTTCTTCTATGTACCCAAGCTTAATGGCGAAATACAATATTTCAGCTGAAACAGTGCTTTGTAAATGCTGCCCCGATTCCCCAATTAGGATTCCCGACTTGAATTATCATATTTGTACAAAACGCGTCGGCATGGTTCCGAAAACAGTCAAGTTGGCATTAACCAAACGACTCAGCTATAAACGGTTAAGGGACGAAACGTCTGATAAAACGCTTAAGCAAGTATGCGACAAACGCCAGACAGCGTTAAAATGGATACTAGTCACCTGCTTTGGCTACTTGGGATTTAGTAACGCAAAGTTCGGGTCGGTTGATGGGCACATTGGCGTTTGCGCCTTTGCCCGAGAAGCTTTTCTTAAAGCAACGCACATTGCTGAAGACGAAGGCTTCGAGGTTATTCACGGCATCGTGGATTCACTCTGGCTTAAAAAAGAAAACGCAACCATGGAGGAGTATCGTAATCTTTGCAGGGTGATTACTGACGAGATTGGTGTTCCCATCAATTTTGAGGGCCGCTACAAATGGATTGTTTTTTTGCCTTCAACCATGCATCCACGTGTCAGTGTTTTAAACCGTTACTTCGGCGCCATGGACAACGGCAAAGTAAAGGTTAGAGGTTTAGAAGTGCGCCGAAGCGATACGCCACGTTTCATCTACGACCTCCAGATGGAAATGATCAATGTGCTGGCTTCCGCTAATAATTCAGTAGAGTTTACGCAGAAAATCCCTGCTGCTTTACAGGTGGTGAAGGCTTATCGGCAAAAACTAATCGACGGCGAGGTCCCAGTTTGGGATCTAATCATAACTAAGCACTTATCGAAGGACCCTAAAAGTTACAGGCAGCATGTAAGTCAGGTGATAGTGGCAGAACAGTTGGTTAAGAAAGGCGTGGAAGTTCATGCGGGTAACAACTTAGCTTTTGTTTTTACGGATTCAGAAAACAAACGGTACCATAGAAGAGTGCTGGCGGAGCAGTTAATCGAAAAAGGCGTGCATGCCGACACAAAGAAGTATCTACGTCTGCTTTACGCTTCAGCTGCTAACCTATTGAGCTTTAAGGGTTACACGACAAAATCAATCCATGACGCAGTCAACGGTCAATCAATCAGCACTTTGTCAAAATTTTTGGCCTCATAAATCTTTCCTGAATTCTATCCTCAAAGATAAGAAAAACCTGCACTCTGAAACCATTAATCTTTAAAAGTTTGAGCACTGAAGTGAACGCTAACAACCCAGAGAGAGCTCTAATGAAGAGAGTAATTGCGGATACGTCTTTCGCCTACTTAGTGTCTGGAGCCCTCGCCCTGATAATTCCGCTGCTTCTGTTGGAGCACAATGTTAACGTGGCGGAGATCGGCATAGTGCTTTCTGTTTATCCGCTGATTTTTCTTTCGGCGCGACTGTTGTTCGCAGCTCTTGCTGACCGCGTCGGATGGGGGCACGTTTTCGCCCTAATTAATTGGCCCACGACTTTCTTTTCCACCCTGATATATTTCTTTGCGAGTTCCACCACGGGGTTCTTCATTGGCAAAATAGTGGAAGCACTCAGGGAATCCTCGTACTGGGCTGTTAACCGAACCGCCATTTTCTCTTTGTCTCCAAACCGGGAGGAACATGAAGCCACAAGAATCAACGCCGTAATATGGCTCTCTACCGCAGGGGGAAGCGCGATCGCAGGCGTAGGCATCGCCTACATTGGCTTCTCGTCAACGCTACTAGTTTTAATCTTTGCTTCAGCGGCTATGGGCATTCCTGCGCTTGCCCTATGGAAACAGCGATCAGTATTGCCCCCGAAAACGGAGAAAAAGTCAAGATCAGCGATTTCGCTTAGCCCAAGAGGCAGAGACCGAACCTTCTGGCGAGTCTCAATAGCTTTGTTGTTCTACAGCCTCGCGACTTACCCGCTAATAACCTTGCTTCTGCCTGTTTTCATGGATCAGCAGCTCAAGTACAATTATCTTTCAATCGGCGTAGCCTTCATGCTCTACAACGTCGTTGCTGCCCTCGTCACGCTTATAACCCTTAAGAAACCTATCAACCGCGCTCGAGCTGTCTACCAAAGCATAATCGGTATAGTGGCAAGTTTCTTGTTGGCAAATTCCGGCTTCTATTTCCTTGCATTTTTTCTTGCGCTGGCGGTCCAACGCGGTCTTGGCATAGGCTTCTTTGAATCAATCGTGGCTAAAGTTACCAAGAACAATTCCGCAGTCTCGGTTGACATAGGATGGCTTCATGTGCCCACGAGACTTGCCGAATTCGCCTCAGTTCTATCCGCCGGATACGTCGCTCAATACCTCGGCTACCTGCCGGTCTTCGTGGCTTCAGGTGTGGCCTTTGCCGTTTTTTCAATTCTCTCCCTAAGCATTGTAAAACAAGACTGCCCAAAGGAGAACATTGAAAATGAGTTTGAAAAATCGCTGAACAAACCAAAAAATCTTGATCTTTAAGATTTTATATTAAAAAGTACCATTTTACTCTTTAGCCCGTCCTAATGAACAAGTTGCAAATGAAACAAGGATCCCTAACTGATCTTTCGCGATAGCAGCTATGTGAAAACTCATTTACCTAATGTTACATTCCCCTTGTCAAATCTTATTAGGAAGTGACATGTTTTTAGTTAGAAAGTGGGTCCGTGGCGCAGTACGGATAGCGCGTCAGCCTTCTAAGCTGAAAGTCGTGGGTTCAAATCCCACCGGACCCGCTAAAGCTTCTCTCCCGAGAGAATCTTTGGCAAGAGAGGGGGAGTTCACCGTGTTTCTGTTCTCTAAGGCTTCTATCAGGTCTTTCAAGGCGTTCTCGCAGGCGCGGCTAACATTCAAGCCGAGAAAATGGGCTTTTTCATAGACGTTTTTGTCGATTGAAACGGTGACTTTAGCCTTTACGGGTTTATCCTTACTCATACGCATACCTACTCTTTTTTCCAAGCACCATTTCCAACATATTTGAAACCTCTTTGTCGCATGAATTCAAGGGTGCCTTTGGCCTGAGCTTCTTTCGTTGGATATTCAGTAAATCCTCTTTCTGTCCACTCAGGCTCTACTCCGTCAATCGTGACATAGGGTTTTGGTGGTTTTGGTGCATTCTCAAAGGCTTTTTTCAGATAACGGTCAAGTTTCTTTAGATTGCTCGAATTGTCAAGAAATAAGTTAGGATTTTCCACGCGAATTAGCCGTCTCAAAAGGTCTCTTTCCAAATCTGGAAATTGATGTTTGTATTTTTGTACGAGTTGAGGGACACTCTTGTCTTTTTTGAGGGACATTTTACCATCAATTCCGCATAGGTCTAAGGACATTCAGAAATATAGAAAGAGGTGATATTAAAGGTTGTCCTATGACTTACAAGGCGATTTAAAACGCAAGAACAAAAACAATTCAAAAACCCTCCGGAAGTTCGCGCCTACATGGCCAAGATCAAACGCGAATACCGAGCAAGAAAGAAAACTAAGCAGATTTCAGCTTAAAGAAAAAGAGGCAATAGAGGTGCCTCGTCAATGAAAGAAAGTCGAAACCAAAATAAAACCATTCCGTACCCGGTAGAGCCTAACGTCTGCGAGTTTTCCGAGAAAGTCAGCTACGTTCTTTTAGGCCGGATCTGCCAACTTGACGACTGCGCTTGTTTCAACTGGAATTATCCCTCAGTTTTTGCTTCATGCCCTACCAGGCGCAGACTCCTAAATGACCTTCATGAAAAGGAGCTTTTAGAACAACAATGAACCTGAACCAAGAAAAAGGTGCCAATTTGGCACAATTAAATGGACAGCACCGACTAACTAACTACTACTACTGCGATATAATAACTAACTATCTAACTATCTATCGTGTTTTCTGTTTACGTTACTGTTGTTGTTCTTCTGTCGGTTGCTGTTCTTTGGGAGTGTGGTTTCTTTGAGTGAAAGCTCAAGATCTCCTAAGTCGAGAGATCACATTCACCCAATTTTTCTTTGCGCTCCTCATTATCTTGGAATCGCCAAATTGATGTCTGATTTAGGAATTGGTAAGAGTGCAGCTCTTGAATTAGCCATTAATCGAGGATTATTTGAGCTGCATGCTATCTCGAAAGAAGATTTTGAATTATTGGATATTAGATACCGGAGAAAACTTATCGACATCATAGCCGAAAACAAAGCTGAGAGAGAAAACACTCATTTGCCTAAGTTGGAGCTAGAGAAGCAAAAAAGAGAAAAATTGCAGACTTTAGCGCACCAAGTTATCCCTAAGGAGAAGCTCGAAAGCGCAGCGGTTGCTCTTAAAGGAATTTATGAGAATTGGGACCTGGAACCCTACAAGAATGATCTAAGCTGGAAGATTAGACAGTTAGCCTATGCTAAGAAGTACCCTGAAAACGAGTTTGCGAAGCTGATTATAGCGAAAGAGGGGAGTGCGATATAATATCGCAAGAAATTCTTGAAATGCTCCAGGGAATACTTTGCTATCATTCCGTCGCTGTCACCAAAATCAAAACTGGCCTAAACTATCATTACCCTCTTTGCTGCGTGCTCTATTTCTCGCTGAGACTTCAGATCGAGTATTTGATGCCTTTCAGAATTCGGGTTTTGTTAGCTGAAAGTTGGGAAAATTATGTTGCTAAGCATTTTGATGATTGGGTGAGATGTCCGATACATGGGGTTTGAGGTTTCGGGTTTTAGACGTCGTAATCATCGTCGTGTCAAGGACAAAACACCAGTTATATACGTTGAAAACGTCAGAAAGAGTTCATTGACGCTTACGCTCAGAAGGTAGTTCAGCAAAATAAAGAAACTTTGAACGCTGATAACGTTGCATTGACCCTTCTCAAATACTGCCAAAATGAAGTCAAAGGTAAAAACTTAGGTACTATGTTAGGCATGGAAAAAGACTGTCTTCAGCTATCACCTACAGAATTATACATCAAACTTTCATACTACGCTCAAGAAATGGCAATCGATGTTAAAGCTAAGGGATGGCCGCGGAGTCCTGGAGCTTTGACAAGGAGATTGAACCTTGTTTCTGTAGCTTTGAAAGCGGTAGGTTGCGAAATTTCAAGCTATGAGGGTACTCCAAGACTAATAAAAATCAATGTTGAAAAACTCACCGTTAAAGAACCTGAGGCACCTAAAAGGTACTGTTCTGAAGAATGTGAGAACTATGATAGCTTGGCATGTTCTAATCCTGTAGGATGGGATAAATTGAACGAGAAAACTGAGATTCCTTGTAAGTGTCCAGGTTACGCGCAGAAAGATGCCGGAGAGGATTCCTAGAAAATGTGTCTAAAAAAGATATGTCTCTATGAGAAGGTTTAAAAGTAGAAAGCTCTCATAGTGGATTCAAGGAATTTCAAGGAACCCGCTATGGCACTTCAAAATCCGCCTTCACCGGAACGCGCAGCAATCCGAGAATATTGGAGAGCTGCGAAGCAAAGACAGAAAGCTAAGGAGGCCGCATCAATTGGGTGACAGCAACCCTTTCCACATACTGCTCGTTGTCACCGTACTCATTCTTATGGCAACTTCTATCTTCGCGATAGCGGCACCTCAATTTGGCTTCAATAGTTCAGTCATTAAGCAACAACCCCAATTTCCTTCTTTCAGCTTCAGTTCTGAAGGAAACCCGCAAGCTAACTCTATGGGCCAATTTGCCTATAATGAAACGCACCAGATTGTTGGAAATGGGCAGACAGTCTACTTCAAAACCTTCACGCCTGACAAGCAGATTCAATCAATTACTCTGCTGCCTGAGCTTGGAATTTTTGGCAGTTACCAGGGCGGATATCGGTTTCTACGTTATGCGACTTGGGGATGGGCCAACGAGCCAGTAACAGACCTCGAGGGCAACTACTTGAACGCTGTAAACACATTTGGGGCGGATCACTTTTCTATTCCGGCTCAAACAATCGTAGACGACGAAAACGGCGTAATAATGAAGTGGAACGACACGATCAAAGCCGCTTACGAGAACCAAACTTTTGGGGTATACTCCACTTTCATCATCGACAACAACAACCCTCAATACATGGCCTACGTTTCTTTTTCGCCTCTTCCTGGCTATCATGACTTGACTACTAGCTGGAATGTCGGTCACGGCTTCACGGTTTGGGTTTACGGAAACGCATTTCAGAAGCCTGCCTGGACAGATCAAGTAGTTGACTTTTTCCTGTTCTTAGGAGACGTAATCGGCTTTTTCGTTGGCTATGTCTACTGGATCGCTCAGATGTCGGGGTTAATGGTGACATTTCTATCCGCCGGCTTCATTCCCGCAGCATTAGGATCCGCGCTTATCATTTTAGTCGGGATCCTCTTCCTGGGCAGCTTGCTAATGTTCATACGTGGAAACAGTGGGAGCAAGTAGCTATGCTCCGAAGGAAAGGAGTTTCGCTTATCAGGAACCTTTGGAAAGTTGTAAAGCGGCAGTTCACTAAGTCAGCGAAGATTCTGTTAATGGGCCTGCTAATCGAGTTCCTGATTTTTTCAGTGCAGACTGGTTTTCTTTCCGGTTTTGTTTCTGAAGTGATCTCTCTAGGGGCCATGGTTGCGGTTTTCGCAGTTTCTCTACGGTTTTCTTTGAAGGTGAAGGAAAAAAGAACCTGGATGGATGAGGCCCTTGGAGTACATAGTTAAAACACATCATGGCAGGCCTTCTAAAGTGCTTGGAAGGCCGTGTATGCGATGCAAAAAACTGATCGTTGAAGGCGCTGAAGTTGTCACTAAGCAGAATGGCCGTAGAGTGTATCATCTGACTTGTTGGGAGAGCCTACTCATTGACTGAGAGAGAAGGTGATCGCTTGGCTAAACCTCATAAAACCGAGGAGAAAACGCCTCAGCGTAGTCTAGTCAAAAAGTATAGGCGCATCGTTGAGAAGGAGCAGGGGCCAGGATGCTATTGATTAAGCCTCGGAAAGTCAAGAAAGTCGCTGAGTTGCCTGAGACTTGTCGGAAGTGTCCACAGCGGAAAATCGACAAACGCTCCTGGTGCATTCACCCTGAAGCTGTCACCTGGAAGCCTTGCTACACCGTAACTAACAATTCCGAGAAAGATCAAGGACTCGCTCAGAAAGTTAATGCAAATTGACGATGAAGGTGTGATTAAACGGATGCTGTGGAAGAGGTATACTACAGAGGTAGAATGTGATATAGAAGTCAAAAAGACCATGTTTTACCTTATACTACAATTAAAGGTAACAATGGAACGGTGTTCAAAGTATGCAGCAAAACAACTTAGCGGTTTATGAGCATTGGAAAGGAGAGACCAGGTACAGAAAGAATGGCAAGATAATGACGCCGCTGACAGATGAGGGATTCCTTGAAGGCATGGAGGCGGGTAAGTTTGTCCGTGAAGATCATAAAGCCTTTGTCGCCTTACTCTATTACTCAGCTGTCCGTAAGAGTGAAGCCTTGAGAGCTACCAGGGAACAGTTCCAAATCACAAAAAAGGATTTAGTCTTCAGTGTTGGCAAGCGTTTGAAGCATGGAATAGAAACCCCGCCTTTGAAGATTCCTTTAGCAGCTCCTTACGTCGACACGATTGTTTCAGCAATCGAGAATACCAAGCAAGGAAAGGTAGACTTCCACTATGTTTTTCCTTACAGTAAAAAGACAGGTTACAATATTGTCGCGCGATGCTTCAGCTACCCACACTTCTTTAGGCTAAGCCGGATCACTAACTTCTTTTTGGAAGGTTGGACTATTGCCCAGGTGCATAGCTGGACCGGATTAACCTTGAAGGCCCTGGACTACTACATCGGATTAGTGGACATTGATAAGATGGGTAAGAGTCTGTACAAGCCATGAGCTATCATGAACTACTGCAAAAGCAAGAAGCGGCGAGACTTGAGCAGCAAGGCTACCGAGTTTTCCTTGAATATGAAATCGCAAACTGTAGAGTTGACGTCATAGGCTTCAAAGAAAACGGCGCCGTAATCGTTGAGTGTGGATGGCTAACGAATCTTAGTAAAATCAAAAACTGCACTCAAGGAATCAAGATCATTTCTGTTCCAAGTCTAAAGTGCTTCTTACCGACTACCCCTTACGATCCAGAGGTTGAGGAACCTAGAGAACCGTTGTACGCTAAGTACCTTGACCGTGAGTGAGCTTTCTAGCGGTCAGAAAGCCAGTATAACAGCGCAGAAACCTTAGAGAGAAAAATGGGGTGCGGAAGCTGCACACAACCATGCAGCTAATTATCTTTGTACCCTCGGGCTTCATATTCTCTCTGTTCTCTCTCATTCATTAAAACTAAATGCCCTTGCCGATCTGTTCCAATATTGAGTATATCATCTTTGTCTAGCCATTCTCTAAGTCGATTGTAGACTTCTGTCGGTATGCTGACTTCAACATAATTCTTTTTGACTTCATAGCTTCTTTTATTCTTCAATCTTTCACCACCTTCCCTCTCCTGACTCTTTCCTCAAAATTAGTTCACTGTTGACTTTGACAAGAATCGCCTGAGCAGCTGTAGACATCCGAGAGCGCAGATCAGTGACCAAATTAGGATTGTAATAATGAACCATGAACACGGATCCGGTTACTCTGCCATGCAGTAAATCGATTTCTTCAGGCCGTAACCATTTAGTCGTAAAACTCGCGTGGTTCTCTCTGACGTCGCTGAAACGCTGCGGAATATGCTTTCTTTCTAAAGCTCTGTTCTTCAAGTGGTTGTCATTGATTTCTTTCTGCTTGCCAATCGACTCTAAAAGCTCCAGGGGAACGTAAGACAGAAAGGCTTTCTTACAACTCCGAATGAAAGTTTCCTTGTACCTGAAATGTTCCAGGAATCCGGTCTTAACGTTATAGTATTTTTCAGCTAAGGCGCCTTCTACTGACAGCTTCACAATCAGATTGTAAGAATGGATCGCCTCACTAAGTCTTAGGCCGGTGACAGCGATGAAATCCATGAAAACGGAGTATTCAGGACACGCCTCTTTGACAACGCGGATCCATTTGAAAACGTTTTCGGGTTCCCTGATCTTGGTTAACCGGTCGATGATTAGGTCGTCTGCGCTTCTGCCTGCCCACGTTAACCCATAATTCTTGAGGAGCTGCTTGTACTCTTCATAGCAACCTTGAAACTTAGACAGTGAAGATAGAGCTTTGACTGTTTGAGCGCGCATACTCGGTGAAAGCTGCTTAATCTTAGAGAGATCCCGCGTCACCCAGCAATCCGCATACTGCAAACACAAATTCAACAGTTGCGTGCCATAATAACCATGATACTCCTTAGCCTGAATCGCTTTCTTAAAAGCAACCCAATCCACGCTCCTTTTCGCAGAATCGCCTTGATTAGGGGCTTCTAAGCTGAAAGTCGTGGGTTCAAATCCCACCGGACCCGCCATGACCCTTTTTATCAAAAAAGGTTTCAGTTGAAAAATGGGTATATTGAGCTTGTTTTTGGTTATTGAAGTTCTCCAATGTGTCTACGCAGGCTTTTAGGGCATTTTCGCAAACTGCAGAGACGTTCAACCCCAATTTATGGCTTCTTTAGTAAGTTTTTTATCGACAAGTAAAGTGATTTTAGATTTTTTAGGTTTAGAAGTATGCGCACGTACGCGAACGTCTTTTTCTGAACTCATTTTCTAATTCTTCCGAGTTTTTTAATATCCCCATGTTTGAAACGTGGCAAAATGAAGTTCCAGAGAAGGAAGGAGAAGCATTCGTGTTTCCACCTGGAACCATCAAAGGATTTCATTGTGAACAATCCTTAACAAGGTACCAAGCAAAAAGAATAATTAAGAAAACGACCGGGAAGTTTCCGCATTGGTTCCGCGCCAAGTGAGAACCTTTATAATAAAAAGGTTTTCAATAACAACCCTTACAAACTCAAAGACTTTATGGGTCTGGTTAATTTGGCTTCGACTGATTTCTTATGTTCAAGCTGATTGTGAAGGGGATAAAGAAAAAGGATTCAAACTCTAAGCTGCGCCAATTTTATTGGTTTTGTTCGCTTGGAACTTATCTCAGGAATATCCCAATCACTGCATAGTTTTTCTAACGTCAAGACAATGGGTTGATAAGGTTCATTTGACATTTGCATCTTTAAACATCCAAGTTTATCTTGTATAAGAAGATATAATATGCTTATTTCGTAGTTCGTAATATTACGATTCTCGACATAAAACTTAGCGTCTGATAAAGCTACAATTTCCAAAAACGTATTTTCAGTTTTCCGAATGTTTCTAGCATTCACGAGTCAATGGCTGAAAACATATAATTGCCTCAAGATGATGTTAATAATTTATTTCTGTCAGGTTTAAATCATGGTTGCCAAGATCGTTGAAGAGCCCACTTTAAGGGAACGAGTGCAGGTGTTTCGTGACAGGTTTCAGGCCGGCAAACTTCTCGCCGAGAAACTTCGAGAGTATTGTCAGGAAAAGAATGCAATCGTTTTAGCTATCCCCGCAGGCGGAATCCCGGTTGGCAATGTGATTGCGAAGGAACTCGCCGTTCCAATGGATGTAGTGATCGTTAGGAAAACCCAAATTCCATGGAACACTGAGGCCGGATTCGGAGCAGTAACGTGGGACGGCGAAACAATCCTGAACGAACCTCTGGTTGAACAGTTAGGTCTGACCAATGAAGAGATAGAGGAGTCGATCTCGAAAGCTAAGAGAAATGTTCAAGAGAGGCTTAGAAAGTTCCGAGGAGATAAATGCCTGCCGCAATTAAGGGATAAAATAATCATTCTTGTGGACGACGGGTTGGCCTCCGGATTCACGATGTTAGCTGCAGTTAGATCCGCGAGGAAGAGCCAACCTAAAAAAATAATCGTGGCTGTGCCGACGGCTTCCTTGGGCGCTGTCGAACTGCTCATGCCTGAAGTGGACGAAATTGTATGTCTAAACATAAGGAGCGGCCCGTCATTCGCCGTCGCAGCCGCTTACGAAAATTGGTACGACCTAACGGATGAAGATGCCCTTAGAATACTCTTTGGAAAGGGCAAATGATCGCCAGACAGTCTATTCTAAGCGAGGATTCAAACACTTTCCGGAATAAGCTAGGTGCGGGCAACTTTTGATAGACGAAAAGTTTTTTCAATAGCAACGCTGGTTGGCTTCTTGGGAGCCGCTTAATAGCTTAAGCCCCTCCCATCGGGCGCGCTTGAACTAAATTCATTTAACACCTAATTTAGCTTAGTGTTTCCAAACAAACAAGAGATTCTCTTTGAGTCCACTGAATTTCTAATTTCTTTAAAAATTGGTGAGAAGCTCCCCTTTCTCCTCAAACAAAGAAGTGGCATCTGAGGCTTAAAAGGCATATTTCAGAATTGGGATTATATCAAAAATCCTATTCTTATTTTAGCTTTGGCTTAGACTTTTAAGCGCTAACAATTAAACCTAGAAAAGACAAAACTGGTCAAGAAAGAAAAAGAACGATAAGTCTTAAATCCGCATGAAAATAACAGATAATTGAGGATATTAGAATTAACAAAAATAAACAATTCGCTCTTGCTATCTTAGTTATATCAATTGTCCTGTTCGCTACCTTTTTAATAATCTACGAAGAAAATCAAGCTCCTGTAAATGAAAACCAAGCAATCATCTACTATTCGTTTTCATCAACACCTTATTTCTTTAACAGTACAGGAACAAAAAATTACATTGTTATCTATTCTGCCAATACTGGCAAGACGACCGGAGATTTTAGTCTTGTCATAACATTTGTTAATGCGACCTTTTCAACAATAACAGAACAACCATACAATCAAATTAACACAACCTCAACAGAATTTAGTTGGGACCTTAATGCAGGTGATTCGGTCTCAAGAGATGTTTACTTTTCTATTATCTCCACCGTAACTAGTTTTTCAATTTCTTTATCAATCCATAGCAATCAAAGTTCTTTGAAAGCAATCTCGGAACCTCCCATCTTTCTGCAATATAAATGGGACGTTTATGATTTCCAGCTTAACCAATAATTGATGTAAAGAACGTCAAATAATAGATTTAGATCTTCCTTGAACCCAACCCAAAATTTCTGTGCTTTTTGAAATCAGGAACAGCGTAGAGTTGACCTGTTACTGAATCTTTCACTTTCCGATTTTTCTGTTTTATGAAGAAAAACGTTGTTAGAAAATTTTAAAAGCGTTTGCGTATGATTACGATGGCAGAGAGGGGTGCTCGGTTGAGTGCACTTGAAATAATGGCTATAGTATTGCCAATAATCGTTATTGTCATAGTTATCTATGCGCTTGTTTTGTCGATCCGTATTATTAGACCCATAGACAAGGGTTTGGTGGAGCGTTTTGGCAAGTATCACCGTTTTGTCGAAGGAGGAATTACCTTTCTTTTTCCATTTATGGACCGTCTGCTAAAAGTCAACATTACTGAAAGAATGACGCCTGTTCAGCGCCAAGATGTCATCACGAAAGACAAGGTTTTCATGGGTGTCGATGCGGTTGTGTTCTACAAGATCAAGCCTGACGAAACTTCCGTAAAGGCTTCCCAATACAACGTGGCAAACTTCTCTGCCCAAATAGACACGCTCGCACGAACAGTACTCAGAGACATCATAGGCGGAATGGACATGGCAATAGCGAACACGTCCAGACCCGTAATTAACACCAGCCTCAAGATGGCACTGGACCAACAGACGGAGAAGTGGGGAATTGAAATCGTGCGGGCAGAAATCAAAGATTTGGAGCCGCCGAGAGAACTCATCATATCCATGGAGTCCGTGCTAAAAGCAGACAACGAACGGCAGGCAGCTGAGAAAACAGCGATAGCCCAAGCTACTTTGGCCAGCGGACAGAAAAATGCCACGATTCAGGTTGCAGAAGGACAGAAACAAGCAGCCATTCTTCAAGCTGAAGGCCAAAAAACGGCAACGGTTACGATTGCTGAGGGCGACGCTCAAGCGACCAAGCTCAGAAATGAAGCATTGACAACGTACTTCAAGGACAGCGCAGTTGTCTTCAAGCAACTGGACACCATCGTGGCCTCGTTGCAGAACAACACAAAGATTATTGTTCCCGAAGGCAAAGCCATATCGCTAATCCTCAATGAACAGGAAAACCTTTCAAAAGCAACAATTATCCCAGTCACACTACCACAACAACAGAAAAGCACCAAAATGCAGTAAAACGTCTTTCCATTAATGTTTTTATGTGGACACGTCTGTCCAGTTTCTTAGAAGCATCACAACTTTTGGGAACGCTGGCTAATTGGAGAAGGGAATACTTTAGCCTTAGCTAAACCTTTTTTCGTTTCTCAGCAGAAAATTTAGGATTAGCAGAGATTGTACATTATTAATCTGTTCAAACAAGTTAACCAGCATCTTCTAAAGTGACCCTTCTGGATTGATTTACAAATTAAAAAAAAGAAAAGGGTTTTTGTTTGGATTCTTGGTTTTATGGGTGTTTTCTTGTGACGAGAATTGCGAGTATGGCGCCGATTATTATTATCACGATGATGATTGCTGCGATTCCGTAGACGAGAGTGTTCTCTGAGGATACTCCAGTGAGCGGTGTTGCTGTTGGTGCCTCTGTTGGATGCGCGCTGCTGGCGTAGAAGAATGTTGAGGCAGATGATGAGTAGTAGCCTGCTGAGCCTGGGAATGTAGCATAGACTGTGTAGTTGCCTGCAATGTCAGGTGCCCACGTGTAGCCGTAGTCCCCAAGAGCATTTGTTGTGGTCGTACCGATTGTTCTATAGTTGCCGTTATTGTCTAAGACTGATAATACAACTTGAACTCCTGTTGCATTGTGTGGCATTGGCTGCTGCTCGTAAACTGCCTCCATGAATTGGGTCATGCTCGCTTCGGATACGCAGGGTAGTCCGTTGGGGAAGTTCTTTGCGACTGCTGATTGCGATGCACCGGGTGAGACATCAGTAACCCTGCCAGTTACCGTGATAGGTGTTCCTACTGAAATGCCGGCCTCTGGGGCACTGATAGTTGTTTTGCTTGGTCCCTGTGAGTATGCGTAGATTTGTCCGTCGTATGAATTGAATGTGGTCATGACACCGTATGCTACTGCAGTTGCTGTATCGTCAAAGCCCAGATTGCTCCAGACCAGTTGCCCAGTGTTAGCGTTGAGTGCTAGTTGGAGTACGCCGTGTAACAGTGGTGGGTTGTATTCGTGTCCTTCAGAAAGGTATAGAATTGTGTTAGCGCCTTGGCCTGCTAGGGCTTCATCTGAGAAGACCCAAAGTGGGTAAATGCCGTATGGCGATTCAGTTCCAGCGGGTCCATTTATCTGGTATGTACTCCAGGACCATAGAATGTTGCCGTTAGTCTCGTTGACTGCCCAAACGTCTCCTCCTAAGGCCCAAACGTATAGCACGCCGGTTGTTGCGTCAGGTACGGTTTCGAAGTCAAAGGAATCGTATTGGTTTGGCATGTTGCCGTCAGCCATGCGTACATTAAGACTGTTTGTCCAAACTTGCTGGCCTGTAGTCAGCGAGTATCCTGCCATTTGGTATGAGTCTTGGTTGATTTCGACGTAGATTCCTGCTGCTGCCGATGGTGTGTTGCTGATCCTTGTAAAAGACGGGTTGTAGATGCCTCCTGTCCTGTTCGTTATCCACATCAGTGCGCCTGTTTGTGCATTCCAGCCGCCTTCGATTACCCAGCCTTCAGATTCTGCGACAGATACAGTGCCAGTTTGGAACACTAGTGTATTTCCTGACCACGCAGACGTTGAGAAGAAGCCATTGCCGAGACCTTGTACAACGACGCCGTTGAGGATCGAGTTTTCTGTAACAGCCCACTGTAATCCAGTGTTCCAATTAAACACAGTGTTTAGTGGTACTGTCCAGTCGAATAGTCCGCCTAGAGCTGATACAGCACCTGATGCAATGAAAGCTTGTGTTAAGTTGTACATCTCCAATACTGGTCCGTTAAGGAGGGTGTTGAAGGTTTTAGATGTATAGCCCTGCAATCCGTTGCCGTTAACGTTTGGAATCTGAACAGTCAGTGTTGGATTTGTGGGACCGAAGAAACTCGCGTTGGTGGCGACAGCGTATCCGATTATGTTTCCGTTTGCATCAGCGCCCATCAAAGCGAATGAAGGAGCGTTCGAAACTTTAGCGACGTATTGTCCAGTTAAACCATCGTACATGTACCAAGTTGTTGTAGGGCTGAAGAATCCACCGCCGTCAGTAGCAAAGATGTATGGGCCAACACAGCCGTACTGGTCAATGGTTGGAAAGTTGATAATCATACCGGCTTTCAATGCGTATGTTGTGTTTATTACCCATAGGGTTTGTCCAGTGTACAGATTGAAGGCCATTATTCCTTGTGAGCTGCCAGTTTGCGTTGTATACCAAGTGGAGTATTCTATGCCGTCCATTATTATTGGTGCATATTTAGGATCGTACTGCGAAGTTGTCCAGTAGCTGCTGGATTGTTCGTTGTTGCCGAGTGGTCCACCTGCTGCTCCTCCTACGCACCAAGGCTTTGTCCACAGGATGTGCGCAGATGCTGGTGCCATCGTGTATGGGTTGTAGTTGCCTGAGGCATTGTATCCGCCAGTGTTGGCAAATGTGTTTGCGACGTATCCCATCCAGCCTCCGCTGATGCCTGCCCAGAGTTGGACGTTTTCAGCGGAAACTGGTGCCTCCCAATAATTTGTTGGGAGCGGAGTATCCGCTAAACCGCCTCTCGGCGTTGACGTCACCACTAGGGTGGTTGGTGCACTTACGCTAGGTTCATTGTAGTCGCCTGTGTAGGGTGGTACCTTGTAGTATTGTCCTCCGTAAATCAATTGGAATGTGTAATTGCCAAGTGAAGAGGGAGTGTACGTGGTGAATGTACCGCCGGTTAGGTCTGAAGTGAATGGACCCAGTGTTGAAGTTGTTCCAGCAGGGGTTGTAACCTTAATTGTCATGTTCGTGGCGACTTCACTGGATGCCAGTGGTACTGCAAGCCAAAAGTTAACTGTCACGGTTTGTCCGACACCGCATGGGTTAGGGGCAACGTTGCAGAAGGATATCGTTGGAATGTTAATTTGTCCATGTGCCGTTGATAGTGCTGTTGAAGCTCCGATTACTGTTATCATAAGCATCGAAATTACGATTGCTGCAATTTTGTTTTTTACCATTTTCATTTTCTTTTTCATCCTTTTACTTTATATTTTGTCGAGCAATAGGTTGCTCAACGAGTCCCTTCGTCGATAGGGTATTTAAAACTTATGCGGAACGTCCGCTGAGTGTCCGCTTTTTGAAGTGTAGCCTTGATTTCGTTTCTTTTTTGTTCCATAAGCGATCGAAAAAACTCTTGTCGTTTTCTTGGAATTAGTTCAAATTGAGATTTTTGCGTGTAGAACCGGCAGCTTTACCCATCTTTTTTCGCGTCTAATAGATGTGAGACTTGATCCGACTTTCAGCAGAAGTTGAAAAAAGACGCAATTGTTTGTTCGGCTACTGGTATCAGTGTCGAAAAAACTGGAGCATCGGAAGTTAAATTTTGTGTTGATTAGAATAAAAAAAATAAAAAAGGGAAAGTGTTTTTGTTTTGTTTTTTAGCTCATGGATGTTTTCTTGTGACGAGAATTGCGAGTACAGCGCCGATAATAACTATCACGATGATGATTGCGATGCCTATGTACATTAGCGTGCTTTGTGTGGCGACGCCGCTGAGTGGTGTTGCTGTTGGTGCTGCTGTTGGTTCTGGTGAACCGGCGAAGAAGTGCGCTGTGGCTGCTGATCCGTAGTATCCATTAGTGCCTGCGAAGACTGCGTATACTGTGTAGTTGCCTGCAATGTCAGGTGTCCAAGTTAAGCCGTAAGTTCCGCTTGCATCAGATGTAGTTGTGCCTATCGATCGATAGTTGTTGTTGCTGTCGAGGACGTATATGTTAACTGGAACGCCTGTCAAGTTGTGTGGCATTGGCTGCTGTTCGTAAGCGGCTTCCATCAATCCGCTCATGCTATCGTCTGATACGCAAGGCAGACCGTTGGGGAAGTTTGCTGCGACTGCTGGTTGTGATGCGCCTGCGGATATGTCTGTGACTGTGCCGCTGATGGTTATTGGTGTTTTTGTTGTTACGCCGACTGAAGGTGCGTTGACTGTTGTTTTGCTAGGTCCTTGTGCGTAAGCGTAGACTTGTCCGTCGTATGCGTTGATGGTTGTCATGACGCCGTATGCAACTGCCGTTGCTGTGTCGTCAAAGCCTAAGTTGCTCCAGAGCAGTTTTCCTGTGTTGCCGTCGAATGCTAGTTCGTGTGCGCCGTGGAACAGCGGTGGGTCGTATTCGTGTCCTTCAGAGAGGTAAAGAACAGTGTTTGCGCCTTGTCCAGCTAGAGCTTCATCTGAGAAGACCCATAGTGGATAAGTTCCGTAAGGTGATTCGGTTCCTGCTGGACCGTGAAGTTGGTATGTGCTCCATGACCAAATGATTGCGCCGTTGGTTATGTTTAGTGCCCACACGTCGCCGCCTAAAGCCCAAACGTATAATACGCCTGAGGTCGCATCTGGGACGGTTTCGAAGTCAAATGAGTCGTAGGGGTTCGGCATGTTGCCGTCTGCCATTGGAACGTTCAGGTTGCTTGTCCATACTGATTTGCCTGTGTCAACGTTGAAGCCTTCCGCCACGTATGAGTTCTGGTTGATTTCCACGTAGATTCCGTCGGCCAATGATGGTGTGTTGCTTAGTCTGGTATATGCCGGGTTGAGCATCGGTGTATCAGCGCTTGTGCGGTTGTATATCCATTCCATGTGTCCGTCTTTCGTGCTGAAGCCTGCTTCTACTTGGTATCCTCTTTGCTCTGCGACTGAAACGGTTCCGGTTGATGTGACTATGGTGTTTTGTCCCCATACGCTGAAGCCGAAGCCGCCTCCAGTTAGGCCTGATACGAGTGCGCCGTTGAGGTATGCGCCCATTGGGTTAGACCACATGACTCCGTTCTTCCAGAGGAACGCTTGGTTCAGAGAGAAGCCGAAGTTGAACGCGGCATTGAAGTTCAAGGCAAGACTCAAGTTCCAAAGGTACAGGTTGGGTCCTAAAGTCGAGTTCACAACGAAAGTATGAGTAGTTGTCACGGTTCCAAGCAGCGCGGTTCCAGCCCATGTTACGGTCATGGATCCAGCAGTGCTGTTTGTGCCGTAGCCGATGATGTTTCCGTGTGCGTCTTCACCTAAGTATCCTGGGGCTGATCCGTTGACGACTGCACAGAGGAATTGCCCTGTTAAGCCGTCATAGATGTTGAATTCAGTTCCAGTGTTGTGCCAGCTTGGTGCCATTCCGCCTGTCTCGCTCGCTAACAATGCGCCTGTTGTGATGATGAATGGTCCGGTGACCCCGTATTGGTTGATGTTTTCGAAGTCAGTGACCATGCCGCATCTCAGAGTGCTTGTTGTGTTGATGACCCATAGGGTTTTGCCGCTGAAGAGGTCAATTGCGATGATTCCTTGTTTGCTGCTTGTACTGCTAGTGTACCATGTTGAGTATTCTACTCCGTTGATTATGACTGGGGCATATTTGGGTTCATACTGTGAGGTTACCCAGTAACTGCTGAATTGTTCGCTGCCGCCTAGTTCGCCGCCTGCTACTCCGCCTCCGCAATATTGTTTTGTCCAGAGGATGTGGGCGGATTTGGGTGTTTGTGTGTACGGGTTATAGTTGCCTGTAAAGTTGTAGCCTCCAGTTGCTGCGAATGTGTTTGCTGCAAAGCCCAACCATGAGCCTGTTATTGCAGACCAAAGTTGGACGTTTTCGGCGTTAACTGGTGTTTGCCAGTAGTTTGTCGGAAGCGGTGTATCTGGTAAGCCGCCTCTTGGTTCGTTTGTCACTAGGAGTGTGGTTTTTTCACTTGTGCTTCCTTGGTTATAGTATATACTGCTGGTTCCTGTGTATTGCTGTCCACCATAAACCATCCAGAATGTGTAGTTGCCGACTGTGCTTGGAGTGTATGTAGTGAATGTGCCGCCTGTTAAGTCTGCAGTGAAGTTCCCTAAGGTGGATGTTACTCCCGCTGGGGTGGTGACGAAAACTTGCAGACCTTTTGCGTGTTCGCTGTCAAACATGGGGTCTGCGAGCCAGAAGCCAATGGTGACTATTTGTCCGACTCCGCATGGATTAGGTGCAACGTTGCAATAGGCTAATGTTGGAACAAGGACGCTGCCTGTGGTCTGTGCATGTGCGCTCGGTGCCATCATTGCTGATGAGCCCATAATGAATATCATTACGATCGAAATGGCTATAGCTGCAATTTTGTTTTTTGTGTTTTTCATTTTCTTTTTTCTTCCTTTATTTTGTGTTTTTTTTTGATTGAACATAAGCATATTAGCTGTTGTCCAATCAGCCCCATTTTGCCATTACTTAGTATTTAAAATCTTCCGTAAGACGCCAATGCAAATTGTACACTTGTGCAATGAAGCCCTTGATTTGTCGATTTCTATGTGAAAAATTGTCGGATTCGAGTCCTCTCAAAAATGCAGGGCTAAACATTAGCTCTTAATCGGCAGGCAAAATTCACCCCAAGTGCAATTCAAGTTTCACAAAATCAGACTGAAAACCTTCTGTTCCTTCAAGCTGGCTGCTGTTGCGAGATGCAATGAATCGCGCCAAACCCGCAGATTAGGTCGGTGCAGTTTACCCCAACAACCTTTCTTTTAGGAAAGAGTTTCTGAAGGATAGCTGTTGCAACTTTATCGTTTTCACTTTCAAAAGTCGGGACTAAAACTGTTTTGTTGCCTATGTAAAAGTTCGTATAACTTGCAGGCAGCCTCTTCCCCTCGTAGGAGACGTTTCCCGGCATGGGCAGCTTGATAACCTTCAGCTTCTTCCCATTCTGGTCGGTTGATTGACAAAGCAATTCGTAGTTTTGTCTTAGAGCTTCACTGTTCTCATCGTCTCCATCGTCGTAGCCGACTACAACTTTGGTTGAATTAACGAACCGTGCTAAGTCGTCAACGTGGCCGTCGGTGTCATCTCCAGCTATGCCGTTCTCCAACCAAATTATGTGAGTGACGCCCAAATAGTCTTTCAGGAACTTTTCGATTTCTTCTTTGTTAAGGCAAGGGTTCCTATTCTTGTTTAGGAGGCATTGTTCAGTGGTTAGTAGAGTTCCTTTTCCGTTAACGTCAATGGAGCCTCCTTCCAGAACAATTCCGGGCTCAAAACACCGCAGCCCCATAAACTTGTTAATCTCATGCGGTACCTGTGCATCTTTCATGAGCTCCTCGTATTTTTCACCCCAAGAATTAAAAGTCCAATGCACCATCGCCAAATCATCGTGCCGTTTGACAAAAATGGGGCCGTAATCGCGGAACCACACGTCAGCGTAACCAAACTCAAAAAACCTTACCTGATTCAGGTCAACCTTATTGTTTTGAAGTAATTTGGATACTCTTTGCTTCATGCACTGGTCTTTGACAAAAAGATCCACGCGCTCGTCTTTATGGAGCAAGCTGATTATTTGAACAAAGGTTTCTTCAACCTTCTTAACGCCAGAAGTAAATGTTGTTGGGTCATGCGGCCAAGCAAGCCAGACTGCCTTATGTCTAGACCATTCAGCAGGCATGCGATACCCAAGTTCACGTGGAGTCTTCTCCTCAACAGCTTTCGCAGGATTCATCACTCAGGTGTCCCCCACAAGCTCTCCGTAAGTTTCAGGTCGCCTATTTCGAAGGAAACCCCACCCCTCCTGAATCCGCTTGTTTTTTGCAAGATCCACCTCAACAACCAAGGTTTCCTCTGCCACGCTGCTTGCTTCTTTAAGCATTATGCCGAAGGAGTCACATACAAACGAACCGCCCCAAAACTCGAGTTGCCCCTCCGCACCTACCCGATTTGCTGCGGCAACATGGATCCCGTTCGAGATGGCGTGCCCGCGTTGCACTGTCTTCCAAGCGTCGTGCCAGTCTCCGCCAGATGAGCCCTCTCCTTTAATGTAGCCAATGGCTGTGGGGTAGAAGAGGATTTCTGCACCTTTCAAGGCGTTGATTCTTGCAGGCTCAGGAAACCATTGATCATAACAAATCAAAACTCCTAAGCGGGCGTAACGTGTTTCGAAAACAGGGTAGCCTGTGTCACCTGCTTCAAAAAAGTTTTTTTCGTAAAACAGGGGGTCAAACGGCACATGTATTTTGCGGTAGACGCCTAAGGTTTTCCCGTCTGCATCAATTACGACGGCTGAATTGTAGTGTTTCCCGTTTGAAGCCTTCTCAAAAATAGCCGCAATAATAACCGCGCTGTTCTTCTTTGCGAGCGCGGAGAAAGTCTTCGTGGTTTCTCCGGGAACTGTTTCAGCAAGGTAACTGACGTCTAGTTTTTCATCTTGTGGAAAATACTTTGTTCTGTAAAGTTCTGGCAGGCAGATGATTTGAGCGCCCTTCCTTGATGCTTCCTCAACTTTTTCAACGGTCCTTCTCATGTTATCGGCTATGTCGCTTGAGAGAGCAGTTTGAATTAGCCCAACCTTGACTATTTTTGCATCCTGTGGCTTAGAGGCGCTCGAAGCTTTAACCATCCTTTTTCCTTAATCGCAAATATGTGAGTTTTGAAGGTAATAACTTTTCTGAAGCAAAGCCTATGAAAACTTTTCATTTCAAATTTTTCTTTTATTTTATCGAAGAACAGAAGTTTTCTTAGGCCGATTTAGAGGAGGATCTGTAATACCATACCGTAAAAATGTTGAGCCATTAGTTCATGAGTGGGAAGTCTGGGTTTAGTGGTTCAATGACAGCCGCTTTTGACTTTCCTCGTGAGTTTAAAGAAAAGGAGCAATGTCACTGAAACGACCAAAGCGATTGATAAAAGAAGAGTTTGGAACTCGGGGATTGTGCTGGTTGGTGTGGGCGAACTTGTGGAGGACGCATACGTTGGCAGGGAGGGTGTCGTGGTAGGCGTGTTGGAAGTTGGAGACGGAGAGGTGCTCGGCGGCGCGGTTGGAGTTGGCGAGGAGATTGGTGTTGGTTGCGAGAAACTTTGAAAAGCCACGGTAACAGGTCTTGCGGTTCCATCTTGGTTGAATAATCCATCATCCAAAGTGAAAAGGAAAACACCATTACTGGTGTAGTATTCTGAGAGACCGACGAGTTTGAACCAGAAGATTGCTCGGGTGAATGAGAAACTTGAAAGGAAGGTGAAGGTTTGGGTTAGGAACGCGGCCTGTTTCTCCAGTGAATTGCCGATTATAGGTGGTATCGAGTCGTTAGGCGGACTGTCGATGGGTTCTCCGGTTTCTGTGAACCAGATTGGCTTGCCCGTTAATTGTTCGTACTCGTTGATGTATCCGTTCCATATTTGTTGAAGCGTGTTTTTCGAGGTTACGCCGTTGTAGGTGACGGTTTCGTTTGGTAACCATGCTCCGCCTGTGTTGTCTCCGTAGATATGAAGTGAAATGGCGTCGCAATAGTTTGCGCCTCCGTCTGCCCAAACTTGCGCTGCAAGCTGGTAAGAAGCATCTTGGAAGCTTCCTGAATTGTAGAGCGCTAAGTTACCCGGGACAAAAATGTCTTGGCCCCCAAGAGCTATGACAGTGTCTGAAGGATTGTGCTGCTTGACAATTCCGTAGGCATCCTTCAGAATGTTGAAGTAAGCAAGCGAAAGACTTCCGCTAGCAAGGTAACCCGAGTTGTACTGAGTTTGTCCGCTTAAGACTTCATTTCCGACCTCCCAAACATGAACGTTCGGGAAATCGTTAACTACCGTAGTAACGTAGGTGTCCCACTGTGGCAGGGTCCAGTTTGTTCCATAGAGATCGGTTACAGCTAAAATGTCAAGCCTAAGCTCCCAATTGTACCCATATCCTTCGTACTGATTAAACAACCGCGTGAAATTCGCCGAGTGAACTGGGTCCACAAACGCTGCCTCTCTGAGCCAGTTAACGCTATACTGCGGTGGAATGCTAGGGTCAAAAGCGAATGCGAAATCATCGATTGGAGGACGCATCTGTGCTAAATTTGCGCCATAGGCAATTTGGCTGGGTGCGGCTGCAAACACGACATTATGGCTGTTTGGAATAACAAGGATCAATAACAGAATAATCGCAAAACTCAAAGTTGATATGCGTACCCGCATGTCATCCATAAACCAGAATCAAGCTGTTTAGCTTTAAAAGCCTTCGTGACGAATCCATGTTGGCTGAAACCAAATGGTTAATTTCTTGTCTTCCCAATAGTTTATTGGTCAGGTTTCTTTTGGGTAAACCGCAAGGCGCCACACTTAAACCACAGCTTACGTTGTTTGATGCCGTAGTTACTGGTCTCGCAGCGATTCTCGGTGCAGGCATATTCACAGTTATAGCCCCTGCAACAGGACTGGCTGGTCCCGCAATCCTTGTTTCTTTCGGCATCGCCGCATTCGTTGCATTTTGTAATGTGTCCTCTTCCATTCAGTTGGCGGCTGTTTTCCCCCGTTCAGGTGGCACCTACGAGTTTGGAAGACGCATGCTTGGCAACTGGTGGGGTTTCATCGCAGGCTGGATGTTCCTTTTAGCGAACACTGTTGGACCAGGCGTAAGCGCACTAGCATTCGGCAGCTACCTTCATGCAGTTTGGCCCGTCATTCCATTTCACGGAGCAGCAATCGGCGCCGCAGCGGTTATGGTCATTCTCGACGCAACTGGGATTCATAGGTCCGTACGCATCACAGGTGTTATTGTCATTTTATCCATCGCTTCCCTACTAACTGTCATCGTGATCGGTATCCCATCAGCTCACTTAGGAAATCTTTTGCCGTTTGCCCCTGGCGGAGTTATTGGGGTTCTACGTGCCACGGGTTTGCTTTTCTTTGCCTACACTGGATATAGCCGAATCGCAACGCTGGTTGAGGAAGTGAAAAATCCGAAACGAACCATCCCTCGAGCCTCTTTGATAGCACTTGGAGGCGTCACCTTCCTTTACTTGTTCGTGGTTGGAACGGCAATCGCTGTTTTGGGAGCCTCGGGAGTGGCAAGTTCACCTTCACCTTTGGAAGCGATGATGATCGCTGTTGGAAGCGCTTTAGGTGTAGGTTTGGTCGCTGGGGGCGCCTTGCTTACAACCTTAAACGAGGGACTCTCTGACCTCTTAGGCGTTTCCCGCGTTGCATTCGCCATGGGAAGGGAACATGACTTGCCGGCTGGTTTAGCGAAGGTTGGCGCGGGGAAAAACCCGTGGAGAAGCGTAATCTTCGTTGGTGCTATCACGCTGGTTGTTGCAGCTTTTGCTCCTTTAGTACTGTCGGTGGCGGTATCCAGCTTCGGCACTCTACTCTATTACGCTATAACCAACGTGTCAGCACTTAAACTACCACGCGCCCAAAGAACTTTTCCACGTGCTCTTGCCATAGCTGGTCTTGCAGGGTGCCTCGGACTAGCGCTTGCTCTATCTCCAGAGTACATTGCAGTGGGTCTCGTGATTCTGGCCAGCGGGGCAGCTTTCTACATTATACGCCGAAGAATCCAGCAGCAAAAAATGACAACTTAAGCTTTTCTTGTTTGCTTAAGCACGTAATCAAAATACTTTTCAATTGTTCCTTCTGAAATCCATTCCGAACGAAGCCTCGTTTTCTTCTCTGCCCTGCGCAACTCCGAAAGCAGCATACGATTGAAGACTTTGGCGCTTTCGCCTTTGAATTCGGCGTTTATGTCGAACCCATCGCTTGTTGGTTTTATGCTGCCACTGCCGCCAACTATTCGTTCTAGAATAGGTTTTATGGCTGATGGGTTGGCGCTGCTTACGTTTGCAGTTAACTTTATTTTTTTCTCCGTCATCAAAGTCAATCCTGCAAAGTTTTTGTTCAATACAAGTTAAGGCTTGTATGTTCCAAGAAAATTAACCTAATATACTTAAGATCTTGTTATTTCTTGTGCCTTTTGATTCTTTCCTGCCGCTGCGTTTTCTTGCGCCAATCTTTCTTCCTCTGGGTAGCAACAGTGAATTTTCCGCCTTGCCTCGGCATCTGCTCCACTTTGCGGTAACGTGAAATGTTAACGTAGAATGTTTCGAGGTCTATTTTGTTCGATTTTAAGTTTTCAAGGTTCTGGTTTAGTTCTTTTTTTGCGTCCTCGCCGGCATGGTCGAAGGCTTCGGAGTAGACGAGGTATGCGGCGTGGAACTGGAAGCTTGAAGGGTCATCGATTAAAAGTTTCTCTATCTGGGGTTCATTGGTGTTCGAATCGTTTGATTCTTCAGTCATGTTATTCAGCTTTAACGATGAGCAATGTTGTTTTTCCCTCTTTTATATTTATGCCATGGGAAAAACGCACTTTTTGTCGCCTGTTGTTGAAACGTTTATCTTGGGTCAGCTAATTTAGCCCTGATCTTTTCTTGCGACTTTTTCCAACAGCTCAGGAGCCCAGTGCTCGATTTCGCGTTTGAAATGGTTTTGTGGCTTCATCGGGATAACATGAACATGCAGGTGAAATATGACCTGCCCAGCATCTTTCCCGTTGTTCTGTACTATCCTTATAGCTTCGACGCCCAATGCCTCGCTTACGGCTTGAGCAACCCTCTTGGCTACCCTAAACAGATAAGCTGCTTCGTCCTCAGAGATTTCGAAAATGTTGACGTAATGCTTCTTGGGAACAACAAGGGTGTGTCCTTCGTTCACTGGGCGGTTGCTCAAGAAAGCGGCCACCTGCTCATCCTCGTAGACTATGCTTGCAGGTGCTTCTTTGCGATTTATTTGGCAAAATATGCAAGAGGATTCAGACATGAACCACACCACTCAGCGGTCTAAAGGTAGGGTTAGCTTTAATAGAATTTCTATCGACTTATTTCTTTATGGATACTTTAGTGGATGATGTCGGAAGTTTCCCTCTAGCTCCCAACGTGAATAAGGAGACTTTCAGCGTTGCCTATAAGCTGGCAAGAACAGCGGCAATCAATGGTGAAAACCTGAGAACGGACGCCTTCTTAGAGAAGAACTTTTGCACTGTGGTGCTTGATTCTTTTAAGCTGAAGCTCGCATCAGGTTTGGACGTGGCGAATTTTCCTCAGCAGTACGATGGATTAAGGCAGGTTGGAGACGTATTGCATCAGGCTATGGAGAAAGGGTCCTTTCTTGTGGACGAGAAAACGGCGGTTTTGCCTGAAGTGTACCTAATTAATCAGGAAGCCAAGGCACTTAGTGAAGAATTCGGAAGAAAGATCCAGCTTAGAGTTTCAATTTTTGGTCCGCTCGAGCAATACTTACATGAGGTCGGAAACACGCCCTACCAAGACGTTTTGGATGGGTTGTCAGGGACAATTCAGCGATTCGCGAAAAACAGCGTCCTAAACGGCAAGTACATCGAGACCAAGGTGGTTTCGATTGATGAGCCAAGCTTCGGCTTTAACAATATCCAAGCTTCATCGGACGTCGTTTGCGGGGTGCTCGAGAAAGCCTTTGATTTCACAGGTGCAACTCGGCAGATTCACCTGCATTCAGCGGCGGGAGTGCACGACTTGCTACGGGTAAAAAACCTTGATGTCCTCTCTTTTGAATACGCCGCCTCACCGAAAAACATCGAATCTGTCCCTAAAAGCATGCTTGAAGGTGCCGACAAGCAGATTAGGGTAGGCATCGCAAGAACAGACATCGACGGCATTTTGGCAGAGCTTTACGAGAAAGGCATAGAGAAACCTTTAGCCAACCAGATGGCGGAGCCTGAAGAAACAATAAAGAAAAGGTACAAGGTTGCCAAAGAAAAATATGGCGAGCGAATGACTTTTACTGGTCCTGACTGCGGCTTAGGAGGCTGGCCTAGCCAAGAAGCAGCGGCGCTGTTACTCAAACGCACGGTTGAGGCAGTAAAAGCCGCTCAATAATTAGTGTTACGGCTGTTCAGAAGGCATCTGTTGCGATCTCATCGCTGGTTTTTTCTTTGCCATTTCCTGTTGTGCAGCAGTCAGGTCTTTGAATCCGTATGTTCCAACTGGAGGCCAGCCTGCTTCAGGCATCACCGAGGGAATTAGCATGATTGTGTTTGTTTGCGATTGTTGGCCTAATTCGTAGAGGATGTTCATCCACCGAAGTCTTAGTCCGTCTGGGCTTGCCTCGTACGCTTTTGCTGCTTCAATCATTTTTTGTGACGCTTCAAACTCGGCTGTCGCTAAGGTTACGCGTGCGATGCGTTCCCGTTCTGCTTGTGCTTGACGTGACATTGCATCTTGCAGGTTACCGGGTATTATGACGTCACGGACTTCAACCGCAGTAACTTTGATGCCCCAATTTTCCGTTTTTTCATCTATGATTTCCCGAAGGGTTGCGCCGACTTTTTCTCGTTCCGCGAGTAGCTCGTTAAGGCTTTGTTTTCCGATGACTTCCCTCAGAGTTGTTTGTGAGGCGAGCTGCGTTGCTTGGTAGTAGTTTTCTACTTGTAACACCGCTTTTTCCAGGTCTACTGGTTTCATGTAGAGCACTGAGTCTACGTTTACTGGGACGTTGTCTTTGGTTAGGGTTGATTCTGTTCGGAACTGTATAGTGTCCAGCCTGGTGGATATTTTTAGGGGTGCTCTGTCGATTATTGGGACAAGGTAGATGATTCCTGGGCCTTTCATGCCGATGTAGCGTCCTAGACGCAGAACCGGCATTCTTTCCCATTCTCTTAGCACTCTGATTCCGCTTAGCAGGAAGACTACTATGATGAAAACTATGAAGCCGATAAGGCCGATTAAAAGTGGATCCATCTTTCAAACCTCAATTAAGCTATTCTGTGGTCTATGCAGTTAAGCTTTTTGCTCACAAGGTTTAACCACAAGAGTCAGGCCATCCATGCCGATGACTTCCACCGTTTGACCAGCAGCGATAGTTCCTTCTTTAGCCTCGGCTTCCCAGAACTCACTCATAACACGGACCTCACCTCTGGGATTAAGGGTGGTTGTTACTGTGCCAGTAGCGCCGATTAAGGCTTCCCTACCTGTTCTTACTCGTCTAAACTGGGCTCTGAATCCCGCGGCGAATATTAGAATTATGATTGCTGCTGCGACGAACAGTGTTGTAGCTAGCTCTACTTCACCCGACACCCCTAGTCCAATGAAACTTACTCCCACGAGCGCAACATAAACAAGGAAGGCTCCTACGGCTACCAGAAGTCCGATGACAAGCGCAAGTGAAATATGCATCCAAACCACAGCCTAATACTGCATAGTCAGAATCACCTTATAAGATTGATTAGCTGCGAGGGATTTCTCGGTTTTTTTCTTTGTGTTTTTGGGTTGCTTTTTTGTGGAGAAGCTTGATTCACTTGCAGGTTGCGCCATAAAAAGTCAATAGAAGTCATTAAAAGTCAATAAAAGTCATTGAAAGTCAACAGGCGTCAACCACCGTCAATTAACGTCAACAAAAGTCAATAGCATGAGTTGACTTTTCCGAGCAAAAAATACCGCAACGAAAAAGTAGACAAATAGATATTTTGGGTGGCTTAGTTTGAAAGAGCAAAAATAGTAAACTGAAGAAAAGCTTTTTAGGTTTCCAGAAGAGTCCGCAGGAGTTTGATAGCTGACCAGGCGGCTAATGCACTGGTATGCGGGTTGTCTGGATGCGGATCATTTGCAAAACGCAGAAACATCTTGCCGAATCGCCATTTAACCTGAATTTCATGTGTGTTCCGTTTGACAGCCGGGTCTGATACTACTAGCACTTTTACCTTGGCTGGATTAACAGTCAACGCTAAAGTGGCAGCAACATTCATTTCTCTTGGAAATAACTTCGCCGCTTCCTCCGCAAAGCCCTCGTAAACAACTGCCTCAACTGCATTATCTTTGCCAAGTGCTTTGGGGTTTTTTCGTGAAGTCAAAATAACCTCGTCAACGCCTGCTAAAGCGGCGCTGGAAAGAGCATCTAAACCGCCGATGGCGCCAGAAGGAACGTGAACCCGTCTTAAGTCAACCGCCAGGCCGAGCAGGGCACCCGTGCTCATCACAATCACCTCGGCTCCTGAGGAAACGATTTTCGGCACATATTCCTTAGCAGCCTGCTGCGACGCAGCTTCCACAACAACCTTCGGCTTTAAAGAGAGAAGTTCATCCACGCTTTTTGCTATTACCACTGGAAACTTGAGGGCGCCCTTGAGCATTTGTGCTCTTGAGTCGTCAACGTCGTAGACAACCAGTTCGTCGCATACAACGAGTTTCCGCTCGATAGCTTCAGCTAGGACAGTGCCGATTGCTCCGCACCCAATCAAGCCAACTCTCTTTTTTGCCTTGCTGCTCATGCTTCAAGCCTCAGATTCCACTTTGCTTCTAACGGGTTAAAGTTTCCGGGTAGGAAAACTAAAATATATCCTAAAAACATTATCCCATTAAGATGTTCTCGGGGAGCTGGGAGTAGACCCGGCTGAGAGGACGGCTAGTCGCTGTCGACCCTTAGAACCTGAACCAGGTAATGCTGGCGGAGGGAAAAAAATTGAACCAACCTAAATCAGATAACATAACTGAAAAATCTAATACTATATTCCAAACAAAAATTCTTGCGGAAATTGCTGTTTTTTCGGCTCTATCAGCCGTGTTGTATGCTCTTAGACCATTTTCATTGCCTTATGGTGGCGCCGTGACTCTGGGTAGCATGGTTCCAACAATGTGGCTGTCTATTAGGCGAGGTATCCGTGTGGGATTGATAACAGGAGCAATATTTGGCGCAATTGCTTTGTTAATCGATGTGCTTTCTCTTGGAGCTTCAGCGGTAGTTGCCACTCCCGTCCAAGCAGTGTTCGAGTACCCTGTAGCTTTTGGGTTAATTGGGCTAACAGGCATGTTAACCAGCTTATTTCACAACAAAACCGTTCGTCTTGCCCTTGTCGGCGCTGGCATCGCTGTTTTCCTAAGATTCCTCGTTCACTATTTCGCAGGCGTATTCGTTTGGTATTACGTTTATGCGTTTCCCGCATACGGAAGATGGATTTTTCCAGCCATCTATAATGGCAGCTTCCTCATAGTAGAATACATTATTAGCGCCGTAGTGATGACAATTCTGATAAAAAGAGGAACCCTTGACTACCGCTTATGATGGATAAAACATGGGTAAACTGCCAGACCAAGAACTACAAAAAATTCTAAGCTGCATCAAGGAGGATTCCAGAGTAGTCATTCCACCCATGATTGGCTACGATTCAGGCGTTCACGAAGTAGACGGCAAATATATGGTTGTTGCGTCTGACCCGTGCACAGGCGTTCCTGAAGAATGGTTTGGTTACTTGCTGATCAACTACGCCGCCTCAGACGTTGCCCTGTCAGGTGCCAAACCCCAATTTTGTACAATCAACCTGCTTGGGCCACGCTCAACAAAACCAGAAGTTTTTCAAAAAATTATGAAGCAAACCTGCCAAGCAGCAGTTGAACTTGACATCGCGATTGTTCGAGGACACACCGGTATGTATGATAGCCTTCAAGGCTTGGTCGGCGTCGCTACAGTTTATGGGACAGTGAACTTGGAGAAACTGATTACGCCGGCAAATGCTAAGCCAGGCGACCTCATTTTGTGCACCAAGCCGCTCGGTTTAGAAACGGTAATCAACTTTGCTCTGATCCAAAAGGAGCTGGCGAGGGACCTGTTCGGAGCAGAAGTGCAGGAAAAATTTTCAGGGATGGTTCGCATGCAAAGCTGCGTTTCCGAAGCGCTGCAGCTGGCTAAAACCGGCGGGGTCCATGCGATGCATGATGCCACTGAAGGCGGGGTTGTAGCCGCTTTAAACGAGCTTGCTGAAGCGTCAGGAGTTGGTTTTAGAGTGGACTGGGAAAAACTCGCGTTTTCACGCGAAGTACTTTCCTTACAGAACCACTTCAGACTTAGCGATGAGCAGGTTCTATCTATGTCTTCAACAGGGACTGTTTTAGTAGCGGTGGACTTTCAAGCGACGAAAAAAGTAATGGAAACATTGAGGCAAAATGGGCTTACGGCTTATTTTATAGGAGAATTCACTGAAAAAGAGCGAGTTATGGTTAAGCACAAAGAGGAAATGCCTTTCCCCGAAGTTCCCATTGACCCTTACAACTTGATAGTTTCCGAGAAATAATCTTATTTTTTCAGTTCAGACAAAACAAAACTAACTATTTCTTCAGCGATATTAACTTTGGCAACCGCTTGCAGTCCTTTCCACCCTGGCTGGCTGTTGACATCTACAATCCGCGGCCCTTCTGGTCCTTCAAGGATATCCACTCCCGCGATTTTACAGCCCACCGCCTTAGCTGATTTTATGGCTAAGTCTTCAAATTCTTTGCTGATTTCAGCTGCGGCAGGTTTGGCCCCTCTGCTGTAATTGGTTTTCCAGCCTTCGGCAACCCGCCGCATAGATGAGACTACCCGATCGCCGATTACGAAGGCTCGAATATCCGAGTGCCCATGAGGAACGAATTCCTGCATGTAAATGACGCCATGGTGGAACGTAATGGCTTTGAAAATGGTATCGGCGATGTCTACGTCGTTAACCCGAGTTGCGCCTTGCCCGCGTGAGCCAAAAATAGGTTTAACAACGATATCACCACCCAACTCGTTGAATGCTTTGAGTGCTTCGTTGACGCTTTCAGTTGCCAGGGTGCGTGGGACGGGAACGCCAATATCCTCAAGGAGAGCAAGGATGTCGTATTTATCAACACAATGCTCTATTGCCGCCGGAGGATTCACCATGTAGAAGCCTTGACGCTCAAGCTTGTAGAGCATGTCCATTCGGAAAACCAGCTCCTCCAACGAGCCGCGTCCAATGGGACGAATGATAAGGGCGTCTAAATCGTCCAAGAGGCTGGTGCTGTTGACTTTGAAGTAGGGTTTGTATGCTAGCCTCGCGACGATCCGTGGAAAAGTAAAGCATTCGTATGGGATGCCTCGTTTGGTTAATGCTTCCCGAACTTGTGTGCTGCTCCATGCTTCGGGATTCCGAGTCATTATTCCAAATTTCAACGTATGGTCTATTCCTTGTTTAGCTTTCCTGAAGATGCTTAATTGCTTGGGCTCTTAAAGGTTCTGCGAGCGTAAATGGAAGGACAAAGTTATTTGCTAAACTTGCTCTTGAGAAAAACGCTTATTTTCTCTTTGTTGTTGCCGATTAAGTCTCCTATGAACGCTCCTGAAGTTAAGCAGATTATTAGGCTTGTTATGGCAAAAAAGTTGTCGCCTATCGATAGTGCTATTGGTGCCCAAAGGCCAACTAGACTTGAAAGAAGCACGATTACTACCCAGATTGCAAAGCCGATAACGCAGGCTCCGCCAAAAAGAAATGTTGCCCTACTGGAGTTTGTTAAGGGGGACTGTTTGAATTTGAGGTAATATGCGAAACCTATCAGAAACAGGACACTTGCCAGCATAATACCTATGGCGGCTAAGGCAACTTTCATTAAGTATCCGTAAAAAGACCCGAAAACAAGCATTAGCAACGTTAGCGTTATCCAGTAGGTTTTGCTTGAGGTGATGCTTACGGGTTTGGGTTGACCGTTGGTTTTGGTATTCGGTTTGGTCTTTTTAGGCTGGGTTTTTGGATAGGGCTTAGGCATGACTGTAAGGTCACTGTTTGATCGCTTATTAATTTTTCAAATTGCAACCTATTTTTTAGGGCAAACATTTTCAAAACTGTCTTGAGCAATATTCCTCAATGACCTATTTTACGCGTTCAAGCCGCAGTGAATTAAGCAAAAGAAGCATAGTGACCCCGTCATCTCCAGCGATAACTGTTGCGAGCAACCCCGTTACCCCGAGTACCCCTAGTGCTCCTAAAATGAGTTTTATGACGAGTGATGCCGCGATGTTTTGTTTGGCTATCCCCATTGTTTTATCGCTTAGCCTAATCAGGTAAGGAATTTGGGCAAGCTCGTCCTTCACAAGCACCACATCCGCGGATTCCAGGGCAACGTCAACGCCTGCGGCGCCCATGGCTATGCCGACGTCTGAAACGGCAAGTGCGGGGGCATCGTTGACGCCGTCTCCAACCATTGCCACGAGTCCATCTTTCCCTTTCATCTCCTCGATACATTTGAGTTTGTCTTCAGGAAATAGCTCAGCGTAGACTTCATCGATTTTTAGAGTTTCTGCCGTTTCTTTGGCAATTTCTGCCCTGTCGCCAGTGAGCATTGCCGTTTTTATCCCGTTTTTCTTCAAGTCGCTTATTGCTTTTAACGCGTCTTCCCGCACCTGGTCTACAACGCAAACTGTTGCAAACCCTTCCTTTCCGACGGAAACACAGACTGAGGTGTGCGTGTCCGCCTCATCAATCGCCATCGCTTCTTCGCAGTTACAATCAAACTCTTTCATAAGTTCCATGTTTCCGACTGCCACGAAGTTGCCGTTAACGTTTCCGATTATGCCTTTGCCTGGAACTTCGGTGAGGTCGGTAACTTTGAACTTGCTTAGGTCTATGCTGTTTTCTCTTGCCCGTCTGACAATGGCTTGTGCTACAGGGTGATTTGAGAACTGGTCAAGCGCGGCTGCAAGCGCCAATGCCTCCTGCTCGGTTCTATGCGTCAATCTTACCTGGTGGACAGCAGGTCTACCCAGCGTTAACGTGCCTGTTTTGTCGAAAACTACACGTTTGACTTTGGCGAGTTTTTCCACGTAAATTCCCCCCTTTATTAATACGCCTCTTCTAGCAGCGATTGTTATGGCTACAAACACTGTTGCTGGAACTGAGATAATGAAGGCACTGGGGCAAGATACCACTATGAGGATAAGAGAGCGGTAGAGCCAAGTGTGAAAAGACCCACCAAAGACTAATGTTGGCAACACAGCCGTTACAACAGCTAAGCTGATAACGATTGGGACGTAAATTTTTGCAAATTGGTCAACAAGTTTTTCTACAGACGCTTTCCGCTTGCCAGATTCAGACACAAGCACCATGATTTTTGAAACAAGTGTCTCGCTTGCCTTTTTGGTGACCGCGATTTTTAATACACCGCTCATGTTTAACGTGCCAGCATACACGCAGTCATCAACCTTCTTGGTAACTGGTACTGATTCACCCGTCACAAGTGCTTGGTCAACATGCGAAAAACCTTCGGTAACGTTGCCGTCTAGGGGAATACGCTCGCCGGGTCTCACAACCAGAATCAGATTAGGTTCGACTTCGTTGACGTTGACAGTTTTCTCCGTTCCGTCCAAAATGATTCTGGCGCGGTCGGGCATGAACTTTGAAAGCTTCTCAACTGTTCGCCGAGCCCTATCTTCAATGTAACCTTCAAGGTACTCGGCAATGGAGTAAAGAAACAATACTGTCGCTGCCTCAAAAAAAGCGTGCAGGTAAAGGGCGCCTAGCGCTGCCACCGCCATCAAGAATTCCACTGAGAATCTTTTTTCTGCGAAGAGCTCTCTCAATCCGACGAGACCGATGTATATTGAGGCGAAAAGGACCACAACATAGTATAGAATTATGCTTAGGCTTGCTTTTACATTCACGAGCGGGATTGTGAAGTTGAGGGGCACACCTGAGAAGAAGTAGTCAAGTAAGCCGCCTATTGTAATGGTTAAGCCCAATAAAACGGCAAAAGTAACAAACACACGTTCGTTTTGGTGTTGTTCTTCTTTTTGCTCCTGCTTTTCTATACAGGTGTTGTCCTCAAAAGTCATTGTTTACCTGTTAAAGAAAAATTGGTAAGTAAATATTAAGGTGCTTGTGAAAAAAATGGTACTTTTTAATAAATAGCTGCGTTTACGGGAGGAATTGTTGGTAAACCGGGTGACCTTTAAACCGCAACGTAGTTTCAGATCTTTCTATTGTTCCACTAGGCAACCGCATGCAAATCGAATTAACAATCGCGCCATTAGGAACCATTCTCACTCCGTCTAAGAGTTCGCCTTTTGTGACTCCTGACGCTGCAAAAACCAGTTCTTTCCCTTTTGCAAGTTCATCCTGATTGTATGTTTTGTGTACGTCAACGCCGCTTTTCCGCAAGCGTTCTAGGCGTTCTGAATCATCTTTTTTGTCCTCCCAGACTTTGGCTAGCATGGTTCCGCCAAGAATCTTCACTGCTGTCGCGGCAATGGTGGCTTCAGGTCCGGCGCCTGCGCCGATTAACATATCTACTCCGGTGTTCGGTAAGCAACAGACCACGGCGCCAGCGATGTCTCCGTCCGGAATAAGCAGAATTCGTACGCCGAGTTTTCTCAGTTGGGCAAGGATTTCGTTATGTCGGTCACGTTCAAGCATTATGACAGTAAAGTTTGCTAAGGATAAACCTTTTTCATGGGCCACCGTGCGCACTAGTTCTTGGACAGACATTTCCATGGATATTTTTCCCATTGCATGATGGTCCGCGGCGATTTTGAAGTAGTATCCGTCATCGGGCAAAACTTGGAAACAGCCTGCCGGTGCGCATGCCAATGCGGAAATCGCATCTTTTCTACCTTTGCTGGCCGCAGTGGTTCCGTCAACTGGGTCAACGATAAATTCAACCTTGGGCCCTCCTCCTGTTCCGACTTTTTCACGACGTTCGAACGACGGTGCATGATCTTTGGGTCCTTCGCAGCAGATTACTTCGCCTTCAACGTCTGTTTGAGCAAGGACGGCTCTTGAAAATTCAACGGCTTTTGCATCAATTAAGTCGCAGTCGCCTTGACCAACATGCAAAGCGGCGCCTATTGCTCCCGCAACTGTTATTCTTGTTAAGGATGGGGCTAAAGCTCTAAGAGAAACCATCGTTTACTCCTCATTCAGCACTCTGAGTTATCTCGTTGATGACCAACCCATATATATTTTGCTTAACCCCGTTTTCTTTCCAAAAGGTTCCAAATGCCAAGATCCAGATTTCTGCAATTTAGGTTCAGATATGGAAGATCTTGTCCGCTTAATCCATTCGCAGTATCGTAGCCTTCTTTAAAGGAATCCAGACGCAATCATTAAATTGCTGCCTTCTAAGATATTTCCTTCAAATGCCAAATAATCAAGAAATTAGAGGCAATACGCTAAAGGCATACTTGCACCTTCTTAAACACGGTCCATCTGAGCTTAGGGAGGTTCAACGAGGTCTCGAGTTGTCTTCAGCCTCATTAGCCTCCTATCATTTGGGGAAACTTGTAGAAGCCAACTACGTTAAGCAAGACGAACAGGGAAAGTACTTCGCTATCAAGGATGCATCAGCCAAAGTTCTTGAGGGTTACTCCAAAGTCGGTCCAGCGGTGGTGCCCCAACTGTTCTTCTTCTCGTTGCTCTTCACTATTGTAGTTGCCTTTTTTTCTTTAGAAGCACTTTACGGTTCGGATTTTACGTTTTGGCTGATAGTTGTTTGCGTTGCTATGGTTGCTGTGTTTTGGTATGAAACTTTGATTCTTTGGCGAAAGCTCACAGCATGGCAAAGCGGTTTTTGGATCATTTTGATTGAATTCAAGACTTCTGAAGGACCATTAAAAGCTTTTTAAAGTGCTCTGAAAAATGTAGGTCTTAATCCGGCTATCTAACTCCCAAAACCCTTTCGAAAACTAGTAAAAGCAAGGAATATACTCTCGAACTCTAAAGCCGACGCCCAACTCGTCCGCAACCGCCTTTGCCTTAGCTAAGTCAACCTCAGGCAGTCTGACCGCAGTAGCCTCTATCTGTAAAAAGGGCTTAGCTTTCCGTATAAACTCTATAATTGCCTCGTAAGCTCCCTCGAAGGTTGGCTTACAAACCTGCTCATACGTTTCCTTATCCCCAGCGTTCAAGCTAACGCTCACCTTGTCAACCCCTGCTGCCCTCAACTCAGCAGACACATCCCTGCCTCTGTTAATCACTGAGCCATGTCCATTCGTGTTTAGTCGTATCTTAAGCGGCTTGCCATAATGCTGCCTAATCCAACGCGCAACCATCAACAAAACATCAAGCCGCTCTGTCGGCTCCCCGAAGCCGCAGAAAACCGCTTCAGCCCAATTTCGCGTGCCCAGCACCCCTTTAAGTTCGTCTATAATCTGTTCGAAACTCGGTTCCGCAACGAGTTTTAGGCTGAAGCCGCCTACACCTTGCTTGAAATTTTTGAGACAGAAAAAGCAGCGGTTAGAGCAGCGGTTGGTAATGTTCAAGTAAAGTTTGTTATCCAGCCAATAGACAGATTTGGATTTTTCGACTTTAACCATGCCGTTCACGTTTGTCCGGAGAGAAGTAGATTTAGCTTTTAGCCGCCTGTCATAAGAGACATTATAATTATGTTGTCACCGTCTTTAAGTGGCGTGTTGATACCTTGCAGTTGATCCATTAAGACACCGTTAACCATGGTCACGAATGTTGACTTCATCTCTTTTTTAGTTGGGTCGTAAACCTCTTGCGTGAAGGGTTTCCCATATTTTTCAGCGACGTCGCATAGCAAATCCGACAGCGCCACATCTTGGTTTAGATCGAATTCATCTTGGCCTGTCTTAGTGAAGCTCTTGACCAGGCTTAAGTAGTGAACTTTAACTTTCATTTTTTGACCCTCTGCTACAACCATGTATTGGATTGAATGAGGCGACTCATATCTTTTATCCGTACCAAAACGCCTTTTGACTTGCGGATAACACAGAAAAGCGTTATGACAGAGTGTTCATAACGCTAAAATTGAAACCCCTCTCAGCCATGAATTTCAAAAATAAAACCCATTAACTTAATATACTGTTCAACTGACTAATAATTCTAAATTTAACGGAGGAACATAGGTTGCTCGGTTACGCAGGAAGGGTTCTACGCGTTAACTTATCCATAGGCAAAATAACTATGGAGAAACTAGACGAGGAAACAGCCAAAAAATACATTGGCGGCATAGGCTTAGGCATGAAACTTTGGCTAGCCAACTCAAAAGCAGGCGTTGACCCATTCAATCCTGAAAACCCGCTGGTTCTAGCAGTGGGTCCAGTTTCAGGAACTATGTTCCCGACGGGCGGGAATGGACACGCGTTCATTTCAAAATCACCTGAAACGGGCGGTGTCGGTGAGGCAGTAAGCCACGGCACCTTCGGAGCAGAAATAAAAAGAGCTGGCTACGACGCTATAATTCTAACTGGGAAAGCCGAAAGACCCGTTTACCTTTGGATAGATGATGATTCAGTCCAGTTACTTGATGCAGAAAAAATTTGGGGTAAATCGCCCTCCGAAACCGAAGACGCAGTTAAAGAGGAACTTGGGGACTACTACGTGCGCGTTGCCTCCATTGGTTTGGCAGGCGAAAAACAGTCCAAAATCGCCAACATAACAAACGAGAAAACCCGCGCAGCTGGAAGAACAGGCCTTGGCGCAGTCATGGGGTCAAAGAACCTAAAAGCCATCGCTGTGCGGGGAACCAAAGACATTGTTGTCGCTAAGCCTGAAGAATTTATTGAGATGGTCAAGGAGTTTCATGAAAGAATGAAAGGACCAGCAGCGCAAAAATACCGAACATTGGGGTCAGCAGAAAACGTTATGATTCTAAACGCACTACACTGCTTGCCCACACGCAACTACAATAACTCATATTTTGATAACGCTGAAAAAGTAAGCGGTGAAACTCTAAACGAAAGATACGTCGCGAAAATAATCGCTTGCAACTCATGCGCAATGCGGTGCGAGCATGAAGCCGTTATCCATGATGGGCCATACAAAGGAACCATGGCACGCATGGAATACGATAACATCTGGGCACTCGGCCCGAACTGCGGTGTCGATAAGCTTGACGCAATAATCAAAGCCAGTGACCTCTGCAATTATTATGGTTTAGATGCGACAAGCACGGGTGTGACGGTCAGTTTCGTAATGGATTGTCATGAAAAAGGCATCTTATCACATGAGGAGCTTGATGGAATTGACGCTCATTTTGGAAACGCAGAAGCCCTCTTGCAGCTAATTGAGAAAATAGGCAAACGAGAGGGAATCGGCGAGGTCTTGGCTGATGGGGCGAAAGCAGCAGCAGCGAAAATCGGCAAAGGCTCTGATAAGCTTGCTCAGAACATCAAGGGGTTGGAAGTCACAGGCTACGATTTAAGATGCTTGAAAACCGCTGCTTTAGGGTTTGCAGTTTCCTTCCGTGGAGCTGACCACAACCGCAGCGGCGCGTATGCGTTTGATATATCGGGTAAAGTTGACCGTTTTAAAGCTGAAAAAGGCCGAGGCAAACTGGTCAAAGATTCCGAAGATATTTACGCTTTAATTGATTCACTCATTATCTGCAAGAACGCTAGAGGCACCCTGTACAAGGAGTTGCCTGACATGGCTAAGCTTTACACTCTGGTAACGGGGTACGAGATGACTCCGCAGGAGCTAAGCCTTGCAGGCGAACGGATAAACAATCTTGCGCGGCTAATTAACATCCGGGAAGGATTAAGTCGCAAAGACGACACGTTGCCGTGGAAAGTCATGAACCAACCAATAACTGATGATGGCCCAGGAAAAGGCTCCGTGGTAACTCAGGAGGAGCTTGACTTGCTTCTCGATGACTATTACCTGTCACGCAACTGGACGCTTGAAGGAGTACCCACAAAAGATGTGCTCACCAAGCTTGGACTGGAAGATTTATCAGGCATAGTTGAAGGAAAAGAGGATTAAAAATGGTCAAAACTCGCGAAAGAAAATTCGTTTCAGTTGACCCGGAAAAATGTGTAGGCTGCCAAATCTGCGAATACGCCTGCTCATTCACCAAAGAAAAAGCATTCAACCCCCTTAAATCACGCATACGCGTTGTCCGCGTTAACCAAGTCGCCAACATGTCAGTTACATGCAGGCTCTGCGAGGCCCCAGCGTGCGTAGCGGCTTGTCCAAAAAATGCACTCACACAGTCAGAGGATACCGGAAACATTGTCCTTGACAAGGACAAATGCAACGGCTGCGGATGGTGCATCGAAGCATGCGACTACGGCGCCATAATGCTGCATCCCGAAACCAAAGTGGTCTACGTCTGCGACCTCTGCAAAGACAAACCCGACGGACCCCAATGCGTCAAATGGTGCCCTGAAGAAGCATTGACCCTTGTCACTAGCGATACACTAGCTCAAAAAGCAAGAATCAGCGCCATTAGAAAGCTGCTCCAAAAACCGACAGAAAAAACAAGTTAAAGACAGAAAAAAGAACCCAAATTCAACGCATTTACAACCAAGGCGTATAGGAAAACTAAAAGGATTGATTTAGCAAACTCAAAAAACCAAACCTGAGATTCCCGTCAAGGAAATAGTTTGTTAACAAAAAATGGGGCTTATTAATTGAGGCCAAGACTACTGTAGCGTTTTGAGTTTCAGTATGAACTCTTTCTTCAGTTCTGGATTTGCTTTGATTTCTTTACTTGCTTTTTTCCAATCTGTTGAACATCGCCCGTAACTCGATTGATCGCCTATGAACTTATGGATGAATTTGTCAATTTTTTCATGGTTTTCGTCGGTAATTTCCACATTTGCTTCTTTCAAAACTCCATTAAACCATTTCCAACAAGTCAAAAGAAACACCAATTGCTGATTTCGCGCAGAGCAATATAAGAATTATGGAACTGATAAAGCAACGCGATAACTGCAATTGACAGAACCTGTAAGAGAAAAACTAAAAAGGTCTCTTGTACCCAGTTAAGACTTGATGTGAGTGAGAAAAATAAACCCCGAAACTCAGTCCGCTAAGAGCGTTTCAAACAAGATTCTTAGAAGCGTTTGGGGAAAAATTTCGGATAAACCTTTTCCAGATGTTTATGCATTTACATTGGAAGAGAACGAGTTTTTGTCGACGCTTGGATTGTTACAGAAACAAAATAAAGTTATTGATACTAGGGTTAAGGAGTATGGAATAAAAGTTGACAACAAGTTCATTGAGGCCTATACATTTAGATTCAAGGGACATTTTGTTATCTTTGTTAAACAAACAGTTCCTCTTGTTAACGCCTTAGAGCATGAGTTGGAGCATGTTGCATCTTGGAATTTTAAAGGCGAAGTACCTTAGCGGCTTCAACTTCAGTTGGTTCATATCAACTTCATAAACTAATTTCGAAAGCTTGAGGGTTATAGTTTTCTTTCAAAGAAAAAACTGCGTGGGTATTTTTTTGGGTATTTGCCTTCTTTATAATAAGGTGCTGGAGAACGTGTTGATTGCGTTATTTTTAAGTGAGGCGGCATCGCGTCTTGACTTGTTGCTGATGTTGAATTGGTAGTCAATCATATTACTGCAAGCACAAGGAAAAGAAGACAAGTTTACCTGAAGATGGGCGTTGGTATGTACCCATATATATAATAGATTTAATATAGGGCTTTAAAACTAAGTCCAAAAAAAGAGAATACTCAGATAACTTGACAAAATTGTAGTAATTCTTCCTATTTGCTGAATCAAATTGACCAAGAAAAAATCGAACACGCTTAATTCTCACTACCGCAGTTATCAAGTTGAGAAGACTAATCAATGAAACATTTACAGGTAGTCAGGGTTGATTCTGAAGACGGAGATACTCACTACGTTTTTCTTGACCTTCAGGCTCTTGAAAAAAACCTGTACGCTCAGGATTACGATGAAATTGAAGTAAAGAAAGCATCAAAGCGAGAAGCATCAAAACCCCTCAGTCTCAAACGCGCAGAATAAAGAAGGAAAAACATACATTTAAGAAAAAACGAATCTGTTCTTTATTAGGGGACGGTTTGAAATCAACCTGGTTTTTCGGATTCATTTTTTTAATGTGTTCCTGAATTAGTCTAGTTTACAGTCGACGCTATGCAAGCGTGCCCTTGTTTGGTATGGCATTGTTTTCTACTTCTTCAATTTTCATGAGAATGGCGTATCAGACAACCTAACAGCCTTGATTGCTGATATAGCGGAAAACATAAGCGAGTCATTGCCCCATCTGGACCCTTAGCTTATCGACTTCCTCTTAGCAAATTATAATTATCTCGCTCGCTCTGAACAAGGTGTTGTTATCCCTTGAAAGAAAAACCCAATGTTCTAATCGTCGGGGCAGGGGCAATCGGTTTAAGCATAGCAGGCTGGATATTTCCTCACAACGAAAGCTTGTATCTTCTAGCACGAGGCGAAAGCGTAGCTGCGATTAAAAGACACGGCCTACGGCTTCACAAAATAGGTGAAGAAGCCGAGACTGCTTCAATGCCAGTAAAAGTAATTGAGTCGCTAGACGAGATTCAGCCTCCAGAAATCATGATCATAACAGTGAAAAACTATGACCTTGACAAAACATCGCAAACGCTTCGGTATCAACTTGGAAATTGTCAGCCAATCGTCGCGAGCTTTCAGAACGGCCTAGAAAACCAGCAGATACTACCTAAGTATTTTTCTAAAGCAATTTATGGCGTCGTTTGCTACAACGCGTGGCGAGACGGCTTCGGGAAAGCCACTTATGTAAAACGAGGATACCTAATTATTGGAACCCCAAACAATGATTTACAACCTGAACTTGAAAAGGTTAAAAACATCTTATGTCCCGGATTAGAATGCTTTGTTACCAATCGTTTACGTGATGCAGTTCATTGCAAGTTAGCAATTAACCTGATAAACGCGTTAATGGCGCTTGTTGGATTCCGAAAACGATCGGTCGAGTCTGAAAAGATCCTTGTTCATATGACAACAAGACTTCTGGGAGAAGGAATCCAAGTGCTGCAAGCAGCGGGCATTAAAGAGCACAAGCTTGGCAGCATGCCCTCTTGGAACGATATCCAGACAGCAGTCAACATCCCAGAATCACCAGCAAATCCTCTCCACGACTTCATCGTAAACAGGGTTGGACCAACCAGCATGACACAAGACGTCTTTAGCGGAAAACCAAACACTGAACTGGAATCATTAAGCGGATACATGCTTGAATTAGCCCGCAACGTAGGTATTCCAATGCCAATTAACAAAGCAATTTACGAGATCGCCAAGGAACAATTCCACCCCGGTTTTAGCCCCATCCCAGAAATTGACCTTTGGGAAATGATAAACAACAAAATTCTCGATCTCGCAAGAAACAATGCAACTTGAAGAAATCTAAGGTGTTTATATATTAACTGTGCCGTTTTCATCCATTTAAACCCATTTTTGGCTTTCGGGAGAAAAGATTATTGTTGAATAATGTTTTGTTGTATCTTTTTGTGCCAACAAACCTTCATAACCTATTTACTTCCTTACATTGTAAGTTGCGTTAACATGGATGGCACTGTGTTGGCTAGATGTCCTACGTGTGGAGAAGACACTTCAAAACCGGATAAATCTTTTGTTAATACGGTTTTCTCGGTTCAAGCTTATACTTGTAAAAAATGCGGAAATCATTTTAAGAAATCAAGATAGCCACGTTATGTTCAACGGAAAACTGTTCGTTCGTTTGTCGTAATCATTTCTAAACTATGCTTGGCAACGATTTTTTCTAAACACTCAGTCTCTGAAGGGTGAGGAGTCCAGCTGACTCGGAGTTCCCAACTACGGTTTGCTTTGTTATGCTCTATTGATACTGCGTTAGCAGTAAGGAATGACTCGCATTCAGTCATTATTTCTTTCAACAACGAAACTGCCTCTTGCCTATTCGTTGGTCGCCCTCTCCTTTTTTGTGTGTGCGTACACGAGCAATTTAAAGCTTACTCGCTAGCCCACAAAAGGCGTCTATCAAGATTTTTTGCAAGATTGAGTTTCTATTTAGTTCTTCAACTGACTCTAAGTCACGTTTGAATCTAGTATCATACAGAATAACTGAGCTTGGCGTGAAGGAACCCATGCCACATTGAAAGTCTAATGTTGCTTTAGCCATTGGTATGATGCGTCTCCTGGTACCAAAAAAAACACCTAAAAAGAAAAGAGCAAAGTACAAACCGGTCATAAAACTGAAAACTGATAGGTCAAATTAGCTAGGTTGAACGCTGTCTCTGCCCATTTTAAACGCCTTTAAGTTCACGTTGATGTATTTTTCTCTAAGCCTGCCTGCGATAGCAAGCTTGAACGACTCTGCCTTAACCGGGACTTCAGGAAGTGCTGAGAGCGCCCCTAGCAGAATTGTATTCACAACCAACAAGTTCCCAAGCTTCTCAGCGATGCCTGCCCCGTCAACTTCATGCACCTGCGCTTTCTCCCTCAAAATCTGCATCAGCTCATCCGCCTTCTTAGGCTTCACGTCTGAGCCAGTGATACAAGGCTGAATATACTTCATATTAACAATTACATCGCCGCCCCGCTTAAGCATCGGCGAAGCCCTCGCAGCCTCGAGAACCTCAAAACCCACTAGAACATCAGCCTTCCCAGTTTCAATCATTGGCGACTCAACTTTATTGCCTATTCTCGCGTAAGCAACTATTGAACCGCCCCGCTGCGCCATCCCATGAATTTCAGCCTTCGCTACATCAAATCCTTCCAGTATTGCGGCTTCACAGAAAATATCGCTTAAAACTACAACTCCCTGTCCACCGACGCCGCTGAAAACTGTGTCGAGACGATTCATCATTCTTTCCTCCTAATCGCTTCAAAGGGGCAGACGACTTCGCAGACGCCGCATCCGTAGCAGAGCGATGAATCTATCTCAACTTGTCCGTTTACTTTGTAGATGGCGGGGCAGCCGAAAGCTTTCGTGCAAACCTCGCAGTCATTACACTTATCCGTGGTTTCCCTAGGCTTGCCTCTTTCAATCAAAAGGGGGCAGGGTCTCTGTGAAATGATGACAGATGGACCATCGTAATCAATAATTTTCCTTAGAGATGAAATTGTGCCTTCAATATCATACGGGTCAACAACCGCCACTTTGTCTATTCCAAGCCCCTTAGCAACGTCTACCAGCTTCAGGATTTTAGCGTCCGCTCCCATCGCTGTTTTTCCCGAGCCAGGCGTAGGCTGATGCCCCGTCATCGCAACCGTGCTATTATCCATGATGACCACGCATACGTTAGCCCTGTTATACACTATATTCATCAACCCAGGCATACCCGCGTGGAAAAACGTCGAGTCACCGATAACCGAGAACACCTTATCCTTTACACCAGCATGAAACATTCCTGCAGCCTGGGAAATCCCAGCCCCCATACACAAGCACGTTTGAACCGTGTTGACAGGCGGCAAAACACCAAGCGTGTAGCAGCCGATGTCGCCTGTAACGATTTTGTCGTTTGATTTTCCAGATAAGCTCAAAGCTCCCTCGGGGCAAAAAGGAATGCATTTGGGTTCCCCGCTGCATGTGTCGCATATTATGGCTTTACGTGTGCGCGAGTTGACCGTAACTGCGCCGAACTCACATGCTTCGATGCACCATGGGCAGCCCTTGCATTTTTCTTGGTCGACCATGATAGCTCCGCTTTTATTTGACCGCGCCAGAGCTTTTTCCGGGCAAGCGGTAATGCATGGGGCGTCAATGCAGGCTTTGCATGTTATCGCGGTGTTGAAAACTTGACCAAGCCTCACCGAGCGGATACGCGACTTAAGCGGGTTAAAAACTCCCTCCTTCTCAAAAGAGCAAACGTACTCGCAAATGTCACAGCCGACGCATTTGTCGTTGTCACAGTTAACATGCTGATTTACCATGTTTAGGGCATAATAAAAAGCTCTGTGAGGACAGCCTGGGCAAAGATTGGGTGGTCTTGGCTGCAAGTTCAATGATTCCTGCGGCTCTGCTTTAGCTGTTAACCCTAAACTTGCGAAGGCTTGGCGTACATTATCGGGCGTTAACTCGCCAATTTCCTCCAAGCCTAACTGATTTTTTCCAAGGGCTTGCAGACCTAACCGCTGGATATTTTCTTCAATGTACGGCCTTAGCTCCTCAATTATTATGAGTTTTTTTACTTTGAGCGCAAATCTTTCAACAATCTCCTGAGGAAAAGGATGAACGAAACCTAGCTTTAACCAAGAAAACTTTTTCGTGTCGAGCACTGAACGGGCATAATAGTAACCTACTCCACTTCCTATAATTCCTATGTCGCTCGCATTATCTTCAATCACATTAAACTTTGAATGATTAACAAGTGTTTTTGTTTCTGCCATCTTTACTTCTAAGACTCTGTGCTGCCGAATTGCGTTAGCCGGAACCATTACCCATTTTGAACCTTGTTTATCAAAATCAGCTTTTCGACTCAACTTATGCAACCGACCAAGTCTCACTCGAGCCTTCCCATGAGCAACCCTTGTCGTCAAACGCAAGATAACTGGCAAATGCAGCCTTTCGCTTAATTCAAACGCTTCTCTAGCCATATCCAAGGCTTCCTGCGGATTTCCCGCATCCAGCAAAGGCAACTTCGAATGAACCGCAAAATATCTTGTGTCCTGCTCGTTTTGGCTGCTATGCAAAGCTGGGTCATCACAGACAGCGATTAACAGTCCACCCTCAACTCCAGTGTATGCCAATGTCATGGCCGCATCCGAGGCAACGTTTAGGCCAACATGTTTCATTGAAACAATAGAGCGAACACCTGCCATCGAAGCGCCGGCAGCTACCTCGGTGGCAACAATCTCGTTTATGCTCCATTCTGCGTAGATGTCAAATTCTTTTGATACTTCAGCTAGGGTTTCCAAAATTTCGGTAGCGGGTGTTCCGGGGTAAGAAGCGGCTACTTTGACGGAGGCTTCAACAGCGCCTCTAGCAACTGCTTCATCGCCGTTAAGCAAGGCAAAATCGCCCGGCTTATCTACAGCAATTTTGGAAGTCATAGGTTTAGTCCTTTACATTTTGCCTTTGCGTAAGTCCAGAACCCTTTTTGCTTTTCCCTCAGTCCTCGGAAGCTCACCCGGCTTCACAATTTCAACGTCAGCGGAGATACCCGTTACTATATGAATTTGCTTTTGAATGCTGTTTTTCAACGCGTTCGTATCTACTTTGGGATCTTTAGCTGCTTTCTCAGATAATTCAACCTTAACAACAAACGTATCTAAGGCGCCTGGTCTGTCGACAATAATCACGTATTGAGCGGCAAGCTCCGAGAAACACATTACCGCGTATTCGATTTGCGATGGGAACACGTTTACTCCACGAATAATCAGCATGTCATCTGACCTACCTTGAACACGCATCATCCTGGCATGGGTCCGTCCGCAGGCGCATTTTTCCGTTTCTACCTTCGATATGTCTCGGGTCCGGTACCTAAGCATCGGAAGCCCCATTTTCGTCAAGCCAGTAAAGACCAATTCTCCTTCCTCGCCGGCAGGCAAAACCTCGCCTGTGTCAGAATCAATGGTTTCCACGATAAAATGGTCTTCCCAAATGTGAAGTCCCTTATGCTCAGCGCATTCAATGGCAACGCCTGGACCACAAAGCTCGGTTAACCCGTAAACGTCAAAAGCATTAATGCCTAACTCGTTCTCTATTCTTTCCCTTATCTTGTCGGACCAAGGCTCTGCCCCAAACATCCCAATTTTAAGTTTAAGGTCTTTCTTCGGGTCAACGCCTTCTTGAGCCATAGTTTCAGCCAGATAAACCGCGAAGCTTGGGGTGCAAGCCAGAATCGTGACGCCCAAATCTTTCATGAGCTTTATTTGACGTTGAGTCATCCCGCCGCTTGCAGGAACAATTTTCGCCCCAATTTTTTGAGCGCCGTAATGAAAACCGAAGCCGCCGGTGAACAAACCGTAGCCATAGGCGATGTGTATTGTATCTTGGCGTCTTCCGCCTGCTACGTAGATTGACCTAGCCATAAGTTCTTGCCAAACATCAATGTCATGTTGAGTGTATGCTCCGACTATGGGGTTTCCAGTTGTTCCACTTGAAGCATGAATCTCCACTATCTCGTCAGATTTAGCGGCGACCATCCCAAAAGGATAATTGTCTTTCAAATCGCTCTTGACTGTGAAGGGAATCTTTGTGAGATCGTCAAGTGAATGTATGCTTTCAGGTTTTAATCCTACGCTGTCAAGTCTTTTCTTGTAAAAAGAACTATTCTCATAACAATGCTTTGCCAGCCTTTTCAGCTCTTCAAGCTGACGTTTCTTTAATTCTTGAGCAGGCATGGTTTCAACTCTTTTGTTCCAGTATGTTCCGTCTGCCATCTAATGCGCCTCTTTTTAGAGTCCTCAGATTACATTCTTTTATTTGACTATTAGATAAAAGTTCCCCACTTCTTCCTTATAACATGATTCTTTCGCTCAACTGAAAATCAAAGATTATCAGCTGGAAGAGAAAATCGAAAAAAGAGTTGCCTGCTTTACTATCTGCGGTCAGCACGAGAAATCTTGCGTTTTATGAGCTTAAACTGCCGTTGTAAAGTAAAAGTTAAAGGAACAGGCTGCCCAAAAGGCTTACAATTCCCATTTACAATCGCCTTAACTATTGCGTCAACAGTCGGTTCAGAATCAATAGCAGTGCAACCGTAACCAATCGTTGGGCCGTAATGCGCATCGGTTCCGCCTACACATGGTAGGGCAAGTTTCTGAGCTACTTCAGCTGCCTTGCGTTTGCAACGGTTAAAAGGGAAAGCAGAAGCATTCAAAGTCTCGACAGCGTCAAATTTTGCATCTTTTACATGGCTTGTTAAGCTGCCTTTAAACCAAGCGTAAGGATGAACTGCAACTGCAATTCCGCCTGCCCTGTGGATTCGGTCAACCGTTTCCTGAGCGCTGAAACCTTTTGGAATTAACTCTTTGAGGTTTAATGCGACTATATGGCCGTCTGCGCTTGAGACTTCCATACCCGGAATAACCAGAAAGTCCGCTTCTTTAGCAATTTTCCAGCTGCCCTCAATCTGGTTATGGTCTGTTACAGCAACAGCGGTCAAACCCCGCTTCTTTGCGTAGTATACGAGGTCTTTTGGGGTAATCAGCGAATCCTTTGAATAGTTACTATGAACGTGAAGGTCAGCGTTAATTTGCATAAGTTTAGCCCCGCGTTATTTTGGCTGATTCGCCAGATTCTTCCTGACCTCGGACAATTGTTCTTCCAGTTTTGACTCGTCAGCCTCTATTTTGTGAAATAGAGGTTTTGGCTTGGCTATCTTGTGCCCCGCATCAATGGGGTTTAAGGCTTCACTCCAGCTGCTCTTATTAATGTTTTCCGGCAAGTTTAGCGTTTGCCAAAGCTGCTCGGCAGTGGCTGGGATGAAAGGCGACGAAACCACTGTGGCGGCTTTGACTACTTGAGCGGCAACGTAAAAGATGGTTCCGGCTTTTTCCTTGTCTGTTTTCATCAGATTCCATGGCTCCTTGTCATTGAGGTACTGGTTTCCGATTCGACTTATTGAGATTAGCGTGTTTGCTGCAGATTGAAGCTTCGAAGCTTCGAATTCTTGAGCGGCAGTTATTACTTTTTCCTTGATTACCTGCAGTATAGCTTGGTCGTCTCTGTCAAGTTTTGTTGGTGCTGGAATTACGGAATCGAATTTCGAGGCAATGAAGCTTAAGGTTCGGTGGATGAAGTTGCCAAAAGTATCGTTTAAGTCTGCGTTGATTTTGTCGATAAAGGCGCTCCAAGTGAAGTTTGTGTCTTTGCTTTCGGGTCTCGTCGCGATGAGGAAAAAGCGCCAGTAATCCGCAGGAAACATGTCCAAGGCTTCATCTATCCAAATGCCGACACGTTGACTTTTTGAGGCTTTTTGCCCTTTGAACTGGAGGAATTCTGTGGCGGAGACGTTCCATGGCAGATTGTAATCTTCGCCTGAAGCCAAGAGGAGGGCGGGAAGGATTATTGTATGGAAGGGAATGTTGTCTTTTCCGACGAAGTATAGGGTCTTGGCTTGTTTGTTCAACCAGAAGTCCCTCCACTTCTCCGGCTGCCCTAGCCGTTGGCACTCTTCGATTGTTGCTGAAATGTAGCCTAACACTGCATCAACCCAAACGTAGATAGTTTTGCCTTCCGCTCCAGGGAACGGCGCCGGTATCCCCCATTCTACATCGCGGGTGACGGCTCGGGGTTTCAAGCCTTCTTTTATCCAGTTTAAACTGAATGTTTTGACGTTACTTGGAAGTTGCCGGTTGCCCTTCAGGTAATCTGTTAGAGGTTCAGTAAGTTTCGAAAGGTCAATGTACCAGTGACGAGTGGTTTTAACCGTTGGCTTGTTCTTGCAGATTACGCAGTAGGGCTCTACCAGCAAGGTTGGTTCCAGCAGCCTGCCGCACATGTCGCATTGGTCTCCGCGTGCTTTTTCGCAGCCGCAGTATGGGCATTTGCCTTCTACGAAGCGGTCAGGTAGGAAGCGCTGGTCATGTTCGCAGTAAAGCATTTGGGTTTCCTGTTCGAAGATGTAACCGTTTTTTTGGATTTCAAGCAGGGTTTTCTGGACGAACTGCTTGTGAATTGGGCTTTCTGTGCTTGTGTAATTGTCAAATGAGGCTTCCCATCGACCGAAGAGTTCAGCGACTCGGGCGTGGTTGCGGTCGGTTAACTCTTTCGGTTTAATTCCTTGCTTTATGGCTTCCACCTCTATGGGTGTGCCATGCGTGTCTGAACCGCTGACCATCATAACGTCGTCGCCTTTTAGTCTGTAGTAGCGTGCTGTGACGTCGGCGGAAAGGACTGAACCTACAAGGTTGCCTAAGTGAGGCGTAACATTGATGTATGGCCAAGCGGAGGTAACCAAAACTTTTTCAGGCAAACGTAATCATCAACAAACGGTTTAGTACCGCCCTTATTTAAAATTACTAGCTCCCATCTAATGCAAGGACACAATGTTACAGTTGGCTTATTGCCTATCAGCTGGGTGCGCCAAAAATAACACAGCGGCTCTATCACAGTTAATCTTATTTATGGTGATTCGATACTAACACGGTTTAAAGGTAACAATCATGAGAGGAAGAGACCATTTTGCAGATGCACTGGGAATTCAGCTGGTTGAAGCCAAAGATGGCTATGCTAAAGTAACGATGAAAGTTGAGAAAAACCACACCAACGCGTTGGGCTTTACGCACGGCGGTGCAATCTTCTCGCTGGCAGACTACGCCTTCGCACATGCATGCAATTACGGCGAAAACGTTGCAGTCGCGGTTCAGGTAAGCATCAACTTTTTGAAGCCGTCGGTTGAGGGAGACGTGTTAACGGCTGAGGCAGATCGGGTTTCTGATGGAAAAACCACTGGTTTGTATCAAGTGAGAGTTAAGAGCGGAGAGAAGATGGTGGCTTTCTTCACAGGATTAGCTTTTAAGAAGTGACAACTCAAGATTCTTATTGCCAATTCTCGAGATAGAAAATAAGAAAGAGAACGCATCAAGTTAATTCCGACGCTTCTATCAAGAAATTATTTTTTCTTTTCCACAGGTATTTAATTATTCTTTTCAGTGGTCGCTGATTCTCAATGTACCACTTTATGCTTTCCAGCCTCGACTTCGTGTCTTTGCCTATTTTGAAGTAATTAAAGCTCAATACGGCAAGTTTTTTACTTTGAAGGGGGTGAATTATAGCGTTATGACTCCTGTTAGGAAAGCTCCTCCGGCAAGAAAGCGCAGGCAAACCAGAGCTTGGATAGTCATCGTTTCTGTTGCGCTTATTGTTGGAACTGTGCTCGCGTCTGTGCATTTTTGGTCCACGGCAAATAACAAGGCTTCAATAAACAACAAGGCAAACCCGCCAAACGCCGACCCAGCTTTTACGGCTTTCACAAATCATTACCTTGATGTAATGAAGAGTTTGAACTCAAGCCAGACTAAAGCCAAAATGTTGACTCTGCTTAATCCAGGCGATAACCAAACTGAACTTTTCAGTTGGGAAGGGAGCAAGCTAACGTTTGCTTCGAACCCAACAGGATTTTATGAAGACCCATTCCAGATTCTGGACAGCCGCGAAGGCATTTGCGTGCAATGGAGCATCGTTTACGTTTCAGCTTGCCTAGCGCTTGGATACCAGAGCAGGCTTGTCGTGGCTGTTGATACTCAAGGTTGGACCTACATACATGTCTGGGCTGAAGACTACTACAACGGCACATGGGTTCACGTGGATCCCTCTGACAAAGTTTGGAATTCGCCACATAGATATCTAAGCTGGGATTGGGGTGCGTATATCGGATCAACAGTTAAGGTCTATGCATTTGAAGACAACAGATACGAAGATGTAACATCTACTTACAGCGCTCATCCAAGCTAATTGAGCGACACTGCTTGTCCAGATGTGCATAATCATAGTTGGCGCACGGCAATTTCTTAAAATAAGCGAGCAGTTACAGAATATGTTAAGAAACAAGTTACATGAAAGATAAAGCGGAAGGGCAAAATGTTAACTATCAAACAACTTATGAAAAACGAAGGCGGTCAGTGGCACTCCACCAATTTAGAGGCTGTGCCCCTCAAAATCGGCGAGGATTCTATTATCTGGGTTGACGCTGAAGACCCTTCTGAAGCTGAAATGGAGCAGTTGAGAAGCCATTTCGGGTTAGATAATTTTAACATGAAGGAATTTGAAGAGCCGGGACGACGGTCAAAAATAGAAGAGGTCGTCGACCGAGTTTACTGTTTTGTGAGTTATCCTAGCAGCGACCAGTTTATCCCGAATGCAAAAGCAAAATGGATTGCCTTAGCCATAAGTAACAAATGGATGGTTTCCGTCCATAAGGGTCATTCAAACATCACAAGCGAAATCTACAAGAAAATCAGCACTCACGGCTACTTTGCCCTTTCTCTCTCACCATCCACCGATATCCTGTTGTACATTTCCTTGGATCTAATTTTAAACGAGGTTTTCCTGGTTTCCGATTTGGTTCATGAAATACTTCAGGGTTTAACCCAAGAAGCCGCAAGTCGTTTCAACCAGAGACCAAAGGAGTCAAACAGAAATCTGGGGTTGGAAATTTCTAAGTCAAGGGAGCAAGTCTTAGCTCTTAGGAAAGCGATGGGACCCCTTCGCGAACTTGTCGGGAAAACAGCCAGAGGCGAATTCGCCATTGTTTCAAGTGCGACGTTGCCGCGTTTCGAAGATCTTTACGATAGGACAATCTCGCTAAGCGAAGTTGTAGATACACACCGAGAAGAAATCCAAGACATTGGTAACATCCTTATTAACGCTCAAACATTAACAACAAACAACATAGTCAGGGTGCTCACAATCATCTCAGCCATTTTCCTCCCGCTCACGCTGTTAGCTGGCATATACGGAACAAACTTTGGAAGCGGATTCTCAATGCCGGGTAGCTCTTACAGTTATGGGTTTTACATAATGATTGTGATAATGATCAGTTTGGCGCTGAGCCTAATTGGTGCTTTCCGAAGAAAAGGCTGGATCTAAACGATTTTTTCCATTTAAGAAACTGCTGGTCAATTATATTCTCTTTTTTCAAAGGCCCAAGTACACTTGTTTTATATAATTATTGGATAAGAGTTCCCTGCTTTTTCCTTCCAAAACAATTCTTCCTTCCTCGAGAACATAGCCTCTATCCGCAATGTCCAATGAATCTTGAATGTTTTGTTCAACAAGCAAAATGGTCACGCCTTCATCGTTGATAGTTCGAATAGTGTCCAACACCTTCTCCACGATGATTGGCGCCAATCCCAATGAAGGTTCATCCAAAATCAGCATTTGAGGATTACACATTAGACTTCGACAAATGACAAGCATTTGCTGCTCCCCTCCACTAAGCGTTTGAGCCAACGATTTTTCCTTCTTTTTCAGCACAGGAAAAATCTGAAAGACTTTCTCCATGGTTTCCTTAATCTTATCTTTGTCCTTCATTGTATAAGCGCCCAACCGCATGTTTTCTTCAACAGTCATACGTGGAAAAATTTCTCTACCCTCAGGAATCATTGTGATTCCCTTCTTAACTATCTCGTATGGATGTAATTTACCAATGTTTTCGCCTTTGAACTTGATTGTCCCATTCTTTGAAGGGATGAAACCCATTATTGTTTTTACAAGAGTTGTTTTTCCGGCGCCGTTAGGACCAATGATGCTGACAATCTCTTTTTCTTCAACTTTGAAAGATACGTCGTGCAGTATTTGCACCATTCCATATGCTGATGACAAATTCTGTGTTTCTAACACTTTTACTCCTCGCTTATCTGGAACTTCTTGCCTAAGTAAACCTTCACCACTTTTTCATCGCTGCACACATGTTCGGGCGTTCCCTCGCAGATTTTCTCGCCATGATGCAAGACAACTACGCGGTCACACAGCCCCATTACTACCCGCATAACATGTTCAACGATAAGAACTGTCACGCCTTGCTTGTTGATCTGCTTAATCAGTGCAGTCGCTTCATCGCATTCTGCAGGAGTTAAACCAGTAAGTAGCTCATCCAAAAGAAGCAGTTTAGGGGCGGTTGCCAAAGCTTTGGCAAGTTGAATGCGCCTTAACTCGACTACATTGAGGTTTTTTGCTTTAACATCAAATTTCTCTTTACTTAAGTCAACAAATTCCAAGAGCGCCTTTGCTTTTGAATTCACATCAATTTTTTTCTCAGTTTTTTTCTCATTGAAAAGTAAGCTTGTTAACACGTTTTCAACCGCGGTCATTTCTGGAAATGATTGAACGGTTTGAGCGGTTTTGGTGATGCCCCTAGCGCAAATCTTGTACGGAGGAAGCTTTGAAATGTCTTCGTTTAAGAAAAATATTTTTCCCGCGTCAGGCTTGTATACGCCGCTGATAAGGTTTAGAAGCGTTGATTTGCCGGAGCCGTTAGGTCCGACTAGTCCAGCGATTTCGTTGCTGTTAACTGTCAAATCTATATTTTTTAATGCTTGAAGTCCCCCAAAACGTTTTGAGACTTCGGTACACCTTAGCAAAATTGCTGTCTCCGATTAGCAAGAAATAATCAAATTCGAAATATAAGGTTTGGTAAAAACAGAGACTATTTTTATTTCGTCTCATTTGTGGTCGTTGAATGGTTGAAGCTTGGTTAAAGTTAAATATTATTTGCTACTATTTGGTATCGGTGTAGAGATTGCCAATAACTCAAGTAAGCGTTTTCCTGGACAATCATCCAGGGTCCCTTTTTGACGTTATGTCGCAGCTTGACCGCAACAAACTGAAAGTTTTCGCCCTATCAATTGCGGACGCAGGCGAGTTTGGTCTAGTGAGATTGGTGACTGAAGACCCGGCCAAAGCGGCAAAGTTCTTGGAAGACGCAGATTTCAACCTTGCTAAATCCAAGAAGAACACGGAAGTAACAGCTGTCTTCATGTCTGAGAAAGATACTCTATCGAAAATAACAAAGATTCTGGGCGACGGGAGCATCAACATCGAATACGCTTATTCTTCAGCTGTACATGTCGACGGCAAAATCGCGTTGATCATGCGCACCAGCAATGTTGAAAAAACAGAGCAAGTGTTAGCCGCAAATGACGTTGCCGTTCTGTCGCTTGAAGAAATCAAAAAGTATTTTCAATGAAAACTTCTAATTTCAAGTAAAAGAATGGCAGATGTAACAAGTTATTCGCGCGATTTTTTTAGGAAACGAGGTATTTGTAAAATTTACGGAACAGCGATTCTAGCCCTTTCGGACTGAAAACAACAATCGCTATTAGAATGACACCTATGAAAAGGTAGGTCAGCGGCGGTCCAACATAGCCGACCTTAGGGAAGAACGGTCCCAGCGTATTACTTAGCCCTTGAGTAACGGGCTGCGTTGTAAGAATCTGCCCTACGGATGTCAAGAAAATTGAGCCGATTACTGGTCCGCTTACAGTTCCCAGACCGCCGATAACAGACATTATTAGCGGTAAAAATGAGTTAGCAGGCGAAAAAATAGAGTTATCCACAAACCGAATAAAGTAAACATATAATCCACCAGCAATGCCAGCGAAAAATGTGCTGATGGTAAAGGCTATGAGCTTGTACTTTGGGGTGTTAATGCCGATCATTTTTGCCTCAGCCTCGTTACCGTGTATGGCTCGGAACGCCAATCCCATTCGAGACTTCATTACAGCGTGCATGATCCCGATGGAAAGCACGGCGAAAGAAATGACCAAAATGTAAAACGGAAAGCCACTTGGAACAAATATCGCAGGGGCAAATCCATATATCCCGTTGGTGAAAGAATCGAATTGGCTTGAAAGGGTGTTAATTATGACTGAAAAACCGAACGTGACCATTGCCAGATACCAAGCTTTCAACCGGACGCAAGCCAAACCGATTAGTAAACCGATTCCCGCTGAAAGTAAACCGCCTAAAAGAAGCACCATGATCTGGAGAAGCACCGACAAGGCTCCAATTGGCATTGTATCCACTTTCAGGGTTATGATTATTGCAACGGAAAGTCTCGATCCAATGATGGCGGAGGCGAAGCCGCCTATCCCTAGGAAAGCAGCATGACCCAGGGAACCTTGCCCCGAATTGGACAGAAAATTCCAGCTTGCTGCGTAAATCGCGAAGATAAAAATTAGAGTAAAAACAAACAAGAAGAAACTATCCCGTATCAAGACTGGAATTAGCGCTAAGATAGCGAATGAAATAAGCAAAATCTGGAAGCCTTTTGAACGCAGGAACGTGGCAACTTTCTGTTTGCTTGGCATGTCATTCTCCTTTCTCGCCGAATAATCCGTTAGGTTTGATAATAAGGACAGCGATCAGAAGGGCAAAAGCGACAGCACTTGCCCATATTCCCCCTAGAAACAAGGTCGCCATTTGTTCCGCGATACCGTAAAGCAAACCTCCTACAATTGCTCCTCTAATGCTTCCCAAACCCCCAAGAATAATTATTGCAAAAGCAATGATTGTTGGCATCGCTCCGCTTTGGGAATTGAAGGTGAAGATAATGCCGTATAATCCTCCTGCTGCAGCTGCCATAGCTGAGCCTAAGGCAAAAGTAATCATGTAGATTCTCTCTATGTTAATGCCCATAAGCGAAGCCGTGACATTTCGTTGGCTTGTCGCTCGCATTGCTAATCCAATCTTTGTTCTGTAGATTAACCATCCGAAAGCAACCAAAATCGCGACCACAACAATCATAGCAACAACTCGGTCGTACGTGATGGAGAAAGCCGTTAAATCAAAACTTAGTCCAGCAAAAGGACTGACAATGCGTTGTGATTGATCGCCCCATAAAAGCAAGGCAGCGTTCTCAAAAATGTAAATCAATCCAAGGCTGACAAAAATCTCGTTTAGTTTCTCGGTCCCGAGAACTTTGCGGAAAGTTAGCCTTTCAACAACAACGCCGAGAGCAGCAACTAAGGCCATTGAAATAAAGATAGCTTCGTAGGCGTTCAAACCTGAAGCAACTGAGATAGCCCATGTGGCGTAGGCTCCAATCATTAGAAGTTGTCCATGCGCAAAGTTCACGAGCTTCATTACTCCGAAAATGATGTTTAGTCCACTTGCAAGCAGCATGTAGATGCAGCCAACCGCTATTCCCCAAACCAAGGTCAAAAGAATTGTTCCTGCGGTTATGTCCATGTGAACCCCTTTATGTAATTCCCCTCAAACGGTTGGCACTTGGAGAAATAACGGTACTTGACTATTTAAAATATATCTGACTGAGGGAAAAATAAAAAGAAAAGTTTGGAGGAAGCTCGTTTAGCTTCCGGATTTGTAGCCTGCTGGCAGAGTGAAGGTCGAAGGCGTAAAGTTTGTTATGGGAGTCGGTGACCAAACTATTTGCGACTCTAGCTTGTTCGAGGTTGAGTTCAAAACAAGTTGTTCAATGAAAGTCACTGGTTTTATCTGGTGCCAGTCAACGCCCGAACTGAATTGTATTTTGCAGTTTTGTGTCATAACGAGCCTTTGGTTCATGTTGGTGCCTTCTATAGCTGTTCGTACTGAAGCTTTGTCCACCGTTCCTGCACTTTCGATTGCGGCTTTAGCAATGTAAAACGCGTCGTATGTGTCAGCACCCATCATTCCAGGGTAAACACCATATTTAGCGTAGAACTCTTTAGAGTACGTCTGCACCGCCGTTGAGTATGAGGGTATCATGAAGGGATCCATTTTTGATTCCAAGAGTTGCCCATTTCCGCTGCCGCTGCTTTCCAAAAGCGAGTAGAATGTTGGGTCCTGATTGTTTTCGATTGCCATGTAAACTGTTTTCAGTCCAACATCGTTCCAGCCTTGCTGAATTATTAATGGCGTTTTATCTGGGTTATCCGCGACAATGACTGCATCTGGCTTTGCTGCTTGAACTACTGTAAGGTCGGTTTGATAGTTAACGGTGTTGGGGTCGTAATTCCTTTCTGCTACGATGTTAATGGGTAGGCTTTCATTTTGTATCCAGTATTTAGCTGCTTGGTCAACGCCCTGCCCGAAGGCGTCGTTTCGGTAGAATATTGCAAGGTTGAAGTTGCGGTTAGCTGCTACCATCGGCTTCATTTGCGTGGCAAAGAAGTCAACTATTGTTTTGGTATAGTCGTAAGTGGTAGTACAATAGTGGAATACGTAACTCATTCCGTCCGCGTCAGTTATGCTGTTGGCTGCGGTTGCGCCAAGGCCGCCGTAGTTGCCTTGTGGTCCTCTTGTGGTTACAAGTCGGTTTGAGGCGCCTGTAATTATGAATGGGACCTTGTTGTTGATTGCTACGACTTCGTCAGCAAGAGTTCCTGCGCTTCCATATCCTCCTATGAGCATATCAACTTTTTCCGATGTTACTGCTTGCGTTACCGGAGTTACTGCGTTGCCTGGAGAGTCATCGATTGTGTCAACGGGCGTTAGAGTGATATTTACGTGAGTATGCCAACTTGATACGTAGACGCCGCCATTTTGGTTAATTTCGTTTACAGCAAGTTCTGCTGCCCTCTGCATGTCAGTTCCAACAGGTGATTTCGATATCGGAGCAACTAAGCCTATATTTATTGACCGTGCGTTAGGTGATGCTGCTGGTTGAATTAGCTCTACTGCTGCAATGGTCGAAACGATTATGATTATGGCTACAATTAATGCCAGTATTTTCTTGTTCAAATTTTCTCCTCTCTTTTTTCCAAGCAATATCAATTGCAACTGCTAATAAAACTAACTCAAAAACAGCCATTTGTAGATCACGAACCACAGGACGGAATTTGAACGAGGACTGCGTCAGAATTCAGCTCCGAGCTTTCCTCTTTTCGTCTTACGCAACTTTTTCAATATAGTTTAAAATAGATTCGCCTATTGTTTTTTCCCTTGTTTTCTGTTTTCAAAAGCTGAACTTGGCCAACTTCTTGCAGGTTCTTCACGTGAGTTCCCCCGTCCGCTTGTTTGTCAACTCCGACGATTTCTACGATTCTCAGCGAAGGCAGGTCTGGCGGGAAGGCGCCGGCCATCTTGACTACGCCGGGAATCTTCATGGCTTCTTCTCTGGGGAGGTCATACCATTTCACGGGCACATCGGTGCCGAAAAGCCTGTTAGCCTTAGCTATGTGCGCTTCTAAGATTTGTCGATCGAAAGTTTCTAGGTTGAAGTCAAATCGGGTGTGGTCTACGTCAAGTTGGTTGCCCGTGATAAGAGCCCCCGTACCTTGATTAAGCAGTGAAGCAACAACGTGGGCGGCTGTGTGACTGCGCATAAGCTTGTACCTCCGCTCCCAATCCAGTACTAAATGAACCTTATCGCCCACTTGAAGCCCGACGCGGTCAACTTCATGGGAAATTTCACCCGAAAACTTGCCCACATAAACCACGTCATAGACTTCGGAGCCTTTGATTATTTTGCCTGTATCGTTTGGTTGTCCTCCGCCTTTAGCGTAAAAGATTGTTTGGTCCAAAACAACGAATTTTCCCTCGTTAACTGCAACTACTTGGGCATCGGATTCTTTGAGGTAACTATTAACCAAGAATAATGCTAAAGTCATGCCTCGTCTCCGTTAAGCGTCTATGCGCTAAAAAACGTATATCAACTTTGCGCATTTGAAAGAAAAATCAAAATACCAGTTACTCAAACTGTAATCTGTTGATTGCTCATGCAGCTGACGAAGGCTAGAAAAACCCTCACAGACCCATACTTTTTGATTTTATGCTTCATGGGAGCCTTCGCCATCTTAAGCTCCACCATGTCAAAAGACCCAGTTCTACCATTTTTTGTCTCAAAACTCAACACACCTGCTGATCTCACTGGGTTTGTTGCAGCCGCCTCCACCATTCCAGGAATCTTGGTTAGTCTGCCAGCAGCTTCATTATCAGATCATTTCGGAAGAAGAAAATTTGTCCTACTTGCAACCTTCATCTTCGCGTCGGCACCTTTCCTTTACTTGCTGGTTACGGTCTGGTGGCAGCTTGCGCTCGTGAGGTTTTACCATGGCTTTGCAACCGCGATTTTTGTCCCTGTTGCTGAAGCTACTATTGCAGAGCAGTTTCCCGCAAAAAAAGGCGAACGCATTTCCGATTTCAACGCTGCGACTTATGTGGGAAGAGGACTTGCACCAGCTTTGGGCGGCTACATTTTACTCTTGACGAATCAAGGCTTAACAACTCCGAGCAACTTTGCAATATTATACATAGCTGTTGGCGTCTCAGGCGCCATCGCGTTTGTAATAGCGCTTCTTTTGCTTCGAGAAACAAAAACCGTGCCCGCCGAGACACTGAAGGCGCCGTTTTCAACCAGGAAGCTGTTAAGGGGTTGGCTTGAGGTTGCAACTAATAAGGGCACGTTAATTGTTACGTTTGTTCAGTCAGTGCAGTATTACGTTTACGGCGTCGTGGAATTCTATTTAGTGCTGTATATGCAGCACGTAGCAGGTTTTAACTCGTTTGAGATAGGCATCGTCATGACTGTGCAAATCGTCTCTCTGATAGTGTCTAGACCGGTAATGGGGCGCTTCTCAGATAGAACCAGCCGACGCGTACCCGTGGTCATAGGCTGCCTCTTGAGCGGAGGGCTTTTATTCATAATTCCATTTACCACTCAATACTGGGTATTCATTCTGGTCTCCGTAGGCTACGGCTTAGGCTTTGCCATGGTAATTTCGTCAACCTCACCAATCATGGTTGAGGTTAACCCGGCTAACCTTGTAGGCACTTCAATGGGTTTTTTGAGCACGATGATGGATATAGGGCAAGCCGTTGGACCCATAATAAGCGGCGTAATCTTAGCGTCAATTCTCAGCTACAGCGGGCTCTTTTCATCCCTAACGCTGCTACTTGCGGCTTCGGCTGCAGTCTTTTTCCTGTCAGGCGTTGCCAAAAAAAGAGATGAAGCAAAGAATGAGCTGCAATAATGCATTAAACAAGCGTTTTTCAACTAAGCTTTGGATTTGCCGCTAAAATATTCCTTTAGGGGATTCCAATACCACTCTGTCCAGCCCTCGGCAGCGTCGTCTGCTATCTCCTCTGGAACATCTGACTGCACCATAACGAGCTCTGTTCCCTCAGGCACCTTGTTGAAACATAACTCTAACTTTGAAGGACCATAGCCTTCCGGAAAATCAGTCGATGTCCACTCTTGGACCACATGTTTCCCATCATCAAGTTCAAGAAATTTCCCAAAAATGTATCGATCCCAAGCTGTAAATTTGCCGCCGACCACTGCTTTGCCTGTTGCCTTGCTTCCCGTAAATTTGCTGTGTTTTTTCGGGTCAACGTAGGCGTCGTAAACTTCTTTGGGAGAAGCTGGAATTACAACTTTTTGTTTTATGGTTCTGACTTTTGTTTTCATAAATAACGTCACCATCAAAACTATTGTGAAAGGGTTTTTTAACTTTAGTGCTCAGTTACAGTTGGGACCAGAAATGGGTAGATGCACGGTAACGAAGGGTCAACGTAGAATAGGCAAGACAATACGGAAGCTGGAGGGAAGCTTGGAGCTTAGCGATAAAGAGAGCAAAGCCAAAGAAGCTGAGAAAAACTATAAACTGAAAACTCAAGCCACCTTAGGCTACACGGATGATTCGCCTGTACAAAACTTACGTGACCAAGCTAAATGGAAAAAGACAGAAAACAAGAAATAAGCAAAAAAATTATCTAGCCAAGAAGAACGAATGCTCAGCGAATCACGTTCAACAAGTGGTGGGCAAGATTAGGGGATCCATCTCTGTGGATGAAATATGGAGACTTGTTAAACGTTGATTCGCTGAAGCTTTATTTCCTATTCAGCTCTGCGCTATTCTTGGCAGAAGAAACAATCTTTTTTTAGGCTCTTAATAGTTTCACAAATAATCTATAGAAAATCCATAGGAGGGTGTCTTTAAGTTTTTTAAGGTGGAAGTGTCTAGTTTTACTGTGATTTTTATGTCGGCTTCTTTGGATGTTGAAAGTGACTGGAATTTCAGAGTTTTTGACAAACGGTTGATTGTTGTAAAAACTAAGAGCGAAAAAGTACGCAAAGCTGCTGTTTTGGACGTTTTGACCAACTTAATGTTTGGGGTTGAGGTGCCAGAAATGGTTTCAATGGGTGAACTCAGCCTCGAAAAGGAGTACTTGGCTAACTTGAGAGTGTACACCTCGAAAAACGTTGAAGGCGTTGACGAGGAATTCGTTAATTTCTTTGAAGCGGTAGATATCGATCAGAACATTGAAGACTTCATCAAAGCCTACTGGGTTTACCCGAGCAAAATCCGTTTTGAACTGATCGACTTAGAAGAGACCTAAACTTAACGTAGCACCATGTTGACGAATTTTTCAGGGTTAAACAGTTCCAAATCCTTGTACCTTTGGCCGACCCCTATAAAGAGGATTGGCTTCTGAGTCACGTAAGTTACACTGAGCGCAGAGCCACCCTTCACGTCAGCGTCAACCTTCGTCAAAATCGTAGCGTCTACGCCGACAGCCTTGTTGAATTCTTCCGCTTGCATAACCGCGTCGTTGCCAATCAGCGAATCCACCGTTAAAACGGTTAAGTCTGGACCTACAACACGCTTCACTTTGATAAGCTCATTCATCAGGTTCTGGTTAGTCTGCATTCTACCTGCTGTGTCAATCAAAACAACATTGATTCCGTGTGCCTTAGCATGATTAACGGCGTCGTAGGCAACTGCCGCGGGGTCACCGCCGTAATTGCTTTTGATGATGCGCATGCCTAAACGTTTGGCGTGCTCTTCCAATTGCTCGATTGAGCCAGCTCGGTAAGTATCTGCGCCAGCGAGCACAACTGAAAAGCGTTTGTCACTGAAAAACTGAGCGACCTTGGCCACTGTCGTGGTTTTTCCCGTGCCGTTGATGCCGACAAACATTAAGACAAACGGCTCTTTCTCCTTTCGCTTCTCATCAGCCAACTTGAGCAAATCAACTCTAACGTCGGTTAACATAACTTCCAAAAGAACCTGTCTGAGATTTTCCTCAACGATTTTTTTCTTGTCATCCAACCGCTTAACCTGGACTCCTACAAGGCGCTTTTCCAGGTCATCGCTGATTTTGTCCGCGACTGGAAAAGCAACATCATTCTGGACAAGGCTCATTTTGAAATCTGACAATATAGGAGCAAGATTTTCAGGTTTAAACTCGGCTGTAGTAACTTTACTTATTAAGCCTTTAAAACCTGACTTGAGCTTCTCAAACATCGGTTCAAGGTTTCCCTTCTCTGCCAGATGAAAGCAGAGTTTCAAGCCTTCCTCTGCCCGTGTTCATCCTTTCAGCCACCTGACTAAACTGTTGTTGGGCTGAATTCATGGTTTTCTCCAATTCGTCTAACCGTTCTTTGAGGGTTACTCTTGCTTCAGCTAACGTTTTTTCTATGGAAACGCCTGCGCCCATTCCGACTATAACCGTGTTTGTTTCCGCAAGCCTAGCTTTAACGTATGCGCTTCCGCCAATAGGAACTAGAAGCTCAGAGTTTTCTTTTTCCTTTTCAATTCCATCCAAAGTCATGTTTGCGTAAGTTAAGTCTGAAATGGCTGCGTTCACCATGCTGATACGTTGCTGCAGGGTATCTGCTGTTTGCTCAAGATACCGCAACTCCACGCTGAGCTTTCGAAGCTCTTCTTCGGATTTATCTGGTTGCGCCAAAAGTTTATTCTCCTTATTGCTCCATGACTATTTTCTTAAGAATGGCATTCTCAATTTGGTCAGCAGAAATTTCCTGGACATCGGTGATTTTAATGTGACATCTTTTCACACGGTGCCTACTACCTATTTCGGCGAAAACCTTCTCCACCGCATGCTCACTCTTGTCCGCTAACAGTTCTCTGACGAATGGAGTCTTTAAATTCGGCTTGTTGATTTGGCCGGTTACTTTGAAAGCTTTCATTTTTCAATCTTTCCGCACAACAACCACAGCGTTCCCAATAATAAACATATTCACCGAAAAATAGAGGTCTAAGCTCCGCATCTTTCAACTCTGTGTAAAGATTAATGTGAACTAAGTCTCTTGGCCATTATAAAGTTCCTAAGGCGTGCTCAATTATGAACATCTCTGGTCCAGTTGTCATAGAGCCAGCCACCGAAGCGTGTGAGTTAGCAATAAGGCCTGTTCCAACGTAGGGGACACCGCAGTTAACCGTGCCCACATCAACTGGAACCTTGAAAACGTTTTCCAAAACTTTTCTTTCTTCATCCTTCAGAAGCGGGTGCGCAAGTAATCCGCTGTTAGTTGCCACGGCTAGCGACCCCACATACGGTAATCCCGCTATTTCCGTCGGCACAACTTCAACTCCGAGGGTGTCGCTAATTAGTTTTGTCTCAGGTTTTTTCAAACGCGGGTCAGCCACTGCGCCCTTGTCGTTAACAAGGATCAGATTGCCGTAAGCCGTCTTTTTTGTTTCCATAATGGTGATGTTTCCTTCGAAAGCGGATTTTATCTGCGTAAGTTCCTCTTCACGTATGTAGTGTGGCAGTAGCATACCGTTGGAGTTTGCACAAGCTAAGGCACCTGCGAGAACCGATCCGCCTATTGATGTGTAAACCAGCTTAGCCTTCAGCCAATCAGCGATTTCTTGAGCTTTTTCCTGCGGCACCATTCTTGGAATCATCACTATATTCTCAGTTGCTAGTGCGTATACGCCTATGCTTGCGCTTCCGACTATGCTGGATAAGTAAACGGTCAAGAACTAATTTCTCCTATGGAAGACTCATGGTGTCGATGTTTCATGCGTACTCCCTTTTTTAGATTGTGGTGTTCACAACATTTTCTTAGCGGTCTGAGTCTGATTCTTAATTGTTACTCGGCTGGTAACTGAGCGTCCGTTAGCGTAGATTTTCTTTAGCAAAAGAGTTCTATCAATATGTCTTTTGTTCAATTTTGAGTTAGAATTCTTCAGGATTGTGCTTTAGAAAAATGAGACTAAAAAAGAAGAAAGGGGGAGTTTATTTCATGATTTCTTTCAAGTCTTCGTCAGGCGTCTTTATGGGCATAATATTGAATTTTTCCACAAGCACGTTGAGTATGCCTGGTGTTATGAAAGCGGGCAGACTTGGTCCAATGCGAATGTCTTTAATGCCAAGGTACAGCAGTGACAGCAAAATGGCAACGGCTTTCTGTTCATACCATGACAGCACTAGCGACAGCGGCAACTCGTTGATTGACACGCCGAATGCTTCCCCTAAAGCCTGCGCTATCTTAACAGCTGAGTAAGCGTCATTGCATTGCCCAATGTCCAGTAACCGTGGGATTTCATCGATTGCGCCGAGATCTTTGTCGAAGAAACGGAATTTTCCGCATGCCAACGTTAGAATGATGGTGTTTTTGGGTGCTTTTTCAACAAATTCCGTGAAGTAGTTTCTACCAGGTTTTGCTCCGTCGCACCCACCGACCAGTATGAACCGTTTGATGTGCCCACTCTTGACTGAGGCTATGACTTTGTCCGCCACGCCAAGCACGGCGTTTCTTCCAAAGCCGACCAGAACGGTCTTGCCCACAACGTCCTCTTGGAAACCCGGCATTTCAAGTGCTTTCTGGATCACAGGCGAGAAGTCTCTGCCGCTAATGTGTGGGACGCCTGGGTACCCGACGGGTCCTGAAGTGAAAATGTTGTCTTTATAGCTTTCTACGGGTCTTTGGATGCAGTTGGTCGTCATCAAAATGGCGCCCGGAAATTGAGCAAACTCTTTCTGCTGATTCTGCCACGCGGTTCCGTAATGACCGTAAAAATGCGGGTATTTCTTGAGAGCGGGGTAGCCGTGGGTAGGCAGCATTTCGCCGTGAGTGTAAACATTAATGTCTTTTCCTTCAGTTTGCTTTAGAATAGCTTCCAAATCGATGAGGTCATGACCCGAAACAAGTATCGCTTTGCCCTTCTTGTGTCCCAAAGGCACCCGCGTAGGAGTTGGATGACCGTACTTCTCAGTGTTTCCAGCGTCCAAAAGCTCCATTGCGCGAACGTTGATTTCTCCGCATTTGAAAACTAAACCTACAAACTCGTTGGAGCCAAGCGATTTGTCAATCGGAGCCGCGAGTCCCTGATTTATGAAATCGAAAACCTTATCATCTTTCTTGCCGAGCATAGCAGCATGATACGTGTAGGCGGCTACTCCTTTTAACCCGTAAGTCAGCAGCCACTGGAGCGAATGCAGGTCAGGGTCAACCGTGACGCCAGAGTTTATGCCGTATAGTTTTCCCTGTTGAACAAGGGCGGCCGTGGTTTTTTCCAACTTCAGATTAAATGTCGAGTTGACTGTACCTTTTATTGCGAAAAGTCTGCTACGTACCTGCTCCTGGTAATGCGCTGTTTTTCTTATGTAAGCAGTTATTGCTTCAGGGTCAAAGTTCACGTTTGTCAAAGTAGAAAAGAGGGCTTCGCAAGCAAACAGATCAATGTCTTCATCCCTTACCCCTGCTTCTCGGGCTTCATTTGACAGCTGCCCAAGTCCGCGGAGCATGTAGACAAGCAAGTCTTGAAGTGCAGAGACATCCGCGGTTTTTCCGCAGACGCCTGCTACGGTGCAACCTTGCCCTTTGGCAGTTTGTTCGCATTGATAACAGAACATTTGGTTTTGACTCATTTCTAATACCTAGTTGATACATTGGGCTGCTCCCCAAATAGCCATTGTCCCGAATGGGTTAGGGATTTTCAAACAACGAGGCTGTCACGGAATTAAAGATTTAGTTCCCCCATAACTTAGAATTTGGTGAAGTCAACACCTAATCTCTCTGATAGTTGAGGCAGATCATTTAGGATGTAGACAAAAGCGTAACCCCTCCAGTCACCCCATCGCTCCTCCGCAGCCTTCTTGAGAGTAGGTATGGCTTCCCGTGGATTGCCAGGTCTCTTGCCGTGAAATAGGACACTGAAAATTTTGGCGCTCCAAACGTCAAGCGGAAACCCCATCCTCGGCATCACAAGTTCCGCTGAGTAGTCGCCGATTCCTCTTAAGGTACGTAGCTTTTTCTTCGCCTCTTCAGGAGCCATGATCCACAAGTCATCCATGCTGGGAAAACCTTGGTCCAACGCCTCTGCTATCGCCCTGAGGTTTTTGGCTCTGTACCCAAGTTTAGCCTTAGCCATAAGATCTTCAACAGCAGACTTGGCAATTGTTTCGGAAGAGGGCCAGTAACTCATGGTTTTTCCGTCAAAACTGGCTTTGTCGCCGAACATTGTAATCAGTGAGTCAATCATTTGGTTGCTTCTTTTCATGGGCGCCATCTGTAGCGTTACGGCTAAAATCAAGGCGGGAAACAACTCAGGCCAACCCACGGTGTGCATGCCGAACAAATCCTTGACCACGTCACACAAAATGTCGTCTTTGCCGCTGAGTTTATAGAATTCTTTGAGGTCTTCATCTATCTTCAGCGCCATTTTCAGCATCTGCTTTACACCTTGTGTGTCGGAGGCGTCAAAGGCGGTTTTGGAGTAAATGGTGCAGTTTATTTTGGGTTTCTGCACAGTTCCAGTTGACCACAGTTTCATACCTAAAAGTTCGCCGCCAAACCGTGTGAGGGTCCAGCAAGTTCCCGCCTCGAAGACTTCGTCAGGTGTGGACCACCACCAGCCAGCCGGCTTGCGCAAAGTAAGGTCGAAGCTGTAAGGTGGAACTGGTTCGAACTCATCGGAAAATGCTTCTCTTAATTTCAAAAAGAAACCTCAAGTATTCAAGAGAGCGCTTAGATAAAAAAGATTACATAAAGAAAGAGAGTTAAATTTTGTAGTACCTTGCATACAGCGCTATCCCTATCGCCAAGATAGCTACACAAGACACTGAAACCACCGCCAAATCAACAAGAACCGTTGGGCTTGTGACTGCGGCGCCTCTGAGGAAAAGCGACGTTAACGCGTTTGTGACGTAGTAGCTGGGAACGAATTTGCCTGCGACTTGAGCGCCTGAAGAAAGCGATGCACCAACGAATGTGCCTAGGAAAAGTTGCGGAAGCACGAACAGGAAGCTTAAGCCTGTTGCTGCACTCGCGGATTTTGAAATTGTTGCGGTAATTAAGCCGAACCCAATGTTGGAAAGCGAAAACACAAGCACGATCATGAAGGCAAACCCGTATGTGGATGCCCCGACAGGTGGTCTGAAGCCTAAGGCATAGGTCATTGCGAAGACTAAGGCCGCTTGGATTAGCGCGATGCCCGTGTAAGAAACGACTTGGCTTGCCATGAACTCGGTGGGCGTTGTAGGCGAGATGCGGATGCGTTTCATCATGCCGTTTTCCCTGTCCTGGGTGAACGATTGGGCAACCATCATTATCAGGAAAATAGACGCAAAGGTAAACATGCCTGGTGCGATGAAGTCAAGAGCTGGGGTTGCTTTTGCTGCAACCAGTGAAGCGGTTTGGATCTGGAAGGGACTCTGAACATGCTGGTTCTGCCCCGCCATGGATGCAACGGCTTGTTGAATGATTGGCGGGATTGCTTGGGTTGCAACTAAGGAGCCTTCGTCAAGGTACAGTTGAACCGTGGTGTTTGTCCATTGGGAAGGGTTATTCGGTGATGCTTGGTAAGCAGATAGGCCTTCGCTGAAATCCGACGGAATAACCATTACTGCCTGCACTGTGCCTTGAGAAAGGTCTGTTTGCGCAGTTTCATTGCTGGTGTAAAAGTGCAAATCGATTATCTTGGTGTCAACTAACGTTGTGACAAGTATTTGTGAGGCGTTAACGCTGTTTGAATGGTCCATGTTGACGACACCGACGTTGTATGTTACTGTTTGGCCGCCTACTCCGCCGAACGATGCCCCGAAGGCGAATACAAAGATTATGGGGAAAAGGAAAATCATGAAGAGCACGGATGGTTCGCGTATTGTTCTTTTGAGTTCCTTCTTGGCTAATGCAGTTATTCGTTGCAGTTTCATTTAGGCTTCCTCCCGGATGGTTCTTCCTGTAAGTTTAATGAAAAGTTCCTCCAGATTCTTGACTTGGCTTTTGGCAATGAGCTCTTTTGGGATGCCTTGCGCGATGAGTTTCCCGTGGTCAATTATGCCTACTCGGTCGCATATTTCCTCGGCTTCCTCCATGTAATGAGTGGTTAAAACAACGGTTTTGCCGTTGGTTTTTTGGTTTTTTATGAAGCCCCAGACTGCGTGGCGAGACTGCGGATCCATAGCTACTGTGGGCTCATCCAGAAACACTACTTGTGGGTTATGAATTAAAGCCAAAGCCAAACTAAGGCGCCGTTTCATTCCGCCGCTGTATTTTGCCGCCACTCTTTTCGCGTCGTCCTCAAGCCCCAATGTAGAAAGCAGCAATCTGATCCTTTCTCTAAGCATCTTCTTGCTCATGCAATGTAGGTTCCCGAAAAGCTGCAGGTTTTCTACGCCAGATAAGTAGGGGTAGATGGCTGTTTCTTGAGGGCAAACCCCGATTAGCTCCTTGACTTTCTGAGTTTCGGTCTGAACGTCGTAGCCGCAGATTTTGGCTGTACCACCTGTGGGTTTCATGATTCCGCATAGGATGTTGATGGTGGTTGTTTTGCCTGCGCCATTTGGCCCCAGAAGCCCGAATAGTTCGCCTTTACCGACTTTAAGGTTGAGGCTGTTCAGCGCCGCCTTGTCTTCGAATTTTTTGGTGAGGTTTCTGATTTCTATTGCTGATTCCGACATTTTGGTCATCTCAAGTTCCCAATAGGCGCGGCGCAATTTAGTTTCATGTTTAGGAGTTGCAGAAAGAAATGCACTTGGCAGAGCCTAGAAAGTCTGCTTTCAACTAAAATGGGTGAAAGAACGGGACTTGCCCAGTTTTATGGAATGTCATCGATCCACGTCGGGAAAATGTAACCTGTGTACAAGATGTTCGGTGACACCGCCTGCACTGCTGATTCGTTTTCCAGGCTTTCTCGAATTTCACGTAGTTCCTTTGCGGTAGGTGTCCAAACCAGAAAAAGGTAGGTGTTCGGTATGTTGCTGAAACCCCAATAGAAAAGCGCGTTCGGGTAATGTTTCTGCCAGATTGCGTTAACGGCGTTTGGGTCAGCTTCAGGTTTGAGCTGAACGTGGAAAGCGGAGATTATGTCGTTTGAAGCATCAGGGTACCAGTCTATAGACAGCGTGATGAGATAGTTCTTTGTCATTCGAGTTAGTCTACGGCGAACCGTTTTAGCGGAAACACCTATCTCCTCAGCAACCTTTGAGGTAGCTTTGCGCGAATCATCTTTTAGTGAACGGACAATTCTATAGTCAAGCTCACAAAGTTTTGTTTCAGGATTAAAGTTGAATTGCATGGAGGCAGGTACAGAAGAAACGGTTATTCCGACTGTGGGCTCAGGGATCTGAGCCGCTTCTTTGACGAAGCGAACCAGCCCTTCCAATTCAGCAATGTTCTTGAGGTAAGCGCCAATGTACAGGATGTTTCCGCCACTAAGTGCCAGCCAGTAAATAGACCGGTTCCTTTCCAGTTTGGGGTTTAAGTCCCGGGTCGAATTGAGTTTTGAGGTCCCGAAGATTAAGATAGGAATGCCGTTTTTGGCTATTAGGCTGAGTTTAGCGGTGAACTTCCTTATGATGCCAAGCTGGATTAGGGATTGAATGCGGTTGTGAACTGCCGTCACAGAAAGGTTCAGTTTCTCGCCTAGTTCGCGGTAAGAAAGTCGGGAGTCTGAGAGCAGCAGCTGGCTTAGTATAACGTCTGTCTTGTCCAAAGTTTCACACCTCAGCCGTTTGTTATATTACGGATTGCTTAAAGCCTTTAGCATGGAGAGCGCAAGTTGTGCCCTGATTTCGTAGATCTAGAACAGAAGTAAATAAGTGAATGAAAATTGCTTATTAATTCAGGTGACACAAACTCGGTGAAGCATAGAAAAATCCTGATTGCCACGGTGCTCATAGCAATAATAATTGTGTCTTTCTTTGTAGCTTCCAACCTTCTTTCGCCCGCAAAACAAACCGAGGGGCCATCCAAGCCTTTCTACGTGGGAATTGAAACAGGATGGAGCGCCACGGTTGCCCAATGTGAAGCCATAATTGACCAAGTCAAAAATTACACTAACATGTACATTATCGCGTCGCCGCAAGTCATCAAGAATGAGACGGAGCTTAACCAAGTATGTGACTACGCCTACACAGCAGGAATGTACTTTATGCCCGAGTTCTACCAACAGTTCTTCTTAAATCAAAACGGCTACACACCCTACGAATGGTTCAATGCGGCTCAAGAGCGGTATGGAGACCATTTGCTCGGCGTCTACTATTATGATGAACCTGCGGGAAGCCAACTGGACACAACCCAAATCATAGAAAACCAAACTATCATAACCCCAACTTCTCCAGCGAAAAGCTACTTGGACTATACCAACTACTTCTTTTGGCTTTGGACACATGGCAGCGGCGGCGGCCTAACTGCAACTTCCAGCTTCTTCAAGAGCAGAAATTCCTCGCTATTTACTTCTGATTACGGCTTGTATTGGTTTGACTATGAACTCGGGTACAACACAGTTTTGGCGCAGTTCGGCTGGAATGACAGCAGACCGATGCAGATTAGCCTAGTCAGAGGCGCTGCGGCGGCCCAGAACCAGACTTGGGGCGCCATCGTGACCTGGACATACAATGGAACAACTAATGGTGGAATCTACTTGGAGCCTCCCGATCAAATGTACAGCGACATCGTCTTGGCTTATGATTCAGGCGCATCATACGTAGCCATTTATGACTCGACGCAGAACTACCTGAATACGACTTTAAACCCACAATACCGCACTAAGCTTCAGGAATTCTGGAGCTACATGCATCAAAACCCTAACAATTATGGCAGCCTCAAAGCAGACGCCGCCGTTGTGCTCCCGCAAGACTACGGGATCGGCTTCCGCAACATAGATGATTCAATATGGCAAAATCACACAGCCACTCATTGGAGCCGGCAACTCTACACCGACATCACAAACCTTGTCGCCAAATACAAGGGGCGCTTAGACATCGTCTACAGCGACCCCCAATTCCGAAGCTTGATTCAAAGCGAATACAGCAAAAGCCTCTATTGGCCGCAAAACTTTGAAAACGGTGCGAACTACCAAATCGTAGACTTAAACGACAGTTTAGGATACAACACCATCCAAGACGCGGTGTCATCCTTCGCAACCTACGAAGGCCACTTGCTTCTCGTTAAGTCTGGGACGTACCAAGAAAACGTCGCAGTCAACAAACCCTTAACATTTACCAGCCAAAACAACCAGACCACCATAATAGACGGCGCGGATAACGGAACAGTGCTTTCGATTGATGCCGACAACGTGGCCGTGACTGGGTTCACAATCAAGAACACCGGTTCCCCTTCAGCCGCGATAGGCACTGGGATTCTGCTTGAAAACGCCCAAAACTGCACAGTAAACAACAATATTGTAACCGACAACTACGTGGGAGTCCTTCTTGTCAATTCAACTTACAATGTGTTCAGAAGCAACGAAATCAACGGAAACACCAATAACCTGATCCTTCAAAACTCTGAGCCAAACAGCATCGACAGCTCAAACATAGTGGGCGGCAAACCATACGCCACTGGATAAGCATATTTTTTAAAAAGAGCCAAAATCCATAACTTTTAACCCCTTAGCTTCCTTTAGAAGCGGTTGTTGTAGGCATCACACAGTCACAACTTCTAAAGAGCCACAACCAAACCACATAGGTTGAGGTAAAACTTTGAAAATTGCAATCATCGGAAAAGGCAACGTTGGCACTTCACTTGGCAAGGGCCTAAGTGGAAAGCATAAAGTGAAGTTTGGTCACAGAAGCCCCACAGAGCCAGTTGCTGAAGCGGCGAAATGGGGAGAAATAATCATATTAGCAGTACCCCACGGTAACGCAGATGAAGCGATTAATGAAATCGCGCCTTTCACGGAAGGGAAAATTGTCATCGATGTCATGAACGCCGTAGGACCCCACGGTGATTTAGGAATAATCTGCACAACCTCCACAGCAGAAGAAACCCAAAAGAAGCTACCCAAAGCACGGGTAGTCAAAGCATTCAACACCGTTTTTGCCAGCAACCAAAGCACAGGCAAGATAGGCAACGAACAGTTGACGGCTTTTATGGCTGGCGACGACTTAAAAGCTAAACAGACAGTCGCTCGGTTAACACGTGACATCGGGTTTGACTCCGTGGACTGCGGCCCACTTAAGGCTGCGCGGTACCTAGAGGCAATGGGAGTAATGATAATCAATCTAGCCTACAGCTACAATATGGGAGTAAAAATAGGCTACAAACTAGTCAGAGGTTAAGTTTTCACTTTTTTAAAATCCATCTCTTAATCAATTATCTATTTAAACCTGTTGAAATATTAAAGAATCAATGTCAATTCTGTCTGTGGCGATAAAGTACGAGCGGTGATTTTCCGAAAGGTTTCGCAGTTGCCGCAATCATCGTTGTTTTACTGGCCGTTGCCGTGCTTGGAGCGATTATTGGGTACAACCTGAAACCTTCAACAACTGTTAACGGCAAAGCTTCCAGCGAAACTGCAGACATTACGTTGGTGGTTCAAGGCAACTTGGCTCTTGGTCCCGACGGCAAGCTTCACGACGCCTTTGTTCCTTGCAACTTCACAGTCTATACAAATCAAGTTGTTTATCTCACCGTTGTGAACTACGACGGCAGCGAGCATTCATTCACAAGCCCCACATTAAATGTGAATTTCGCAATCCCACCAAGCAACACCACAGGGACCCCAACGGTGTCCAATTTCCAGTTTACGGAAGCCAACGCTGGCGTCTACCGCTGGTACTGCAGTTACCCATGCGACTCCGGTGCAGGAGGCTGGGCGATGACTACAGGCAGCGATGGCCAACCCGATCAAATAGGTTTCATGGGCGGATTCGTAACTGTGCTGCCAGGTTAAGCCACTTGCAATCCCTCAAAGATTTTAAGGCCGGTTATTTTCAGCAATTAACAGATTCGCAGATGAATATGACAAGAAAGTGCTTGGGATTTTCCGTTTTGAGGGAAAAGTTTAAGGGTTAAAGTAAGTTATGGTTTCGCGTATTCCCGATCTTTGAGGTTTATAGTTTGTCAACTAAACTTGAATCGATTGAAGAACGAAAGGCAGAAGTCCTGATTAAACTTCGAAAATACAAGCTTCTCGAAAAAGAAACAGGTAAGTATGAAGGCGCAATAGCCTACATAATTGATATTCCGCAAGACAAAGAAAAAGCGTTAATTTGGTGCATTTTGGGTGAAGCAACCGTAGGCATAGCCGCAATGAACACCCTGTACAAAGTGATGAAAGAAAAAGAAATCGACCGCGCAATAGTCGTCACCGAAGGACGTTACACCCATGCAGTGAAACTTGGCGCAAAAAAGAAGCAGGTTGAACTGCTACCAAAGTCTTTCCCAGTCTTTGACATTTTCGAACACGCACTAGTCCCACTGCATGAAATCCTAACCGAAAAAGAAAAAACCCAGCTTCTCACGCAATACAAGGTTAAACCCTACCAGATACCGCAGATAAAGTCAGGTGACCCCGCAGTAAAAGCGATAGGCGCAAAGCCTGGAGATGTTCTTAAAATCACGAGAAAAAGCACCACAGCAGGTGAACACATAACATACAGATACGTGGTAGAGTAAAAAAAAGACTCCACCCCCCCGGCATTTCTTTAGTTCATATGAAAAATTGTACCCATACCATTTTGTGCATGCAAAAATAGTGCTTAGGCATTTTTCGGTTAAGAAAAAGAATTAAAAATTTAGAAGGATTATTTGGCGATCATTACTTCTGTTGACTTTATGATTGCTTCTACTTCGTCGCCTACCTTAATGTCTAAGTCTTCAACTGCGTCCTTAGTTATGACGGCGGTAACTGTTACGGGCACCTTCACTTCAACCTTCACTTTAGCTGTAATAACGCCTTTTTCCACTGCTACAACTTTCCCTTTAAATCGGTTCCTTGCACTCAACTTCAAAGCTTTCACCTCCAAACTTCCCGAGTTAGACAAAACGTTCCCCAAGTAGCTCTCAGCCTGCTTATACTCAACCAGCAAGTTCTTCCCTAAATCCGTCAGCTTCGCGCCTCCGCCTCCAGCCTTGCCTCCCTTGTGGGTTTCAACTATCGGCTGCACAAGGGCATTTTGAATATCCTGCAGGTAATTCCACACGTAACGATAAGACATGTCTAAGGTTTCCGCAGCTTTAGAAATGGACTTTTCTTTGTCGACAGCTTCGAGTATTTCGGCTCCACCTTTGCCTATTATCGGTTTATCTTTGTATTCTAACCAGACTTTGCATGAGAGCTTACGTTTTTTGTTGGCAAGCATTCTATAAATGGTTATGTTGCAAAGTCCATATAAAGATAGTCGATAATGATAGAAGCGGTTTTGCTAGGTTTTTTTAGTTGACTTAAGCACTGCCCAAACGAGGTATGTTGCTCCGCCTCCGACAATAGAGGACCTATGGGAAAATGAACCCAGCGAGACTGAAATTTGCCTGAAGTCGAAGGTTGCAATTAGAATTCCAATTCCCCGTTGACGAATTTGCGTGAGATTTCACTTTTTGGGTTGTCAAAGAAATCCTCAGGCGTTGCTACCTCAAGTATTTCGCCGTTGTAGATGTGAATTATCTCGTTAGCAATTCTTTTCGCTTGGCTTAGGTTGTGGGTTGAAATAACTATAATGCGGTCAGAGCGCTTTCGGGCCACTATTGCCTTTTCAATGATGGTTGCGCTGTTCGGATCTAAATTCGCAGTAGGCTCATCTAAAAGCAGCACGTGTGAATTTAGCAGGAATGCTCGGGCAAGTGCAATTCTTTGTTGTTCTCCGCCTGAAGCCTTTTTTGCTTTTCGTTTCTCAAATCCGGAGAGCCGCACTTCTTGGAGGGCTTCAGCGACTTTTTTTTGTATTTCCTCTTTTCGGACTCCTCTGATTCGAAGGCCATACGCCAGATTGTCGTAAACGTTTAGGCTAAACATTGCACTCCTTTGAAAAACCAATGTTGAAATCTGACGTAAAGCCTTACATTCGATTGTTTGATTGTTAAGCATAAGTTTTCCAGAGTCGGCGTTTTCTAAGCCAGCCATAATCCGCATAAGCGTTGTTTTGCCTGCACCGTTAACACCTAAAAGAACTATTATTTTTCCACCCTGTAGGTCAAGCGACACTGATTGCAGAGCTTTTACGGCTCGATAGCTTCTTTTAATATCTGCCAGCTGAAGACGGACACTCATTTTTTAGCTTCCGCCTAGACCTCTCCAGAAATGGAGCCGATATATTGATGCATCTTCTTGCCTGAGCCGCTCAATTAGACTGATCGTTAAAGCTAACGCAATCACTATTGCCATAAGAATTATTGCGTAAGCCACAGCAAAACTGAAATTTCCAAAGTTTATCTGAACGCTGATGGCAGTAGTTAAAACTTGGGTAACGCCCACGAAATTTCCGCCCACAATCATCGCTATGCCAAGCTCGCCAAATCCTCTGTTAAAAGAAGCCGTAATCGAAAGCATTATTGACCAGATTGTTTCCCGAATCAAAGTTGAATTGGTTCTCAGCCCTGAAGCGCCGAGTGTTCTGGCTAAGTCCCTGAGCTGTGTGTCAGCTGTCGCCAACGCGTTTGATGCAAAACTAACAATTATTGGGGTTACGAGAATTGATTCGCCAATTGCGATACCGTTAAGAGTGTAAAGAAGATGAAAGCTTCCGAATTCGCCTTGCCTTGACAGGAGCAAATACAATAGCAGCCCTAAGGCTACAGTTGGTACACCGATCAAAGCGTTAAAGATGCCTTTGATAACCCATTTTCCTTTGAAACTATACAAACCTAAAACTACAGCTATTGGAATGCTCCATAAACAAGCCAAAAACGTTCCCAAACCTGCAATGTAGATGGATCGGTAAACTGTCGCGTAAACGTCGTGATTGCCGCCTAAGATTAGTTTGATTGCTTGTTCGAATGCGGGACCGATAATATCAGCCATGCATATCACAAAAGAAATAAGAGGAAGTTTATTTGAGCTTTTCTTAACCTTACTCCCAAATTATTTTAGCCGTGCTCGGACTGCTTTTTGCTGGCAGTGCAATTATTGGCTTTTGGCTGTCTGCTACGGTATAGTTCACAAAGTCTATGGGAACATTAGCGTTCATGTTCGCTACTGCGTCATAAGACGGCGAGTAAAGGTCACCGGCGTTATATCGGTACTGCGACGGACACTCTGTTCCGCTAGCGCTGATGGCAGGGTTTGCATTCATGTAAGCGTAACTTTGAATCCAACCGAGTAATGTAGTGTTAGATGAAGCGCCGCTAACCAGAGGAACAAAGGGAGTGAACAACGATTGCCCATAGGTTGAAATCCCATAGCTGCCTATCACTTGCTGTCCTTGAGGTGAAACTAGCCAGTTGACGAAAAGTAAGGCAGCGTTAAAGTTTGTGCCCGCTAGAGTAGAATTTTGCGGGTTGTCAATTATTGCGCTGTAGACATTGAGCAAGGCTTGTTGAGCTTGAATTTGGATCTTCAATTGTATTAGGTTTTGATCGTAATAGGAAAGGTATGTGCCGGTGTCTGATAATGTGTACCCCGAAGGACTAGAGCCTACGCCGTTGTTGGCTGCAAGCAAGGTTAATCCCATCCCTTGCTGAGTGGTATGAAACCAGGATGTCTGTGTTGTTAATGTATTGTAATTGAATCCCGCGGCTTTCCAAAGATTCTGCTCTGCGGTGGCTGTTCCTGAACCATCATTTCTTGAGAACCACTGAACATTGGGGTTGTATTTCGGATTGCCAGGTTGGGTAGCGTTGTAAAGTGTTTGCAGAGCTAGACTCACATTAGTCATGCTGCTGATACCTGCAGGATCGTTTGCAGGGCCGACAATAACGAAGAAGTTGTATGCCACTATTTTGCGGTCTACTCCTGACCCGCTTTTTAAAAAGTTAAGTTCCTGAGATGGCGAATGAACAAGGATCATGTCCGAGTCGCCTGCCTCTGCATTTGCTATTGCAGCGCCAGTTCCTAACGCATTGAAGTTAATTGTTATCCATGGATATTCTGATTGGAAGGCATCTTTGATGTTGCCTGCTCCGTTGTCTTCTAATCCTGTGTCATGGAGGCTTGTGGTCGTTGCTACTGTCAATGTTGTGCGGGGAGGGTTGGGTGAGGTATTGATAGTAGGAGTTGGGGTAGGAATGGTTGTTGGGCTCGAAGAGGATGTTGGAGTTGCTGTTGGAGATGTGGTTGGACTAGGCGTTGGTGTTGGGGTGAACGTGGGGGATGGAGTCGGTGAAGGTGTACTTTGCGTGTTCTTAAGGTAAGTGTATGCTGCGTAAGTGCCTATTCCAGCTATAATTATGACAATCAAGACTACTGCGAGTACCTTTGTTAGAACTTTCATTTTTTTCACTGTTTTTAGGGATAACGTTATGCTTATATAAACATAACGGCAACTCAGCGCTTTAAATATTGTACCTCGCTTAAAAAACTCATGAGTCCTACACAAATAACAGGCATCTAAGCGGGCAATTTTCTCTCTTCCAGCAGCTCGCTCAGAATCACCAATGCTTCACCGAGCGGCATGCCAAGCCTTTCGGCAAGCTCAGAAGCGGTTACATCAGCTTTCAGCGGCAAAATGCTCCCGCGCGTGTAAGCCTTATGGGTCGGGTACATAACTGAAGCATGCACTGTTTCAACAAGTAGCTGCCAAAGCTTCTCTTTTGAGTACTCTTCCAAGTCCATAGGCATTCAAACATGCATGTGCTATTAGAGTTATTAACCTAACGCAAAAGCCACACGGCACGTACAATAAACTTAATACCTTTCAGTCGCCGATGAAATGTTAGAGGTTGATGTTTTTTTGAAGGCGGTTGTTTATCGTGGACCCCATAAGATCAATGTTGAAAACGTTCCTGAACCCAAAGTGAAAGGCATATGGGTTCCTGTGCACTTTAGAGCTGGAAGCATCTGCGGCACCGACATGCACCTGTATAGAGGAGACTGGAAATGGATGAAAAAGGGCAGGATATTGGGGCATGATGCTTGGGGGGTTCGCGAGGACACTGGCGAACGGGTTGTTATGGTTCCTGTGGTTAACTGCGGACACTGTTATTATTGCCTTAGGGGATTGCCAACCTACTGCGTCAGAGGCAGGTTTTACGGGTTAACACGTGATGGGTTCTTCGCTGAATCAAAAGCAATGTTGCCTAGAAGCTTAATTCCCGTTCCTGCAAGTGTAAGCGATGATGAGGCGGCGATAGTGGAGCCTGTTGCTTTGGCGCTTCGAGTGCTCGATTATATGAAGCCTAATCTTGGTGATTGGGTGACAGTAATTGGGCAGGGACCTATAGGCTTGTTAATGACGCAGGTGGCTCAGCTGAAGGGTTGCCGCGTTATCGCAGTTGATGTAGAGGATTATAGGCTTGAATTAAGCGAGAAATACGGCGCAGACGCAGTCATCAATGCCAAAAAACAAGACGCAGCTAAAACGGTTAGGAAACTGACAAAGCACGGGTCAGATTTGGTTATTGAAGCTGCTGGAACTAGACAAACCGTTGAGCAGACGCCGTTTTTGGTTAGGAAGGCTGGTAAAGTGGCTTTGGTCGGCGAGTCGAAGGGGTACTTGAACTTGGAGGATGCTGATGAAGCGTCATTTTTCACCATTTACCTTTCGCCTATTGAGTACCCAGCGGCTCTGGAGTTAATAGATAGGAAACTGGTTGATGTGAAAGGTCTAATTACGCACAGATTCAAGATTGACGATTTTGAGAGAGCCCTGCAAACAGTCGATAATCCCGTAGAGAAAGCTTTGAAGGTAATAATAACTTCGTAATGTTGAATTCGAATTTCTACCCAGCTAAGCATCAATCTCAATGAACAAAAGCGAAATTAGGGGTTTTACTCAAAACAAAAAGCAATTGAAATCTTGTTTTTTCGCAATTCAGCTTGTGCCATTGGCGATGAATTTTACCACAAAGTATATTTCTGTAAGAGTAAGTGTTAACCCAGTTTCGGATTAAGGAGCCAACATCTGTGACTATAGAAGCAGTAATATTTGATTTAGACGGGACACTTGCCCACTTCAACTTGGATTTCAAAGCCATGCGCGCCGAAGTTAGGGGCTACCTTATAAGAGCTGGCGTTCCCGCATCAGTTCTGATAGTTAACGAAAGCATATTTGAAATGCTGGCTAAATCGGAAATTTTCTTTAAAAATGGTGATAAATCAAATTCTGCGCGCATTTTTGAAGAGATTCGCACGCAAGCTTTGGCTATAGCTGAGAAATACGAGATGGAGGCTGCTTTAACGACAAGCTTGCAGACAGGAGCCGTCGAGATGTTGAAGGAGCTTAATGGGATGAAGCTGAAGATGGGTTTGTGCACCACTAACAGCGAGAAAGCGGCGAAGTACATTCTCCAGCGTTTCAAGATTGAGGACTTCTTCAAAACGGTTGTCCCTCGAGACAAAGTCAAATACGTTAAGCCGCACACGGAACAGTTTGAGGTGGCGCTTGAGGCGTTAGACGCACGGGCTCAAGGAACCGTTATTGTCGGAGACAGCATTGTTGACATGCAAAGCGCCAAAGAGCTTAAGGCAATCGCTGTGGGAATCCCGACAGGCATGGCTACTCTGGAGCAGCTTAAGCATAATTCTGCAAACTTTATCATAACTTCGCTCAGTGACCTGCCATCCCTCATCAGAGAAATAAATAAGCCTTAAGCAACGGTAACAACATCGTCTTTGCAGACGAGTTTTCTGTCCCTTACTAGCCGCTGTAAGATTTCTGAGAACACCTCAAACGCTCCTTCAGCTGAACGGTTAAGCCCAAACACCCTAGCAGTTTCCCAAATCAGAGACTCTTGGCTGATGCCCAATGCGTAACGTGTAACAAGCAACATAGCGGATTCTATTTCTTCTGGGGCAATGTAACTGGCTTTGCGTTTGGTTTCGGGGATGCCTTGCACTGGAACCCTTATTAGAGTTTCTCTTTGCGTGGGGGACCAAAGGAAGCTGCCTTTGAGCACGACTTTTTGCTCTCTTAACAGGTTGTTGAGGGCTTCTTTCACAGCGTGAGTTACTTGTGGCGTCACTTGTTTGATTCCCCACGCGGATGCTAAACGCTCCACGGCATAATCAAAGTTTACGGGCCCTTCATTCTGCACAAGCTCAGCAAGCAGTTTAGTTTGGTTTTCCCTGTTCTCAGGAAAGTGAAATTCGTTCTTCTGCTTAGAATTGACAGAGCCGTTAGCTGAGGCAACCCTGATGTATGGGTTAAATGACGCCTTAAGCGGGTAGGTCTTGTAGGGTTCACCGATTTTTTCGATGCCTGCAAACTCGATTTTCTGGACATCAGTCTTCGGAGTCATCCCCCCCTTAATTTCAATCATCGGTTCTTGCGTCTCCCTATCTATCTGCTGCTTACTGGCTTGTTCTAAGTCTTCTTTTAGGCGTCGAATTTCAGAGTCGCGTCTTGCGACCCAAGCTGGAGACCAAACTCGGTGAATGCGCCAGCCAAGCTGTCTTAGCACTTGTTCACGGAGGCGATCTCTGTCCCGCGCGCTATTGCTCGATTTGTATGAGGCTCCGTCGCATTCTACGCCGAGCAAAAAGTTTCCTGGATTAACTGGGTCGACAACGCCGATGTCTATTCTGTAGCCGCTGCATCCTACTTGTGGAACAACCTCATAGCCCATCTTCTTAATTTCTGCGGCCACATCTTCATCCAGAGCTGATTCAAACTCGCCTTCCATCGCCTTAACGGACTCTAACGCTTCGGGTCCGTGCTCAGCGTAATCAAGATAGTACCGTAGCGTTTGCACGCCGACTGCTTTTATTTCAGGGTCAATGTCAGTAGCTTTAATCGAGGTCACCAGAACCACTTTTTCCCGGGCTCTTGTGACTGCAACGTTTAAGCGCCGTTCTCCACCGGGCTTGTTGAGTGGACCAAAGTTCATCGCCATTTGCTTTTGCAGGGCATAACCATAGCCGACGCTAAAGAAAATTACGTCCCGTTCGTCGCCTTGAACGTTCTCCAAATTTTTAACGAAGAAGCCTTCCAAACGGTCTTCTTTAAAGAACTGTTCGAAATCGGGTTGTTCTTTTAATTGGCGGTCTATGGCGTCTTCAACGGTTTCCATCTGGGCTACGCTAAAGGTTACGACGCCGAGGGTTTTCTTTGGGTAGAGGCGGAAATGTTCAAAGACAAGGTCTGCTACTTTTTCTGCTTCTTTTATGTTGTTTCTTTGGCCGCCTCGGTCATAGATGCCATTTTGGACATAAACTAGTTTTACGCCTAAAGTGTCATTTTGCGCCTGTGCAGATGGGAAAGTTACGAGCGTGTCTTCGTAGAAGCGGTGGTTCGAGAACGCTATTAAGTCTTCATGCTTGCTTCGATAGTGCCATCGTAAGGTTTTGACTGGTAACCCAATGCCTAGGCACTCGTCGAGTATGCTGTCGAAGATTTCAACGTCCTCATCGCTGAGTTCATCCCAATCCACATTGTCGAACAAGCTTTTTTGGAAGAAAGACGTGGGCGGTAACTGCTTGTTATCGCCTGCCACCACCACTGTTTTTCCGCGGTAAATTGAGCCAATTGCGTCTTCGGGAACAATTTGGGAAGCCTCATCGAAAAGGACCAAGTCAAACTTGCTTTCAGGTGGTAGAAATTGGCTTACGCTTATTGGGCTCATGAGTAGGCATGGTTTTAGTTTGACAAGCAAGTTAGGAATCTTCTGGAATAGGACTCGAATCGGCATCAGCTGCCTCTTCTTTGCCGCCTCTTTTTGAAGAATTGCTGCCTCGGAGTCTGCGGCTTGAATAAGAATGTCTTGGGGTTTACGGCTGTTTGCCTCTTCGATAACCATGCTGGAACTCAGCTTAATGAGGTCTTGATCCAGTTTCTTAAAATCAGCGATTAACTGCTCATGATTTTCCCACCTGAACTTGCCAAGCTTGGGATCTTCATTGTAAAGGTTGTTGATCCATTCTTGGTAAACGCCTCTGCGGAAAACATCTACCAGATCTGCCGCTGGGAGTTTCTGTTCAACCAGATGGTTGAAGAACTGGTCTAAGCCACGGAGGGCAAAACGGTTCTTGATGTCTTTGAAGTCAACCCAAACTTGAATTTCGTCAACACGGTCCCGGAGCGTGTGAATTCGTTCGTTGATAACTTTTATTTCCAAATCCCTCAAAAACTGGTTTTTATACTTCATCGGCGCTTCGAAACGAGTCCCAAAATCTTCGAGAACTCTTAAAGAAGCATCATATTTTCTAGTTAGCTCCATGCTCGATGGAGTTGCGCTTGGTCCCTGAGCAGCTAATTGCGCGAAAGCCTGCGAAACTGGAATATCAAGGAAAGCTGCCTGGACTTTTTTCACCCATTCTATAACCTCGACGATATCTTGCCAGTTTGTTTCAAGACCGCTGAAGCGTGAGCCGAATTTCTCCAGAAGCTGCGCCTTTTCCCCTAAGATGGCCGCTTCTTTTTTGCGTATGTCTTCGGCGTTCTTAAGATCTACCATAAGTTGCTTGTAGGTTTGGGGTTCCTGCTTGGAAGTTGCGAGTGCTACATTTGTTGACTCACGAAGCGGAGTCAGTTGTTTTTCTGTTTCGGTGACCCATTCCTCGAGCAGCGGCAGGGGCGTTTGAGAGATTGCATTATTTGATTTGGGAATGTTCGCTGGTATGAACATTGAATAATCTTTGAGCTGTTGCTCCCACTTGTTAATGGATTCCTGAAGTTCCAACCCTAAATTCTTAATCATAGGCGAGGGGCTGGAAGTGTTGGTGATCAGTTTCAGCAGGTTCTCCGGAATTGTTGTCGCCCAATTGAGTTTGCGGATTTCCGCTGTTAGTTCTAAGGCTTTTTCGGCGCCTTGGAAGTCTGTTTTTGACTTGTCGTAGAAGTGACCCAGCAAGGCTCGAACCGTTTCAGCTGACTCTTCAATCTGCGCCTGCAACTTTTTGACTTTTCGGGCGTCAACCAGGTCAGGCAGAACGGTTTTAGGAACTTTCCCGTTATTGGTCACTCGTGCGATTTGTTTTTGGTCGTTGCGGTAACTTGAATTGAACAGTTTAAGGGGGTTTTGGCTGTATCGGTTATATCTTGCGATTAGCCCGTCCAAGTCAAGTTGGAAGATTCCATCAGTGTAAGTTTCGTCTAAGCGGCTTTTCAGGAGGCCGTGGTCTTGATAGAGTTGTTTTTGCTTCCTCACTGTGTCAGCAACTTGTTCGAAATATTTAGTGTCAAACCACTGCGGCTCAGGTTTATCTTCAGCGAAGCACAGCAGCGCCATGCGGGACAATTCTTTTATTTGATTAATAGTCAAACCTTCGCCGTCCAATCCCAATCGCGGAGCAAGTGCTTGAGAGGTTTCACGCCATTTCCTAGCGAAAACCGCAGTGCCTCTCATGAAAGCCAAGAACTTTTCGCGTTCGGGCAAAAATTCGCTTTCTTCCAAGCCGACTCCTGGGAGAATCCTGCTTAGAGCCTCAAGCTGCTTCTCGATATCTGCTGACTGATTAAGAACCAAATCGAACAGGGAGGGCTGGTAGCGCTCCATGAGGCTGACGCGGGTGTTTTTTATCCAGATGCTGGTTTCGAGGTAGGTTTTGGCTTCAGCGTGGAGTTTATCGATGTTTAGGTCCGTCAGCCAGTAAACTTCGGGCTTGGGGCTTTCAATTAGGAACTTGGTTACTTCTAAAAGCCATTTTACGCGGACAAATGTTTCAGGCGGAAAAACACCCAGCTTAGCGGAGAAGTCTTCCGCTTCATTTTGCAGTTCCAACAGAGTTTCACTAATGTTTTCAAGCGCCGACAGCACTTCAGAGCGGAGTTCCAGGTTGTAGACATCGGCTCGATAACCTACCCATGGAAAATCGGGCTCTTCTATCACTTGCCAAACTTTGCTCAGTTGAGAAACAAGCGCTTCCAACTCATGCATTTTCTGAGGGGTCAGCGTTCCCAATTCAGTTAAGCCGACAGACACGAAAGGAACCCGCTCAAGGCCGGAGATTAAACTCAAAACTTCATAAGCACTTCTCTGAAGGTATTGTCGTTTCTCATGCAAGGCTGCAACATAACCATTCAGTGCTTCCCGATAGTCAACCATTTTTTCAAACTCATGGGGGGACGGCAATTTGCGCGGGATAAGGTTCTCGTCAAGACTACGTTTAAGCTCGGCGACAACTTGCTGCTTGTTGGCTTTGCTGCTGTGAAGTTCAAGACAAAAATGCGCCAGCCCAACCTCGCTAAGCCGCTTGTAAACAACTTCGAGGGCTGCCATCTTGTCACTGACAAAGAGCACAGATTTCCCGTTAGCGATGCACTCTGCGATTATGTTCGCGATGGTTTGGCTTTTTCCGGTGCCTGGGGGACCTTGCATAACGAAGCTTTGTCCTCTCAAGGCGTATTCAATAGAGACCCGTTGGCTGCTGTCGGCATCAAGAACCTGATGAGTTTTGTCTGGCGGCTCGATTTTGTCAACGTCTTTCTCGTCAGGCAACCCGTCCATAATGAGGTTGCCTTCTTTTATGCCTGCGATTGCTCGAACGATGGGGTGCTGCGTAACTAAAGGAGCATTCGCCTCTAAATCTTTGTATATGACCAATTTCTGAAATGAAAAAAGCCCCAAATCAAAGGACGTCTCAACCTTCCAGCCTAACTCAGCAACAGCCTGATTAACCATGTCAAAGTAGTTTTGCAGGGCCAGGTTTTCCCATTCTTCAGGCAAAGGCGGCAAATCAATTTTGTAATCGTTTTTCAGTTTGACCTGTAAAGCAGGGTTTAAGACCTCTTCGTCTTCAACGGGCGGCAGGCCGATACTGTAGGGTTGACGTATAGAATCCCGTGTCAACTCTAGTGGCACAAGAATCAAGGGTGACTGGACTTGCTCTTTTGTTTCAAAATCAACCCAGTCAAGCGTACCAAAAGCCGCATGTAAAATGCGAACACCACGTTCGCGGTAATCCAGAAGTGAGCGCCACTGCAGCCCTTTGAGGCTTCTTTCAAGTTCTGCTCGAGACATTCTTTCGCTTACTAACTGGTTTGCTTTGGGACGCTGGGTTTCATCAGCCAATGCTAAGGTTTCATTAAAGGAGGCTTGGGTGTTGCCTTTCGCTGTTTTGGCAGTTTTGGTCTTCCCCTTGCCTTTCGGGTTCTCTTGCTCTTGGGGTTTTTCCTGCGTTTCAGTATCTTGGGCTTTTTCTGGAGGAGGTAGCCAGAATTCCAATTTTTTCTTTTTCAAAACCAGCAGATTAAAAGCCGTCTGCGTGTCAGGCTGTGAGATAGATAAGCTTCCCCGTTTGTTTCTATGAAAATATAGGAGGCTGTTTCTTCTTGAAAGGTCAATTAATCTTGACTTCCAGTCTTCCACTCTCTTCATAGGCTGGGAAGAAACAGTTTGTGTCATAACAACAACCACACCCACAGGCTGCACTATTACGCTGATGCTTCTTTAATATTTGCGGTAACTCCATGACGCCTCAAGCAATCAATTACTCAATTTTCGTGTGCTAATAGAGTCACTTATTACTTGTTGCACGTTGAATTGCATCAAAAACCACTTGCCTCACGTTTTCAAGCCCAACTTCCCTTGCTTCAAGAATCGGCAGTCCCAAGCCCGACTTTTCAAGCTCTTCACGGCATTCCTTTGCGTTGTCGCAGGTATCTAGAAGCACGATGCCCTTGATTCCGCTGAACATACCTGCAAAAGATGCCTCATCAACTCCATCTTGAAGCATTTTCTGCTTCATATACTTAAAAAACGCGATCATTCCTGGACCCATGAACATCAAGTTATGCTCGGGGTCAGCCTCAAAGAATTTTCCTCCGCCACCTATTTGGCAGTCGACGCAGTTCGCCGCATCAACCTTAACGATGCCGTATCCGTCTGCTAGTTTTTTCATTTCACCATCTGGTCCAAGGCAGAGGTCGCCGTAAATTAGCACCACTTTGCCGCTGAAACGCTTCAGTGTTGCTTCTAGGACTTTGCGGAGGTTTTTCTCGAGCGTCTCATAGTCAACGCGGAAGTATTTGCTAACGAAAACTAATTCTGCATCCAACCGCCCGTCCTTAACCAGACGCTGCAACTCATCTTTTAAGACACTGCAGGAGACAAGACAGACTTTACTCTTTCCACTCATAACCCGACATACTCAATTAAGCATGAACTTGAAGCCAGAAAAGCTTTTCTTAAATTCTCAAGACAAATCTTGACCTATTCCATTGGACCCATTTTTTGACTAGAAACCATCAAAAAGCGCATAATAGGCAAACACCCCTTCTTCCCACCTTGGAACGAAGCCATAATGCAAATAACAAAAACAGACGCATTGAGAAAAACTAAACGAGAGAAAAATAAAATATGAAAGGGCAGTTTTATGCGGCTTTCGGCTTCGCTTTATCGACTGCGCTGCTTAGGCTTGTCATTTCCGCGTTGGCTTTTCGCATCAGATCGCCGATTGTGTCTTTGGTCGGCACTACTGCGGCGACGGCTAAAGCAACGGCCTTCTGGTGAGCTAGCTGCAGTAACGGTTTGATTGTGTCTTTGGTTGGGTAGCTAATGCCCATTGCCAAGGCGAATGCTTCTTGATTACTTTGCACAAGGCTTTTCCTTGTAGCGTCAAGGTCGATTTTGAGTTGGTCGCCAACGATGATTAACCCGTTGTCAAAGACTGCTCGCATTGAAATGCCGAGTTCAACGGCTTTAATGTTCAGTTTCGAAAGAACACCTGCAAGACGTTCGTTGATCTCCTCTCCTTTGCGAACAACCAACGTGTCCTTGCTGACCCAGACGCTGCCAGACTCAATGCGTGTCGGCAAACCGACGGAGTTAAGTTGGCTAATGATGGGTCCCGGAGGTTGCCCCGTATTGCCGGTTGGAACAATCACGTCCATGGCGGCTATGTCGCCTGATTTCGCAGTTGTTTTGACTTTCCCCCGTTCCAAAAGCAACGCAAGTTTGAAGGGGTTTAGGTCTGTAAACATGTAAATGTTTGACCCTTCCAAGTATTCCTCAATCTTCTTAAGGTCTTCCTGCTCCATTTCTTCAATAGCCAGCTTCATAAGCGTGTTCTTCAAAACTCGGAGGTAAACTTTGCCAGCCATACTTTTCTTCAACTCTTGAAGCTGGGAAGCGCGAACCTTCTTCAGACTAGCGATGCCGATGGACTTGTACTCTTTGAGTATGTCCTTTATCGCATCTACTTCGCCTGATTTTTCCTCTAACACTTGTTGGGACGGCATAATTTCTCTACTCTATCACGGTTTAATCTTAACTGGCTCACCCATGGATGTCTTAATGAAGGCATACTTCACGTTCTTGAGGCCACGCTTAAGTTTTCCATCTAAAACACGAAGAACAGTCATAGTGTTATCTACTAGGTCTTCATCTTTCATCTGCTGAGAGCCAACTGAAACTTGAATAATCGGTTGGTTACGCATTCTTACAACCACCGTTTTACGATGCTTATTTATCAGGGCTGCAATATCTGCGTTAGGCGCAACCGGAATAGGCATTTTACCCCTCGGACCCAATACCGGACCAAGAATCCTGCCTACAAGCGGCATCAAAGGCGCTTCAGAAATGAAAACGTCATAATCTTCAGCAAGTTTACGTAGTTCCTTCTTTTTTCCGTTCAACGCGTCTAAGTCAGCACGTTCAACAACGTAGTCAGCATTAGCGTTCTTGGCTTTATACGCAAATTCTCCAGAAGCAATAACGCAGACCTTGTTTGGTTTACCCGTCTCGTGCGGAAGCTCAACGATCTCTTGGATTTTGCCTTCGGGCGACTTCATGTCGATCTCAGTAATGTCTAAGATCAAATCTACTGTCTGATTGAATTTTTTGTCGCCAGACTTCGTTTTTGCTTGTTTAATTGCCTCGGAAATTGTCTTGTTGTCTAGGGGCATTTTTAAGCCTCGTGCCAATGAGGGATTGGAAACCCATTATAAAAATATTCGCTTGTCATTACTCGTTACCAAACAGTTGTTCGTAGTTTCCGTCGTCTATGTCTTTTTGGACTTCCCGCGGGTCTTTGCCTTCAACAGTGACGCCTAAACTGACGCATGTGCCAAGCATCTCCTTTGTCGCCTTCTTCAATGTTGGAGCTAAAAGTTCAGGACGCTTAATTTTAGCGATGCGCACCATCTGTTCCATGGACAAGTTGCCCACTTTAACGGTGTTAGGTGTTCCGGAGCCCTTTTCCACCTTTAACTCAGCAACAATCAAGGCTGAAGCGGTCGGGGTACCTACGGTAACCTCGAAAGTCTTGTCCTCGGTATCAACACTGATTTTCACCGGAACCTTCATTCCGGCATAGTCCTTTGTTAGCTCGTTAATCTTGTTGACAATAGCCATGATGTTGACGCCTAACGGTCCAAGAGCAGGACCCAGAGGTGGACCTGCATTGGCTTGTCCGCCGTTTACGAGTAATTCAACAGATTTTTTTTCGCTCATTTTTTTCACCAGTTTTGTTTTATTTTGCTTTTTCCACCAGTTTTACGTAATCTGAGTGTACTGTGATTGGCAAAGTGAATGTCGCCTCAAGCAGTTCAAGGGTAACTTCGCCTTTTGACTTGTCAAGCCTTGTGATTTTAGCTCGCATACCTTTGAACGGCCCACCTGTAATTTCAACGACGTCATCTTCGTTGAGGTCTTCCATGACTGGTTTGCGAACAATATACCGTTCTATTTCGGCGAAGCTGACAAGCCCAGGGATCCGGGAGCGAACATGCCTTAAACCTGAAATGGCTTCTTCCACCAAATGTGGCCCATCTGCCTCGACAAACACGTATCCTTTCAATGTATCTGGCACAAGAAGAGCTTTTATGGGAATGTGATTCATCTCAACCTTTGAAGCGATTAACCGGGCTACGTTTCTTTCCTGCCCAGTGGTTGTTTTAACCACGAAAATTTTGGTTTGCATTTGCTCTTCTTCTTTCTTATCCATAATTCAGTTCCCTCTAGGTTGTCGATGACGCACTATGCGCTGCGCCGCCTAGAGCGTATGATAAGAGTTTGATTACGAAGCCGATTACGCCAACGAGGCCTATGCCGAGAAGACTGATTTTTATCGAAAGCCAGAGCTCTTCCCGTCCAGGCTTGTTAGCAAGCTTTAAGGTTCGTCCAGCTTGCGTTAACCAAGATTTTATACCCATATCTATCGCACACTCAACATTTCATTATTCAATAATAAATGTTACTGTGATTTAGAGTTTAAAAACAAGTTCCATAAGACTTTTAATGTTTGCTAAAGCGATCAACTTTTTAGACTTTCTTGAAAGTCAAGCCTGCACATTGCAGAGCAGACAGCAGCTTGGGTTTGTCTTGGCTTGCGATTCCCTTCCAGTCAAGAACAGCAAGTGAAACCTTTTCCAAAGTTTTCTCCACGCACTGCGATATTATTTCGGAATCAACTGTGGAAACGGCATATTTGGGTATCATGTGCCCAAACGCTGCTTCGCCTGATAGAGCCATGCGAGAGAATTTTTGGTTGTAGTGGGGTCCTCCTATCCCGAGAACTGCTTCCTCTGCTGGCTCCGAGAAATTAGTGATCGCAGTCATTGCAGCATCGCCAACGGCTTGTGCAGCGGCCAAATCGTTCCATTGGGGCTCTGAACTGCCTAATTCAACAAACATGACGGGCACGTTTAGGCTTGGACCGTGGTGGGTGCATTCGTACGAGACCTCGTAGTTGAGGTTCAATTCCTGCTTTAAGCTGCATAATGCTCTAAGTGAGGTTTGCATCGCAAAGGCGGGTGCGATCGACAGCGCACGTGCTAAACCGCCAAGTTGGGCTTCACTGAAGTTTCCCGTTGTATGAACAGAAAGGGTAGGCATGCCGCTTTGGCTGCTGTGGCGCGAAATGAAGACAACTAACTCCGCGTTTGGAAAGTCTACTCCAAGACATTGAGACTTGATCGCTTCTTCCTTAAGCGTTAGGAAGCTGACTTGTTTTCCACTGAAATCAGCGACGTGGATCGGGCTTTCTTGGTACGTGTGGGTCGTCTTTGTAAATGGATAGTGATGAAGTATGCTTTTAGCTATGTTTACACCTGCAATATCGCGGCTAGAGTGAACGAGCAGGATCATCACTTGCACTTCCATGTATCTCTTAGCTAGTTCTCTCTAAAAACGTTGTCAGAGTCCTGCAAAAGAAAGCGAGCTAGCGGCAATAAAGACCCCCCTTCAGCTGATACATAAGTTAAAAGAAAGTAAGAAAGAGTTTTACTGAAACAATTTGGATCCGGCAAATTAAATTTACATAAAGCTTATTATTACTGGCTTTGTTCAGCCTACTGGGTAACGTGAAAAATGCATTTGATCAATTTCAAAGAACTGTCAAGTCAAGACCTTAACGCGCTTGTAGATTTAGGCATTGAAACAAAGCACAACCCGAAAAAATATCGCAAAGCATTTGACGGTAAGTCCACCGCGTTGATTTTTCAGAAGACTTCTACCCGAACAAGGGTTGCTTTTGAAGTTGCCGATACTCAACTGGGCGGTCATGGATTATTTATTGACTGGCGAACCACAAACTTCACAATGGCAGACATTGGTGACGAGATCCATTACCTGTCGCGGAACGTTGACATGATCATGGCGCGGCTGCTTTACAACTCTGACCTGCTGAAGATGATTGCTGCCTCCCGTGTTCCAGTCATCAACGGCTGCGACGACAAATATCATCCGAGCCAAATCATAGCAGACTTAATCACCATGAAAGAGAAGAAAGGCACGCTTAAAGGCACCAAACTTGTCTACATCGGCGTACACAACAACGTTTGCAACTCACTCATAGAAGGCTGCATCAAAACAGGAGTCAAGCTGACAACTGTGACGCCGTTTTTCAATGAAGCCGCCCGGGATGAAAAGTTAATGGCTGAAGCGAAGAAGACCGGTCTTTGGCAGTCAACATTGGACGCAAAGAAAGCGGTTAAGGATGCAGATTTCGTTTACACGGACACATGGATTGACATGGAGTTTTTTACCGACCCCAAGTTTGCAGCTGAAAAAGAGAAGCGCACTAAACTTATGATGCCCTACCAAATCAACGCTGAACTGCTCAAAGGGAGCAATGCATACATTATGCATGATATGCCGATTCACCGCGGGTACGAAATAAGCGGGGAAGCCATCGAAAGCCCGAAATCAGTAATTTTTGAGCAAGCAGAAAACCGCTTGTACTCGGCCAAGGCAATAATGCTAACGTTAATTAGTGCTTGATTGAATTCATGCATAGAAGAACAACAACAATGCATTTTTTTGGTGTTGTCGTTCTTCTTTCAAATACCTTGACTGAGCCGTCTTAAACATAACCTTAGACTGCTGGCGGACATAAAATAAAAGCAATATTTGATGTCTTTCTTAATCTGCTTCTTGGTTATGGGCTTATGGTTTTTTTTTAGGAAAAAATACGCAGTTGCCAGTCTTTTTAGTTAAAGCAAAGTTAATAACAGCTTCTGCTAACTAGTTTTTTCCATGCTTCGTCTCGTAGCTTTTCTAAGAGGAATCAATGTCGGCGGCCGTAGTGTTAAAAAAGAGAAGTTGAAAGAAGCCTTCACAGGCTTAGGTTTTCAGAATGTTTCCACTTACAGGCAAAGTGGCAACATAATCTTTGAAACCACATCAACAAGCATGGAAGAAATCAGGAAGAAAATTGAAGATGCGCTGCGCGGAGTGCTAAGCTACGACGTTTCCGTTTTCATACGCACAATTCCGCAACTTAAACGTATAATTGACATGGAACCATTCAGAGGCCAGAGCAAAGAGGGCACAAGCTTTCTCGTGACTATGCTTCCAAGCTCCCAGCCAAAATTCCCACTACAGTTGCCGTTAACAATCCCAAAATCAACGGCGCAGATAATTTCAGCTGAAGGCAAGGAGGTTTTCAGTCTCACTCACGGCGGCGGAGAAGGAGCACTACCTAACCCGTTTGTGGAGTCAAAGCTGAAGGCAAAAGCAACCACCCGTAACATGAACATTATAAGGGAAATCGTTGAAAAGTTTGGGTAGAGCAACTTGACGGCCTTTCTCTTGTTTTCGACTTTGCCTTTGCACTCGCCCAATGTCTACTTCCTTGGGTCTGAAATATTGTAGTAACAGAGACCGTGCGAAAAGGCAACGCGTATTTTTTGAAACAAGAAGCAGGGTGCTACCACCAAGCGTCTTCTTCTTCTTTTCTTCTTCTCCGACGCCCAACATTAACCTGACGAGTTGATTTCTGCTCTTGCCGAGTCAAAATTCCGATGCAATTTCTTAAAGGCCTGTAAAAAAATGAAGTAAGCAAGTCTCTGCCAAAAAATAATGGCGTAAGTTAATGCTTTTTCCTAATGTAACCGCAGACGTAGCACTTTGCATCGTGAACACAAACCACGTCTCCGCAGCTAGGGCACCGATGCCTTTCTTCTTGGCTCTTCAGAAACTCTTCCATGCCTTTCGCTTTTAGCATTTTTAGGTTTTCAACCATGCTCATGCTGTAGCGTTCTCTGTAGCGATTATCTAGGTGACGTAGTTTTTCGCAGGGCATTGTTTCGCATTCGCTGCAGGATTTGATTTCGTGGGGTGTTAGTTTCTTGCAGCTTCGTTTGATGTAACAGTTTTTGGCTCTCGGCTGGCAGCCTGCGCAGTAGCTGACTTTCCCTCTTACTCGCGGTATCCCGTGCACGTAGGCTATGTATCCTTTGCAGATGCCGCAGTTCATGCCACAGGGGGCTATAAGTTCGGGAATAAACGGCTTCATGCTCATAGGTTAATGTTAGATAAGTTTCCTAACTTAACATTTTTGTAGTTTCCTTAAGCAAGAATAATGGTCCGCTTGGCTGAAAATCTGATAAGTAGCCACAAACGATCATAAATAATGGCTTCGCTGGGCTTCGATTGCCAAGAACGGTTTAAGTCATGTTTCTCTCTAGGATCGCTACATAAAACGCTCATAGGTCGACTTTTCAAACCAAAAATCCTAAAAATAAAATTAACCTATCTTCTTTTTAGATCTAAACTTTTCAATCGATGGCTCCTTATCGTCTAGATTTAAAACATCAGACGATTTAGCCTTTCTCAACAAATAAGCTGCATATTGCTCTGGCGTAAAGTCTTTCCTAAACTTATGTTCTTTACCCATATTTTTCAGGTCTCCAAATTTTACCATGATATGATGTGGCAGAGGTATTCTCGGAAGAGGGCTATTTTTTGTCAGAATTACTAATCATGATAATGCTTGTCAATGAAATGGTGATGCCTAAAATGCCAAGGATAATTGAATAAGTGCGAAGATTGAAAGGCGAGGAAGTGAAAGGCGGAATTAGTGGATAAGTAACGGAAGGAGCTAGTGGTATTGCGAATGCAACTATTCCCAAAAGAGCCTGGCCGCAAAACCCTAAACATATTTGAGTCTGACGCAAACTCAACTTTTGATTATTGAAAGCAGCAAGCAAAAGAATGAAACCGAAACCGAGAATAATCAAACACATACCCAGTGGTAGGTATGGGTAAAAAGAACCTGTTGAAAAAGAAGCCAGTGGTAAACCTATCAGCATCAATAAAACACCAACTAATCCAAGAATCCAATCTACAATTCGAGTCTGAGTTACTCTGAAAGAATGTAGCATAAAATTTTCCAGTAATTGAGATATCCTTTTCTTACTTAAAAGATTTTAGAAACAACTTTTTGAACTAACAGAATGCCAATTACTTCAACATATGGCAAATTGGAAGGCTCAAAGGATATTTTCTTGAGTTATCATAACTGGAGACGTTGGATTTGGTTATATTGGCACCAAGAATTCTTCAAGAGTTAAAATTTAAGGGAATTGGCAATATCACAATTTTTCACTTGATGAAAAATTTAGGGCTCGACATTTTCAAACCTAACCTACATGTTTGTCGATTACTGGAACGTGTTGGATTGATTGGTTCAAAAACACCTATTTTACAAATATATTCAGTTATGGCTACGATTGCAGAGGAAAATAGACTGAAGGCAAAGGAATTAGATACACTGCTGTTCATTGTATGGCAAAATAACGTCAGACCAAATACTAGGATATCGATGAAAGTAGACACACTTCCGAAGTTCGGTTTTAACCAAAGGTATTCATACATCTTTTTCTTGCAACGACACGGCTGTTAAGCTCCATAATTCGTGCTTATTTAGTTTTGACTTAAAGTACCCATTCATGGTCTTGATATGGGTCACTTTAATAATTGTTTTTTTTCCATTTGATCCTTAACTAATTTTGTTTTAAACTCAAGCTGTATTATTGATATTACTTTCAGCTCTCAAGCCTCAGCGCACCGCGATATCCACACAATATACCAAGGAAATCTACTGCGCGACTTTGCCAAAGATTTCAACATTACTTCAGTAAATAGGAATACACAAATAGCTAACCCCTTGAGCGCAATACTTTTTTCTTCAAGCTAGGACTATTATGTTTTGGTCACCATGTCGGAAAAGCATTTTCTATCTCAAGCGCTCGAAGACGCCGAGGCTGACCCAACTAAAGATTTTCATTTATCTATGATGGCCGAGAGTTACTACATGTCATTTTTCAAAAGAGAAGATAACAAGGACCAATGGTCGAGCAGAATTGAGTCTTTAAAAACGCTTGATTTACAAAGAAGTCCCTTATTCGAGGCAATTAACCTCTATGGAGAGTCAAGGATAGAGAAAAATTTCAAGAAGGGTGTTGCATCTGCTGAGAAATTTGAGCAGATGGAAAAACTATCGCTGCATAAGAACTGGTATTGGACATTTGTGTATTCGCTTGAAAATGCCGTCCATATTTATAAAACTTATAACCAGACAGAAAATCTGAAGACAATCTCACTCAGGATAATCGATTACTTGAACAGTGAAAAAGAATCTAAGCCAACGATAACTGTAATACGCCTCATCGAATTGTATAAGAACCTTCTTCTTTGTTCCGAGAAAACGAATATCCAAAAGGTAATTGAAACTGCGGTTGATTTCTCTGAAAGGAAGTTAGGCGAAGACCCTTACCATTTTCAAAGGTCATTTCTATTTGATGCTATAGATTTAGCTCGTTTTCTAAAAAACGATGCTGATGTCGAGAAATTTCAAAATAGAATCCTTGAGAAATGGATCGAAGAGGCGAATTTAAAGGGAAAAGGAAGCAACCTAATTAAATTTGCAGTTCTTGAGTCGGCGTTGGATTGCAGCATTCGCTTCGGAAATAAAGAAAAGACTGAAGAAATAAAATTGATGCTGTCAAAGACTGATTTTTCCAGCGAGCTTAACGAAATAACTTTGCCTAAAGAGCAATTGGAAGAGTTTGAAAAGGCGGCTAAACAACATTATGAGAGAATAGAAAAAGTAATCGGAAAATATGTTGATAAATTAAGCCAAATTGATTCAATCTCAATTTTGATGAATTTGGCGAATGAACCCAAACTAATCGCTCCTAACGTTACTGAGAGTGAAAAATTAGCGAAAGATATAGCAAAAACTAGGCCAATGCTAAGTATCTTTAATACTATACTCGATACTGGACATAAGATTATTCAGGTGGAACCAGGCGAAGGCAAAGAAAGGGCTCAGCTGAACGAACAACTGATACCGGGTCTAAGAGAGACTATTTGGTTCGTTAGCGAGATAACGGACAGTCTTGAAGAGAGAGGTCGGTTTTCAGCATCTATGATTGAAGAGTTTTTGTCCCGCTGTTCTTGCATCGATAACAACATATTAGAAATCGCTGATTTCGGTCTTTATCACCATTTTAACGGTGATTATGTGGCCTCAATATCAATTCTAGTTCCAATGATTGAAGCAACTCTATTTAATTATTTGAAGGGAATTGGTGCTAATGTCTCAAGCGTTGAAGGGAAAGTTATCCAGAGTAGAGAATTGGGTGGGCTATTAAATCTAAAAGAAGTTGAGGCAAATTTCGGGCGAGATTTTCAGTATTTCATGAAGTTATTTCTAGTTGAAGGGGATGCGATCAACTTTAGAAATAGACTTGCTCATGGTGATCTGGAGGTAAAAGAGTTTCACAAACAGGTCTCTTCAATTCTTGTATTTATTATAATTAGAATTGCTGCTAAAACTGTCAAATAGGACTAAAATCATTTATCGACACTTCCCATCCTCCAATCTAAATTTCCCGTCTTCGGCTTCAAGCGAACAGCAGCTTGGGCATTTGAAGCATTATTATCAAGGGAATTTCCAACATAATTCTTAATTACCTCGCTATGTAAAGACTGTGGTTTGAGGGAAAAATGAATGGTGAAAATGGATTTCGGTGGCGTTATGGAAGATGTCATTACCCGTAAAGAGTTTACAGTGGCGCAAGCCCAAAAAATCCTAAAGAACGAAGTCGTTGTTTCACTTGGCTACGGTATTCAAGGCCAAGCTCAATCACTAAACATGCGGGACAACGGAGTAAAAGTAATAATTGGACAGGAAAAAGAAGGAGTTTTCAAGAAAGAATGGGACAAAGCAGTCGCAGACGGCTGGAAATCAGGCGAAAACCTCTTCCCCATGGAAGAAGCAGCCAAAAAAGGAACAATCAAAATGTTTCTTCTCACCGACGCTGGACAAAAAATGGTTTGGCCAAAAATCAAGGCAACTCTCAAGCCAGGCGATGCACTATACTTCAGCCACGGCTTTAGCATTGTTTACAAGGAGCAAACAGGCGTCATCCCTCCAAGAGACGTTGACGTAATTCTAGTCGCCCCTAAAGGTTCAGGCACAAGCGTACGAAGAAACTTTGTTGATGGAACTGGCATAAACTGCAGCTTTGCTGTTGGCCAGGATGCAACTGGCAAAGCAATGGACCGCGCCAAAGCCATGGGAATCGCAATCGGTGCAGGCTACCTATTTCCAACAACGTTTGAGAAAGAAGTTTACAGTGACCTAACAGGCGAACGAGGAGTCTTAATGGGCGCGCTCGCAGGAATAATGGAAGCACAATATAACACTCTGCGTGAACGCGGACACAGCCCAAGCGAAGCCTTCAACGAAACCGTCGAAGAACTGACCCAGAGCCTAATACGCTTAGTCGACGAGAATGGGATGGACTGGATGTACTGCAACTGCAGCGAAACGGCACGCATCGGCGCATTACGCTGGAGACCTCGGTTCCGTCAAGCTACTCAACCAGTGTTTGACTCGCTCTACGATCTTGTTGCTGCAGGGGAAGAAACACGCATTGTTCTGGAAAAGAGCAAAGCACCCGACTACCGCCAAAGACTAGCTGACGAACTTAAAGCGATGGGCAACAGTGAAATGTGGCGTGCAGGCGCAACCGTCCGCTCGCTACGACCGCGAAAACAGAAGAAGCAAGAATAAGCTTCTCCCTATTTCTTTGTTTTTTGTCTCTATACATCCCTTCGGTTTCTGTGTTGTAGGCTTAGCTAATTTTTTATACCTAAAGGCAACGCTTTCCTAAACAACGCGAGCAAGAAACATGGAATACGTCACTGTTGCTGCAGTAGCCGTCTTCATAGTAACGCTTTTACTTATGATTAAACGCCCCTTCGGTTTGCGGCTGGGCTACGCGGCGGGAATCGGCGCCGCTGCCTCGCTTCTCCTCGGAACGGTCAGTTTAGGGCAGGCTGCACAGTCTTTTCTCAACATTTAGGATGCAGCGTTAGCGTTCCTTGGAATAGTTGCGCTGTCCGTAACGTTGGATACGATAGGATTCTTCAAGTGGGCTGCTCTGCGTGTGGTTAATATGGCCGGCGGCAATGGCCTGAGGCTTTTCTTCTACATTACGCTGCTGACCGCGGCCGTAAGTATCCTTTTTGCGAATGACAGCGCAGTTTTGATTTTGACTCCAATCGTCCTGGAAATTGTAACTTGCTTGGGCATCGACTCAAAGAGTAAGATAGCATATCTCTTCAGTGCAGGCTTGATGGCGGATACAGCCGCTATGCCCCTGATTACGAGCAACCCAATCAACATTCTAAGCGCTGATTTCTTCAAATACAGCTTCACTGACCACTTAGTTTTCATGGGACCAGTAGCAGTTGCAACAATTCTGAGCAGTTTACTTTTGTTTTACCTGTTCTTCAGAAAACAGATTCCCAAAACCTATGACATGGAAACAGCAGACCCTTTAACCAAAGGCAAAACAGTTATTTCGCCCCTTCTTTTGAGGATAAGCTTGGCTACACTGGTTGCAATCGACATCGGTTACGTGCTGACTTCTCTGAATCGGTTCCCAGTTTCAATAGTTATTTGCAGCGGGACGGTTTTTCTGGTAGCGATTTACTGGTTTACGCTAAAGTGGAACGGCTCAGCAAACGGCGAGAAAAAAGGGCTCCTCGACCTGGCGAAAGACATCAACTGGGACATTGTGCTATTCATGTTCAGCATTTTTCTAGTCGTCCAAGGGCTCGAAACCGCTGGCATCACAAACTTGTTAGCCTCGGCACTTCTGACAACGAGCAAGTTGCCCTCAGCACTAGGGATTTTTGTGCCAAGCACGGTTGTCACTGTCGGAGCAAGCTTCATGAACAATTGGCCCATGACAATTCTCGGCTTGCTAAGCATCCAGCACATAGGAGCCTCTGGATCCGCCTTGACAGGACTGATTTTCAGCAACATCATCGGAAACAACCTAGGTCCTCACTTTTTCCCGCTGGGATCATTGGCAATCGTGATATGGCTGGAGACAATGAAGCGTAAGGGGGTTAGCATTGGTCTTAAAGAGTACCTTAAAGTTGGCTCGGTGCTGTCAATAGCGCAAGTTGCCGTGGCTTCGCTTGTTTTGTGGGCGGAGCTGAGTGCCGGCTTTAAAGTTTTTTAAATGAAAGCGGTAAACTAATTATGTAACATCCCGAAACTTGAGAGTGCGGCAAAATGATAATCGAGAAGTCCAACGTAAAAAAGGATTCTCTAATAAATGAAGTTGCACTGGTGACTGGGGCTGGACGCGGAATCGGCTATGAAGCGGCAAAAGCCCTTGCTTGGCTTGGCGCAAATGTAATTATCGCTGAAATCAACGAACCAAATGGCAAAGCCGCCGAAGAAAGCATCAAAAGAGAGTTCGGAACAGGTGAAGCGCTTTTTGTGAAGACTGATATTGGCAATGAAAAAGACATTGATAAACTCGCCGAAACTGCGATGAAAAAGTTTGGTAAGGTCGACATAGTTCTAAATAACGCCACAGTATTCCCAATTAGTGCTGTTAAGGACACAACAGTTGATTCTTGGGATTTTAGTTACCGTGTTAATTTAAGAGGCCCTGTTCTTTTGGCAAGAAAATTCCTTCCAGCAATGATAGAACGCAAACATGGCGTATTCGTCTGCGTTTCATCCTCAGGCGCTGCACCGTTCATGGGGCCTTACGAGGTTTTCAAAACGGCACAAGTCGAATTGGCAAACACTGTCGCTGCTGAAGTTGAAGGCACCGGAGTTTACGCTTTCACTATTGGTCCTGGAATTTCCCGCACGCCCGGGTTTATTGAAGGCGGAAGAAAAGTTGCAGCATTTATGGGCATGAGTTTGGATGAACTCTTCGAATTGAACAAAAATGCGCAGATTTCGCCTGAAGCTGCTGGCGCAGGCTTTGCAATAGCTATTGCCCTTGCCAAAAGGTATCATGGTCAAGAGACAAGCTCTATTCAAGTTTTACGAGAGGCAGAAATACCTGTAACTGAGCAAGAAACAAGTCAAGAACAAGAACAAAAATCACCAAAAGACGCGCAATACATTAAGCCGATTGAAAACCGAACGATATCGGAGCTATACAAAATGGTTTCGAAAACTTACTCTGAGCAATCTGAAGGATGGAAGAAACGTAATCTGTTTGAAAGACAATGGGTTGCCAGAGACTTCAAGAAGAACACCGGATTGTCAATTGACGAAATGTTTGCAACGATTAAGGCTTTAGGAGATGACTTGAAAGCAAAAAATTCAACAACAGAGTACGTTGAACCTTTGAAACTGTTAGCCGCCTACTACGAACACCAGCAAGAACAACTCAAAGGTTTTGAGAAAGACCCAAAAAAGCTTCAGGAAAACCTAAGGATCATTGATTGTTGGATAATAGATACAAAGCAGTTAGTTCACGCGTTAACGCCTAAAGCTTAAACTATTTTTTTGAGTATTTCCCGATAAACTACCAACGCCTTTTGTTCATCGATTACTCCCTTTATCAGCATTCTTCCCCCGTTGAAGAGGCTAACTTCGTAACCGTTATAATTGAACATAAGAGCCAGACGAGACTTCAAGCGAACGTTGAACTGCTTGTTAACGGCTGAGTAAACTTCATCAAGGTTTAGACGCAAGGGTTTTTCAGGGTTAATGTTAGCTGTATCTCGTCCGCAAAGCCAAACAAGCCTTTCGCCGCCAGCGACCGAAGACAAATCGCCGTGGCAGACGGGACACCGAGTGCTTTTCGAAATCTCAATTGCGGTAAAATCCATATCGCTGAAATCGCACACAAGCAATTTACCCTTCAAGCTTGAGCCGATCCCAGCCAACAATTTTATGGTTTCCATCGCCTGCAGAGCGCCGATTGTTCCCGGTGTTGCTCCGATTACTCCACGCGTTGCGCATGTTAGCAAATCATTGTCGGAGAGGTTCGGCATTAAACATTCTAAGCATCCCGTTTCGGGAGGCTCAAAGACTGAAAGGTTCCCTTCAATACCGATTGCTGCTCCAAAAACGTAAGGGATCTTTAGCTTTACACAGGCACGGTTAACAAGGTAGCGGGTCACCATATTATCTAAACCATCAACCACACAATTCGCGCCCTGCAAAAGTCTTTCCACATTGCTTGCATTCACGTTCTCAGTGAAAGCCTCACATTTAACCATCGGATTGACTTCCTGCAGGCGTCTCGCGGCGACTTCAGCCTTCGGGTAATGCAAATCAGCCGGGGTGTACAGGATTTGGCGATGAAGATTCTGCGTTTCAATCGTGTCTTGGTCAATTAAACGCATGTAACCAACCCCAGCCAGCGCGAGATACAGCGAAGAAACCGTGCCCAGCCCGCCTACGCCGACCACTGCAACTTTGGATTTGCACAAACGCTGCTGACCTTTTTCGCCCAGTTCTTTCATTTTGACTTGGCGACTGTAGAAATCTGTAGCGAAGTCTTCCTTTCCTGCCATTTTCTTAACCGTTCCCAAAGTGAATTTTGTTTCAGGTGGTATATTTGCCTTTAATTACCAAGCTAATCGAATTGCTTTGCATATGTCCCATTTGGTTGTTACTTTCTTTTTGGTCCACCTTGCGAGATTAAGTAATAAAAAGGGTGTTATTTGGAAAAAGGTTTAAGTAAAAAGTTACGGTCAAACACTATCGTTACTACTCGCAGTAGTAGCTAATCAAACAAAAGAAAAAAGAGCAACCAAAACGAGCCAAGCAGCATCAAACAAATAACACTCACACGCAAAGCCGCCGCCAGTAAAAAAGCCCAAACCCAATCCCCAAATCAACTCTTCTTTCTCCTTTGAAGGGTTGAAACTCCTCGCCCAATAGGAGTTACGGTGCTGGCGGCGGCTTCCTTGACAGAGGGCAAATACTTTCGTAAACTTCTGATTTTGGACTATCGTGAACTTATGCAAACTTGCCCTTTTGCAGGAACTGCTTTTCGTAAATTTCCTTGACTTTGACGATAGTGTCAGCTTCTTGCGGTGTCTTGTCTTCACGGATGCGGCTTATCCGGGCAAACCGAAGCGCCATTTGGCTCCTGTATTTGGGGCTCCACTGTATTTCGTTATACGCCACCTCAACGACGACTTTCGGGATAACGATTACTCGATGACCCTCTTCCGCGATGACGGATTCTTTAAGTTGCTTTGTCATCCCAATTATTTCGGCATCGGTTAAGCCCTTGAAAGTTTTACCAACCTCCAAAAAACCGCCAGTCTCTGGGTCTCTCGCTGCAAGGTAGTAGTCCGAAAGCCAGCCTTTGCGCCGACCGTAGCCGTACTCGGCGGCTGTTATCACGAGGTCTAATGGTTCAAGGATTGTTTTAATTTTCAGCCATTTTTTTCCTCTGCTTCCGGGTGTATACTGACTGTCAAGCTTCTTCGCCATTAATCCTTCTTGACCCGCGGCTATGGCTTCTTTAAGGAAATCCTCTGCCTCCTCGACTTTTTCAGTAACGATTTGCTTGCTCATGGGGATTTGGCCTGCGTTTTCTGCGAGGATTTGCCTTCGCTGGGTGTAGGGCATAGTGATTAGGCTTTTTCCGTCAACGTATAGAATGTCGAACAAGTAAAGAGCCAAAGGGATCTTCTTGGCCATGTCGGTGACATTGCGGATCCGTTTGAAGCGTCGCATCAAGTGCTGAAAAGCTATTGGATAGCCTGCGCTGTTGAGCGCGACGACTTCGCCTTCAACTATTGCTGACTGCGCCTTGATATTAAGATGCACTGTTTCAACGATTTCCGGAAGGCTTTCTGTCACGTTAGTTAATCTTCGGCTGAAAACTTGGATTACTTCATTTTGCTTGTGAATTTGAACCCTTGCCCCGTCATACTTGTATTCAAAAGCTGTCCTGCAACCTTGCGTATCCAATGCTTCTTTCACAGTCTGGGCAGTTTGGGCAAGCATGAGCTTAACTGGTCTGAAAACTGTGAAGGAGGCTTGTTCTAAGCCCTCGGCCCCCGTGGCTTTTAGTATCGCTGCAACCTCCCCGATGTCGCCTAAAACCATGCTTGCATGCTGCACACACTGCACTGGAACTTGGAAAGCTTTAGCTACGGCTTGCTCCATCAAGCCTTCTTGAAGTCCCGTGCGCATTTCGCCTGTGAAAATTTTGACGAGGTACTTGGCTTCAACTGGTGTGGTTTGGCTCATGAGTGAGGTCATTAGACGTTCTTTCCTGGTTCTTGCTCCTTCACCGGACGTTTGAGCGATAGCTTCCAGTGCCCGCTTAACTTCGGTAAGGGTTAGCGTTGTTTCAGTCAGTTGCGTTTGTTTCTGTGTTTTTGCCTGTTCAAGGACGGTTTTTGTTGCTGAGCCTATGTCGCCTGTGCTTGCCATGGCTTGGCGGAAAAGCTTCCAGTCGAATTTGCTGATGCATTCTAAGACTCGGGTCAGCGTTGACCAATTGACGTCAAGCGTTTTTTGGCTGTACTTTGGAAAGGCTCTTCCAACCATCATGTTCGTCGCAGGTTCCACCTCTTCCGCCTCAAGTGTTTTCAAGTAGTTTGCTGTCAGATCTATGATTTCAAGCCGTTTTCTTGTGGCTTCAACTTTTTCAAGCAGTTCCGAAAGCAATTTGAAAGATGTGGGCATAATTTGGACCTAGAATACTACTACCAAAGATGTGGTTTCGCTGTTTATTTTGATTGCTTATTCTTTCAGGCTTTATTTTGTTTTTATCCATCTTTTCTCTTCCCATAAAGGAATTTAAAGTGTAAAAAGCTTAAATTCAAATTAAATCTAATAGAATCAGAGGCTGAAAATCCCTTTGGATAACGATGTTTTATTGTCAGTAACAGTAAGCCGAAAAAAAGACGAAATTGTTTATAGTGTTGACCGCGCTGCCGACTTAACAAATGAAGAACTCGAATATTATCTTAAAGAGATAATTGAAGGTATTTGCAAATGGAAACCAGGCGTTTGTAAAGAGACCGTGCAAAACTTTAAGGGCACAATCAGGAAAAGGAAAACAATCAAGTAAACCAAAATGTTGCAAATCGCCCGTTTAGAATAACATAACAAATATTTAGAGGACAGGGAATTACAAGTTGAGAAGGACAAGTGGGCTACATAGAAAACGACACAACTTCTTTGGATCCGGGGCTACGGGCACAAATCAACCGATTTGAACCTATCAACAATATAAGGCAAAATAGAATATTCATGCAATTTCAAAAAACGAAGTCCTCCTATGAGGGAAGAAAGATAAAACCGCTAAACCAAAAAACTAAAGATCGCTTAGCAGTCTTAGGAATTTTAGCTTTAGAATCATTATTTGTTTATGGTTCAATAAGTAATTTTTACAGGTACATATTATTAAAAATAGCTCTCGATTTGTTTCTCGCCGTTTTTTCGACTATTGGAACCGCAATCTTATTCGTATTCATCCTTGTGATTTTAGCAAACTATTTGGATAAAAGAAAATTCTTAAAAAGCTTTCAAAAATAAACCCAAAAAACTTATCCTCTTTAAAAAAGATTAAGCTGAAATTATTGAGAGAAGAAATCAAAAGAGAAAAAAATCTGTTTTGGGGATGCTAAACGATCAAGAAAATATAGAGAACGATGATTCGCCTTCGGGCTCCTTTTGTTTATCGTTGATTTCTTGAATTTTCTTATTAAGTTCCTTTTCTTCATCGGTGTTGCCCAAAGCTTTTTGGCTATCCCGCGCCTGTTCAAGCGCACTAAGTCCGTATCGGTCAAATCCCTTGCCGAAAGCTACATCAGCCGATTTCATGAAGAGCTCTGCAGCTTTCTGGTAATCTTTTAGTTGGAAGCTGCATTCCCCGGCTTTATAGTTCATTTCGGCCGAGCCAAAGTAGTTTTGTCCTTTATAGTACATGTCTGCTACTTTTATGAAAAGGTCCCGTGCTTCGGCGTAGTGGCCGTTTTCCATTAACGCGTTAGCGTCTTTATGAAGTTTAATCGGATCTTCTCTTACACTCATGACTTATCACTTGCAATATTCTGCGAGAACTTCCATTTAGATTTTCCCTTTTTGCAAGTCGTCTTGGTTTTGAGACGCGGATTAATCGGTGAACAGTATAAGATAAAAGGGGCTGTTAAAACACATTATCGGCTATCGAAGGCTAAAGCATGGGATCAAAAACCGAGAGAAGACCAACTGTCATAGTTGCAGAGGCAGGAATCATGGCGGCCTTAGTCGCAGTCACAACTGCCCTAGTGCAAATCTACATTCCAGCGACTAGAGGGTACCTAAATTTCGGCGACATAATGATCTTCGTCAGCGCCTTCACTTTCGGACCCATAGTCGGCGGCTTCGCAGGCGGAGTCGGCTCGGCAATATCCGATGTGGCCACAGGATACGCCTACTTTTCGCCGTTCACACTAATCATAAAGGGCGCTGAAGGACTCATAGCAGGTTTAATATCCAACAGGCTAAGCAAAAAAAGAGACATCTTAGCCGTCGTCATCGCAGGCACAGAAATGGTAACGGGATATTTCCTAGCAGAGTTTTTCGGGCTCTCAGAAGGATATGCAGCACTAGTTGAAGTGCCTGCAAACATACTGCAGATAGTTGTGGGTGGAACAGTTGGCATCATTGTTGCCTTTGTACTGCGTAAGAGACTGCCGGAAGCCTGGAGAAACCAAGGCAAACCCCAAACCACAGAATACGGCAAAAGTCCACAGCCACAGCTTAAAAGCTAGATTTCACAAAGGATAAACTATGAAACTTCCCCTGGGAAAAATCCCTATCGAAATCCTAAAGGAAATAGTGTTCAAAAATCTGGGTGCAGAACGTAATGAGGTTGTTTTGGGTCCCGCCGCAGGATTGGACGGCGCAATTTTAGATGTGGGAAGCAAAAACGCTGTTGTCTCGATGGATCCGATAACGGGCGCGGTTGAACGCATAGGCTGGGAAGCAGTTAACATCAACGCCAACGACGTCGCAACCTTCGGGGTTGAACCAGCCTTCTTCTTCTCCTGCATTATGTTGCCTGAGAATGCTGACAGCAAAATCGTGGAAGCAATTAGCACACAAATGAACGCTGCGGCAAAGGACCTTGGCGTTGCGATTGTTGGCGGTCACTGTGAATCAACGCCAGGATTAACTAGCCCCATAGTGGTCGGGTGCATCATGGGTTTAACCGAAAAAGGCAATTACGTAACTGCGGCAGGCGCAAAATCAGGCGACAAACTGATTCTAACCAAGAGCGCGGGAATCGAAGGCACAGCCATCTTAGCTTCTGACCGCGAAGAACAGCTAAAAAAAGTCCTCAGCCCACAAGTGCTTGACAGCGCGAAAAGCTTCTACAGTCAGATCAGCGTAGTAAAGGACGCAATGACCGCCTACAGGGCCGGCGGAGTCCATGCCATGCATGACCCTACCGAAGGCGGAATACTCAACGGGATCCACGAAATGGCAGATGCTGCAGGGCTAGGCACGAGGGTTTTTGAGGAAAAAATCACGGTTGAGCCTGAAACCGTGAAAATCTGCAGATACTACGAAATTGACCCGTTGCAATTAATCAGTTCGGGTGCACTATTAATCGCTGCTGAGCCAGATGCCGCAGGCAAAATAGTCGACAGCTTGTGCCAGCAACGTATTTACGCTGAAGTCATCGGCGAGTTCAACCCGAGCCCGCACAAGCGCATACTGATACACAAGGACGACTCGGCTGAGATGCTGCCAAGACCAGTTTCAGACCACCTGTGGATCGCGTTAACACGCTGACCATGTTAAAAATGAACAAACCAGAGAAAGATGCCGTATTGCAATTTAGGATTCAAGCTTAGGCTTCTTCGCGGGTTTTTTTTCTGAAAAAGGCTTGATCTTATCGGGGTCTATTTCGAAGATTTTCTTCATGAGGGCGGGACGCTGACTCAAGTTAGGTCTCGTCGTTGAATTGTTTCTTAACCAGTTGAGAGGAACTTGGAATATCCAGTTGAGCAGGAAAGCTGGGTAGAAGAGCATGTATTGGTATAGATGCGAGTAGACTAAGCCGCACTTGAATTCGACTATGGCTTGTGAGAAACCTTTTTTTATGCTCCAGTCGGTAGGTGGCTTATAGTGGAGGCAGTAGGCTTCCGTACCAACTGACACTTTGTAGCCTTGTTCCTTAATGTGCCCAATGATGTAGGCGTCCTCGTAAGTATGCAGGTGCTCGGGGATCCTTATGCCTTTCACCGCCTTGGTTAAAATCAGGGTGTCGTGGGTTCCGCCGCGCAGCTTGAAACATTCCCGTGCAACTATTCCCTGTAAACGAAGAATTCGCCGGTCCAGCACGTTGGGGATAACATCGACATTTAACCCCCAAACGGCCGCGACGCCACACGATAGGTCCGCTTGCGCCTTTCTGTACCATTCTTTACAGAGTACAACGTCACTATCGACAAACAAAAACCATTCAGTGGTGACGTGGCGTATGCCTTCAGTTCGTGCTTTAGCCCTTGAGCCGTCCAGCTGAAAAAGCACAATGTTTCCGTGCATCTTGTTGAACGCGCCTAAGATTTGCAGGGTTCTATCAGTGGAGAAGCCGTCGATAACGATTAATTTTTTCACTGGAACGTTTTCATAAATCGACGCCAGGCTTTTGCTTAACAGGTGCTCACTGTTCTTGGTCAGCAGTACAACGTCAACTTGATCCATCGATGCACCTCAACCTTTAGGTTTTGTTAGCACATACACATTTAGCGCTTAAAAAGATGAGTTTAGTGACGGCCCTCACGCCTGGCAGACTCATAAATAGCATATCCTGAGTAGAACGCGTAGGGAGCCAGCAACTTGCCAATGCACTTTGGATCTCCAAGCATGAAAGCTTCAGCCATCAAACCTACGCTGCCGCCAAATGTCCAAACGTTCGGTGGTCGGTAGTGAATGCAAAATGGAACGTAGCATGGAACTACGCGGTAGCCTTTTTGTTCAACCCAGTCTTTTATGTAGGCGTCTTCGTAAACGTGGAGTTTTTTTGGAATTACGATGTCTTTGACTAGTTCCGTTTTGATTAGAGTGTCATGTGTTCCGCCGCGAACTTCAAAAATTTTCCTTGTAATCCGCAAGAAAATTCCCATGGTAACTGTGCTTCCGATTGTTGACCAAACCTCTGTTCCCCAAACGGCGCCTACGTCGGCATCAATATATTGTCGTGCTTTTTTGTACCAGTCGTCGCATAGCACGACGTCGCTGTCGACAAAGAGAAACCATTCTGTATTTACGTCAGCTATGCCTTTTTGGCGTGCGGTGGCGCGGTTTCCTTTGTCCATGATGATTTTTACGTTGTGGTATTTTTCGTTGAACCAACTAAGAACATCCAAGGTTTTGTCCGTTGAGTAGCCGTCGACTGCTATGAGTCTTGACACTGGCACGTTGCTATAGACAGATTCTAGGCATTCTTTGAGTTTTCTATCGCTGTTCTTAGTTAACAGCACAACGTCAACCGAGTCCACCCAACCATCTCCTTCTTAACCGCTAAGCTTAGGGTTAACTTATAGAGGCTATGCAAAACAACTTTAAAAACAACTTGCTTAACGAAACAATTAAGGCTGAACGTTTGAAGAAAAAACGGACAGAAAGTTTCTTGTTTAAAGCTGAGTTGGCACTAGGCAGTTTCAACCCGATTGAGCTGGTCAACCGGTCTCAGCTAAATCCAAGTTGGAAGCCGACTCTACAATTAATTTATTATTTCCGTTTGAATTACAATAAGATAAGTAGCTCGGTTTTCAGGTTTTGGGCAGGGTTGTTTGATGATTATTGGAGCGGTTGTATTAGCGGCTGGCAAGTCAGAGAGAATGGGTAAAAACAAGCTTCTTTTGCGTTTTGATGGAAAGCTGCTTATAGAAAACGTTCTGGATGCGTTGACAATCGCAGGCATTAATGATCAGGTGCTTGTGGTTGGGCACAAACCTGGGGAGATAATTGGAGCTGTGAGATCAAGACTGAATACGCTTAAGATAGGAATAAACACGAACTACGAGCAGGGGATGACTTCTTCTTTTCAAATAGGGCTACGGTCGCTGCCACATGTGGATACAGCATTTTTGGTTCTCGGTGACGAGCCTATCTTTGACCCGAAGGTTCTACGCTTCCTGATTGAGAAAATGGAGAAAAGTAGGGGCGAAGCTTTGATTGTAAGCCCGATTCACAGAGAAAAGAGGGGGCATCCGCTGCTTTTTCACAGCCAACTGTTCCCAGAGATAAGAGATTTGAAGAATCCCCAGACCATCCGCGACGTTGTCTACAGGCACGCTGACAAGCTGGTTACAGTCGAGGCGCCGCGGTGGACAGTCATGGATATTGATACACCCCATGACTACAACAGAATATGCAAATCAATGAAAACAAGCCAAACTCCTTAATTGCGGTTTTTTGTTTATTCTTGCCTTTGCCGCTTGAACTGAATGATTTGCGCTAGTATACTTACTCCGATTTCTTCAGGGGTCTCCGCGCCTATGTCTAAACCTAACGGAGCATGCAGGGCCTTCACATGTGCCTCATCTACTCCTTCACTTCTAAGTCTCTCAGTAAGAATCGTAGCTTTCGTTCGGCTGCCAAGTAAGCCAACGTAAGAAGCGTTTTTCTCAATCACGCCTTTTAACGCGGCATAATCATGTTCCGGTTCCCCGTGAGCGATAACTACTGAGTCATGTGGAGTTAACTCGAACTCGCTGAGGATTTGCGCGTAGTCACCTGCAATGATCGTTTCAGCCATAGGAAACTGATCTTTATTGGCTAATTTACGTTCGTCGTCAACTATGACGATTTTAAAGCCTGCATTGCTGGCTAGCTTCGCTAAGGGTGAGGCAACATGCCCAGCGCCGACAATTACGAGTCTCGGAACGGGTTCCAATACATCCACAAGCACAGTTAATTCGCCGCCGCAAATCATAGCAGTTCCGACTGTACCTTCTTTCGAGCTTTTATTCAGATTGAACGTGACTTTCTTGGATTTGCGCTCTTTCATTGCCCTCAAACACTCATCAAGCAAGGCTCGTTCAACGTTGCCTCCGCCTATCGTGCCAAAATTCTTTCCCTCCTCGCTAATAAGCATCTTCGCCCCAATGTCTCTAGGACCGGACCCTTTTTTCTCGACAACTGTGCAGAGAGCAACGATTTTTCTTTTTTCCAGCAAACGTGATGCTTCATTTAAAATCTCTAAATCGGAGGGCGTATAATTCACCATCATTTACAATCCAAGTTATCAATTTTAGGCTAGCGTTTTAGTCCTTGATTAATCAAGCAACCTGCGATTTAGCCAATAATTTGTTCATTGACGCGACTTCTTGCGGAAAGTTTTTTGTCAGTCTGTTTTTCTTGAGATTTTCTTTTATGACCCAAAGAACATCTTCGTCTTGGGCGTCCACTAGTTGTCGCATGTACTTGAAACCCTCGTAGGGAAAAGCACTTACCACGACACTTAATGAGTAACCTAGCCCTTGTTTTAGCGTTTTAAATTCGGAGGACTCCCGCTCCCCCGAGTCAAGTACTTTGGTAAATATCTTCTTGTGTAATTCAAGTGCTGATTTTGCAGTTTGCATATCTTTAAGTAAAGCAGGTTCCGCTGCTCCTGCTGCCACTGCCCTCATCGCGAGCCAATTGCTATCCTCAATCCACTCTTCAATTTTTTTGAGAGTTTTTTGCGGTTGCCTTTTGATCAGAGTTTGAATTGCCATTGCTACAGCCTCTCTTGTTCTCCACCGAGGATCGCTCGCTAATTCTTTCAGGCGCACAATGGCATTTTCAAAGAATGGTGCAGATGACCCGAGAGAACCAATACCGCGAACGCCGCAGAAGACAAGAAACTCCATAGCGCTATTCACAGGTGCTTCAGTTGGAGAGAAACAGGTTAGTTCCATATTTAGTTTCCACAGTTTTTCACCTACTTTTTGAGCGCAAAACTCGGTAACAAAAGCAAAAGCTTCAGCTAATTCCAAGTTTGCTCTGGGCCCAGGAAGATTGCTGTTTGAAATCAAATATTCCTTCAGCTTCTCTTCTTTTCCTGCTTCAAGGGCCTCGTCTAATAGGGTAGTTAAAGTTTCTTTGTAGCTTTCTTTCTTGCTCATTTAAGCCGCGCCCCATCTACTAATATTCGATAAGTTCTTGGGGTTTAACTGGCGTATGTCTTATGCGTTTTCCTGACACCCTTTCAATGGCTCTAACCACAGCGACGGGGACACCTATCGTTGGGGCTTCTCCCAGCCCTTTGGCGTGATGCGGCATCCAGGACGGGTTCTCAACTATCTGGATGGAGAATTTGGGAATGTTGTCGGCTGTTGGTAACCCCGCTTCGAAGAGGTTTTTTGTAAGCAAGTTGCCTTCAGCATCATGCACAACTTCTTCGTAGAGCACTTGACCTATACCCTGCATGGTTCCGCCGATGATTTGGCTTTCAACCATCTTCGGATTAAGTGACCTGCCAACGTCATAGCAGCCAGCGCATTCTTTCACCTTAACCAAGCCAAATTTGTCGACGCTAACCGTTGCAACAACCGCGCCAAAGGAGTTAAGCTGAACATTTTGATTTTCATAAACCTCAGATGAGTAATTGCCTTCCAGCAACTTTTCTAATGAGTAGCGCCCATGTTTTCGCTCTACTTGGTTCTTCAGTTTTTGTGCTGCAGAAATGATTGCAGCTCCTGCGACAACGGCGCTCCTGCTTCCCCAAGTTCCCACGCCATCCTTAAGCGTTCCAGTGTCCCCTTTGTTCAAAGTTACTATTTCTTGCGGGATGCCGAGTTCTTCGTTAAGCAATTTCTTAACAAAAACATAGTGTTCCTGTCCATGCTGGTTCCCGCCAAGCCAAACATTTACTTTCCCATCTTGAACATCTATCCTTGCGGACTCTCCCCCCCAAATGGCGGAAAGTAAAACGAAAAATCCGAGTCCAGCTTTATCGCTTTTTGATTTTTCCTTGTATTTTAAGTCTAAGACTGCTTGCTTGAAGAATGGGCGTGAGGCTTCAATTTCTAAACCTAAGGGGGATTTGAAGTTTGCATTTGTGGTGTTAATTAAGCGAACTTCGTCAGCCTCCATTCCAAGCTCATCCGCCAGCAAATCCATCATTCGCTCCCTAAAGAAGGCGGCTTCAGGTCTGCCTGCGCCTCGGTAAGGACCCTGAGGAGGCTTGTTAGTCATGACTGCCCTAGCAAATACATGCGCTTTCTCAATGCCATAGGGACCAGTTAACTGCATAGCTATGAAAAACGGCGAGTTGGACCCCGCAGTTCCGCCAAAAGCGCCTGCATCCACCGATACTTCACCGCGCAGTGCCGTTAACCTACCGTTTTTATCGGCGAATATCTTCATCTTACCGCGTACTCCTCTGCCAGGTTGACTAGCGGCTAAATGTTCACTGCGGCTTTCAATCCATTTTACAGGGCGTTTGTACTTCATAGCCGCGTAAGCCGCCATGATGTATTCGGGGTACAACGCGCTTTTTGCTCCGAATGCGCCGCCAGTATCTGCCTGAATAACCCGCACCTTGGATTCATCTAGCTTAAGCGATGAAACCAAGCCGTCTTTGATGCTGAAAACCGCTTGCGCGGAAATGTAAACGGTTAAGTTGGAGCCGTCATAATCTGCGATCAAGCCTCTGGGTTCTAAAGGGTTATTTACGATTCGAGCAATTGAAAACTCGTCTTCCAAGACAACGGGTGATTTTGGGTCTTCAAAATCGGTGCCCAGCCATCTTTGCGTAATTATGTTTGATTTTGTTCCTGCGTGCAATGGGTCGCCTGAAAGCGCCTCTTCTATGGTCATCAACGGCTTTAGCTCCGCATAGTGAACTTCTACTTCATCGAGCTTATCTTCAGCTGTGTAACGATCTTCATCAAACACTGCCGCAACTGGCTGCCCGACATAGTTTACTGTGTCTCTTGCGAAAACGGGGTGCATCAAAACAGATTTTACATCTCCGCCCCAACCTTCCCCTCCGCCGCCTCCGAATCCCTTTAATTCATTTCGGTTTAAACCACCTTTTACCGAAAGTACTCGTGCCCGTGCGTAAGGACTCCTAGCTACAGCCATATACAGCATATTGGGCAGTTTGATGTCATCCACGTATTTTCCTGCTCCCCTGACCAACAGTTTGGATTCGCTCACTTTGAATCACCGCCTTTCTTTCTCATCAAGTCTTTAGCATACTTGACGGATTCAACGATGCCGTTGTAACCCGTGCACCGGCATAGGTTACCAGAAAGCATCCTCTTGATTTCTTCATCACTAAAGTTCCTGTTTTGGTTAAGCATCCAGAAAGAAGTCATTATCATGCCGGGCGTACAGAAGCCGCATTGCAGCCCTTGTTTTTCAATAAAAGCCTGCTGTATGGGATGCAGTTGCCCATCGCGTGCTAAGCCTTCGATGGTTAATATTTCTTTGCCGTCGGCTTGTACACCGAGCATGGTGCAAGACTTAACCGCTTTGCCATCCAACAGAACGGTGCACGCTCCACAATTGGACGTGTCACAGCCAAGATGCGTCCCCGTTAACCCAAGGTCATCTCTCAGCACGTTTACCAGAAGACGCCTAGGTTCCAGTTCAAGCTCAACGGTTTTTCCGTTTACCTTAAAACTTGTTTTAACTTTTTTCATAATTACCCATCGCCGCTCTTTTGTAAGCCGATTCCAAGCTATCTTTAACGAGCATTCCCAAGATTTTGCGTCGATATTCTGCCGAAGCGTAAAGATCGCTGACAGGGTGAGAAGCCTCCACAGCAAGCTTGGCAGCACCCTTCAAAAAAGGAGACTCAAGCCTTTTTCCAACGAGGGTTTGCTCAGCTTCTCGGGGTCTAAGCGTCTTTGAACCGACACCAGTTAACGCGAGCCTGCACGCTGATATAGAATTGTCTTCCTCAACCGATAGGTCAGCTGCCACCCCGGCTATCGTGAAGCCTCCTGAACCTTTTTTTATCTTGCGATAAGCATTTCCGCGTCTGCCCGCCCGTATTGGGATTTGGATTTCAGTGAGAATTTCGTTCGGTCTAATTGAAGTTTTGTAAGGGCTGATGTAAAGGTCTTCAACGTTTGCTTTTCGATTGCCTCCCATTGAAGCTAAGACGACTGAAGCATTAAGCGCAATCATTGTGGCTGGCAAATCGTTAACTGGGTCTCCGTGGCACAAGTTGCCGCCAACGGTTCCAAGATTTCTCACCAGTGGGTCAGCAATTTCCGACGCGGCCTCATGCAGAATAGGAAACGAAGAAGCGACATCCAGGTCATTTTCTAAAACGCTGACTGTCGTCAACGCGCCAATTTTAAGTGTTTCATTTACTTTTCGGATGTAGTTTAGCTCTTTGACTCCATTTATGTCGACAACGCTTTTCAGTGAAGAAATCAAAGGGGAACTGCGTGTTTTTAGAGCAGGTATGAGGCTTTGTCCGCCAGCCAGCACCTTCACTTTTGAATCGGCGTTTTTAAGAAGCTCCAAAGCTTCCGTGAGGGTTTTCGGGGCGGAATAATCAAAAGACCTAGGAAACATGATAAAACATCACTTACGCAAAGAAGGGTCAACAAAAAGCGAGATATAAACCCTCCTTGGCACACACTTGACTCAATTTCTAACTAAGCCAATTAGAAAAGATCGTTTCTAAGCTGAAATAGCCAGCCGCTTTCCGTTCACGATTTGGAAAAAGCGGAATCAAGAAGTGTGGGTGCATCCTAAAAAAAACAGCTATCCGATTAAAAGGTTGTTTGAGGTCAGGCGGCAAGAACTTTTTCGAAGAGTACATTTGGGCTCATCGGGTTTTTCTGCAGGACACTCTTTAGCTCTTGCACGGATACGTTCGTAAGTATGATAGGGAGTTTGTAGCCAGCCTTCTTTAGAAGAGACCTTACGACGCTGATGTCTTCAACTTTGTCCTCGAAAACGGCGAATCTAACCCTGAAATGGTTTTCCTCAAGAAGACGGAAGAATTCATCCATTTTTTCAAGGCTGATGAACGGCGGCCCATAATGCAGCTCCATGAGGATTCTTGCGTTGCCCTTCAAGGTTTCTGCCATTCCTTTGAAAATTTGGTACTCGTAGCCTTCAACATCCATGCGGATCAATTTCGGCGGGGCTTTGCCTCTGAAAAACGTGTCCACAGTCACCAACGGAACTTTCTGTACGCGTACGATTTTGCCGCCCACGGCATTTTTGTTCATCGCGCACAAGTTGGATTCGTTGCACACGTAGATTTCTGATTCGCCGTCTTTTTCGCCGAAGGCAAAATTTGAAGCAGCAACGTTTGTTAGACCGTTAAGTTGCAGGTTCCTCTGCATCAGCTCAAAAGTAGTGGTTACGGGTTCAACTGCGTAGACTTTCCCCGTTTTGCCAACCAGTTGTGATTCGATTAGCACGTAGTATCCAATATTGGCGCCGATGTCCAAGACGACGTCGCCCTCTTTGAGAATGCAGGAATGAATCAGAAAGTCTGTGCACAGAGGCTCCCGTTTCCTGTAGAGGTAAAGGTCATAGTTGATGCCGCCCTGCCTCGGGTACAAGTACATTTTTGAATTGTTCACGCAGGCAATGGTTTTCTTAGGCAAATACTTCAACTTTTCATTCGCACCTTTAAGTGCTAACGCCAAAACCATAGCTGTGGTTTTAACAAAACCTTTCTGCGGAACCTGCGTGACTGTTCTTAAGAAGGGTAATGGTGGCATTCGAGCGTCTCACTTTCAGGTGTGTTTGGTTCATCTTTTCACGCTGCGAATTATTATCCTTTATGTTACATCATCAAACAAAAAAACTGAGACTGGCGCCCACTGATTCATCGTTTCGGCGCAAAGAGGTTTTGGAAGTCGGGGTTGGCTTGCCCGTATTTCTGCTGAATCACCCTGTTCATGTTTAGCCAATCGTCATATATCAAAGACCAAATGTCGTTGGTTGCGACTCGCTTGGTGACGTACTCTTTGATTGGTCCCGTCCTCTTGATTAAGCGCATGTGCCAATCGACCTCGATTAATCCAGCTCGACGTAGATGCTGCAGATTCTGATCAACGCGGTCCGAATCGATAGGGTAGTTTAAGCTTTTTAGATCGTCAAGTAATGAATCAAGTGAAATCTCGTTTTCCTGGCGAAGACAAACCACGGCGGCTATATCGAGAGTCAATCTAGTGTTAGCACTTAAATAGAGAGTTTTTCGTTTAGGCACCAAAACCTGCTCAATCCTAAACGCATGCCGCCTGTAGAACCACCGTTTCACAACCTCGGCCAAAAACAGGTATGTAACAATAAAAGCCAGCAAGAAAACGTAGAACAAGGGTGCGGGAGGGACAAAATGGAAAACCCGACCCAACGCTGTATAGGGTATTATCAAGGCTGCCGCAACCACTGAAAGGCTACTGATCGTCAAGTATTTTCCAGGCTTGCTCTTCCAGAATGGCGTTTGCCTCGTTCTAATTATAAATACTACCAAAGTTTGGGTGCAAAGGGATTCTACGAACCACGCTGTTTGAAATTGCGATCGCTGGAAAGGCGATGCTAACGGGACACCCGCTGCGGCAGTTATAGGAATAGCAAAAACAAAGACCATAGTAAAGAACGTTGCGTAGTCAAAAATTGAGCTAATGGGACCTTCAGCAGCCATAAAGTTTCTGATAAAAGAAATGTCCCATCTCTTGGGGCGCTCAATGTATTCTTCATCTACATTGTCGGTGGCTATTGTTGTTTGGGAAAGTGTGTAGAGAAGATTGTTCAAAAGTATCTGTATAGATAACATCGGCAAGAAAGGCAAAAATAATGCCGCTCCCGCCACACTAAACATGTTTCCAAAGTTTGAGCTGATGCCCATCATCACATACTTCATAGTGTTGGCAAAGGTTTTTCTTCCCTCGACTACACCCTGAGCTAACACTGTCAAATCATTTTCAAGAAGAATAATATCGGCAGACTCTTTTGCAACATCAACCGCATTATTGACGGAAACACCAACATCCGCCGTTTTTAACGAAGGAGCATCGTTAATGCCGTCCCCCATGAAGCCAACAACATGGCCGTTACTTTTTAACAGATTCATTATTCTGTCTTTTTGCACGGGAGTTACGCGGGCGAAAACGTTAGCTTGTTCTACGACGCGCGCTAACGCGTCATCATGCATTTGAACAATGTCGCTGCCAAGAACGACTCCCTTGATTTCGAAGCCAAGTTCCTCGCAAATTTTCCTGGTAACCAGCTCGTTGTCGCCAGTCAAGATTTTAAGCTCTATCCCTTCGCTTGATAAAAGTCTCAGAGATTCTTTTGCTGTTTCCTTGGGCGGATCAAGAAAAGCCACGAAACCAAGAAAAACCATGTCGCTTTCATCATTAACTGAGTAGGTGATTTTCTCTTCTCTGAGATTCTTGTATGCTACGCCTAAGACCCTTAGGCCTTCCGAACTCAGGTCAAGATATTTTTGCTCAATTTTCTTGCGCAACTCTTCGCTGATATCTTGTATGAGTCCGTCTATTTCACAATAATTTGAAATTTTCAGTACGTCTTCGGGAGCACCTTTTACTATGAAAAACCTTTCCCTTTCGTGTTCAACCACTACGGAGACTCGTCTTCGCACAAAATCGAATGGGACTTCATCGATTTTCTGGAAGTCTGCAACATCCATTTCTTTATGGAGTAGTATTGCATCGTCAAGTGGACTTTTTAGTCCAGTTTGGAAAAAGCTGTTCAGATACGAATAGAGGAGAACTTTGTCGTCGTCTTTTCCTTCAGAATCAACATGCATTACTAGCGATATGCTGTTTTCAGTCAGAGTTCCTGTTTTATCCGTGCATAAAACGTTCATGCTGCCGAAGTTTTCGATTGAAGGTAAATGTTTGACTACGACGCCTTTTTTCGACATGTTGACGGCGCCCTTAGAAAGATTCATCGTAATAATCATAGGTAAAAGCTCGGGCGTCAACCCAACGGCTAAAGCAGCGGCAAAAAGCAGTGACTCCACCAAACCGCGATGGAACAAGGCAAGCACGATGAAAACGAAAATAATCAACACAAAAGTCACTTGCATAATGAGGTAACTGAACCCTTTGACGCCTCTTTCAAATTCTGTCTCTGGCGGCTTTGAAACGAGCTTCTTGGCAATCTTTCCGTATTCTGTGGCGCCGCCCGTTTTCGCTACAACAGCTGTTGAACTGCCGCTTACAACTGACGTGCCCATAAACAAGTAATTATTCCATTCTGTGATCGAGCTGGACGCTAAGTTAATGGACTGCAAGCTGTTGGCTGTTTTTTCAGCAGGGAACGATTCGCCAGTTAAGGCGCTCTGGTTTATGAATAGGTCTTTAGCGCTGATTATTCGTGCGTCCGCAGGAGAGATGTCGCCAGCTGATAGGTAGATAATGTCGCCGGGAACAATTTGGGAAAGTTTAATCTCTTTCTTGGTGTTATCGCGTACAACCGTGGCTGTTGTACTGACCTTTTCCTTAAGAAGCTCTGCGGCGTTTTCAGCTTTGGATTCCTGATAATGGTCAATGCCAACGCTAATCATTACAATGACGAATATTATGGCGAAGTCAGGAATGTCGCCAGTGGCGCCGGCGAAGGCGGCCGCAGCTAAAAGTATCAGAATGAGTGGGCTTTTAAAATGTAAAAGAAAACTGACTAGGCCAGAACGTTTCAATTTCCGCGCTAATTCGTTGGTTCCATAGACGTAGATTCTTCGTTCCGCCTCTTCTGAGCTAAGACCTTGAGTGGATGTCCCAAGCCTAGATAACAATTCATTCGCGGGCAGAGTCAAAACTTCTTCCGTGGTTACCGGAGGCTGCGCTAAAGGAACATTTTCTTTTACCGTGAATATTTCTGGGTTGCTTTGCGCTTCATTCGCCAAGTTCTCCCCGCCAGCGTTCACTCCAACAAGAGTGAAAAGATTCTAGCTTACAACCAGACACATCATTTATAAAAACCCTCGCAAGAATCAGCGAATAATTAGCCTGAAGATATTAGTGCCCGATTTCTCCCGAGCAAATCATCACGCCATTTTCTTTTGGAAAACGACTGGAAAAAAGGAGAAAATAACCTTTCAAGCAACATTTTCCAAAACGAAAAAAGAAGTTTGAAAAACTGGGTCATGGATAATTGTTTTTATACTCTAATTTTATTACACTAACCATCCAATAAGCAGCCAGTGATAATTGTTTGACTCCAGACCTCAAAAAAGCAGCATCCGTCACAGTGCGTTCTCTTGCATCAGGTAAACCTCATCACGCCCAATGGCTGGTAACAAGAAAATGCAACTACCGTTGCGCAGGCTGCAACGTTTGGAAAGAACAGGACGAAAGAGAGCTGGCGACTGAAGACATAAAGAAAGGTTTGGATATCCTAAAAAGACTTGGAATAGCCGAACTTGTTATCTCAGGCGGAGACCCGCTTCTGAGAGATGACATCGGGGAAATAATTGATTACGCTACAAAATCGTTTATAACCACAGTGTACGACAACGGCAGCATGGCTGCAAAAAAGATTGATTGTCTCCGAAACGTAGACTTCGTCGCTATTTCAATAGACAGCTTAGACGAAGCAAAAAACGACTCTATCAAAACTGTGCCAGGTGCATGGAAGAGGGCGATGGAAACAGTTGAGACGCTTCACAGCGAAGGAATAAACGTCAGCGTTACGCCGACGATCTCGCAGAAAAACCTGCATGAAATACCTGAGTTGACTGAATATTTTACCAAAAAAGGGATTCCTGTATGGTATTGCCTTTACTCGTACGATGCGTCGGCAAACGAAAACCAGTTGTTCCGAATCGGAAAAGAAAATGATGAATTCATAATTACAGATAGACAAGCCATGGTTAAACTATGGGATACTTTGATTGAGATGAAAAAGAAAAATAAGAAAATACTAATGACGAACAAACTGCTCAAAGCCCTCAGAAGCTTCTATCAGGGGGATGAAAGAGCATGGAAATGCGAAGCGCTTACGAACTTTTTCGTTATTGATCCTTTAGGCAGGGTTGCAGGATGCCACAGCCACGATTTCGCGGGCTCAGTGTTCGATTTGCCTAAGTTGTGGAAAAGTCAAGAATTCAAAGACCTGCGCCGAGTTTACCATGAATGTACGCAGTGCAATTACTTGTGCTATATTTTCTATTCTCTTCAGGGAAGCCCATGGGGCCACGTATCAGTAGCTTTTGACCAATGGAAAAACGCAGGATTAGTATTCAAGAAAAGTAGCTAAAACTCATTATTAGAAATAGAGCCCCAAAGTATTGCAGGGTTGACAGGCTTAAGCCTTGTGAAACTCTGAAGAAGAGTTCAAGTCAGTTAGACGCAAAGCGGGGGATAACAACGTTGCCGATGACTCTGCACAAAACATCAAAAACTTCTTCAGCATTCAATTGATCAGTATCTAAAACCAAATCAAAAGGCGCCAGATCTTCACCTAAAACAAAGCCGTAAAGCTTCTGGTAAATCGCTTTTGTCCTCTCTTCTTTTTCTTTCAAAACTTTGATCGCTTCATCAGGAGTTATGCCGTCACGCTGCGCAACTCTGGCTGCTCTCTTCTCAATTGACGCCATCAACCAAATCTTAAAACCTTCTTTCAGAAGCCAAGGCATAGTCCAACTGTCCAAAAGGACGTTTCCTTTGCCAGCGTATTCTACCAGCTTAATGTCTACTGCTCTGTCGAATTTAGGGTCACCTGCCCTTTTATTAAGAAAGTTCAGGCCGTCAGGTGTCTCCCACCAACCTTCACGCGACGCCTCATAGCCTTCTGCTTTGGCCAGTTCTTTAAGCGCGTCTCCGCCTGAATAACATTTAAGATTGTATTTTTTTGCAAGTTTCTTAGAGAGCGTGCTTTTTCCAGTTCCAGCCATTCCTGAAATGCAGATTACCATTTTTTTGGGGGGGGAACAGAACTTGGATTTTTCGGACATCTACGCCACCATTTCTTCTGGATTAGGGTTCAATGGGCATGATGCCAAGTACGCGTGATGCCAAAAGACCAAGGAAGAACGAGCAGATTGGATACCAGTAGACTACTGAGATGGCGCCGAGGCCTGGTAAGTAAACCATGGAGGTTATTCCATAGGTGGGTGTTAAAACGAAAATCCAGACGAAGATGTAGAGAAATGAAACGCCAAGTTGAACCATCTGGGGCTTTAACATTTTGGCCTGCATGCTATTGATTTGAGATTGTCTTTTTTTGAGTTTTTCCATTCGTTTCGTGTCTTTAGATCTCGCGGCCGCCATGGTTTCTTGTCGGTACTCGTTCATTTCCTTCTGCATGACCCGATATTGTTCCCAGCCTACGAAGTAGTTGATTAAGAATCTGTTCAACGCGACGTTTATGAAGGCTATGCCGAGAGCGATAACTAAGATGAAGAGTGCAGCAGTAACTGAACTTATTAAGATGGAAGAAGTTTTGGTTACCTTGACCGATTGTGGAACGTTGACTCCCGTCGCCGAGGTGTTCCCGTTGACTCCAACTACCCAGTTGTAAGTTCCTTCGGGCAAGGGGTTTCTTGCATCAAAAGTGAAAGTGATCCCCTGACTCTGCACTAATCCCTGTGTGGATCCGTAGAGAAGAATGAAATAGCTTATCTTAGTACTGGTGGTAATTGTTTGCAGAGTTACGGTCCAATTTTGCAAAACTGGTTGTTCAGCAATAACCAAGTTCCCTATTTTGCTGTAACCTGCAGGCACCGTTATGTTTGCACTGCCAATAGAAACGGCTCCCGTGTTAGTTATAACAAAAGTGTACGACGTGTTTTGCCCCACGGCGGAAGACCTACTGGAAATAGATGCTTGAAAGCTAAGACCGCTGGCAGCTGAAACAGAACCTGTAAACAGGCTTATTGCTGAAAACGCAACCATTGCAAGTACTAGGGCAATAACCATTTTCTTCAATAATCTCATGCATGTTTCTCCTATTCTACAGTCATCCACTGTTCCGCGTCTGTGCGTAATGCGTAACCTGTTTCCTTATTAATAACCGTTTTTGCTTCCAAACATTGCATGTTACCAATGAAAACGCTTTACCAAATTAGTATGGTATTGGTTCTAAATCAAAGCATGATTTCAGTTTGAAGACTAACGGTTGAAGGGATAAACTTTGTTCCTCTCCAAATACGTCAACGATTCATGGGTTTTCTTTATTGTTTCAGTTTCAAGTACGATTTCCGGGGTAAGTTGGTGTTTTTCGAGGATGGAGGTTAATGTTTGCCAGTTGATGTTGCCGCGGCCTATTTCCAAGTGCTGGTCTGAGTTTCCCATATTGTCGCTAAAATGTATGTAGGGGATTTGCTTGTTCAATTCTGCTATCCATTTATCGACGGGTACTTTTGAGAAGGCGTTTACGTGCCCGGTGTCCAAGCAAACTTTTAGGCGAGGCAGGTTTACTTCCTTTAGAAGTTCGTTGAAGATTTCAGGTGAAAACTCCCAAAAATTCTCCAAAAGCACCGTAGCTTCATAGTTATCAAGAACTTCCTTCCAAAAACTGGCGTTTCTCGTGATCCAGTTGCTCTTGTAGAGTTCGCCGTAGACGAAGGGGTTAAAATTAGCGTGGAAAACCACGTACTTGGCGCTTAGGGACTGCGCAATGTCCATGTTTCTGAGGATGCGCTGTTTTGAGACTTTGGCTATTTTGCTGTCGTTGCTGTGTATGCAAATATCCTGAAACACGCCGTGAACAGACACTTTGCCTTTAAATGCCGATAGCGCACGTTGATGCCCCTTTACTAGGCTGCGCCAATTACTGTCTAGTGCGTTAGCGTAGGCAAAGGTTCCCAGCTCAAGGTTGCAGTTGTATGCTTTTGCGAATCTTAGAAAATCTTCAAAACAGTATTCAGCATGCTCAGCGATCCCATGGCTTTTCCAAA